>CAUWMC010000007.1:0-88551 GCA_963559865.1 uncultured Helicobacter sp.
TTAAGCAAGATATGGGGAAGTTTTACTAAGCTTTATGACTAGCAAAAGCACATAAAAACACAAAGGCAAACAATGGACTACAAAAAGGCATTTTATAGCAAATTAGAGGAATGTTATCTCGGTGCAAAAATCAAAGCCTATGAAAAGGCTCATACAGCACAAAACGCACAAAGTGGTTTTAGCAATCTTTTAAGCATAAAAGAGCGGTATTTCTCTCACATAAAAGCTTATTTAGATTCTGCTATCCCAAATGATGATTTTAACTCACACGATATTTACAACAAGCTTTACACTTTCTTTGATAGCTATCTTAACGATACAGGCACGCCATTTTTCCACGATACACCGCTGTATAAAAACATTTATGCAAAAGTCTATACTAATTCCAAAGATACAAGCCTTTTTTATAAAACAAAAGATTTATACTATGTCAAAAGTGATACGCTTTATACTAGCCTTACTTTAAGCGATGAAGACGAGTTAGCCCAAATCTACTTTGATACAAGTGAATATAGGCAAAACGCCGATAATACCAAGCGAAAGCTAATTTTCAAGCTTGATAAAATAGAGCAAACAAGCACAGACACACAAGATTCTATACCTACCATTTATATCAAGGTTTTAAGTCAAAAGGATTTATTCCCCGATCTTAATGCTGTGTTTAAAGAAAATAGCAACGAGTTGAATGAAGATTTTATAAAATCCCTAAAAGCACATAAAATCCCCCTAGATGAGGCACACATAAAAAAGCTTTTTACAAGTTATAAAAAGCAAAATGAAGTTGATTTTTTTATCCACAAAAATGCAAGGGTATTTTTACAAGAGCAGTTTGACTTATGGTTTTATCATTATCTTTATAAAGACAGCGAGTTTCAAGAATGGAGTGTAAAATCCATATCGCATTTACAAAGGATTCGCAATATCGCCTTAGAGATAATAGGGCTTATAGGCGATTTTGAAGATGAGCTAAAGGCTGTATGGTTAAAGCCTAAATTTGTCAAAGTAGTAAATTATGTCTTTAGCCTTGATTTGATTTTAAAGCATTCAGTATTGAGTGATAAATCGGCGATTCTGCGTTCGCCAACTGCGGCACTTACGACTAGTAAGCTTCTTGTTGGCTCACTTGAAAACGCCGATTTCTCATCTCAATCCTTAGAATGCCAAGATTCCAATAAAACTCACTCGCAAAATACAACCCTTTTAGATTCTATATGTAAAGACAAAGGCTTTGAATCTCAAATCAAAGAATGGCAGGATTTAAAGCTTATTGATGAGAGTTTTAGCAAAGAATCCTTTATAGATTTTTGTTATGCTTATCAGCATTCTTTTTGTCATACCGACCTTGAATCTTGCCATACCAAAGCCCCCTCCACTTGTCATACTGAAGCGTTAGCTGAAGTATCTAAAAACATAGAATCTAAAAGAGATATTTCGCTACCGCTCAATATGACAAGTTTGCATAGTGATACAACAAACTCACAAAGAGATATTTCGGCTTCGCCTCAATATGACAAAAAAACACAAAATGTAACTAAAGAATCTACAAACGACAAATACCGCTACTTGCCCCTTGACACAAAGCATTTTAGCAAAGAGATAAAATACAAGATTCTAAGCGTGTTTGATGATATAGAATCTATCCTTAATGGTGAGCTAATAAAGGCGGATAATTTTCAAGCATTAAATTCCCTAATGCCAAAATATCAAGGCAAAGTGGATTTAATTTGTATTGATCCGCCATATAATACAGGCAATGACGGCTTTATCTACACAGATAAATTTAATCACTCATCGTGGCTTTCAATGATAGCTAATCGCTTAGAATTAGCAAAAGAATTTTTAAAGGATAATGGAAGCATTTTTATAAGCATAGATGATAACGAACAAGCAAGGCTTAAAATTTTATGTGATGAGATATTTGGGGAGGAGAATTTTGTAGCGAATATAATATGGGAAAAGGTTTTTTCTGCTGTTAATTTAAGAAAGGGTTTTTCTCCTAACCACGATTTTATTAGCGTCTATTCAAAAAATATTGATAAGGTGCTATTAAATCCGTTGCCACGAACAGAGGAAGCAAATGCAAGATATAAAAACCCAGATAACGACCCAAGAGGTGTTTGGACAAGTGGAGATTTGAGCGTGGGACCTGCGGTAGAAGCGAATATTTACGAGATTACTTTGCCCAGCGGTAGAAAAATTTTACCGCCAAAAGGTTATTCTTGGAGACTTTCAAAAGAAAAATTTGAGGAATATTTAAAGGATAATAGAATTTATTTTAATGGTGGCGATTCTGTGCCTAGAATTAAAAGATTTTTAAGTGAAGTAAAAGATGGTATTACACCGCTTACGATTTGGAAGCATAAGGAAGTGGGGCATAATCAAGACGCTGCAAAAGAAATTTTAGCCTTATTTGATGATAAGCTTTTTGACACCCCAAAACCTGAAAAGCTTTTAAAAAGAATTTTTGAAATAGCTAGTAATGAAGATTCTATAATTTTAGACTTCTTTGCAGGAAGTGGGACGAGTTTAGCTACCGCACAAAAGCTAGGGCGTAAATGGCTAGGCATTGAAATGGGGGAGCATTTTTACAAAGTCATTATCCCACGCCTTAAAAAAGTTATCGCAGGATTCCAAAGCGGGATTAGCAAAGAATGCGATTATAAAGGCAGCGGGGCATTTAGATACTATGAGTTGGAATCCTATGAAGAAGCATTAAAAGAGTGTGAATATGTGCTTATGGATTCTGAATATACTAAGCCTTTTTCTTGTCATACTGAAACCCCCTCCACTTGTCATACTGAGGCGTCAGCTGAAGTATCTAAAAACATAGAATCTAAAAGAGATATTTCGCTACCGCTCAATATGACAAGTTTGCATAGCGATACGACAAACTCACAAAGAGATATTTCGGCTTCGCCTCAATATGACAAAGAAGCACAATACACAGCAACTTATAAAGATAGTCAAAGCATTTATCCCGCTAAAGATTATCAAAAAGCACAAAAAATCATTGATTACAGAAAATCCCGCAAACTCATTAAAAAGCTGAATAAAGGCGAAACAATCACGCTAGATATGAGTGGATATAGAAAGGAATTTGACTTATTCCACACTTTAGCAAACTTACAAGGACTAAAAATCAAGCGATTATTTTTAGATTCTAAAGGTATAGAATCTTGTGAGTTTGATAATGGCGATATTGTATCACTAGACCAAATAAACTTGTATTCATACCCAAAGCTTAAAAATCTTTTGTGGTGGGAATAGAAAATGGCAAAGCAAAACACTAAAATCCCCTTACTACTCTCACAAATCTTAAATGATAAACTTAAATCTTTCAGCGATCTTTTTGAAAGCCTTGATTTAGTAAGCTTTAATGGAGGTATTAGTCTGCAAGAGTATCAAGTAGCAGCATTGCAAAAGGCATTATGTAGTTTAAAGCTATATAGAGATGATACAAAAGAGCTATGCTATGAATACAAACAGGCTTTTAAATACAATAATATAAAACTAGATTCTAAAAAAGGCTTAGATATAAAAGAGTTTTGCAATATGGCAAGCTTTTGGATGGCAACAGGCAGTGGCAAAAGTATTGTGATGATAAAGCTTATAAGCCTTATGCAAAGACTTATGAAAAGCGGCGAGATAGAATCTAAGCCTATAATGCTACTTGTGCCTAATGATAAGATTTTAGATCAGTTTAAAAACCATATACAAAGCTTTAATACATATCAACCGATACAAATCACTTGCAAAGAGATAAAAGAATATGATAATCAAAGTTTGCTAGGCTTTGAAAATGTCGTGTTTCTTGGTAGAAGTGATTTGCTAGATATAAAAGAAAATGTCGGTAAAGATTCTAAAGCAAAAAGGCTAAACTATGATGATTTAATGCGTGAAAAAGGCTGGCATATCTTGCTTGATGAAGTACATAAGGGCGATAGCAAAGATTCTATAAGAAAAAGCTATATAAGAGAATTAGCAAAAGGGCGAGAAAGGCAGGAATATCCGCACGGATTTATCTTTAACTTTTCTGCGACTTTTGATAATAATATAGAGCTATTTACTTGTGCTTTTAACTACAATTTAGAGAAGTTTAATAATGATGGCTATGGGAAAAATATCGTGGTGCTAGATAGCAATCTCAAAGCCTTTAAAGATTCTAGAGTGGATTCTAGTGATGAAAAACTAGAGCGGATACTAGAGAGTTTTATCCTTTTTGTGGGGATAAAGCAGGAATTAAAAAGCTTAAAAGCAAGGTTTGAAAACCTGCATTATCACAATCCTTTAATCATCGCTGTGGCGGATAAAGTCAATACTAAAGATGCGGGGATTAAGCTGTATTTTGAAGCGATTATGGGAATCTTAAAAGATTCTAAAGATATAAGTGAGATTGCAAAAAACCTAGCAAAGAAGTTAGAATCTAGCAAAATATATTTTGCAGAAAAAGAGATGAATAAAGACTTTTTAGAAAAACTTGCAAAAATAGATTCCAAAGACTTAAGAGAGCAAATCTTTTATGCTAAAGAGACTTCAAGCCTAGAGTGCTGCAAGATTAAGGGGAATAATAAAGAGCTTGCCTTTAAAAGTAAAAATGCGACAAAGCCCTTTTTACTTTTAAATATCGGTAGCATTAAAGAGTGGGAGAAAAGCTATCTTAATGGGCTAGGCATTGAGAGTGGGGAGGATATAGAAAAAGGGTATTTTGAAGGGCTAAATAGCGTAGAGTCGCCCATACAGATTATGATGGGAAGCAAGGTATTTAGCGAGGGGTGGGATAGCAATCGTGTGAATTTCATCAACTTTATCAATATCGGTAGCAAAAAGGCAAAAAAATATGTCCTGCAAACCATAGGGCGAGGGGTAAGAATTGAGCCTTTTAAAGATGTCCGCAAACGACTAAAAGCAAGTGATAAGCTAGAGTATAACAAAAAAGATTCTTTAGGTGATGGGAGTTTAGGCATTGAGAGTGTATTTATTATGGCGACAGAAAATGAAGCGATTCAAGGGATTTTAGAGGGGCTTGAGGGCTTTAGATTCCAAAGTAGGCTTACAGGCTTTAAGAGAAATAAAACGCTAGAACCTCTGCTTGTGCCAAAATATAAAGATTCTCATAAAAGAAATGAAACTTTTGTTATCTCACATTATGACTTTGAGAGATTAAGCAAATATATAGAATCTTATGATGAAGATATTTTGCTTGTATCAAGTGGGATAAATAGAGCGGATTTAGGCTTTAGCACTTTGCAAAAAATACAGCAAAAAATGCGTGATGAAGCAGGTGTAAGCTTAGAGATAAAGGGCAATATGCCAAAGATTAAAGCACAAAATGCCCTGCGTCGTATGGATAGATTTTTCCACGCACCTTTGCAGGAATTAGAAAAGTTTGTGCCTTGTGAGAATAGTATCACGCATTTTGATGGATTTATGCTAAGTGGCGATGGGCTTAGTGAGACGATTATAAAAGAAATGAATAAAGCAGTTAAAGAACTAGCACAGACAAAACAAGCTAAAAGCATAGATACGCTTAAAAAAGAGTTTGAAAAAGGCAAAATCACACTAGATGAATACACTGAGCAAATCCAAGCTAAACCAACACAAAGCGTAGAAAAATATAGCTATGTTATCACAGCAGAGCTTGCAAAGCACTATTACAGCCCTATGGTTTTAGAATCATATAAAGATTCTACAATCCATATTAACTACGCTATTAGCGAAAGAAGTGAGGTAGAATTTTTAGAAGATTTACAAAAATATTTACAAGATTCTACGAACGCATTTAAAGACTATGAGTGGTGCTTTAGCAAGATTGTAGAAAAGCTAGATTCTATATTTATCCCCTATTTTGATACACAAAGCCAAGAGCAGAGAAAGTTTTACCCAGATTTTATCTTTTGGTTAAAGCATAAGCAAAGCGGGAATTATAGAATCATCTTTGTAGATCCTAAGGGCTTAAGCTTTGAAGCAAATGCAAGAGATAAATTGCGAGGCTTTAAAGAATTATTTTGTAATAAAACGCTAGATTTTCAAGGATTAGATATAGAAGTAGCTTTGTATTATTACAATAAAGATTCTAGTGTGCCAAAGGATTTTGAAGGGCATATTGCTGCACAGATTTGCGAGCTATTTACACAAACTAAAATGGAGTAACAATGATTTTTGAAAGACAAGAGTATCAGCAAAACTGCATTGACAACATAAAAGAGATTTTGTCAAATTTTGACTTTACAAAACAAGGCAACCTAAAGGAATGTTTGCAAGACTTTTACAAACGCACACCTATGCCGATACACAATATCAGTGATAAACTACACTTAGATATTTTAATGGAAACAGGCACGGGCAAAACTTTCACCTATCTTAATCTCATTTTTGAGCTTAACAAGCATTTTAAGCAAAATAAATTCATCATTTTCGTGCCAAGAAAGGCGATTTTAGAATCTGTGAAGCAAAATATCAAGCTTACAAAAGACTACTTTTATAGCGAGTATAAAAAGCATTTAAAGCCCTATATCTACACAGATAGCAAGTCGCAATCACAAATCATCAATCACTATATCAAAAATGAAGATGAGCTAAGTGTGCTTATCCTAACCAATAGTGCCATTGATAAGAAAGATAATTTGCTCAATAAAAATAATGAAAATCTTTTCAATACAAAAAGCGTTTTTGAAAACATAGCCGCCCTAAAGCCCATTTCTATCATTGATGAGCCACATTTGCTAAAGGGCGAAGCGTTTCATCGCTATTTTTCTAAGCTTAATTCTCTATATTTCCGCTTTGGTGCGACTTTCCCCAAAGAGGGCGAGTATGCTTTAAGCAATGTTGCCTACTGCCTTGATTCTATCACAGCTTTTAGAGAATACCTTGTCAAACAAATCCGCGTGCATACACTGATACAAAACAACACTGCCCCATTTTTGATAGCCACAAACACAGCTAAACCAAAATCCGCTACTTTCTCCTTTTTTAACAATGGCATAGAAAAACGCACAATGATTTTGCAAAATAACAGCCTAGCCCCACTAGATTCTAGCTTTCAAAGCATTAGTTTAGTCAATGTCAATAAAGACAAAGCCTATTTAAGCAATGGCGAAGTGATAGAAAGCAAAAAGTCCTACAAACTAAGCCAAGATGAAATCACAAGCCTTTTACAAAAAGCCATCGCCCTGCATTTTGAAAAAGAAGAAACATTGTTTAAGCAAAATATTAAAGCTTTAAGTCTCTTTTTTATCCCAGAGATTAAAGACTTTAGAGGGGAAAATCCCTTTATCAAAAACACTTTTGAAAGGCTCTATAAGCAAAAACGCCAAGAAATTTTACAGAAAAATTTAGATGAAAATTACAGGGCATATTTGCAAAAAGATTTTGATGAAAATGGTAATTTAAGAGTGCATCAGGGCTATTTTAGCGGCGATAGCAATCTCACAAGCAAAAAGAAAGAAAGCAACAAAGAAACCCTAGAAGCAAATGATATAAAACTCATTTTGCAAGAAAAAGAGAAGCTACTCTCTTTTAGCACGCCCTTGCGTTTTATCTTTAGCGTATGGGCTTTGCAAGAGGGCTGGGATAATCCAAATATTTTCACTCTAACCAAACTCGCACATTCTAGCAGTGATGTCAGCCGCCACCAGCAAGTAGGCAGGGGCTTGAGAATTTGTGTCAATAATGAGGGCAAAAGGATTACGCATAAATTTTTAAAATCTAGCGAAAATGAATTTTTTGCTATCAATTACCTAGATATGCTTGTAAGCAGTGAAGAAAGGGGCTTTATTGAAGGGCTGCAAAAAGAAATTATGGATTCTAGCTTTGCCTTAGATGCGAAGTTTATTACTAGAGAAAAACTAGAAGCCTTAGGGCTTGATGATAGCCAGATAAATAGATTGCTTATTGTATTAGAAGATTTACACTTAGTAGAATTTGATAAATCTAGCAATATCTACACCATTACAGCCCCCATTTATGAAAGCATAAAAGACAATGAGAGTTTAAAAAATCTTTTACAAGATAAATTTGAGTGTGTTTTAGAAGCCTTTAAAGCCACAAATACCGCACAAAATCAAGTAGAAAATGCCAACACCCCAAAAGAAAAAGTTACAATCAAATCAAACCTAGCACAAGAGTTTAAAGACCTATGGCACACAATCAATCAAAAATCAATCCTTATCTATAAAGACATCAAGCAAGATTCCCTAGTGCAATCCATAGCCCATATTTTCAACCAAACCCAAATCCCAAAAGAATCCGTGCGTTTTGAAAGCAAGATTTATGATACAAAAAGCAATAAAATCATCACCAAAGACTTACAAGAAATACGCACAAAAGACTATGCAAAATCCCTTGAAAAAGACTTCAAATCCCTAGCCCTTGACTTTGCTAAAGAGCATAAAATCCCACTTCCATTTTTGCTAGAGCTTTTAAACAAGCTAGAAAAACAAAATTTCACCAACTCTCCCAAAGCAGCCTTTGAATCCTTAAAAAACATCTACAAAGAAGAGCTACATAAAAACCTTCTTCTAAGCGTGGGCTATGAGTTTATCCAAAGCTATTCTAACAGCTCCCTTTTATATGATGAAAATGGCACACCAAAAGAGAATATAGAAGCGCAAAAGCTAGGCAAATTTATCGCCAAAGATTCTAGTAAATCAACGCCCCTAGACCCTCCCTCAAACTATCTTTTTGACAAAGTGATTTATGATAGCCACATTGAAAAAGAAGTCATTACAAACGACCCCCAAACGATAGATAATAAATCCATAATCGTCTTTGCCAAACTTCCTAAATTTAGCATTCCCACACCTTTTAAGCAGTATGAGCCAGATTTCGCCTATCTTTTGCAAGATGAAAATGGGCAGAAAATCTTTTTCATTTGCGAAACCAAAGGCTATGATGATGAGCGACAAATCCCTGAATTAGAGCGAAAAAAGATAGATTATGCAAAAAGATTTTTCAAAAGCTTGCAAGAGAGCCTAAAAGATGAAAATATCAAAGTGCTTTATAGCACACGCATTAACAAGCAAGATTTACTAACAAGTCTAAAAGAAGCGATACATCAAGCACAAACAAATCAAGTAAAGGAGAGCAAATGATACCTAAAAACGAAGCGATAAAAAAGGGCGTAACAATCATAGATTCTAAGCAATCACGCAACGCATTAGTAGAAACCCTTAAGGCAAATTTCCCGCAAGTCATTAAAGATAATCAAGTGGATTTAAAGGCTATCGCCACGCTTTTAGGGCTAAATGATAGGGCGGATATACAAGGCTATGAGCTAACTTTCACTGGCAAAGGCTTGGCAAATGCCCTGTATAGCACCCCCACACAAAAGTTGCTTACATTTGAAACAATCTTTATCCCACCCCACAGCACAGAATCTGTCATTGCGAGGCATTCGCAAAGCGACAACGAAGCAATCCAAAATATAGAATCCACTTGTCATACTGAGCCTTTAGGCGAAGTATCTAAAAGTCTAGAATCTAGCCCCCAAACTCCGCAAAACTTCATCATAAGAGGCGATAATTTAGACGCGCTTAAAATCCTAAAATCCGCCTACACAGAAAAAATCAAAATGATTTACATTGATCCCCCATACAATACAAAAAATGAAAACTTCATCTACCCCGATAATTTTAGGAAAGATTATCAAGCGATTTTACAAGAAGTAGGGCTACTTGAGATTGATGAAAATGGTGAAGAAAAAGAGAGTGAAACGCTAAAGTTTTTTAGAAATATACAAGGCTCACGCACACATAGTGGGTGGCTAGCCTTTATGCTCCCACGACTAAAACTTGCTAGAGATTTACTCAAAGATGATGGCGTGATTTTCATAAGCATAGATGATAACGAACAAGCAAATTTAAAGATTCTCTGCGATGAAATTTTTGGGGAAGAGAATTTCTGTGGGCAAATTATATGGCTTAAAGGTAACGCACAAAATGATGCTGATACCATACAAACTAACCACGAATACATTTTATGCTATGCAAAAAATATAGAATCAAAGCCTATTTATAAAATCAAGCAAAAGGTAAAAGTAAAAGCCTTTAAAGATGAAAAAACAGGTAAATTCTACTACGAGGGAGCGGGGCTTACCACAGGTGGAGCAGGTGGGACACTAAATGCAAGACCAAATTTAGGATTTAGCATTTATTATAATCCGCAAACAAAAGATTTTTTTGCAAAAGATGATTATGATAGAGAATTGGCAGAAATTAGTAATGATGAAAATGAAGTTTATACCAGCGATTCCACTTTTTTGGAGGGTGGTTATGAAATAATCCGCCCTCCAAAAAAGGGTGTTGGACTTGGGTGTTGGACTTGGGCGTTGGACAAATTTAACACTTCTAAAAGTGATATTCTTATTCGTAGAAATAATAATGGCTATGTTGTTGTGAAAAAAGAATGGCTAGATTCTAAGCAAGTGAAACAAGATGAAAATGGCGACTACTATGCTATGGTGGAAAAGGAAAATCCCCCTAAAAGCTTTATAGATTTTGTGAGTAGTGGTAAAGGTATTAAAGAATTAAAAGAAATTGTAGGAAGTAAAGTTTTTAATAATCCTAAAAATACCACTTTGTTAAAACATCTTCTTAAAATCGCTACTATAAATCCAGCCACTTCTGCGGGGGGGGGGGGGGGAACTCTCGCCGCATAGCGTAGAATCTAGTAGCACAGATTCTGCTTGTCATACTGAGCCTTTAGGCGAAGTATCTAGCAATGTAGAATCTACAAGAGATATTTCGTGCTTACGCACTCAATATGACAAGGAAGATTCTAAAGCACAAGCAGAATCCACAAGTAAAAGGCATTCTAGTATTTTGAGTGAGAAATGTGGGCTGCAAGAAAAAGTGCAAGGGAGTTACCTAGAGGGTAATGACCGCCGCACTTTTTCGCCGCTCCCGCATTTATCGCCAAAAGACGAATGCCAAGATATAGTGCTAGATTTTTTTGCCGGTAGTGGCACAACCGCCCACGCCATAATGGAGCTAAACAAAGAAGATGGCGGCAATCGTAAATTTATCCTAGTCCAGCTTGATGAGCCAATTGATGAAGCTAAAAGCAAAGTAGCCTATGATTTTTGTAAAAATGAGCTAAAAAGTCAAAATCCAGTCATTAGCGATATAACCATTGAGAGAGTAAAAAGAGCAAGTATAAAAATAGCTAATGAAAACTTTAGCGGCTTTAGTGTGCTATCCTTAAGTGATAAGCCAGAGCTTATCACAAATGAAAAAGGCACACTAAAGCTACTAGATAGCACAATAAGCCCAAGAGATAAAGCCCTAAATCTAGCCCTACAAAGTGGCAAGCCCCTAGATAAGCCGCTAGAATCTATCTTTGAAAACAAGCTTTATAAATGTGAAGATTGCTTATATGTAATAGTGTGTGATAAAGAAGTGCTAGAATATTTACGCAATACACAAAATGAATATATTTTCATTGACGCCTTTAGCGATATAAGCTTAGAAAGCTTTTTAAATTTGGATTCTAGTTTAAATGAGCGACTTAGAGTGGTGTATTGATAAGCTAAGAAATGTGAAGCAACCCTTGAGTGATTGCAAATATCAATACAATGTGGCTTGTAGTGCTTTTTGCTTGTAAATACAAGAAAGGCAAAATTTTTTTGTAAAGATTCCACATTTAAGGCTAAAACTATGCTTTTTTGCATATTGATTTTTTGAAATTTATGCTACTCTTTTTGCAAACCTTTTATCAATTGTTATCAATCGTGCGTTTGATACACTAAAGGAGTGGCTATGAAGTTTTACAAGAATCTCTCACTTAAATCAAAATTCCTAAGCCTTGTTATCGGCTTTTTTATAGCATTTGTCATATTTTTGGTGCTGACAATACTAGGAGAGGCAAAGTCCTCCAAAGCTACACAAGCCCAAATCATCGCAATGTTACAGCAAGAGATTGAAGCAAAAATCAAACTTAGCACAGATTCTATGGCGAGTGCGCTTGGTGAAATTATCAAGGGATTAGATGAAAAGGAGCAGATACAAATCATTTCCAAAGCCATTAACAAAATGTATTTTGAAGATGATAAATCAAGCTATTATTTTGTGTATAAAGAAGGGGTTGCTTTGGCTTATCCACACAAAACAGACATTATAGGCAAGTCTCTGTGGGATACAAAGGATATTAATGGCACTTATTTCATACGAGATCTTTTTGAGAGTGCAAAAGATGATAGTAAAAGGGGTAAATTTGTCTATTATGTTTTCCCTAAGCCCCTGCCAGATGGAAAGTTTGTTGATGCACAGAAAGTATCTTATGCACAGCTTATCCCCAACACTGCAAATATTTGGATTGGCACGGGTGTGTATATTGATACGCTAGACACCTATACACACGCCACTTCACAGGGGATTCTAGGCAACATTTCTCAAACAATATATAGTAATATTGCCATTTCTATGGTGGCGTTTTTACTTTTCTTTTTCCCATCTATGTGGCTCTTTTACAGCACACATTTACGCGGAATCTTAAACTTACAGCATAATGTCTTTGCCTTTTTTGCCTATCTCAATCACGAGAGCAAAACAATGGATTTTATCCCGCTAGATTCTAAAGATGAAATCGGTCGTATGGCAAAGGCGATTGATGAGAATGTCAAACGCACACAAGAAGGACTCAAAAAAGATTCTAATCTTGTGCGTGATGTGCTAGGTGTCGTAGCGGAGGCAAAAGAGGGGCGATTTGGCTCTGTGATAGAAAATACAAGCCTAAATCCACAAATCAATGAGCTAAAAGATGCGATAAATCAAATGTCTCACACACTTTTAAATCTCGTTGGAGAGAATCTCAAAAATACCGCAAGAGTGTTTGATGCGTATAAAAATAATGACTTTACCGATAGGATAGAAAATCCTAGAGGGCTTGAGAGTGCGATAAATAGCTTGGGAGATTCTATGGTGAGTATGCTTTCAGTCTCTAAAAGCTATGCAAACGAGCTTGAAGCTAAGTCAAAAGAGTTAGAATCTTCGGTGCTTGAGCTTACAGAGAGTGCCAATACACAAAGCTCATCACTCGCACAAACCGCCACGCTCACAGAAGAAATAGCTCAATCTATGCAAAGCGTGAGCGATCGCACAAATGAAGTCATCGCACAAAGTGAGGATATTAAAAATGTCATCGGTATCATACGCGATATAGCCGATCAAACAAATCTTTTGGCTTTGAATGCCGCTATTGAAGCTGCAAGGGCTGGAGAGCACGGCAGAGGTTTTGCGGTCGTTGCTGATGAGGTAAGAAAGCTTGCCGAACGCACACAAAGAAGTTTGGGTGAAATTGAAGCAAATACAAATCTTTTGGTGCAGAGTATCAATGATATGGCAGAGTCTATCAAAGAACAAGCAGAAGGTGTAACGCAAATCAATGACACCATTTCACAATTAGAGGGTATCACGCAGCAAAATGTAAAAATTGCCAATCATTCACGCGATATAAGCACCGCACTAGATAATGTCGCAGTAAAAATTTTAGATGATGTGAATAGTAAGAAGTTTTAAGGCTTAGATTTGACACATCAAACCTAACATTTCGTTAAGACAGACTTTCAAAGGCAAGATTGATTAAGATGAGTAAAGATGTGCCCATTTGCCACTTGAAGCAGCAATGAGTCTAGTAAGATAAAATAGAATGGGGAAAAATAGAATCTAGTCTTGTTTTTCTTGCTTTTCAGTGTGAGTGATATTAAGCATAATAAATTTATAGCACACATAAATCACCACAGGCCACAAGATAAGCATAAAAATTGAAGTTCCCATTTTGTTTCTCCTTAGCTTTTCATTTTAGATTCTAATAGGCGTGAGTGTCATTACTCATCTCTTCTTTTGTGATTTTGACTTTATCCATTGCACGCCACACATACGCTATATAAGCCAATACAAAAGGCACGAGCAAAGACACATAACCCATTACAGAGAGTGTATAATAGCTTGATGAAGCATTTTGTATTGTTAAAGAGCTTTGCAAATCAGCAATGGAAGGATAAAATGCACTATTACCTAAGCCAACATTTAAAAATACCATCATCACCACAAGCACACTGCCCACACCAAGTGGAAAAATACCCTTTGTGCTACGCTTAAAAACATTAAGAAAAATGCCAAATAGCACAGCCACCACACCAAGCAATAGTCCCACAATTAAATAAGGCTGAGATAAAAAATTGTGCAAATACACATAAGGCTCTAGGCTTACCCTACCATCTTCACCCACATAGAATCCACTTTTAAGACAGATCCACAATAAAAAGCCCAAAATACAAGGCAAAAATGCCAAAGTCGCTACAAACATAGCCTTCCTTGCGCGTTTTGCAATATTCTCATCATTAATATTATTTAAAAAATAACTCGCTCCTAGAATCTGACTTAGAAACACCAAGCTTAAGCCTAGAAGATAATTTGCCGGTTCAAGCAATGCCTCAAGCCCTCTGCTTGCCTTGCTCCACTCTACAAAATTACGCTCATCTAACACAAAATGTGAGCCACTAAAAAATGTGCTAACCGCCACACCAATCAAAAACACACCAAATACACCATTAATCCACAAAAAGATTTCATACACCTTTGAGCCAAGTAAATTCCCCTCTTTTTTACGATACTCATAGCTCACCGCCTGAAGAATAAAGCAAAACAAAATCGCTAACCACACCCAATACGCCCCGCCAAAGCTCACGCTATAAAATAGTGGGAATGCTGCAAAACACGCTCCACCAAAAAGCACCAATGTGGTAAATCCAAGCTCCCATTTTCGCCCCAAAGAATTTACAAGCATTGTTTTTTCTAACTCGCTTTTTGCTATGATATGGAGCAAACTCTGCCCACCTTGAACAAAGAACATAAATACTAAAAGCCCACCAAGCAAACTGACAATAATCCACCAATAAATCTGCAATCCACTCAATTCAAGTCCAAAAAACATTACTTGCCCCCTTCTTGATGTGTAGAATCTATCCTGCTATGCTCTTCCACAAAGCCTTTTTTGATGCTTTTAATCATAATGCCAATTTCCGCACACAACAAAGTCGTAAAAAGAAACGCAAAAATAAAGAATGATACTTGAATATGCACACTTGAAAGATGTGTAGAGGCAATACCCACAGGGAGCAAGTCTTGTATCGCCCAAGGCTGTCGCCCAACCTCTGCGACAATCCACCCCGCTTCCGCAGCAATATAACCAAAAGGTATGGCAATAACACAAAGCCATAGAATCTTGCGGAATTGCACGACATTATTTGCCATTGCCAAGTAAAGCACAACGATAAATAGCACAAAAAATGCACTCCCCAAAGCCACCATTATGTGAAAACTATAAAATGTCAAAGCAATAGGCGGAATAGCCTCTTCGGGCTTTTCTAAATACCCATAGCCAAAATTTGGCATATTATGCTCTAAAACATCACGCGAGAGACTCATAAGCTCCTCATCACCCTTTGCCTTTGCCTCTTTGTAGTCTTTGAGGGCAGATAGGGCGAGTTTGCCACTTTGGATTCTAGAATCTATGCCGATTATGCCCTGCTTTTCATTGCCGTGCAACAAGTCTTCAATGCCCGGCACAAAGCTATTTGGACTGCGATTACCAAGGATTGAGAGAGCATAAGGAATGGTAATATCAAAGAGGAATACTTCACTTTCATCGCCGGGTTTTTTATCGGGATTTAAGATTCCAAATGCAGTGATTCCCGCTCTATGCTCTCCGTGATAAATACCCTCCATTGCGGCAAGTTTCATCGGCTGATGCTGTGTAACGCGATAGGCACTCTCATCGCCACTAAAGAATAAGAACATTGAAGTGATAAGCCCAAAGCTTGCTCCCACAATCAAACTTTTTTTGGCTTCACTTATGAATCTGCCTCTTAGAAGATACAAAGCGGAGATTCCCATTACAAAGAGGGCGGAGATGACATAGCCACTTGCCACGGTGTGCAAAAATTTTGATACTGCCACAGGAGACAAAGCCACTTCAGCAAAACTGCTCATTTCGTTTCGTGCGGTTTCAGGATTAAATATCGTGCCAATGGGATATTGCATCCAGCCATTTGCCACAAGAATCCAAAATGCAGAAAGGTTGCTCCCAATAGCCACAAACCAAGTGGAGAGCAAATGGAATTTTTTGGATACCTTATCCCAGCCAAAAAACATTACTGCAAAAAATGTAGCTTCCAAGAAAAACGCCATAATGCCTTCAACCGCCAAAGGCGCACCAAAAATATCGCCCACAAACCAGCTGTAATTCGCCCAATTCGTGCCAAACTCAAACTCCATAATAATACCTGTAGCTACACCAATGGCAAAATTTATCGCAAAAAGGGTGAGCCAAAAGCGTGTGATTTTACGCCATTGTGGATTGCCTGTTTTAACATAGATAGTCTCCATTATCGCTACAATAAAAGAAAGTCCCAAAGTCAAAGGCACGAACAAAAAGTGATATAACGCCGTCAAAGCAAACTGCGCTCTTGCCCAATCCACACTTGCAATATCATTTACCATATCCATAGCAGCTCCTTAAGGTTTTGTGGGGGATTGTGTGAGATTGTCTAAAACAAAGGCACTTTTTTGCTCAAAATCGCCAACTTGTGAAAGATTCTTATCATAAATAAAAACTTTCAGCAGAGCAAAAATCACAAGCAGTTTGATGAAAATAACCTTCCATAGAATCTTGCCAACTTTTAAGTTTTTGAATCCATCTACATACAGCATTAATGCCTTTTTGAAAAATCCCACACAAACCTCCATTTTGACACTTGCATTTGCATTCTAAAGATTCTGTATTTCCCCACTTACAAACACAAAGGGTGATTGTATCATTTTTATAGATTTGAAATATGGTAAAGTGTGCGTTTTTTGCAAAAAACTCGCTACATTTTCCAAGATAATTATGCTTTTACTTTACTTTTTACATTTTGGGGTAAAATTCCCAAATCAAATTCTACATACGGAGTTTTTCAAGTGTCTATCTTGCAACATTTTTTTAATAGCTTTCATCATCTGCCCCCACCAATGCAGCAAAATCTCCCTTTTATCACAGATTCTTCACAAAGTGCTTTGAGTATTGTTTTGTGCGTGAATGCAAATAATATTGAGCTTTTTATGCAATGTCCAAGTTTTGTTAATCTCCTGCCAGATTCAAGACAGATTCCTTCAAATCTTGCGTTAGGCTACACTTCAAACCCGCTTGATCATATCCTTGCTATGCAGACAAATATCATCACACACAATCAACATATTTTTGAAGAGCTTATGCCTTATTTTGCAAATCTCAATCTCGCAGGGGTGATTGATGATGAGCAATTAAGGCTTTTTAGTATGCTTAAACCCTCTACCCTTTCACACACCTCACACAAAACCACAAGCAGTCCTAGCAAGATAAAGCATTTACAAGAATTTCACACGCAGTTTCATACACTTTTTGATACGCTCACGCCGCTTTTAAGCAAAGATTCTTTGCTTCAAGCATTAAGAAAAAATCTTGCCAAACTAGAAGAGCAGCGATTTTGCATAGGCATTACAGGGGTGCTAAGTGCAGGGAAATCTACATTTTTAAATGCTCTTTTGGGAGAAGAGATTCTAGGCACTTCAAGTGTGCCAGAGACGGCAAATCTTAGCATACTGCGATATGGGGAATCGCCAAAAGCTAGGGTGCATTTTTGGAGCAAGGAGCAATGGGAGGATTTAGAATCTCAAAGTGAGTATGATTCTAATCTTAAAGAATTTGTCAAAGAGAGCAAAGAGCATTTTAAAGAAAAGCTACAAACATTTATCACATCGCCAAAATATACACGAGACATTGAGCTAAGTGAGCTAAGCTCTTATACTTCAGCTAATCACACAAGCAAGTTTTGCAACCTTGTAGAAGAGGTTGAACTCTTTATGCCTCTAGCGTTTTTACAAAATGGTGTGGAGATTGTGGATACACCCGGACTTGATGACCCTATCACAAAGCGAGAGGATATTACGCGAGAATACATTGAGCATTGCGATATGCTTATCCACGTGATGAATGCGAGTTGTGCAGCGACACAAAAGGATATTGATTTTATCTTAGAAGCCCTTTTGGAGCAGAATATCTCTCGTTTGCTTGTGGTGCTTACACGCATTGATTTGCTTTCACAAAAAGAATTGCAAGATTCTCTTCATTACACAAAATCAAGCCTTATCACACAGCTCAAAAAAGCCAAATACAAAGGCGACATACAATCTCTTATCCAACGGATTGATTTTATCCCATTAGCTGGATATGCGGCATTGCTTCATCGCACACAGGGCGTGGATTCTAAAGGCAAGCCCACAATGAGCCTTGAAGAAAGCGGAATTTTAGAGATTGAATCTTATCTACAAACGATGCTTTTAGGGCAAGATAGCCTTAAGGCAAAAGACAAGCTGTATCTCGCATTTAAAACAATGCTAAAAATTGCCCACGCACAAGAAGAGCTTATAGAGATAGAATCTTCCTTGCTTTGTGCAAGTGGGGAAGAGCTCAATACGCTCATTGCAAAATATACTGCTCAAAACCAAGCTCTTTTAGATACGCTAAATAACTTTGAATCTCAACTTTTTACGCTAAATACTGAACTTGTGGATTTTCTTAGCTCACTTGAGATCCTAAGTAATAATACCCTATCAAAAGCTGCTGCTTTGATTAAAGACAAAGTATTTAACGACATTATTTATGATTTTGAGCGAGGTGTAAAGCCACAGGAGCAGAGCCTACGCACGATGATAGAGCAAGGGCTAAAGGATTGTTTTGCTGATATTTTGCGTGAATACAAATACAAGCTAAGTCGCAAAATCACGCAGCTTAAAAATGATATTGCCCCAAAAGATTCTATGCAAGAGAGCAATAATGCACTGCCAAATATACATTTTCAGCTTAAAAGCAGTGAGATTACGCATATCTTAGAATCTTTAAAGTCTTTGCCACAAGCCCTAAGCCCTAAGCCAGAGCGTTTAAAAACAAATTTAGATTCTTTATTTAAAAATATTTTTGATGGCTTTGGCACGCTTATAAAAGAAAAAAATACAGAGATACAAACGCTTTTTATGACGCATTTTGAGCAAATCACAGCACAAAGAAGGCAAGAGATTGAGCGTGAAATTGCCAACAAACAAGAAAGCCTACAATCAGCTATGGAAACAAAAAATAGCGGCAATACCCAAGAGCAACAAACCATCATTGCAGCAAAGCAAAGCCAGATTCAAAATATTATAGAGCAGATTGCGCATACTTTAGAGGAGCTAAGCTAATGGATACATTCACACAAACCATAACAGATATTCAAAGCAAACAAGATTCACAACGCCAAGATTCAAATGAGGCTTTGCTTGAAGTCTTTGTCAATGAGTATTTAGAGGCAAAAAACAAAGCACTGCAAGGGAGCAATCCGCTGTATGCGTTGATTGACAAGACGCGTTATGTCATTCAACAGATGATGCCCCTAAGCTCCCGCAGTTCAACTACACTCAAAAATCTCACACAAAGCATACAAGAACCGATGAAAATTGCTATTATCGGGCAGTTTAGTAGTGGAAAATCTACATTTTTAAATGCTCTTTTGGGACAGGAGATTCTCCCTAGTGGCATTACACCAATCACGGCAAAAATTTGCCATATCGTTTATGGTAATGATTATGCCCTAGAGATTCACTACAAAAATGGCAATATTGCCACAAAGCCACTGCATTATATGAGCGAAGTGAGTGAAGACCAAAATGCAAAAATCGCCTTTTACAAGCTCTATGCACCCCTAGAGCTGCTTAAGTCTATGAGTTTTTTAGATACGCCGGGCTTTAACTCGCAGAATCAAAGTGATACAGACACGACAAATGCGGTGCTAGAAAGCGTAGATGGGATCATTTGGCTTGCTCTTATTGATAATGTCGGCAAACAAAGTGAGAGAGAAATCATCACCACGCACATCAAAAGATACGCAAGTAAAAGCCTTTGTGTGCTGAATCAAAAAGATAGACTAAAAAATGAAGATGAGATACATACAAGCCTAGAGTATGCCAAAAAGGCTTTTAGCGGATTGTTTGAGGACATTATCGCCATCTCGGCAAAAAATGCCCTGCATTCTTATAATCCAAGTGAGAATCTTAGCACATCTCAAGCAGAGCAATTATTCCAAGATTCTAATATTCAATCGGTTGTAACATTTTTACATACGCATATCACGCCCTTAGCACAGATAGCCAAAACACGCACGATTTGCACACAGCTTCGCACACTTTTACTTCGCTATGCTCGGTTGAGCTTGCACGCCAAATTGCGATTTTCTAACCTGAACTCACTTTTACAAGATTCAATCCAAACCTTTAATAGCAATGCTATGCAAAGCCCATTTTATAAGTCATTTCCAAAGCTTTTTGATACTTTTGAATCTCATCTTGAATCGCTTAGTCAATACATCTATAATGCCATTGAAAGAACACCGCAAGAATTTGTCCGCATAGAAAAAAGCTTTGGCTTTACAAAAGAAGTAAAACAAAGCAAAGAAGTGGCATTTTTGCCAAGGGAGCGATTGTCTTTGAGCCTGAATAATGCAGATTCTGCTTTTGCGAAAGATTTTACAAAGCTTGGGTTTGATATTATGGAGAGTGGCAAAGAGTTTGAATCTTTACTTGATACGCAAACAAAGCTTTTGCAAGAATTATTCATACAATGGTATGCTGATTTTCTCCCGCCTTTGCAAAGCCCTCTTTTGCAAAAAAGCCTTGATGGAATTGTGCAGAGTTTTCATACCCTTGCACTTAGTCATAATGCCACTTTGAGTGCAAATCTTATGCTCTTTCATAAGATTCTAAGTCTTAATTATCCTTTGAGTATAGCCTTGTGTCTTAGCCATATAGGGCTAAAAATTGAAGAGGCAAAGGCAAAACACAGCAAAAGCCCCGATACATTGCCACTTTTTAACCCAAGCCTAGAAAATATCCGCGATGAGCTAAATCTTGGCTTTCATTTTTATTTCCTACAAGAAAATCTTTTAACCCAGCCTTTGCATAAAAAGAGTATTTGGCATTTTGAGCGGGAATATACCGAGCTTTGTAAAAATACAAGCGAGTTAATCACGCAATATGCACAAAAATACGCCCATCATCTTGAGCAGTTTAAAAGCCTTATAGCCA
Source organism: uncultured Helicobacter sp. (assembly GCA_963559865.1). Lineage (GTDB taxonomy): Bacteria > Campylobacterota > Campylobacteria > Campylobacterales > Helicobacteraceae > Helicobacter_C. The sequence continues at coordinate 21,129 of CAUWMC010000007.1, forward strand.
CGCTTAAATCCTATCCGCAAGAGCAAGAATCGCGGAAATAAAGTAGCACTTAAAACTTATTTGCCAGTCTCAATAATATAGGGTAGATAGGAGATTCTAGCCTTGGTTAATTCTTTATACATATCCATAGCGTTTTTGTCATCGTCTTTGACTGGGGGCAAAAGCATTATGTCATCTATAAGTGTTTGAAGCTTGGCGATTTTATCCTCTTGACTTTTATGTTTATAGCCTTGCATTGCCGCATATAAGGACATTACTTTATGATAGACTTCATTATTTGCCGCGACAAAAATGATTTTTATATGTGCATCTTCTGTGAGCCTTGCTAGGTTTCTTATCTTTTCATTACAAGGCTCACAAAATGGGGTAAGCAACATATAGAGCGTTGTTTGTGTCTTACTTGTTGCTTTAAAGTCTAGCACATATTGCGGATATGTTTTAAATATCTTTAGAATCTTAGATTCTCGCACAGACGCATTATGCTGTGTGAGAATCTCTTGTGCTTTATTGAAAGCTTCCATAACTGCAAACGAGGCGGAGAAAAAATCCGCGGGGCTATTGATACTCATATTTGTCTTATCATCGCCCAAATACAGGGCATAAAAGCCATCTTCATCAGCTAGAATCTTAAACTTCATCTCGCCCAAATTCGCAGGTATCACTTCCACAGGCTCTGCCTTTATCTCTGCGATTTTTTGAGCAATGTTTATTTGTGTCTCAAGCCTCTTTTCAACTGAAGGCGTTTCTCTTAGCTCCTTAGCACTCACAAAACTAAAAAAAACTATAATGGCAAATATTGCTAGAACTTTCATTTTGCTCCTTTATGGTTTCGTTTTTCCAACATCTTCAATGGCGATTTTAGATTTTAAAATACGCCATATAGTTTTTCAGTGAATCTGAAATGTTTTTTAACTCACTGATTGTTTTATTGGCATTTTCAAGTGAAAGACTTGTCTCTTGTGAAAGCGTAGAGATACCTTGCATATCATTTGCAATACTTTGCATAGTATCTTCTTGCTCACTTGATGAGCTTGCTACGGCTTTAGCCTTTTGGAGTGAATCTTTGGCTTGATTTTGAATCTCTTCAAGCGTTTGCACTGAATCTATAATGAGCTTTTGCCCCTTGTCAATTTGAGGCACAATAGCTTCAATCGCATCAACAGAAGTGCCTATGCCATCTTGAATAAGTTTTATCATATTGGCAATTTCTGCTGTTGTTTGGGCGGTGCGTTCAGCTAGTTTTCTCACCTCATCAGCCACAACGGCAAAGCCCCGCCCGTGCTCTCCAGCACGAGCTGCTTCAATAGCAGCATTAAGAGCTAAAAGGTTAGTTTGGTCAGCAATCTCTGCAATCAAACTCGCACTTCCACCAATCTCCACAGACTGCTGTTGTAATCCGCGGATATTTTCCGCTGAAGAGCTAATCATCTCTGTAATCTTGCCAATCTCTTGGGCGGTAATATTAATAATCTCAACGCCCTTTGTTGAGATTTCCACACTCTTTGTGGAGTTCTCCTCTGTTTGCTGGGCAATGTTTGAAACCTCAATCACACTTTTATTCATTTGTCCTATTTTATCTGCCACTTGTGTTGAGCTTTGCATTTGTGTTCTAGCGGCATCTTGGGCTTGATTTGAGGTTTGAGAGACTTTTAGGGCGACTTCGTTGATTTGATTTGAAGAGCGTGTGATAAACTCCACAATCTCTTTAAGCTTGCCTTGCATTGTGGCAATAGAAGACAGCATAGAATCTTCGCCCTTATATGCCACAGGCTCGGATAAATTGCCATTTGCTATTTTGCTGATAATCTGTGAAGCAATATGTGGCTCTCCACCAAGCAAACGCAGCAATGAGCGTATAATCACGATAGCCACAATCACACCAAAAACAACGCTCAAAGCCAAAAGTACCAAAAGCACGATTCTAAACTCATCAACATTACTTCTTAGCTCCGCAGTTAAAGTGGAATTTGCATTTTCTTGATAGTCAATGAATTGATTAATTTCAGCAAGCCATTGCGTAAAATATGGAGAAAGCGTTTTTAAAAGACTATAAGCTTTTTGAGAATCTCCAGCGAGTTTGGCTTGACTGATTTGCACGATGAGTGGAATTGACTTAGCTTGAGTAGCCTCAATAGCTTGAAGAATGCTAAGCTCCTTGTCATCAAGCAAATGCGTATCAATGAATTTTTCTTTCATATTATCTTCTGCTTCTTTATAAAACTTCTCTAATGTGCCAATTTGCTCTAGCAGATTCTGCAAACCTTTTGTATCCTCACTATCAATCAGCACCACATCACGCACCGCAATAGCTCTATCATGCACACTTCCACGAAAATTAATCGCATAGCGTTGAGCTAGGGCATTTATGTCATTAATTTGGCTAAGCGAAGTGTTAATCTCACTCACACGATTGAGGGCAATAAATACCATAATACACGAAAATAAAATTAACACTCCAAAGCCAAAACCTAGCATAACGCCAACGCTAACTTTTTTCTTTGGTTTTATGTTTTGCAAATCATTTGACATTTTTATCTCCTTAAATAAAGCCTTTGCTTGAGATTCTAAAGCCAAGGATTCTATAACTTTTTGATAAATATTATCCATATCATAGAGCAAAAACTAAAAATCGCTTTGTTTGACTCTAATTTACAAACTATGCTAGAATCTCCGCCATTTTTCCCATAATCAAAGGCTTAATATGAATACAGAAATGATTGCTGTTATGCTTGGAGTGTCGCTTGTGCTTGGGTTGTTTGGACTTTTAGCATTTATTTGGGGATTAAAAAATGGGCAATTTGATGATGCAAACAAAATGATGCAAGGTGTGCTTTTTGATTCTGTTGAGGATCTCAACCTTGCTGCACAAGCCCAAAAGAAAAACAATAAAGACAACAAGGAGAAAGAATGAATACAATATATGATGTCATTGTCATTGGGTGCGGACCGGCAGGAATGAGTGCCGCACTAGAGGCGAGAGCTAAAAATCTCAGTGTGCTTGTGCTGGAAAAAGGTGAATCTCATAATATGAGTATCCGCAAATTCTATAAAGAAGGCAAGAGAGTAGATAGGGACTACAAAGGGCAAGTTGTGGAGCTAAAAGGTGAGCTTGACTTTCAAGATGGTAATAGAGAAAGCACACTAGAGTTTTTTGACACACTTTTAAAACCCATCAATGTAGAATACCAAAGCGATGTAGAATCTGTGAGCCAAAGTGATGGTGTCTTTAGCGTCAATACAAGCGATAATCGCAGCTTTAAAGCTAGATTTGTCATCATAGGTATTGGCAAAATGGGGCAACCAAATAAGCCAAGCTATGCTATCCCACCCACAATCCGCAAGAGTGTCAATTTTAATGCTAATGATGCTAGGAGTGAAGAGAAGATTCTTGTTGTAGGTGGTGGAAATTCCGCTGTGGAATACGCCATTGACTTAGCTCAAAATACACAAGGTGGAAGCGTAACGCTAAACTACCGCCGCAAGGAATTTACCCGTATCAATGATATAAATGCCAAAGAGCTAGAATCTGCTTTGAGTAACGGGCGACTTATGGGGCGATTTGGCATTGATATTATTGAGTTAAGTGATGAAGATGGCAAGGTAGCTGTGAAGTTTAGTGATGAGAGCAAAGAAGTCTTTGATCGCGTGATTTATGCCATTGGTGGGGCAACACCTGTGGATTTTCTCAAAAAATGCGGAATCAAAACCGATGAAAAAGGTGTGCCGCTTGTTTCACAAACCCTAGAAAGCAATGTTAAAAATCTCTTTATCGCAGGGGATATTGCCCTAAAGAGCGGTGGCTCAATCGCTCTAGCCATCAAGCATAGCTATGATATTATGAATGAAATTGTCAAAAGAACAAGTCTATAAACTAAAAATATAAAATCTTATAGAATCTGTGGTTAAATTATGCAAGATTCTATAAAAAAGGCAACACGGATTCTAGATTCTAAAAAAATGTAAAAACAAAATTTATGCTATGCACAGCTTTATCTGTGCCAAAAATAAGCGGATTATCATAAAAACTCGCTCTATACAAAATATCCACATTCCCCACAGGAAACCACTTGAAAAATGCTAGTCCCGCTTCAATATATGAGCCATTGCTTGTTATGTAGCCATTCTCTGTTTGTTTTTGAGCGTTGATAATCCACCCACCACCTAGCACAATTGTAGGCAAAAAAGCAAAAGTTTCAAAAGTTTTTGGAAAGAAATGCCAATAGCTCACAACGCCTAGTAGATGTGAAGAATACGCACCATATTCATACAGATACCGCACGCGTAAGCCAAAATTTGAAAGATTCCAATACAATGGATTAGGTAGAAGATAATTTACCCCAGCACTTGCCCCCACACTGCCACCACTTTGAATCTTAAAATCTAGCTGTGTAGCATTGTAGCCAAGATGAAAGCTTATGAGTTGTGGCAGGGTGCCACCCCAAATCATCGTAGGCAATATGCTGACTTGCATCTCATCTATCTCAAAACCCAGCTTATGAGATTCTATAATTTGCTCTGTATCATTTGGGGGTATTTTGAGTAAATCAGTTGTATTTTCTTGTGATAGGTTTTTGCCCATCAGCACACTTGCAAAACACCATATGCAACACAAAACAAATGCTATGCGATACATACCACCCCTATCTCAATATAAATCTTAGGTGAATCTATCCGCGGAGTTGCTCTAACCTATCGCGTTTTGTGCCAATATCAGTGATTTGAATCCCAAAGTTCCCATCTACAATCACCACTTCGCCTTTGGCAATCACTTTATCATCTACGAGTATATCTAAAGGGTCATTAGCAAGTTGATTAAGCTCTATCACGCTTCCTATATCCATAGCAATGACATCTTTTAAAAGCATTCTTTTCTGCCCGATACGCACCTTGACATTTAATCGCACATCTAAAATCATATTGATATTTTTAAATTCTGTTGGGCTAAGTGCGTGAGCCACAGGGGCAGAGCCAGATTCTGCGTGAGCCACAGGGGCAGCAGCCCCACCCTCAAAAAGCCCCACAAAACTCGCATTGGCTAAAATCGTAAAATTTGACTGAATAGAATCTAATGTAAAATTAAAAATATATGCCTTATCAAAGCGAGACAAATCCATATTTTCTGTAATAAATTCAATATTGCTACACGTAAAGTTAAGTTTTGGCAGCTCTTTTTGTGAGTTTAAAGATGTGGAGATTGCCCCAAAAATATTCGCACTTATCTCTTTTATCGCATCTAAATCATCTTCGCTCATCTCTGGCTTGCTCTCACCCTCGCCACCTAACATCATATCTGCTAGAGCTGTTGCCATAGCCACGGGGATAATCATAGCAAGTTCGCCACTGCCATCACCACTTGCCTGAATATAGCTGATTGAATAGGGGATTGAGAGATTTTCAAGGCTTACATTACTATCGCTTGTGTGGGTTACACTTGGTGTTTTACCCATAAGTCCTTCAATGGTAGCGGTGGCTTCTTGGACGATTAAATCTATAAAAGGCTTCATTCTCCCTCCTCTTCAATATTTGCGATTCTATTTTTGCGTTGAGATTCTAGCATTTCAAGCACTTCTTTGACTTGATCTTTTTCTGTTTTAATCACTTCTTTGATTTGCAGTGTTTTGCGATACCTTTGCAGCCCGATACTTGCAACATACTTCTCTCGCCCATCAACAGATACCAAAATCGTATCATCAGCCGCCCTATCAAGCCTCACAATATCGCCAACTTGCAAGTCCAGCACTTCCTTAAGAGAGAGGGTAGCATTACCAAGGTAGCCAGAGACAACGACATTTGCTCCAGCGATAAGGGCTTGAAGCTCTTTGTTTCTACTCTTTTTTGAGCTTGTATCACTGAGCATCAAATCCCTACTTGCCAAGCGAGAAAGCACGGTCTCAAGGGAGATAACCGGATAGCAAATACTCATCATTCCGCTACTATGCCCGATGATAATCTCCATAACCACCATAATAACAATTTCATTTTGTGCCACGATTTGCACAACATTTGGGCTAGATTCTTTGGCATCTACGCTTGGGAAAATCTCCGTGATAGAGCTCCACGCCTCTTTGAGATTCTGCATAATCTGTCGCAAAAGCGTATCAAGCAAATTTAGCTCAATATCGCTAAATTCGCGTGAGTTCTCATACGGGTCGCCCTTGCCACCCAAAAGCCTATCAATCATAGGAAAAGCAATGCTAGGATTTATCTCTAAAATCGCCGCACCTTCTAGTGGTTTCATTGAAAAAATATTAAAGCTCGTGGGGGAGGGCAAACTCATCAAAAACTCCCCATAAGTCATTTGATCCACACTATGAAGCTGAATCTCAACAATACTTCTCATCACCGCAGAGACTTGAGAAGAAAGGCTTCTTGCCATTTTGTCGTGGATTGACTTAAACGCACGGAGCTGCTCTTTACTTACACGATTTGGACGCTTAAAGTCATAAAGCGTAACTTGCTTTTGATGTGTGATGTCCTGCTTTTCTATCTCGGCAGTATCGCCATCATCATCAACAACCTCTAAGAGGGCATCAATCTCTTCTTGACTTAATATATCAGCCATTTATATCTCCTAGTGCTTGTCTTATTTTTTTGATGACTTCTTTTGTGATTTGCGAGATTCTAGATTCAGTAATTTCTAGAATCTCACTAATCTCCTTAAGATTCAACTCCTCAAAGTAGTAGAGTTGGATAATCATCTGTTCTCTCTTGCCAAGCTTTTTTAGGACATTGTGGATAATCTCCATTAGCTCATCTTTTTGCACATCTTCTAAGATATTTTCTCCGCATATCGCATTATACTGCTCATCAATAGGCACGAGTGCATACACATCAGAAGCCACCCTTGCTTCTTTTATTTTTGCTACATCTTCGTTTAGAATCTTTGCCAAATACTCATCGCTTGGCTCTTCTTGATAATCATTAAAATATTTTGAGACCTCATAATCAATCGCTTTAACAAGCTTACGACTAGAGCGGGATAGCACATCAAGGCTACGCAAATAATCAAGCATTGCCCCATTCACACGCGTCTTAGCATAGCCCCAAAAAGAATCATTAAGACTGCTATCATATCGTCTTGCGAGCTTAATCAGTTCTTCTGTGCCGATAGAGACTAAATCCGCCATTTCGATGGAGCTAGGCAAACGCTCTTTCAAACGGAATGCCATTGCTTTGACTGCAGGGAGATATTGCAGGGCAAGTTCATCTTGTGCGTATTTTAGCGTTTGATTGTAGCCATTATTGCTTTTCATACTTTTCATCTCTTATCCCTCTTTATTTCCTGCTCTTAGTTCGCATTCTGCTGGGCTGCCATTTCTTCATCATCAGATTCTATACTCTTAATAAAATTGCGAATCTTGGCGGATTCTTTTTCACGCTTATCAAACTCAAGGCGGTAGTATTCAAGATTGCTTTCAAGCTTACTTTTCTTGAGTTTTGTATTTTCAAAATCCAAAAACCAAAAATACAATGCCACGCACACCGCTACAATCAAATATACGCCCATTGTTGTAATAATCGTCCATAGCACCATAAATTCAGGTTCATCAAACTTTGTAATTGCAAATGCAAGTCCAACGAAAAATCCTGCAACAACGCTAAAGCTCATATAATTATCTGGTTTCATTATTCCACCCCAAGAAATTTAAGCCATAAAAGATTGAAGCCATCAAATATAGCCAAGCACCCGCCGCCAAAAATCCGCAAATCGTTGCTTTTGTGGTAAGTTAAGCATATTTTGTTCCAACTTCATAACAACCCCTTGTGCGATATTTTGTATCTCCCCACTCACCGCACTTAGTGGCTCGGCTTTGACAAAAAGCTCACGAGCACGCACCGCTTTTGCCACCACTTGACTTTGCTCTATAAACCCAAGATTCTGTAATGTAAGTGTAGGTATATTTTTCTTTGCTAGGGTTGAGATTCTATCAAACACTACTTGAGATTCTTTTTGACTTTTGACCATATTAAGAATCATAAACATCTCATTACGCATTTTGGCATTAAGCTTTATAGTCGCATACGCATCGGTTAATGCTGAAGGATCAGGCATTGTAACAACAATAAGCATATCACTCGCATTTAAAAAGCCCTGTGTTATCCCGCCAATCCCAGCTCCAGTATCAATAATCATATAATCAATGGAATTTAAAATATCGCTCTCTTCTACAAAGCGTTCCAAAACGCCACTATTAGCATATTTTAGAATCTCCTCTCCATTATCGCCCGGAATGAGATATAAACCCTCTTCAATAGGATAGATAATCTCCTGAAAGCTCACCTCCCCACGCAATGCGTGAAGAATATTTTTTTGAGTCTTAACACCAAAGATTAAATCAAGGTTGGCTAGTCCAATATCCGCATCAAATACGGCTACGCGTTTTTTGAGCTTCCATAAGCAATAGGCAAGGTTGGCACTTATGCTTGACTTGCCCACACCGCCTTTACCTGAAGTGATAGCGATAAACTTTGTATTGCTAAAATTGCGTTTATCCTTGCTTTGCATTAGAGATTGTAGCTCGTGGGCTTGATTTTGTATCATATTTTTTCCTATTGAGATTCTACTTAGATTCTGGACGCTTAAATCCATCAAGCAAACAATCTACCAAATAATCATTACTCGCCAAAATTAAGTCATTAGGCACACCCTGCCCGATTGAAAGATATGAGATGGGTTTTTTTGTGTCATACACGAGTGAAAACATATTCCCAAAATGCCGACTTTCATCAAGCTTACTAAAAATCAAAGTATCAATATCAAGCTCACTAAAGGCATTATAAGTGTCTTTTAAGTCCTCATACTTGGCATTGAGTGCAAGCACTAGGTTAATGTCAATTTTATAATCCGTATTAAGATAAGACTTAAGATTTTGCAACTTGCCTCTATCGTGCTGTGAATGCCCTGCTGTGTCAATAAGGATATAATCACAATGCTTTAATGAATCTATGGCTTTTGGTAGCTCCTCTGGCTCAACAACCGTATCAATACTTAGCTTCATCATACGCGCATACGCCATAAGCTGATCTACTGCTGCCAAACGATAAGTATCAAGGGTAATCACACCCACGCGATAGCGTTTATTGAGCATAAGTGAATATCTCGCAGCAAGTTTAGCTAGAGTTGTCGTCTTGCCCACACCCGTGGGTCCTACAAGCATCATTATCTTCTTGTCATTATTGTTAGGATTCTCACTTCTACAATAAATCATCTTTCGCAACACTTCACGGAAATACCGCTTGATAGTCGTTGAACTTGAACGCATTTTTAAAGGCATAAGCTCCAAAGATAGCTGCATAATCGTATCTAAATGCTCTTTATTCATACCGCTACTTTTGGCAATTCTATAAATTTCAGCAAATTCTTGAGGGATATTTATGCCCTCATTTTTTGGGCTTTTCTCCTCCCACAACATATTTTGAATAATCTTTAGCTTATCATTTAAATCATCAAGCTCATTTTTAATCTCTTTAAGCTCTAGTCTTTCGTTGATGTGCTGTTCTAAACGCGTTTGCTGTAAATCCTGAATCCTTTCATTTGCCCTTTCATCAAGCTTTTGCATAATCTGGGCTTTATTTGGTTTGGGAGCGGCATTTATGGGATATGGACGCGCGGCATTTGAGCTTAGGACTGGAGATGGTGGCATTGAATCTTTGGGCATAATACTTGGAGATTCTGGCATATTGCTCGGCACATTGGCAATTTGTGAGATTTCTTTGACTGCGTTTGAAAGCTGCAAAGTTACTTCATCGTAGATTCTAGGCTTGTTTGCTTCTTGGCGTTTTTTTGCCATTTTCTTTTCAGCAATCTCATCAAGCTTTTTTTGCACACTATTTTGCGGAAGCTCTTGGGCTAGGCTCGTGCTAGATTCTGCTTTAGGCTCTATTTTATCCTGCGTATCAGCCTTACCCTCTATTTCATCAACTGCGATGACAATCTCATATAAACCCGGTTGAGTGAGAGACTTTTTGCGAATCTCCTTATTCTCAACAAGCAAAATATCACTCCCAAAAGTTTCTTGTGCTTTTTTGAGTGCTTGGGCTGGAGTATCGCCCATAAAGGTGTGAAGTTTCTTTGCCATAGTATCCGCCTATCAAATAAAAATCCTTGATTATAGCTTGTTTGAGTTTTAGAGAAGTTGAAGTTGATTCTAAGTCGGTGTGATTTGTATAAAAAGCTTCACATTTTCACCATAATTGTATGAATTGTATAAGATGTTATAAGTATTAAAAATAAGAGTTTTTATTAAAATTTATTTAAGCTTTTTATTGTTATAAATCCGCACACAAACTTTTTTAAATAATAAGAATTGTTTGTAATTTTAACAAAAGGATTTACAATGAAGCCTTTAACTTCTCATTATTCCTCTCAAACAAAACCACTTTTAAAAATATCTCTCATTGTTAGTTTTATGCTTAGTGGTGCTTTTGCCGATTCACCAAATACTTTAGAATCCAGCACAGACTTTCGCCCTAGCAATGAGACGAGAAAGGTCAATCTTGGACGATCAGTTGTTACCGCTTCTGGCTATGAGCAAGACATTAAGACTGCTCCGGCATCTATCTCTATTATCCCTAAAGAAGAGATTCTTACCCGTCCTATTCGCGATATTGGCGATGCGGTGCAAGATGTCCCGGGCGTATATGTGGAGCAGGATAAAACCGGGCAAAACTCAATCTCTATGCGTGGTCTTAGCTCAAGCTACACGCTTATCCTTATTGATGGCAAACGCCAAAATACCACACGAGGCTTTGTGCAAAATGGACTTGGGAATCAAACTTCCTTTATGCCGCCACCTTCAATGATAGAAAGGATTGAAGTTATTCGTGGTCCTGCTTCCACAATTTATGGTTCTGATGCTATGGGAGGGGTTATCAATATTATCACCAAAAAACATACAAATACATTCACAAGTGGAATCCAAATGGAAACAAAGCTTTTTGAGCCAAATAGTGAATGGGGGAATGTCTATGGCACAAATGCCTATATGAATATTCCTCTTCTCAAAGACAAGCTCTCGCTTAATCTCCGCGGCTCTGCAAGATACAATGATGCAAATGAATTTTTAAAGCCCTCGTGGGTAAGCCCAAGTAGCAATGGCAATCCTTACGCAGCACACTCCTCCACAGGCTCTCGCAACTTTAGTGGTGGCTTTAGGCTAAACTACACGCCCACAAGTCGCGACTATATCTACCTAGATTCTGAAATCTATAATGGACGGCTTGGCTCACTAAATACCTCTAGCAGTAGTATTACTTCTATACAAGAGCTTTTTAAGGTCAATTCCGTGCTTAGCCACGATGGAAACTATGAGTGGGGAAAACTCTCTAGCTATGTGCAGCACTCTTACAATCTTATCGCCCCACACGCAGGTGTTGGCATTGGAGCGGACAAAGGGGATTATATCAATTATGCAAATAAACGCACCGCCCAAAATGCCATATTCCAAAGCACTTATACAAATGACTTTGATTTAAACAATTATGGGGCGATTATTTTTAATGGAGGGGTGTATTATCAATTTGAGAATCTTATAGGCACAATCTCTAGCAAACATAGAAATATGCATCAAAATCAAGCCGCCATCTTTGCTGAGGGAGAATATCTCATAAATGAAACTATTAGCACTACGCTTGGCTTACGATATAATTATAGCGATCGCTTCGCCACCGTGCCAAATCCTAGATTCTATGTAAATTACAATCCCACAGATTGGCTGACATTTAAAGCAGGTGTGGCAAATGGTATGCTTATCCCCACACTTTTGCAAACCACTGATGGTGTCATCACCACAAGCACAAGTAATTCTAACACAACAGAATCTTATGGGAATCCAAACCTCAAGCCCGAGCAAAGCTGGAACTACGAGCTTAGTGCGATTGTAGATACAGATCCAGCAACGTTTATTCTTACAGGCTATTACACAGATTTTAATAATCAAATTGAAACATTACAAGGTATAACAGGCGGGACACAAATCCCCGGGACAAACCAAACTTGCCCCGGCAATGGCACAACCTGCTCTACTTATCGCAATGTGGAAAAAAGTCTTGTAAGTGGGGCGGAACTAAGTGCAAAGATTAAGCCTATTGGTGGATTTTCCCTTGATGCAGGATATGGCTATACCTACACAGAGGCTCTAAGTGGCTCGGGCAAAGGAGAGCCGATAAATTCTATCCCGCGACACAGCTTTACAATTACCCCAAAATATCAATATGGTAATTTTGATATGTATGTGCGATGGAGCGGGAAATACAAAACGCCCACACCTTATGCAGGATCTAATTCACGAACAAATGTGCGAGAGATTGTGGGGCAGTATTACAAGGACTATCAGCTTGTAGATGTTGCAGCAAGCTACAAAATCGGCAAACACTATGCCCTAACTCTAGCGGTTAATAACCTCTTTGATGTGTATTTTATGGACTATGCAAGTTATGCAAGTGGTAACAGCACAAATGCACAAAATAAATACCAAAGAATCTTGCCAAGCCGAAACTATTGGATAAGCTTTAGAGCAGACTTCTAGGCTTTGGAGTATAGAATCTAAGCACAATACACTTCACATTTAACTCACAATCTTTAGATAGGATTGTGAGAATTTATATCATTACTTAAGGACTTTCACATTATGAAACTTCATCGTAAATTTTGGATGCAAATGCACTTGTATCTAAGCTTATTTTTTCTCCCAGTAGCGTTAATATATGCGATAACAGGTGTGCTTTACATTTTTGAAATTCGTCAAAATTCTGGTGCAACCATTATTGATATTCCACTAGATTCTATGCCACAAAAGGGGCAGGAAGAGGAGTTTATCATAACTATTCTTAAAAATAAGAATCTCCAAATCCCCAAAGATACGCAATTGCATATGATGAAGGGCAATCTCTCAATGGGAAATATCAAATACAGCGTAAGCTTAAGCAAAGATAAAGAAGGCAAACCTATCCTACGCACAATAGATAGAGGACTATATGGGATCTTAATGCTTATGCACAAAAGCACTGGGAGCAAGCACGAAATAGCTGGATTCAAACTCTCATATTTTGACTTCATCGCCATTGGCTTTGGATTTTCAATGCTCCTTTTCTACCTATCAGGGCTTATTGTTACCTCATTTTGCAAGGGCAAACGCAAAATTGCTTTTAGCGTTTTGGGCATTGGCTTTATTTTCACAGCCTTAGCAGTGTATGGGAGTATTTAGGGTTTGATACTTAGATTCCAATATGCCTTGTCTGTCTTTTTGAGTAAGACAATATGACAAGGCATATCAATGACACAACCTTATGGTAGCAAAAAGGCGTATTCATAGACTTTTACTTCTATCTTTTTGGCTAGTTCTTTTAGGGCGTAGTTAAGCTCTCCTAGTTTGTCCTTATAGGCTTCATCTTGGGCTTTTTGGGGAGAGTTCATTTTGCCTTTATCATTAAAGCCTTGAAAATGGGCTTTGATGTCATAGAGTGCGGCATTTGCGTTATAGTCTTTAGAATCTCGTGTTTGTTCGTGATAGTGCTTGAAAAGCTCTTTTCCTGTCTCTAGCACCGCCTTTGCTTCTTAGCTAAACTCTAGTGGCTTTGTGGGGATGAAAGTGGATTCTAACTCATCTTTAAACAAGCTTGTTTGCAGGGGCTTAGATTTTACTTTGTCATATTGAATCTTTTTTCTCTTGTCATTTTCTAAAGAAGCTTCGCTTTGAGTTTGCGTAGCAAACGAAAAATCTCTTTTAGATTCTGTATTTTTAGATACTTCGCTCCGCTCAGTATGACAAGGGGCAGAGTCGGTATGGCGATGAGATAAGTTGTCATTTTCTAAAGAAACTTCGTTTTGAGCGTTAGCGAAAAATCTAGAATCTTGCTTGATTTTGCCTTGTAAAAAGTCTTGCATAAAGTGTGAGTCAAAGGCTTCTTGTGCGTTTAGCTCTAATTCAGCAAAGGGGATAAAGTGATTTATGCCCTCTTTACTTGCGATTCTATTTTGTCCGTGAAATAGCATAAAGCACAGGCAATCATTTTGAAACTCTGTGTCCTTTTCCCATTTTTTATTTGGGTTTAGAAACTGGTCTCTATCGTTTATCCAAGTGGCTTTGATACAATGACGCACAGCAAAATAGACTGCTCCTACAATAAGATTATTTTTAAAGAGTTTGAAAAAATTAAAATGTTCAATTCCTTTCTTTTGTGAAATATAGAGTTGGCTATTGTGTTGAAAATCTGGAGATGGGTTGCACATATAGGCAATTTCTGTAACCACCTTATCATCATATTGCTTAATCCACTTGTTAATGCTTTCTTTACTATCTAGCGTTGTATAAAATCTCTTTTTTCCTAAACCTGCTCCGCTGTCGTTAAAAATATCTAGGGTTATACTGCTTTTCATTGAGTCCCTTTTAGTATAGCACTTAAGATTTGTGCTAACTCATCTTTGCTTATCTCATCACTTGCTACGCTTACAATTACATCTTCTAGCTTTTGGTAAAAGTCCTTTGGCGTGGCTTTGTGATTTAGCATTATAAATGCATCGCCTATCAGCAATGCGGTGCGTTTATTGCATTCTAGCGAAGGGTGGAACTTCACACACGCAAACATTATATGCGTAAGCTTGTCTATAAAGCTTGGGTAGTAGTCATCATTTTGGATTTGTGTTAAAGCAGAATCTAAAAGGGCGATTTGCTTAGGATTTGCCCCACTTAGTCCGCCTATTTCATTGATAATATCATCGTGCATTATTTGCACTTCTTGTAAGCTTAAATATCTCATTTATCTTTTAGTCTTTCAAACACGGCTTTATTTTCTGGCTTTTTTAAATCCTGCAACATAGCTTCGCGTAATTGCTGGAAGTCATTAGCTTTTGTCTGCTTCACACTTAAACCCGCCCCTGCCTTATCTGCTAGGGCTTTAAAGTCATCTAAAAACTCTTGCTTGACATTTTCTAGTATTAAAGTCATTTTTGCTCCTTTTATCAAATTAAAACACTTCGCTATGGCTACTAATACGCATTGCCACTAGTTCTAAAAAGTCATCATTGTAACGATAAATCAGCACTAAATCAGGGCGGATATGGCAGTCCCTACAATTTGCATACTCTCCTTTAAGTGCGTGGTCTTTGTATTTTGGCTCTAGGCTCTCACCATTAGCAAGGCGTGTGAGAATCTCTAGCGTATGTTCTTGGTTTTTTGGGCTTAACTTTTTAAAGTCTTTTTTAAAAGCTTTTGTATAGGTGATTGTATATTTCACGACAAAAGCTCCGCCTTTAGCTCCTCTATGCTGTCAAAAGATTTTAGTGTGCCTTTGGAGCGTTTTTTCTCAATCTCTTTAAGCGATTTTTTTAGCTTTTTTGCTACCTTTTTGCTTGGCGTGTAGTCGTGGGCTTTACAAATAGGGCATTCATCTTGCACTTGTATTTGCAAGTCTTTATTTAATCCTTGTAAAGATTCTATAACACGCAAGATACTTGTATCTACATTTTCTAGTATTAAAGTCATTTGCTACTCCTTTTTTTGCTTGAATTTTAGCAAAATATCTTTAAGCCTTATTCCTCCTTACTTAAATCCCATACTAAAAAGCCTATGGGGAAGTTTCCTTTGACATTATCAAAGGTATAGGCTGGAGCGATAAAGCCTTGTAAAAATTCTGCTTGAAAAGTCTCTCTAAACTTTATGAAATTGCTAGAATTAATGTATTTCAATTTTGAAAAGGCAGCTAGGTGGCAGTGTGGAATCTCTTTGTAGATTCTAAAGAAAAATTGCGCGAAAAGCTCATTACTCGCCTTTCCCATAGAATCTTTGTAGCGTTTATAAGTGGCATTGCCTAAGGCTACGCCATCTTTATTTTTGCCTGTGCCTGTGGTTTGTGCGGTTGTGCCGGCTTCCGCATAGGGTGGATTGATGAAAATAATGAGTTTTTTGCGTTTTTCATCATTTTTTAGAATCTCTTGCAGGGATTTTGGTAGCTTAGATTCTACGCAATGAGAGCATTTAGAATCTACCCCCCCCCCGTTTTAGCGTGTGTATCACAAGGCTTGTCAAAAAACTCATCGTTTAAAAAGTCAAATTGAAAAATATGCTTTGGCAGTAGGTGCAGGGCATTTTTACTTGAAAGCTCTTGTATAATCTCTACATCGGCTTTATCTAAGGTAGAAGCATAGAGTTTGTGCGATTCTGTAAGGTTTGTGAGTAGATTGCCTGTCCCTGCAGCGCAGTCCCATATATAATACTCGCTTTGATAGTTTTCACCTAAGGCTTTTTCTAGGTAACTCCTCGCTTTGCCTACCCAAATTTGCGGGGTGAAAAATGCGCCTTTTCGCTCCCTGATGTCGCTAGGCACTAGCAAATCTCGCCTATCTATAATGTAGTTCCAATACTCCTCTTTAGGCGGTCTCTCATAGAGATTCCAAAAGGCTGTGTGGGCTTTTTGATTATCATTAAAACTTGCGGTATCTTTTTGCTGTGTCCCCATAAATGTGGTGGTTTTATTAAACTCATAATGCGTTTGTTTTAGCACGACAAAAAGTTTGTCTAATAGGCTTTGATTTTCAGCACTTAGTAAATCCGCTAGGTAGAAATCTGCGTCTAAAATCCCTGCGTTTTTAGCGAGATTCCAATCAATGCCAATGCTAGGAGCTACGCTTGTAAGCCATTTTTGATAAATGGTAGTGAAGTTGTTTTTGGTTATGGGGATTTTGGTGATGTTTTGGTTATTTAGCGTGAAGTTTGCTTGTATGAAAGATTGTAATTCTTTGGTATCACTTTTGAAGTTAAATTGATATTTTTTAGATTCTAAAAGCTCTTTTGCTAGGGCGTGAAGTGTTTTAAACTCTTTTGTGTCGTGGTTACTAGGCGTTACATTCCAATTAAAGTCATTTTGGCTAAAGATAGAATCTAGCTCGTGGTAGGGGATAAAGGCGATTTTCTCGCAATCAAAAGCTCCTAAGAAAAGGGGCGGAAGATTGTTTTCATAAGTTTTTTCCTTGCCTATGGTTAGGATGAGCTGGATAAAAGATTCTATAATATCGCTTTTATTACCTTTTTTGCCTCTGCCCACAAAAAGTTTATGGGCTGGAAAAGTGTCTTTGCGTTGTAGCTTATACAAAAATCAATCCGCCCTAGAATCTACGTGGAATCTAGGTTTTTCAAAAGGGCTTTTTGCTCTTTGTCTAGCTTTATAATTTCACTTTGTGGGTTTGGGCTGAAAAAAGTCGGTAGCGACTTTTGCCTTTAGCTCTTCTTCTGGGAGATTTGTGGGATACATTTTTACTCGCTTTTATTTTGTGATTAAAGTTTGTATTGTAGCAAAATCGTTGCTTTTATGATTTTAGAGTGTGTATTATAGCAGATTCTAAACTTACAATAATCCTACTTAAGCCTAGATGCTCTTATCGCCATATACGCTCATCTTTTCTTAACTCACAATATGCCATTTTGTCCTTGTGCCTAGAATCTAAAACAATGGCTTGTCCATCTCTTGCGGTATAGGCAGATTCATTGCTTTTAGGATACTTGGGGCGATATTATTTAGCCCACCATTTGCGATATGCTCCACTCCATTAATCATTCCAAAGCACCATACCTGCCCGATTGTGTGGTTTGTGAGCATATTGCCATTTTCATCTTTCATCTCCTCGCAATTGCCGTGGTCGCTTGTGATAAATAACGCATAGTCATTTGCCCTAGCAGATTCTATAATCCTGCCAAGCTCATAATCCACCGCTTCAACGGCTTTAATCGCCGCTTCAAAATTACCCGTATGCCCCACCATATCGCCATTAGCAAAATTTACAACAATAAAATCATAGCCTTCTTTCATCGCTCTTAGCACACATTCGCCCACTTCATTCGCACTCATCTGCGGCTGCAAGTCATAAGTCTTCACATCAGGTGAAGGCACAAGGCAACGCTCTTCATTGGGATATGGCTCTTCACGCCCACCATTAAAGAAAAATGTAACGTGTGCGTATTTCTCTGTTTCAGCGGTGTGAAACTGCCTTAAACCATTTGTGGCAATGACTTCTGCAAGGGTGTTTTGCACCTTTTGCTTGGGAAAAAGTATAGGGTAAGGGAATGTCGCATCATACTCTGTCATCGTGGCGATAGATAGGGGGATAAACTCTCGCTCAAACTCGCTAAAGTGTGGATTGCCTAAAGATTCTACAATCTCTCTCGCCCTGTCAGAGCGGAAATTCACAAAGATAAAAGCCTCTCCTGCCTCCATACCCTTATAATCACCAAAACTCGCTGGGATAATGAACTCATCAAATATACCCTCATCATATTGAGCTTTGATATACTCTTGCGGAGAAAGAGGGCTAGGATTCCTGCCTTGTGCTATGCTTTCATAGGCTTGTTGCACTCGCTCCCACCGCTTATCTCTATCCATCGCATAAAATCGCCCTGAAATACTCGCAATACTCACTTTTTCATTACACAGCTTTTCTATCTCGCTTAAATACCCTAACGCACTCTGTGGAAGCACATCTCGCCCATCAGTGATAAGATGAAGCTTGATAGTTTTGCCCTGAAGTGAAAAAATCTCTATCAATGCCTTAAAATGTGAGATATGCGAATGCACCCCGCCATCGCTTAATAAGCCGCATAAATGCACCACGCTAGAATCTGCCACCGCTTCAAGCAACGCAGAATTCTGTGCTAACTCGCCGCTTGTAATGGCATTTGCAATCCTAACCAAATCTTGATACAAAATCCGCCCCGAGCCTATACACATATGCCCCACTTCCGAATTCCCCATTTGCCCCTCCGGCAGCCCCACGCTCAAACCAAAGGTGTCAATCATACCATAAGGCACATTTTCAAATAAATAATCATAGTTTGGCTTTTTGGCGTGATAAAAAGCATTATGCGTTGTTTTGTGGCTATAACCTATCCCATCAGTAATCACAAGAATCGCTTTCATTTCTGTTCCTTTAAATATTTGATTGAAATTAACTAATTGTAGCTAAAATCAAAAATCTTTCACCAACCAAATCAAATTCCTTAGCTTTATGTGAAGATTCACATTAGGACTATAACAAAGGACTATATTATGCTATATTGGCTTTATCAACATTTTGGGATTAATATTTTCTCTTACATTACTTTCCGTGCTGGGGTTGCGTTTTTTCTTGCCTTTGGAAGTGCTGTATTGCTTATGCCTTATTTCATCAAATGGGCAAAGGCAAAAAAGGCTAATCAGCCCATATCCACTTATGTAGCCGCACACGAAGGCAAGAAAAACACCCCCACAATGGGTGGAATTGTCTTTATTGTAAGTATGCTCTTTGCCTCTTTACTCTGTGCGAATCTTTTTAATCCCTATGTGTTGCTTGGGCTATTTTGTATTGTGAGCTTCGCACTCATTGGCGCTAGAGATGACTATATGAAAATCTCGGCAAAAAGTAATGCGGGAATGAGTGCTAAGATGAAATTCTTTTTGCTTTTTGTTGTAGCACTTATTGTTACTTCCGCGCTTTTATATATCGGGCACAATACAAACCTTTATGTGCCTTTTATGAAATATCCGCTTTTTGATTTGGGTGCATTTAAAATCGCTGGAATCCCTATCCTTGCGTTGGGATTTTGGATACTTGTATTTTTAGCCACAAGCAATGCGGTCAATATTACCGATGGACTTGATGGCTTGGCTACTGTGCCTAGTATTTGTGCGTTGTTTTCACTCTCTATATTTGTGTATGTGGCTGGACACGCAGGATTTTCTGGCTATCTTTTATGGCCCAAAGTCGTAGATAGTGGGGAACTAGCCATTTTGTCAATAGCCTTAATCGGTGCGCTCTTTGGATTCTTGTGGTATAACTGCCACCCTGCTCAAGTTTTTATGGGCGATAGTGGAAGCCTTAGCCTTGGGGCATTTATCGCATTTATGGCAATTGTTTCAAATAATGAGATTCTGCTTTTACTCATTGGCATTATTTTTGTGATTGAAGCACTTTCTGTGATTTTGCAAGTGGGAAGTTACAAATATAGAAAGAAAAGAATCTTTGCTATGGCACCTATACATCATCACTTTGAAGTGCGGGGTTGGGCGGAGAATAAAATCATCGTGCGATTTTGGATTATTGCGATTTTGGCAAATCTCGTTGCGATTTTAAGCCTCAAAATCCGCTAACAGAATCTAAAGGAATATCTATGCGTATTAGTATTTTTGGCTATGGGGTTACTACCACTCCGCTTGTAAGCTTTCTTAACAATCAAGGGCATAAACTTTGTATTTATGATGATAAATTTACCTCAAAAAGCATAGATAGCTTTGGGAATACCCTGCTCCCTTCAAACGCCTTTGAGCCAGAATCTAGCGATATGGAGATTCTAAGTCCGGGTATTCCGCCCTATCATCAGCTCGTGCAAAAGGCACAAAATCTTATAAGTGAGTATGATTACTTTGACACACTTTTACAAAAGGAAGCAAATCCGCCCTTAAGCATTTGGATAAGCGGCACAAATGGCAAAACCACCACCACGGAAATGACAACTTTGCTTTTAGAGCCATTTTTTGCACAAAGCGGAGGGAATATCGGCACACCCCTAGCCCTTTTATACCAAAACAAAGCCACAAAAATATGGGTGCTAGAGACAAGCTCTTTTACCCTGCACTACACGCACAAAGCCTATCCTAGAATCTACGCTCTTTTGCCCGTGAGAGAAGACCATATCACTTGGCACGGCAGTTTTGAAAACTACATTAGCGACAAGCTTAGTCCGCTTAAAATAATGGATAGTTTAACCCACGCCATTATCCCCGCACAATTTGCAAACCACAAGATAGTAGCCCAATACAAAGGTAATCTTATCACTTATGAATCTAGCCTTGATCTCGCCCAAAAATGCTCTATCGCCCTGCAAGATATTGTTTTTAAAGAGCCTTTTTTGCTTGATAGCGTGATTGCTTTAAGTATTGCTAAGCTTGTCTGTAAGGCTGATGACATCAAGCGATTAAACACCTTTAGCATAGGCAAACACAGGATTGAAGAGTTTTATGACAAGCATAATCGCTTATGGGTTGATGATAGCAAAGGCACAAATGTTGATGCAACTATTCAAGCGATTAAACGCTATGCCAACACGCACCTTATGCTTATCTTAGGCGGTGATGATAAGGGGGCAAATCTCACGCCTTTATTTGAATCTATGTATGAATCTATGCAGGGGGCGGGGATTGAGATTTTTAGCATTGGGGCAAATGAAGAGCGTTTAGCTACTTTAGCAAAGCAGTATGGTATCCCCCTTACAAAATGTGAAAATCTCACAAACGCTATGGGTAAAATCCACGCCAAACGCACACTAGATTCTAAAGATGTCGTTTTGCTTTCCCCCGCTGCTGCGAGCCTAGATCAGTTTAGCTCATACAAAGAAAGGGGCGAGCTTTTCGTCTCACTTGCTTTGAGAGATTAATAAAGCTAAACTTAGAAAAACTCTCTAATAATCAACTGAATAGAGAGGGCAAAACACAAACAAATCACCGCAGGACGGATAATCTTTGCCCCCGATTTAAGAGCAAGTCTCGCTCCCAGACTCGCCCCTATTATCTGCCCTAAACACATCATTATGCCTAGAATCCACAGCACATTCCCGCCTAGGATAAAAAGTAGGGTTGAGGAGAGATTGATACTAAAAACAAGAGTGCGAGAATGTGCTAAAGCCTTGCTTAGACCATACCCTGCTACACTTACAAAAATCATCAAAACAAAAGAGCCTATCCCCACGCCTAGTAGCCCACCATACACACTTGCCGCCGCACAAGAGACATATAACAATAATGGATATTTTGTCTTTGTCTTATCTTCATCGCTTATTTTTGGTGAAAATAAAAAATACATTCCTACAAAAATCATCACAAAAGGCAGGATTTTAGAGAGAAACTCAAGCGAGACAACCTGCACTAAAGCCGTCCCAATGCCTGAAAATAAAATTGCGATAATGATATAAGCTCGACTTTGCTGAAAGTCCATTAGCCCACTTTTAAATAATGAGCTGCTCCTGTGAATGAGCCCACACAGGCTTGAAGCTTATTTGTCGCTAAGGCTTGAAGGGGATTTAATCCACTAAGTAAAAGCAGGGGCATTGTTATCATTCCAGCCCCGCCAGAGAGTGAGCCTACAAACCCACCAAAGACAGATGCCACAAACAACACAATATACCAAACTACTTCAATACCGCCAAACATACCACCAATCCCACAAATCATAATAAATACAACATTATACATTTTATTTATCGCTCAATACTTATTGAATCTTTGTTTGTGCGAAAGTAGTTTTATAAAATTCATCTATGCCTTGAATTTTCATTATTGTTTGGAGGTTGTTTTTTTTTGATACGATTGTGCTATTTAAGAATTGAAGGATTAGAAATGGCTGGATCTAAATGCCCACAATGTGGAAAACTCACATTTTTTGGAACATCATACGAAAAAAGATGTAAATGCGGATACCAAATGAAAGTGCCACCAAATGGTGGCAAGGGTGGCAAAGGCAATAAATGTTCTAATTGTGGCGCACACACTGTCTTTAATGCCAAATGTACACAATGTGGTGCGAAATATTCTTTGAGCAAAAAATTGGGTGGCTTTTTTTCAAAATTATTAAAAAACAAATAAATTCACACTATGCCAATACAAGCAAGAATTGCTCTCACCCCTCCAAGCTTCCCATATCAATCACATAGCGGAATTTTGCCTTGCCATTTGTAAGATTGCTATACGCTGTGTCAATGTCTTTTATGCTAATGATTTCTACTTCAGGGTAGATTCCCTCTTTTACAGAAACATCAAGCATTTCTTGCGTCTCTTGTATGCCTCCAATGAGTGAGCCATACACCTTTTTTCCAGCAGAAAAGACAAGACGCGTTACATCAATATGCGTTTTTAGCTCCACAGGGGGCAGCCCCACAATCGCCAGCTCTCCGCCAAACTTCAGCAAATCCACATAACTATTGACATCATAAGCGGTAGGAATGGTAGAGATGATAAAGTCAAATCGCTCCTTGCACTCACTCGTATTTGTGTAGAGAGCCTTTATCCCTAAATCTTTAGCTTCTTGTGCCTTAAGCGTATTTCGTGCAAATACACTCACTTCCGCGCCAAGATACAGGGCATATTTGACCGCCATAAGCCCGAGTCCGCCAAAGCCCGCTACTGCGACTTTATCGCCTTTTTTGACCTTGCTAAATTTTAAGGGGCTATAAGTGGTGATACCCGCACAAAGCAGTGGGGCGACCTTGTCTAATGGGGCATTTTGCGGGACATTTATGGCAAATTTTTCACTCACAACGATATTATTTGAGTAGCCTCCATAAGTTGGGGCATTATCGTGGAAACAATCAAGGCAATCATAAGTGAAAACCGCCTTGCCATTTTCGCAAAACTGCTCTTGACTTTGTTTGCACGCATTGCATTTCCCGCAGGAATTCACCATACAGCCAACCCCCGCATAATCGCCGACTTTAAACTTACTCACGCTTTTACCCACAGCCACCACACGCCCAGCTATCTCGTGCCCGGGCACCATAGGGTAGATTCCCTCTTTCCACTCACTACGGGCAGAATGTATATCGCTATGGCAGATTCCAGCATAGAGAATCTCAATCAAAATGTCATTCTCCCCCATCGCGTGGCGAGTGAAACTAAAAGGCTTAAATGTGTCATCTTTATGCGTAACTGCATAGCCTTTTGCGGTGATTTTTTGCCCATTTTTGGCTTGGGCTAAATTGTCTTTTAAAAGCATAGTGTTTCCTTTGAATGATAAATAGCTAAGATTCTATAATATTTGTTTATAAGAAGTGCTAACAAGCAGATTTATGCACATCTAGGCAAATATATAGAATCTAGAACATATTATAAAGCCTGACACCTAGTGTTTGTCAAGGGGATTAAGAAAGATAGGGTTAGGAAAAGCAACCCCAGCCCTAAGCACTAAATCTACTTAAGGGCTTTAAGGGGCTAGATTCTACAATGCCTTGCAAAAATCTAAAGTAGATTAAAATTTCTTTTTCTGCACATCAGCTTGAATCTCACTTGCAATGTCATTAACCTGCTGTGTAATGCCATTTGTCAAATCAGCAATTTGAACATTCTCTTGTGTAATCATCTGAATCTGATTGATAGAATCATTAATCTGTGTAAGCCCCAAAGTCTGCTCATTAACGGCTTCTGAAATCTCATTGACACTTTGCACAAGCATATTGATATTTGCCTCAATCTCGCCTAGCGATTTACTCGTCTTTTCAGCAAGTTTTCGCACCTCATCAGCTACAACAGCAAAGCCCCGCCCGTGCTCCCCTGCTCGTGCAGCTTCAATAGCAGCATTAAGTGCGAGGAGATTTGTCTGCTCGGCAATATCTTGAATCACGCTCACAATATTTTTAATATCTTGAGCTTGAGCAGTAGCCTCTGTGGTTTGCTCACTCACATTATGCATAGATGCGTTAATCTCACTCACAGCACTCACGGATTGCTCTAAAGCACTTGCTTGAGAATGTGTCCCTTGCAGCAATTTGCCCATTGAAGATTCAAGCTCCTTGCTCTGCTCTGCAAGAGTGTTGGCAAAAGATGAAGAAGTTTTAAGCATTTGGACAATCTCGTGTCCTAGCATATTTGCCGTAATCTCAACACCACCTTTTGCATCAGATATATCTTGGGTAAAATCAAGTCTCTCGTATGCTGCAAATACTGAAGAGATGACATTCATATCCGCACCTATTTTAGATTCTAGCACCGAGAGCATTTTGTTTAGAATCTTGCCAAGCTCTTTAATCTGTGGATTGCTTGGTTTCACATCTACACGAGCGGTCATATTACCAGATTCTATGGATTTTACAACTTCTAGCGTTTGAGCAATGGCTTGTTTATCTTTGAGAAGGGATTCTTTTGTGTTTGTGATGGATTCATCAATTGCTCTTGCCATCACGCCAAACTCATCTTTTGTCTGTATGCCTAGTAATGGCGTATCTGTAGTTTTGTAATTGATAAAATCAAAAAAGCCTAAAAGCCCTTGCGTGATTGTTTTAATATGGCGGAGCTGATAGACTACAATCCAATACAACACAACTGCCACAATCACAACAACAACAAAAAACAATCCAACTTGAGACATTAAAAGCGAATAGAGTTCCTGCTCAAAGTCCTCTTCGGAATTTGCCGAGCAGAGAAGCCAATTTTGATCATTGAGAATACACACTGTCATTTTTTCCACATCATTATAAGTGTAGTGAATAATCTCTGATGGTGTATTGGGCGTTTTAGGTGTGTGAGCATACAAGAAATCATACACTTCATTTTTTTGTGAATCTTGTGAAAATAGCACCTTTTCATCAGAATGCACAATATTGTAATTACCCCTATCATCAAAGCCAACAAGATAAACCGAGCTACTTGGCGTTGTTTTAAGCGATACAAAATCGTGTTGTAAATCTTTAAGGAAAATATTTGCCCCGATAACACCCACAAGCTTACCATCTACGATAAGTGGCACAAAAGCTGTGGTGGTAAGCTCACCTGTTGTAATATCATTGAAAGGTCGTGAAAGCCCGAGCTTCATTGTCTTTTTAGCTGCTTGATACCACTCGCGTGTGCGGGAATCAAAGCCTTTGCTCTTATCAAGGATATAAGCTTTATTTTTTGACTGAATATCTGTTTTAATCAATAAGCCATCATCTTCGTAGCCAATATACAAAGCATCAAGATGTGGCGTAAGCCTGAAAGCATCTTCTAGCCTTTTAGCAACTGCTCCATAAGACACATCGCCACTCTCTGCAATTACCTGTGCCACTTCCTCCACAAAGTGAAGTTTGGATTCAAAATATGTATTGACAAAATTCTCTGCATTTTTCACGCTCTCTTGTTTGCCGTGTGCCACACTTGCAATAATACTAGACTTTGTAAGCGAGAAACTCGCCAAAGCCAATAATGCAAAAGACACCACAAGTAATGCTACAATCGTAATAGCAATTTTTCCACTCACACTTTTAAACATCAAAACACCCCCTCCAAATTAGATTCTAGGATAACAATATGTCATTGTATCACACAATGAAGTTTGGGATTATA
Organism: uncultured Helicobacter sp.; assembly: GCA_963559865.1. Lineage (GTDB taxonomy): Bacteria > Campylobacterota > Campylobacteria > Campylobacterales > Helicobacteraceae > Helicobacter_C. The sequence goes on from CAUWMC010000007.1 coordinate 47,178, forward strand.
TAGTAAAAAAATCCATTTTTGAAGTAATATTTGCATAAAATTTGTAAAGTGATTTTACAAAATGTATTAAAAACAAGTGCAAAATCACCCTTTGTCCTTATCATTATTGATTTACTTTTTGTGAGATGTGAGGGGTTGTTTGACAATATGCCAAATTTTAAGCCTTATCTCGCCATTTGGTTTAAAGGCATAGATTCTAAAACATACTGCACACTCCACTTTTTTGCAATTCTTGCAATTTCTTAAACGCTTTAAGCCAAATTTCAAGCCTATCGCAGTATAATCCGCATTCTTTTTACTTATGGCTCGATAGCTCAGTCGGTAGAGCAGGAGACTGAAAATCTCCGTGTCGGTGGTTCGATTCCGCCTCGAGCCACCACTACAAATTAATTATAGAAAATCTCTGCAAGTTGTTATTTAAATTGCGTTATCAAAACCACACAAACTTCGGCTATAATCCCACAGATGCGTTTTCTTTAATATTGAATATTGAGTTACATATCGCGTATTTACTTAATCTAAAACTTTGAAGGACAAAATTATGACACATACAAAACCTATGGGCTTTTTTTATGCAATGCTGCTTCTTAGCTTACTTAGTGCCATCTCTATGGTTGTTTCCTCCACGCTTACGCCCTTTCTCTCTCCGCTCATTATTGGAATCTTGCTTGGTAGTATTCTCTCACCCTTTTATCCCAAACTCAATGTAACCTACCATCTCCAAAAAGGAATGGACTTTAGTGCAAAAAAGCTTTTGCGTCTAGGCATTGTGCTTTATGGCTCTTTTATCACGCTTAATGAGCTTGTTGCTCTAGGATTCAAAGGGTTTCTTATTGCATTAATTGTAGTCGTAGCAGTGTTTGTTTCTGCCATTTTTATTGGCAAAGGTCTAAAACTTGACAAGGAGATTTCTCTGCTTGTAGGTATTGGTAGTGCGGTATGCGGGGCAGCGGCAATCCTTGCTTTAGAATCCACGCTCAAATCAAGCCCTAGTAAAAGCTCTGTGGCATTGGGATTTATCGTCATCTTTGGGCTTGTTGGTATGGTAGCTTTACCTGTGGTGTATTACAGCGGCTTTTTACCTTTAAGCGATTATCAGTGGGGTATTTTTATCGGTGGGAGCTTGCACGAAGTAGCAAATGTCGTAGGGGCAGCGGCAATATCCCCTGAATCTCAAAGTGTTGCTTTGCTTGTCAAAATGACTCGCGTGGTGCTACTCGTGCCACTTTTGCTTATTATCTCTTATGTTGTTTTTGCATCTAGTGCCTCCAAACAGCAAGGCACACTTTATATCCCATATTTTGCGTTTGGCTTTTTGGGCGTGATTTTGCTCAATTCATTTATTGACTTTCCACCTGTCATTGTAGAGTCTGCACAATTTCTTTCAAAGCTCCTGCTTGTGTTTGCAATGGTAGCGCTTGGCTTGCAGATTGATTGGCAAAAATTTGTCTCTTTTGGGGCAAAGACATTTATCCTTGCGTTAGTTTTATTTATTATCCTTTTATGTGGCACTTATTTCTTAGTGTATTTTATGTTTTAGGAGTTTGCAATGATAGAAAGTATTGATACAGCACAATTTAATGAAGTGATTAAGCAAGGTTGTGTCGTGGTGGATTTCACTGCACCTTGGTGTCCTGATTGTCGGCATATTGATCCTATGCTTGACATATTGGAGAAAGAGTTTGCGGGGAAGGTTTCATTCTACAAAGTCAGCTTTGATACGCAAACTGATCTCAAAAATACGCTCAATATCCGCAAGATTCCAACACTTATTTTTTATAAAAATGGCGAGGAAGTTGGTGAGCGTCTCATAGAACCCCGCTCTATTGATGATATAAAAAATGCGATCAATGCCTTTATCTAGCCTGAATATGCCTCTTGATATAGATTTTACATCATTGCTTAAAGCGTATTGTTAAATCTTTGATTAAACCTTTAAAAGTAGATTCAACAAGCTAACTATATAATGCACCCTTTTTGAATAAACTTTTAAAGGATAGAGCTTGATTCTTACAAAAAATACGCGGTTATATTTTAAATTTCTCTTGTTTTTGTGGCTTGTAGCAATAGTCTTACGCATTAGCTTTGCGGCGTGGCAATGGGAAAGCTTAGAAGCATTTTCTTGGGAAGATATAGCTAAGGCTTTTTATATCGGTGTGCGGTTTGATGGTCGTATTGCTGCATTTATGTCTTTGCCACTTCTTGTATTTCTTTTTATACCTTTTTTATCAAGATTTTTTGGGAATATCCGCCCTTTCTTACTTGTGTTTTACGCCATTGTTTTTGGCTTGTATATCCTTATCTACATCGCGGATTTTGCCCACTACGCTTATCTTAATTCACGCGTCAATTTTGCTGCTGTTGGGCTTTTAGAAGACACCAAAGAAGCACTGGGTATGATTTGGCAAACCTACCCTGTCATTAAACTTTTACTTGTGCTTGTGGTGATTGTTGCAATACTCACGCTTTGTGCCAAAAGCATATTCAACAAATGGACATATCCAAGCACAAAAACTGCTCTTTCACACAAAATAACATCAGCCATAGCCACTTTATTTGTGCTTGTCATATTGATATATGGGCAATATGGCATCATCTATTATCCACTGCGATGGAGTGAGGCATATTTTTCCGGTCATAATCAAATTACTGCTCTAGGGCTTAATCCTATACAGAATCTCGCTGACACTCGCCCACAGAATTCTTATATTGATAACACCAAACAGGCTAGAGAGGCTTATGCTGCCACTGCGGAATATTTAGGTGTGCAGAATCCAAATGCAGATTCTATGAGATATGATCGCTTTTCACAAACCGCCGGGGTTGGGAATAAGCCCAATATTGTCATCATTGTTATTGAATCTATGAGCACCCATAAAAGTTCGCTGATGTTTGATGAATTAGACACAACGCGTTTCCTCAAACAACTCTCCCAAGAGTCTCTGTATTTTCCAAATTACTATGCCTCGGCTAGAACTACCGCAAGAGCAATGTTTTCTATCATCACAGGCATACCCGATGTGAATGAGTATTTTAAAACAAGCTCTCGCGACCCATACACAATGGACCAACACCTTGTATGGAATGATTTTGATGGATACACAAAACTTTATATGATTGGCGGTAATGCAAATTGGGCAAATATCCGTGGGGTGATGAGCAATAATGTTTCGGGGCTAAAGATATATGATGAAGGCTATTGGAAATCTCCTAGAATGGATGTGTGGGGCATTTCAGACCACGATCTTTTGCAAGAAGCCAATACTTTGCTTGAAGAACAGCAAGAGCCTTTTATAAGCCTTATTCAACTTGCAAGTTTCCACACTCCATTTACCGTGCCAGATGGTATTGCAGGGCTTGATTACACAATCCCAGATGATGAGTATTTGGCAAAATATGCCTTTGATACCAAACAAGAATATCTTGCCCTAAAGTTTTGCGACTATGCACTTAAGAAGTTTTTTGAAAAAGCCAAACAATCACGCTATTATGACAATACAATTTTTATCATCACAGGCGATCACGGAATGTCGCAAGTTTCTCCATCAGTTGAGCAAAGCTACTCACACTTAGCCCTGCACGAATTTCAAGTCCCGCTTATTATCCACTCGCCAAAATACTTTCCACAAGCCAAAGTTATGAAACAAACCGGTGGGCATATTGACATATTCCCAACAGCAGCGGGACTAGCTGGAGTAAAAGTCCATAACACGACTATGGGGCGAGACTTGCTTGACCCATCATTTGGCGAGGATAGATTCACATTTATCCGCCGCTTGAATAGACCACCTTTACTTGTAAGCAATGAATATTGTTTTTCAAATGAATATGAACAAGCAGGTGGGGGATCGCTCTATAAACGAGTAAGCAAAGATTCTACAAACACAGAATCTACAAAATGGGAGCTTGTGGAAGGGCAAGATTCAAAGCTTTACTCAAAACTTAAAACAATTAATGAAAGTTTGTGGGAGAGTGCGATTTATATGCTGTATCACAATACTAAAGCACGAGCCGATGAAGCCACAAACAAAGCTCACACGGAGTGATTTATAAGCTCCCCATTGTGTGAAACATACGAACAAATGCCCTTTTAAGCCAAAAGGGTAAAATATTATAGAATCTTGCTCCAAATGCCAACCACCAAGGGAATGCGTAGAATCTTTTGCCCTTAATAATGGCATTATACATTTTTTTAACCGCAGATTCTACACTCATCTGCGGGACAAGAGGGTGGATAAATTGCGTAAGTGGCGTTCTAATAAAGCCCGGGCAAATTGTCGTAACACGCACATCGCTTTGTCCAACAGATAGGCTTTCTCCCAAAGCTCTCACAAAGATTTTAGACGCGCTATAACTTGGTGCATTTGGCAAAGCTAATAATGCAGCAATGGAGCTAATAAGCACGATATGCCCTTTGCTTCCATACACAGAATCTTGTTTATTCATAGATTCCAACGCATAAAAACTTCCAAATGCCACACCAAGAGCATTTGTTTTGCAAATCTCGCTATGTTTTGCCGCACTCTGCTCCTCCCCCATAGCTACACCCGCATTCATAATCACCATATCCACACGCGATTGAAAAATATTTTCACACCATTGCTTCACTGCCCCTTCATCACTCACATCAAAGCATTGCAATAGCACTTGTGCAGCGAGATTGTGCGATAGAATCTGCTCTTTGCTTTCTTGCAGTCTTGCCTCATTTCTCCCAGCAAGATGCAAAATAATATGCCTATGATTTTTAGCAAACTCTAATGCTAATGCCCTGCCTATACCGCTACTTGCCCCCGTAATTGCCACACTTATAGAATCTCCATTTGTTTTTAGCACATCTTTTGCCATACCATTTACCCCACTATTTGCCACATTTGCCCCCTTAATCTTTTAAAATCATTATAGCAAATATGCTACAATACACGCGTAATCTCACCCCACAAGGACATTTATGATAAATATCGCAATCAATGGCTTTGGACGCATTGGTAGAAGCATTCTTCGTGCAAGTTTGCTTAGCAAAGACATTTCCATTGTAGCGATAAATGACATACACGATTGGGAGATTCTAAGCTATCTCTTAGAGCACGATAGCACACACAGAGCCTTGGGACTTGAGATACAATACTCACAAAACACGCTTAAAATTGAAGGCTTTCCGCCCATTCATACACTCACACAAAGCAACCCAAATAAGCTTGATTTTGCAGCACTTGGGGCGGATATTGTCCTAGAATCTAGTGGCAAATTCCTAGATTCCCACTCATTAGCCCACCATCTCCAAAAAGGGACAAAAAAAGTCATACTTTGTGCCTCTCCCACCGATGATATGCCAACCTTTGCCCTAGGCGTCAATCACACGCAATACAAAGGTGAATCTATCTTCTCAAATGCCTCTTGCACGGCTAATGCCCTCGCCCCACTTTGCAAGATTCTTGATCAAGATTTTGGCATAGAGCTAATGAGCTTTTGTATCACGCATAGCTATACAAACGAGCAATCCCTGCTAGATAGCGTATATCCAAATGACAAAAGACGCTCTCGTGCCGCGGCACAAAATATCATTCCAACAAGTACGGGGGCAAGTGATACGCTTATCCGCCTTTTGCCACATTTGCAAGGTAAAATCGCTGGGCATAGTGTGCGTGTGCCTGTGCCTAATGTTTTGCTGCTTGATATAAGCCTCATACTCTCTTGCAACATCACCACGCAGAATCTTCATCAAAGCATTATCCAAGCCGCACAAGATTCAATGCGGGGCATTATTGATATTGATTATAAGCAGGGTGTGAGTAGTGATTTTATAGGCAATCCTCACAGCGTTGTATTTGTGCCGGATTTGAGCTATGTGCTTAATGGCAAAATGGCTCGTATTATGGCGTGGTGCGATAATGAATGGGGATATGCCAATCGTGTGCTTGATATGGCAAGATTTAGCTCCAAAGACCTTGTCTAAATGTTTAGCTTCCCCCAGCTTAATAAAACAACCCTCGCCCAGCTTCAAAAGCTCAAGGTGAGCGATATTATTGATTTTATTATCCACTATCTACCAAAATCCTATACAAACACCACCCCTAGCACAACTCTAACCCCACATACAAATGCTGTGCTACGCGTCAAGATTCACGCTCTCAACTCACTTGGCTTTGGCAAAAACGCTAGGCTACGCATTCACGCTTGGTTGTGTGATTTTGACAAAGATATTGAACTCTTTATCTTCCACCCAAAAGCATTTCACAAAAAAACTTTTGGGCTAGATTCTGAACTTTATGTTATGGGAAAGCTAGAATTATATCAAGGCAGACTTAGCCTTATCCAGCCAAAAATCATTACACAAATCAACACCATAACACCCCACTTCAAAACCACATTACTTAAAAATCAAACCCTATGCCAACTCGCACAAGAGCTTATCACCTTAGAACATCTCGCTTTCCTGCCCAAGCATATCGCACAAAGTATTTATGAGATTTTTCACCCAGATGCTAACTTTGTTACTAGCCACAATGCTAATGGCTTTTCAAACACGCATTTATATGCGTTAAAATTTGTGGAAATCTATCGCCATCTATCCTTGCTCTCTCGCAAAAAGATTCAATTTCCCGCTCGTTTTATCTGCAATAATGATATAGATTCATTCCTACACTCCCTGCCTTTCACACTCACGCAAGGGCAGCAAAATGCCATTCAAGATATTCGCCAAGATTTGCAATCTCCCATTGCTTCAAGGCGGTTGATTATGGGCGATGTGGGCTGTGGAAAGAGTGTTGTCATTTTTAGTGCAGTGATGTGTGCTTATCCACAAACAAGTGTGCTTATGGCACCAACGACTATTCTAGCAACCCAACTTTATGAAGAAGCCAAGCGTTTATTGCCACCTTTTGTGAAAATCCACTTAATCACCTCAAAAACTCCCACAATCTCCAAAGAAGCACAAGAAGCCCACTTTATCATCGGCACACAGGCTTTGCTTTATAGAGATTTTAGACTAGAAAATCTAGCCCTTGTGATGAGTGATGAGCAGCACCGCTTTGGCACCAAAGAGCGACATATTTTAGAAAAAATAGGGCAAGAAAGCCCAGATTCTACACCTAATCTTTTTGACTTTAGCCCACAAAATACATTAGCAGATTCTATGGCAGATACAAACAAGTTAGATTCTAAAATGCCCCTTGAATCTACAAATAAAACGCGTCCGCATACTTTACAATTCTCCGCCACGCCCATACCCAGAACCCTAGCGATGATTAACTCTCAATTTATTAATCTAAGTGTGATTAAAGACTTGCCATTTAAAAAAGATATTACAACACACATCATTGATAAGAGCGGATTCAAAGCACTTTTATCGCATTTAAAAAGCGAAGTGAGCAAGGGCAATCAAGCCATTATCGTCTATCCGCTTGTAGAAGAAAGCCAAGCTCTTGATTATCTCTCACTCACTGAAGGACAGGGCTTTTGGCAGCGACATTTTCAAGGCGTGTATTGCACTTCGGGCAAGGATAAAAACAAGCAAGATGTCATTGATGAATTTGCCCTCAAAGGCTCACTGCTTCTTGCTACCACGCTTATTGAAGTAGGCATCTCCCTGCCAAAAGTTTCAACTATTGTAATCGTTGCCCCCGAGCGATTAGGATTAGCCACGCTCCATCAGCTTAGAGGTCGTGTCAGTCGTAATGGGCTTAAAGGGTATTGCTATCTCTATACACATAAGAGCGATAACCCAAGACTTCAAGCCTTTGCTCAAACTCTAAGCGGATTTGACATTGCCGAGCTTGATTTACAATACCGCAGCAGTGGGGATTTACTCAGCGGCACAAGACAAAGTGGGAATGAATTTGAATTTATTGATTTAAGCCAAGATTCACAAGTGATACAAGAGGCTAGAGCGTTTTTAAATAATCCCAGCAATCAATGACGCTTTCTATAATCCCAAACAAGAAAAATACACGCACTTAAGAGCAAGATAATGCCATTAAGATTCAGCATAAAAGGTATGCCACCATATCGCACAAGGGGCTGTGTGATAAAAGGAGAGCAAAACTGCCCCATAAATACACTTGCAGATAAAAATCCTGCCGCCCTAGCCCTTTCACGCTCCTGTGCCACACTCAAAAGCCAAGAACTATTATTTACAAGAATAATACCAAGCCCAGAGCCAATAAGCACTAACGCAAAAAGTAAAATTGCATAGCTTTGCACAATGCCTATGAGCAAGAATCCGCCCCCAATGCTACCAAGCGAGATAAAATACAACATAAAGACACTAAATCTTGAACGCAGCCGTGCATAAAAAAGTGAAAGGAAAGCCGTGCAAAGTGAGCTTACCGCCAAACTCACGCCGATAAGATTCCCGCTCTTATTGAGATTATGTGTAATAAAATGCGGTATTTGTGTGGGCATTACATAAAACATACTCATCGCATAAAATGAAAAAAGATAAATGGGTAAGAATCTAAAAAAATTAAACTTTGCCTCATTCTTGCTGATAGGAGCAGACACATTGCGTTTTGGCTCAAAAAGCACAAAAACTGCTAGGAGCAAAATAAGAAAACCAGAAGTATAGACCAAAAAAGGATACCGCCAATCCACATCGCTTAGCACTCCTCCTAGCACCAAAAATACAGCTCCACCCCCTGCCATAAAAAAGCCCTGCAGTCCCAAAGCTCTCTCTCGCCTTGCTCCTTGATAATAATCCCCCACCAACGCACTCACAGAAGTCATCACAAAAGCTGTTGCTATACCAAAAATAGCCCTTGAGATAAGAATAAGATAAATACTAGATTCTAAAAAGAATTCACTTGCCCCACTCACACTCCATACAAATATCGCCGGATACAAAAACCGCAGCCGCCCATACCTATCTAGCAAAAATCCACTCAAAGGTGCGAAAATCATAATAAACAACGCCGGAAGCGTCAGCACAAGGCGAGAGAGCATATCAATATGCGGAATATGGCTAAATTGCTCTTCAAAATGCGGGATAGAAGGTGCGATAATCGTGCCACCTAGCACGGTCATTGAGGCGGTGGCAAAAAGGGCAGTTTGGAATACGACAGAATCTGTTAGGCTTGTTTTATCTTTTGTTTCACTTGACATAATGTGTATGCTCCAAAGCTTTATATGGCCAAAGACTACACTATCTATGATAACCTCTCACAAATAGCCCGCTCACTTAAAGCTAAATAAAACTAAGCCTCGCCCAAACTTAACACACTAAGCATTATCCATAGTTTGCTGAATCTTGCTCTTAAGCTCCTCAACCAAGCCTTTTATAGCTGAATCTGTGGCTATCTCATCTTCAATAGTGGCAAGTGCCTTACTCACAGAGCTGTGGTCTTTCATATTGAGTTCTTTTGCAATCATTGGCATAGAATTAATCGTCAAAGCCCGAGCCAAATACATCACCACCCTGCGTGCAAATGCCACTTTACGACTTCGCCCTTTACCTACAATCTCGCTTGGCTTGATGTTAAGCTCTTTGCCAACAAACTTGATAATATTTTCAAGCGTAATGCCCTCTAAGCGTTCGTTTTGATAGTTTTTCAATACATTCTTAACCACCTTCAAGGCATTTGCTTCAGGAGATAGATTCATATGCGTATTTATAGTAGAGAGAATCCCTTCAATCTGGCGGATATTGCCGTAAATATTTGAAGCAATATATTCAATCACTTCTTTATCAAAATTAATACGATTAATTTGGCACTTCAGCTCAATAATAGAGATTTTTGTCTCAAGCTCTGGATTTGTAATCTCCGCCATAACACCACCCTCAAAACGCGACCGCAACCTATCTTCTAGCCCTTTAATTTCCTTTGGTGGCTTATCACTTGTCATAATAATCTGTTTTTGTGTGCTGTATAGAGCATTAAAGGTATTAAGCACCTCTTCTTGCACCCCTTCTCTACCGCCAAGAAACTGCACATCATCAATAAGGAGATAATCACATTTACGATATTTCTCACGGAAGCTATCCATTGTGCCTCGCCTCAACCTATCAATAAAATCATTCAATAGCTCTTCAGCAGTCGTATAAAGCACATTTTTATTCTGCTCTTTGACAACATTCCCCACAGCGTGGAGCAAATGCGTCTTGCCAAGCCCAGATTTTCCATAAAACAAGACAGGATTATAAGCTAGAGCCTGTTGCCTAGCGACAACTTTTGCAATCGTATAGGCGTGTTCATTTGACTTGCCAACGACAAATTTTTCAAAAGTATAAAATGGATTCAAAGAAAGTAAATTTTGTTGAAAATGAGTTTGTATTTTATTGAAGTTTAAACTTTTCACATTCTGCTTTTTTTCTTTAACTTTTATGTGAATTTCTGGGCGGATTCCGTTGGGATTTTCCTCCATAAACGCATCGGCGATAGATTCTAAATAGTTACTTTTTATCCAATTTGCTACAAATATATTAGGCACATAAAAAACCTCTAAGTCCGTCCTTGAGGCACTTTCATCATATTCCATAAGGGAGATATAAGAGCTGTATTCTAAATCCGATAGCTTATTTTTAAGTTTTTTTAATATATTATCCAAATGCAATTTATTTCCTAAAGTGAGATGCATAATCTTTGATTCCACGATGTGAATAAAATGTGAAAAGTCAAGAAATCTTTTAAGGTTGTTGCCTTAAAAAGTGGAAGTGAAATCATAATGAAAAAATCTTTTAATTTGGATTAAATCGTGTATATTTTAGGTATAGATCCCGGCAGTAGGAATTGTGGCTATGCTATTATTGATGTGCCACATCTCACACAAAATACTCCCACCACACACCCACCAATGAGACAAGCACAGAATCTTAGGCTTCAACCACAAAGATTAAGACTTGTGGAGGCTGGGATTATTAAAATCAAAGAACGAACCTTGCAGGAGCAAATTGTAGAGTTTGTGGAAGGCATTGACTTAGTGCTAAAGCAGTTTCACATTGATGAGGTGGCTATTGAGGATATATTTTTTGCCTACAATCCTAAAAGTGTGATTAAACTCGCACAATTCCGCGGGGCATTAAGCCTAAAAATCCTTCAAGAGATTGGTAATTTTGCCGAATACACACCCCTACAAGTCAAAAAAGCTCTCACAGGCAATGGCAAGGCAGACAAAGCACAAGTTGCCTTTATGGTAAAAAAAATCCTAGGCATCAAAGGTGAAATAAAGCCGCTTGATATTACCGATGCACTCGCCATTGCCATTACACATTCCCAACGCGTGGGCTTAGAATCTGGCCTCAAATCAGCACGATGAAAACGCTTTATTTTTTAGATACCAAAGCCACTTATGCTCTAGCCAATAATACCATTACTCAGCTAGACCACTATAAAAAACGCTGCTTTGATATTATCTCACTTGAGCCAAATGCCCTTCTTCACAGCTCTATTGAGATAGACAAAAAAGACTCCAGCAAGATTCCCACTTTGCTTTATACAAAAGCAAGGCAAAAAGGCATTCTTACCTTGCTAGATGAATCTTATACGCATTATTTTTGCGAACGCGAACATTTATTTGACGAACAAAAATGCGTGTATGAGAGCTTTTTTTACGCTAAAGATAAAAATCTCAAATCACGCATTATTACAAGCGATATATTTTTGCCCCTTGCACTGCCTTGCTATAATGATTTTATCGTGCTTATCCCACCTTATTTGTGCTATTTTGAAAATACCACCTTTAAAGAAGCCCTTAAAATAGAAACGCTTTCTAGCATAGATTCAAATACACATCTATATGAAAATCTCATCTCGCTTATTGCCTATCTGCAAGAAGCCTATCATAAGGACTTTGACACACTTTATTATTTTACCGATGAACAATCTTTACTCGATTCATTACTTACCTACAATGCCACCAACACCGCACAATCTCTCCCCACCCTACTCCCCCTTAGCCACATCACAGAACAGAGCAAGAATCTTGACTTTTACACCCTAAGAGCCTATCTTGGCTTTGAGTATGCGCTCAAGCATAAAGCAAATTTACAATCAAGCCACAAATCACATTTGCCAAATTTTACGCCACAGCCTTCCACCTATGCGAGATTCTTCCCACTTTTGCTTGTGTGCATTGCTCTTTTTGTCTTCATTATTCCCATTGCGCTTAAATTTTACAACCACCATTTGCAAAGCCAAATTACAGCCCTAAACACACAAAATGAAATGCTTTTTGCCCCACCTGATTCATTCTCACAAGCCCAAGATATTCACACCCTAACGCTTAGACACACAGCACTTTCACACACCTTGCAAGAGCTAGAATCTTGGCAGAGAGACTATCCCAAACGCTACGCTTTTATGGAGAGCATATTTTCACAATGTGCCACAAATGATATTCAGCTAGAATCTGTGAGTTTTGCTTTTGCTCAAAGCCATTTTATCGCCACACTAAGGCTTAAGAGTAGCTCAAAACTTGGCACTTCAGCCTTTTTAGCAAAGCTCAATTCCAACACACAATACGCCTTTTTGCAACAGAGTTTAGATTCCATAGAATCTAGCACACACGAGCAACACACCTCACACATCATCGTGGTGCAAAATGTCCTCTAAAATCCAAGCCCTTATCACACGCTTTCTTTCCACAAAAACAAAGCGTGAAAAGATTCTGCTGCTTGTTGCAGTGATTGTGCTTTGTGTGTTTGTTGTGATGGAGTTTATTTATCTACCACTTTTGCAAACCCAAAGCACCCTTTTACAAATCCACAGCCACAGCCTTGCGGAGTTTGCCCTTTCTACAGATTCTATGCACTCTCTTAAAGAGCAACAGCAAAAGCAGACTGATGAAGCCAAAATTTTGCAAGAGCAAATCACCACATTGCAAGAGATGCTAAATCATACAGCCACGCAAGAGCCACTTTTAAATCCCTTTGTCCTTATCCCTCATCTCATCACTTTTGCTAAAAATGAAAATCTCACCCTAAATGCCTTTCACCCACACCCAACACTTAATGCCCTAGATATAGAGGGTAGCGGGGAGTTTTGGCAGATTCTAAACTTACTTTCTTTCTTAGAATCTCATCACTTTTTAAGCCTAGAATCTTTACAGCTCACTCTACAAGAAAATAATCAAATCCATTTTTATATGCTTGTTATGGATATTCGCCAACCCCAACTGCAAAAGCAAAGCCCAAAGGAATGATGTGAAAAAATATACTTTTATTTTGATTATTTTTGCTCTAAGCCACGCCATAGAATCCCCTTATAGCACATTTGCCAAACACAACATACAAGAATCGCTCCAAGCCCTAACAAACCCATTCAAACACAATGATTCAGGGCAGAATCTACAACTTAAAGCCATTGTCAATAACAAAGTGCTATTAAACCAAGAGTGGCACAAGCTTGGAGATGTGGTGGAGGGCTACACTATCATCGCTTTGCACCCTCAAGCCATTATCCTGCAAAAATCAAGCAGCCGCTTTGCCCTATCATTAAATGGCACACTAGAGCAGTAAAACTACCTTTCATAGTCAAAAATCACAAGCATAAAAAGTTACAAGATTCCACATAAAAGGCTTAAAAACAACGAGCTATTATTTACAATCCCGCGTAAAATTGTAAAATCAAAGAATGCCTTAAGATTTAAGAATCTAGATTCAAAAAATGGGGGAATATGAAACAATCAAAACCTTACCAAATCCCTGTATTTGTGCGGATATGTGGGATATTGTTTTTATTTTTACAAACTAGCCTAGCTTGTAATACCCCCATTAATATCCACTCCGGAAGCAATGTTGCCCTAAGCAAAATCATAGAGGAAATCGCCTCAATCTGTCATCTTAATGTCATCTATCTCCAAGAGCAAACACAATCTATGCTTGATAGCAAGAAAACTTCCATTCATATCAACAATAAACCCCTGCCCCAAGTCCTAGATAGCCTATTAAAAAGCAATGACTTTCACTACACTTTGCAAAAAGACACCTTGCAAATTGGCTTTTTGCTCACAAAAACTTTTGAGATTAGCTACATTGCTACAACACGCGTTGGCTCAAGCAATACCGACATTGTCTTTTCACAGGATAATCAAACCCTCTCCCCTTATAGCACCCACACAAACGCACCGCTTGGCTTTTCAAACTTTGAGATAGAATCTCAAGCTCACAAAATGGCGATGAACAAAGCCACATCAAATACACAAACTATGGGCAAAAGTGGGACGAAAATTTATAGCATTGATGAGATTGACTTTTGGGGCGAATTACAAAATGAAATCGCCGGGGTAGCCTACGCTCCGGGCGATAGCTATCAGCCCAAAAAAGAGGAGCTTAAAGGCAAAAAAGACATCATCATCAATAAAGCCGCGGGGCTACTTACCATTACCGCTACGCCAAAGCAAATCCGCCGCGTAGAATCCTATCTCGCCACGCTTAATAATAAGATTCAAAAACAAGTGCTGATTGATGTGTATATTTTTAATATCCAACACAGCAATAACCAAACCTATGGCATAGATTGGAATGAGTTTTACAAACTTGGCAATCTCTTAACGCTCCCGCCAAATGCGGAAGGCTCTAACAATGCCCTTACAGGCGTGAATAATGGCGATTTTGCTATTAGCATTTTTTCACAAGGAGTGAGCATTAACCGCATTGTTGAGTTTTTACAAACTTATGGCAAGGTGCAGTCTGTTTCTAATCCAAAAGTTTTGACGCTTAATAACCAACCTGCCATTATCTCCGTTGGCAGTGTGCTTCGCTACTTTCAAAACACTACTTATCAAACCACCACGCAAGGCACTTCTATTCAAAACCTTTCTCAAGCCTTCCCTTCTGTCTTTGCTGGAATCTTACTTGATGTAACGCCAAGTGTGAAAAATGACAAAATCATTTTAAAAATCAACCCCTCAATCACCAAAACCAAAGACATATCTATTGAAAATCAAACCACCGCCCTAGAATCCCCGCCAAACCTCTCCACAAAACAGCTCTCCTCTCTCGTGCAGGTCAAAGATGGGGAAAAAATAGTCCTTGGTGGATTGATAGATAAAACTGAAGGGCAGATTCTACGCAAACTCCCCATTTTAGGCGATATACCGCTTATAAAATATCTCTTTAGCTATAAGAAAAACATCAAAGAAACCCAAGAAATGGTGATTATCATATCCCCGCATATTGTGCGATTAGATGTGAAAGCACACGAGCAAAACAAAGAGGGAGAAGATAAGCACATTAATGAGATTATTAACTTTACAAAGGAATCTGATTTTAAACCACAAGATTCAAAAGATACTACAAAAGATTCTGCCCCGCAAGATTCCACAATAGATACTGACACAAATTCCACTCCCCAAAATAAGCAAGATTCTACACAAAGCCTAGAAGCCCCATTAGAATCTCAACCCAACAAGCAAGACTCCGCACTTTCACAGCCCTTAGCCTACAAGACAGATAGTCCCATACCTCCACACAAAGCCCATATATGAATCCCGCCACATTTGAATCTATCAATCTCCACACCATTACGCTAAGCCAATCCTGCCTACTCGCACTAGATTCTAAATTTATAACAAAGCACAAATGCCTTATTTTTGACTTGCAAGACTCTCACATTTCCATCGCACTCTCTTGTGAAAATGCACCGCTTGGGCTGATTACAAATCACATCAATTCACTTTTTCCCCATAGGCATTTGGAGTTTTTTCTCGCCTCAAATGAAAGCTTTGAAGCACAGCTAGAATCCATTACAGACTTTCAAGCCTTTAAAAAACTTCAAGACAATCTACTTTTTCTCCTGCAAAGCCAAAATCAGCATAATGACGATGAAAGGGCAGCCATAGCATTGCTTGATTATATTTTGGAGCTTTGTATTAAGCATAGGGCGAGTGATATACATTTTGAATCTCAAGATTCTATTCACTGCGTTAGAATCCGCGTAGATGGTATGTTGCGAGAGATTTTAAGGCTACAAGAAGCGGTATTTGAATCTTTGAGTGCGTGTTTAAAGCTTGAGTGCAAACTTGATATAAACCAAAAACGACAAGCCCAAGATGGACGCTTTAGCCGAGTTTTTGACAGCAAAGCTTTTGACTTTCGGCTTTCTGTTTTGCCCACTTTTAGCGGAGAATCGCTCGTGCTTAGAATCCTGCATAAAAATGCAAAAATCGCCACACTTCAAGAGCTAGGATTCCACAAGTTACCATTGCAACTCATCACGCATTTTGCCAACTCCCCAAGCGGACTAATTCTCCTATCAGGTCCCACAGGCAGCGGAAAATCAACCACTCTTTATGCGATTTTAGAATCTATAAAATCCCCTAGCAAAAAAATCATCACGCTTGAAGACCCCATAGAATACCGCATACACAACACAACGCAAGTGCTTGTGAATGACAAACACCATTTTGGCTTTTCAAATGCGTTAAAAGCCTTGTTGCGACACGATCCGGATATTTTGATGATTGGTGAGATACGCGATGAAAATAGCCTTGATATTGCCCTGCGTGCGTCTTTAACCGGACATTTGGTGCTATCTACCATTCACGCCAATGACTCTCTAAGCGTGATTGAGCGATTGCTTGATATGGGAGCAAAGGATTATCTTTTAAGCTCTACTTTGCGGCTGCTTATCTCCCAAAGGCTTGTGCGGAGGCTTTGCCCTTATTGTAAGATTCCACTATCATTCCAGCAAATATGTGAAAAGTTTGAATCTTTTAAGCTTGAAACACATATTTTAGAGCCATACAAAAACGCTAGATTCTACACATCTAGTGCTTGTCAGCATTGCTATATGCAGGGCTATAATGGGCGATTGCTCATCGCAGAGTGCCTAGAAAACTCTAGCCTCTTGCAACACTATATTCAATCCCCACAAGATAAAGAAATCATCACAAAAGAGCTTCAAAAAGGTGGGTTTGAAAGTATGTTTGAAGCAGGCATAAAGCTTTTAGCTCAAGGTCAAACCTCCTTTGAAGAAATTTATAGAGTGTGTCGGCTATGAAAGAGACAAAGGGCTTTTCAACTTTTTATCCCAAAGATTCTTCCCCACAAGAGCCAAATCCACTCTCCACTCCACCTTTTTCCATATTCCAAAAGCACATCTCTACAAAAGATATAAGTATGCTCTTTTTGCAAATTGCTACTATGCTGCAATCTCATCTACCGCTTTTACACATCATACAGCTATGTGCGACAAACACTAAAAATGCAAGGCTAAAAGAGATTTTACAAGATATAGCCTACCACTTGCAGTTAGGGCAAAATCTCTCTTTTGGATTCAAAAAATATGCAAAAGTTTTTGGCGATATAAGCTATCAAATGATAAGCATTGGGGAAAAAAGCGGGGAGCTAAAAGAGATTTTTAATATGCTAAGCACTCATCTCACAAAAGAGCATAAAAACAAAAATAAAATAAAACGCGCTCTTTTTTATCCTACCCTTGTGCTGATAAGCATTATTACTGCATTTGGTGTGCTTGTGGCTTTTGTGTTACCACAATTTTTAGAGATATTTGCCTCTATGCACATAGAGCTGCCCATTTATACGCGGATTCTACTTGTTATTGAGCGGTTTTTCACAGATTTTGGGCTTATTGTATTAGGGCTTTTGCTTGGGATTGGGAGCTTAACTTGGTATGTATATAAAAACTCTCTTGGGTTTAAAGCTCACATTCACGCCTATGCTTTAAATCTCCCGCTTATTGGGGCAATTATAAAAGCACATTTTTATTATCAATACACTTTTTCACTCGCCTTACAGCTCAAATCCGCCACGCCTATGGATCTAGCCCTATCTTTAAGCAAAGAAATAAGTAATCTCGCTTTGAAGGCAAAATATGAATCCGTGCTAGAATCCCTTAAAAATGGCAAACCCTTATCAGTCAGCTTAAAAGAGCAAAATCTGCTTGATGATATTGCTCTAGCCCTTATTAGTGCGGGGGAACAAAGTGGGAATCTAGCTCAAATGCTTGAAGTATGCTCCCAACATTTTGAAGAAATCACGGAAGAAAAAACCGATACACTCATCTCCCTCATAGAGCCAAGCCTTAGCCTTGCTATGGGGATTTTGCTGCTATTTTTAGCGTTGGGGATTTTTGTGCCTATGTGGGATATGAGTGCGTATGCTTTTGGGGCTTAGGATTCTCTTACCACTACAACAACGCCTTGATATGCGAGATAAACATATCTATATCTATGCCATTTTTAGCAAAAAGAGAATCTTGTCTTTTGTATAAACGCGGTTTGGATAGAATCTCTGCAATGCCCTCCACCGCTTCAGCAGCACTTTTAGCGTGTTTCATCAAAGCATTATCAAGCAAAAATCTATCGTGAAAAAGCAAAAGTGAGCGAGTGGAAATCACAGGTATGCCAAGATAGCACGCCTCTAGATTCATCGTCCCACCCCCACCCAAAAGCACATCAATAAAGGGATAAAAATCCTTTGGCTCTAGCTTATGGTGCAAAATCTTAAAGCGACTTTTTGCATCTTGTGGAAGCTCTGCAAGGCAAGATTCTAGCTCATCTTTACCATAGCGGGGCATACACAGCACATTGGCTTTAATCTTTTGAGCCAAAAGGGCAAAGCTCTCATAAATAATTGGCAACTTGTGCTTGACATAATGTGCCTTATACTCCTCTTCACGCACCAAAATAATAGGCAAAGCAGAATCTAGCCCTAGATTCTCGCAAAATGCCCTCCTCTGCGGCGATTCTAGCTCATAATGCAAAGGAATAGAATCGAGCCATAACGCCACATCAATAAAGCCATATTCCACCACTTGAGTAGAATCTAGCCCCAAGCTTGTATAGCAAATCTCAGGCACGACAAAAGGGCGGAATACAAGATGGGAAAGCGGAAGCGTTAAGCGGGATAAAATCGTTACAGATTCTAAGCAAAACTTTTCATCAGCCACCGGCGTATCGGCAAAATGCACCACCGGTATCCCTAGCCCATAGGCACACTGCACGCCATCAACACTAGCTCCAGTAATAAAAATCTTTGGCATTGCATTAAGCCTTGCAAATAGCTCTAAAAAGCCCTTTTGCCGATTGATTCTTGCTTCAAATTTGCCTAGCTTACTAGCCCCGCCATAGCCACC
Source organism: uncultured Helicobacter sp. (assembly GCA_963559865.1). Lineage (GTDB taxonomy): Bacteria > Campylobacterota > Campylobacteria > Campylobacterales > Helicobacteraceae > Helicobacter_C. The sequence continues at coordinate 66,206 of CAUWMC010000007.1, forward strand.
AACGCAATAATGCTCTATGTTAAAAAGCTCTAAAAGTCTCAAGCACTCATCATAGTCCTTACTCTCACGCGTGGTAACAATCACAGAATCTAAAGCCTTGAGCTTAGGTAAAATGGGCTTAAAAAACAGCACATATTTTGGGTCAATAATATCAAGCCAAATCATTTTTTGCCTTTGTGTTTTACTTTTTGTGTTGTATTTGTGTAATCAAAAATGCGTTAAGATTCTAGCACAAGTTTAATCCAAATAATCTAGGAGAGCAATATGGTAGAACACGCCCCTTGTAAGATTGACATCACACTTTTACACTACACCCCATTACATATTTGCAGCAATGCCATTCGCACTTGTTGGCAGAGCTTTGATAAGGGCGATTGTGGGGGAGAGAAAGATAGAGAACTCATTGATAGAGTGGGAAACAAATTTAAACACGCAAGCACTTTGGAACATTTATTTTATAATTTTTATATCAAGGGCATTTCAAGGGCGTGTCTGCAGGAGCTTGCACGGCATCGTATGGCAAGTTTTAGCGTGAAAAGCTCCCGCTATACGCTAAAAGAGCTAAAAGATGAGCCTAGCTTTTTGCCTATTGATGAGACAAATACACAAAGAGCGGGAAGGTTTGTCGTTTTCACAAGTAATGAAAAAGTCAATCACGCCTCCATTCACGCCCTAGAAAATTTACGCCAGATTCTAGGTGAAAATATCAGCAACGACATTGCCAAATTTGCTATGCCAGAATCTTACCGCACGGAGCTTAGCTTTTCTATCAATGCTAGAAGTTTGCAAAACTTCCTATCCCTTAGAAGCTCAAAGTCTGCCCTTTGGGAGATTCGTGCTTTGGCTTTAGCGATATTTGAATCTTTGCCAGAGGAGCATAAGTTTATTTTCAAAGACTGCATAGCACAAAATCCCACGCATTAGAATCTAGCTTTGGTGTTGGCTTTTTAGTGAAATTAGATTCTATTTTTATTTTTCATAAAGCAAAGTGATTTGAACGCTAGATTTTAAAAACTTAATGTATAATCCACGCTCTACATTTCACATTTTCTAAGGAGATTTGATGTCGGCTTTGAGACAATGTATCCTTTCACCCTTTGTGGCTTTAGCAATGCTTTTTAGAGAGCTAAGATTTGAGCTAGATGAACTAATAAGATCTAAAAGCCTTAGCCTTATGGAGAGTGAAAGATATTGGCGGGTGATTTTTGCACAAGTCATTTTGGTGGCGTTTTTAGGCGGGGGCTTAGGGGCGATATTGCCATTGCTTGGCTTTCTTGGCTTTATAGATTCTAACATTGTCAATGGTATTGTTATCATAACGGCGATTATAGTCCTTATAGGTGGCTTTGTGCTTTTTGCACTGAATGTAAGAATCACAGCTAAAAGGCTAAAGACTTTGCATAAGGAATTGATAGAAGAATCTGCTCATTCCACAGATTCTAACTTGGCAGATTCTAAGCCCTCTTACTTTTCACACTTTTTTATCCGCTTTATTACGCCAAAATATTTTTACATCTCTCTTGTGATTCTTACAATCCTTATGGTGTATATGTGGATAATGCTTGAAAATACAGAGTATGAAATAGAATTTCTTATGGCTTTGCTTGCTGTGGTTGGTGCTTTTATAGGCTTATTTTATAGCATTATCCTTTTGCCAAATCTCACAAAAGTTTTAGATATAAGGCAATTTAGCCTAGATTGTAAAACAATGCTTTTAAGCATTGGGCTTATAAGTGCGGGGTTTTTGCTTATAGGCTTTAGTCCTATAATAAAGTTTATCACCTATGAAGATTCTGTTTCTTTTCTTTATATATTTTATGGTGGAATGGGGCTTGTGCTTTTGGGACTATGGCAATATAGTGGGACATATATGAAAATCTGGCTCTTTATAGCCGCATATGGTGTTTTGACATATTTGATTACAGCTTTAAGCGTATATCCATATCGCTTTGCAGATATTGAAAAAGAGGCAACGATTATACCCGCTATGCTCTGCTTTTTGCCGCTTTTAATATGGCATATAAGGCAAAAGGCGTTTGTGGGGGTTCTTGGCATAATATGGATATATAATCATATAGTGAGTGGCTATTTTTTTGATGATGGGTATATGATTTTAGATAGTGTTATTTTTAATGCTATTGCATTTTATATTTTTGCGATGATTGGCTTTTATTGCGTGAGATTTTTTAGCGAGAGTGAAAGCTTCTTTGGGAAGTTGATAAGGCTATTTTCTAAGCTATGGATATGCGGAAGTATCAGTGGGCTAATCTTTCTAGGCTTATTCTTTAATGGATTTGCATTTTTTGCGTTAGTCAAGGGCGTTATAGCGTTACTTGGCTTCTCTCTTAGTTTAAGTTTGCAAAGGCTCAAAATAGAGCATTTTGCCTTGCTCTTGCTTGTATTATTTAGCATATATGTGGGCATTCTCTTTTTTAAAAGTTTTAATTATTTGCACTTTTTTGGCGAGTTTGCACATAATCCTTCCTACACGACACTTAGCTTTGATTCTCTGTTTGGCTTTTTTGTTGTGTCTTTTGTTTTGCTGTTTTTGTTCCTTCTCTCAAAGCACACAGGAGCAGATTCTACATATCAAGGCTTTATTCATCTTAGGCTTTGTCTTGTGCTTTGTTTTAGTGCTATGATTTTATTTTGTATGCAATATCTCCATACAGCCCTAAATAGTTATGCTTATAGCCTTTGGGGGGTAATGGAAATCTCCGTGTTTTTTATCATTGCATTTAGCTTTGTGCTGTTGGGGCTATTTTGGCGGTATAATGTCTTATTTGCCCTAAGCTTTATGGGCTTAATGGCAGATTTTATATTTTTCCCTAGATTTAGTGTGTTTTTTATCCTACTCTTTTTTGGTGTGTTGTGGGAGATAATTAAGATTCTATTTTTTAATAGGCAAAAGATAGAATCTATAAGCTAGATTCTATTTAGAGCTTTTAGAGTTGCTTTAAGAGCTTGTCTATCACAAGCTCATTTGCTTTTACAAAGTTTGTGGCAAAGCTTTCATCTTCTAGGCTTTGTAGCTCCACTTCTTGCGTGATAATACCGCTTTTGGTGCTTTGTGCTGATGAAGCATTAAGCACTTCATAAAATACGCTTATTTGAGCCTTATATTTGCCGCTATCTTCTATCACTTGTAAATCAAGCAAAGAGACTTTTAAAATCTTACTTAGCTTTTGTGTGCCAAAGGGCGAGATTGCCACTTGAAAGCAGTTTTGTTCTAAAGCTTGTAGGAGATTAGATTCTAGCATTTGATTAGGAGAGTTTATCCATTTTTTATGCTGAAGTTGAGTGATTTGAAGTGTTTGTGCGTTGTATAAAATAATGGCATTATCATTAAAAGGTGCATTGGCATTGACTTGCAATAGCCCGATTTTACCTTTGCTTATTTTGCCTTTATTTGTTTGACATCTCACATCACTTGCTTGAGATTGAAGCTTTTGCAAACTTAAGTATGTTACATTTGGAATCTGTGAAGCGATTTTCACATCTACACAACCACCAAATATAAAGATCGCCACTATCCCCAGCACGAAGATTTTATATTTTTTACTCATTTGCTCCCCTTAGATTCTGTATTTTGTTTGCCAAAAAGGCTATCATAAGGATTTTTATCCACCTTATCCACAAAACGCGTGGCTGTGTTAAAAAACCTGCTCATATCTTGCAAACTCCCCTGCAACTGCAACAGCGTAGGAGTGAGAATCTCACGCACATTATATTCACCATTTTTCATATTTCTATCCATTTGTGCGCTAAGACTTGCTAGGGAGCTTGTGCTACTTCTTAGCTCTTTTATCATCTCTGTGAGATTATTAAGATTTTCTTCATTAAAAGTGCGATTAAGATTAGCAAGTAGGGCGGTTATATCTTCACTAATCTCCCCAGCCTTACCTAGAATCTTATCTAGCCCTCCCTTATCAAGCATAATGACTTTATTACCATCTTCATCAGCTTGTAATATCTCGCCTTCACCCTGAATGAGTGAAAGATAATTTGCCCCGGCTAATCCTTGTGAAGCCACGATGACTTTAGCATTTTGCTTAATCTCAAGCTTAGAATCTATAAGCATAGTAATAGCAATAACCCCACTTTTTATATCTTTAAAGCTCACGCTCTGCACCCTACCAACACTTATGCCCTTATAGCGAATAGGCGTATTTGTGCCTACTCCACTCACCTCATCAGCACTATATGCATAATATCGCGTATATTTTGCTGAATCTAGCTCAAAGCGATTAAGCCACAACACAAATAAAACCATAAGTATCAAAATAATAAAAAATACCGCTCCAATCCACACATACCGCACATTTCTTTCCATATTTTACTCCTATTACTCTATAACCTATTGTGTATGTTCCATATCAAAATCTTGCCAAAATCGCTCTCCTCTTTTGCCTGAAAATATTTTAGCTTGATTAAATCCTTGCTTCTTTTGTGCGTAAAGCTCGTTTAAACTCCCTTCAAACACTATCTTTTTATCCTCTAACAAAATAAGCCTATCAACGCTATCTTTTATAGAATCTAAATCGTGTGTTACCATTACAATCGTGATTTTTAAAATTTCCTTGAGCTTTAAAATAAGCCTATCAAACCGCTCTGCACTTTGCAAATCAAGCCCACTTGTAGGCTCATCTAAAAATAAAATATCAGGGCTTAAAGCCAATGCCCGAGCGAGTGCTACACGCTTTTTCATTCCGCCAGATAGCTCATAGGGATATTTATTTGCCACCTTAGAATCTAGCCCTACTAAATCAAGCCACATTCTTGATAAACGCTCAATAGTAGCATTATCATAATGACTTTTTTGCGTGAGTAGAAAGCCAATATTATCCAAAACATTCATAGAAGAAAATAACGCCCCAAACTGAAACATCACCCCGCAACGATTTAAGATTCTATCGCGTTTAGATTCTGCTATATCCCAAATATTTTCATCAAAAAATGTAATTGTGCCACTCTTTGGCTTTTCCAAAAATAGCATATTTTTAAGCAAAGTGCTTTTGCCACTCCCACTGCCACCTAAGATTCCAAATATTTCACCTCTTTTCACACTAAAACTAATCCCATTGTGAATAATATTCTGCCCATACTGCGTATAAAGCTCTTCAACACGAATAATACTCATATATTTAACCTTGTAGTAATCACTGAAAAAATGGCATTTATCAAAATCACCCAAAAAATGGCATTAACCACACTTTTTGTCGTCTCCAATCCCACAGATTCCGTATCACCCTTGACATATAGCCCACGAAAACACCCCACTAATGCCACTGCTGCACCAAAAAATGGAGCCTTTATCACGCCAACCCAAAAATTTTCAATACTCACATACTCATAAAATCGCTCCAAATACTGCACAAAATCTAATCCTGTTTGAGTATTAATCGCTAAAAAACACGCAAATAAGCTCACCGCATCAGCCAAAAATACAAGTAAAGGCATAATGATGACTAGAGCTAAGATTCTAGGCAAGATAATGTAGTCAAATAGGCTTAGATTCATCGTTTTTAATGCGTCATTTTCTTCAGTAAGATTCATTACACCTATTTGAGCGGCAAAAGATGATGAGCTTCTCCCAGCTATCACAATAGCTAAGATGAAAGGTCCCATTTCACGCAAAGAGAGCTTAGCGACAATCTCCACACTCATTAAAGGTGCGCCCATTTTTTCTAGCTGTAATACCCCTTGTAACGCAATAGCATAACTCACAATAAAGCAAGTAAGCAATGCCACAGGCAAAGCTTTAAAACCTGATTCATTGATATGATACATAATTGAGCCGAGTTTAAAATGCCTTAAATTCACACAGGAGCGGAAAAAGTAAAATAAGCACATTCCGCAAAAATTTAAAAAATCAAGGGTGCTTTGATAGAATCTTGTGATAAAACTTCCAAAACACAATAAAGATTCTACTAAAAAGGAATATGATTTTTGAATCTCTAAGGATTCTTCTTTGGGTAGGGCTTGAACAATGCTTTGAAAAATTTCTTGAGTTTGAGTATCTGCGTTTAAAATCTCATAGTCTTTGCCCTCTAAAAGCCCATAAATGAAAGCACAAAATACAAAATCCACCTTTGTAACCTGTGAAAAATCAAGAGCGATTCTCTCATTTGCACTAATAAGTTTGTAAAGAGAATCTCTAAGCTTTTTATCAAGTGAATAATCACACGCCCCTTGAAGCTTTATAAGCATTCTACCACTTACAAAGCTCACTTTAAAATCCATACTTTTCCCTTTAATCTCTCTTAAATTGAACCCGAGATTATAACAAAAGCTTGTAATATTAAGTTACGCAGGATAAAAATCTCGCTCTTTATCCAAGCCAAAAGCCAAAAAATTATGCAAAAATAAGGATTTTTAGCTATAATCAGCGTGAAAATTTGTGATGTAACCTTATGCGTTATTCACACATTCAAACAAAGCTCTAGGCGGTTTTAGAAGCAGTTTTTCACTTTTTCACTTCTCCTACTACCCCTATTACAAATTTATATCTTAAAGGACATTTATGAAAATCTCACTTCCAAAAAGTTTGCTTGAAACAACACTCACAAACTGCCAAAATTTCCTTGATAAGAGAGATAGGTCGCAAATCACATCTCACATTTATTTTGAAGCCAAAGATGATAAGCTTATACTTAAAGCTACTGATTATGAGATTTGGCTTGAATCTTACATCAATGTCCCCTCTCAAGCTCAAGGCAATGCTACGGCAAATGGGAAGCAGATTCTAGATATTATCAAACGCTTAAAAGATGGCGATGTAAGCCTTGAAGTCAAAGAAGATACACTCCATATCTCACAAGGACGCTCACGCACTAAACTTCCTATGTTTAACGCTGATGAGTTTCCCAAATTCCCAGAATATGACAACAACGCACAAATCAATATAGAAGCTCAAAAATTCCTCACTTCACTTAAAAAAATTAATCCTGCTGTTGATACAAATAACCCAAAATACGAGCTTAACGGCTCTTTACTTGATATTAGAGAATATAGCTTTAACTTTGTTGCCACAGACACGCGGCGTTTAGCTGTGATTGAATATAAATCTCAATCGGTTAATGCTCTTTCTCTTATTATCCCTAAAAAGGCAATTAATGAGATTTCTAAACTTTTTATAGATTCCCTTGAGATTTATCATAATCCCACACATCTTATTTTGAAAAATGACGAATACACTTTCTATACAAAGCTCATTAATGGAAAATTCCCTGATTATGAAAAAATCATTCCTAAAGATTTTAAACATAAAATTGTGTTACCAAAGGATAAATTTGTTGATGCCTTGCAATTTGTAAAATCCCTTGCAAATAATATTAAAATCACATTTAGCCTTAATGAAGTGCTTTTTGAATCTTTAAATGAAGAAAGCGGTGAAGCTTCTACACAAATTGAAACACAAACAGGCATAGAATCTTTAACTTTAGGGATTAATTCTAAATATATCCTTGATTTTCTCTCACAAATTGATGGGAATGAATTTACTTTCTGTATCAATGAGCCAAATACCCCATTTATCGTTGCTTACGAAAATTTTTCTACCGTTATTATGCCTACGATTCTATAAGAATCTAGGCTTTTATTTTCTTCTCTTGGAGTTTATATATGGAAAAAAAAGAATATCAAGCAAGTAATATTAAAGTTTTAAAAGGCTTAGAAGCGGTGCGAAAACGCCCGGGAATGTATATTGGCGATACAAACTCCGGTGGTTTGCATCATATGATTTATGAAGTTGTGGATAACTCCGTAGATGAAGCTATGGCAGGGCATTGTGATAGAATCAATATTACGCTCACAATGGAAGGCAGTGCCATTATTGAAGATAATGGACGCGGGATTCCAGTAGATATTCACCCAACTGAAAATCTCCCTGCAGCTACACTTGTGCTTACAACGCTCCACGCTGGAGGGAAGTTTGACCAAGATACTTATAAAGTCTCGGGTGGTTTGCACGGGGTAGGTGTATCTGTTGTCAATGCTCTCTCTAAAAAGCTTATTATGACAATTAAGAAAAATGGACATATCTACCGCCAAGAATTTGCCAAAGGGATTCCACAAAGTGAGCTAGAAATTATCGGTAATACAAAAGAGCACGGCACGATTATAGAGTTTTACCCTGATGGTGAAGTGATGGAAGTGCTAGAGTTTGATGCTGAAATCCTTACTCGCAGATTCAAAGAAATGGCATATCTTAATCACAATATCACTATTCATTTTAAAGATGAATGCACGGGGCAAGAAGAATCTTATCATTTTGATGGCGGTTTAAAACAATTTATCCAAGATGTGAATAAAAAGCCTCTTGTTTCCTCAATCATTAGTTTTGAAGCTTTAGAGCAGGAAACTGAAGTAGAGATTGCCCTTGCTTATAATGAGGGCTATGATGAGAAAGTTTTGAGCTTTGTTAATAATATTAGAACGCCTGATGGTGGAACGCACGAGGCAGGATTTAGGGCGGGACTAAGCCGTGCAATTATGAATTATATTGAAGCCAACGCCAACGCACGAGAGAAAGATTCTAAAGTTACAGGCGATGATGTGCGTGAGGGACTTGTAGCGATTATCTCTACAAAGGTAATTGACCCACAATTTGAGGGACAGACAAAAGGCAAACTAGGCAGTGCGTTTGTTAAACCTATTGTGCAAAAGCTCACTTATGAGAAACTCGCTAAATTCTTTGAAGAAAATCCCCTTGAAGCTAGAATCATTATGCAAAAAGCCATTATGGCAGCTCGTGGGCGAGAAGCAGCAAAAAAAGCACGAGATCTTACACGCAAAAAAGAAAGCTTTTCTGTAGGGACATTGCCGGGCAAACTAGCAGATTGCCAAAGTAAAGATCCTAGAGAATCTGAGATTTATTTGGTTGAGGGAGATAGTGCTGGTGGTAGTGCGAAACAAGGGAGAGATAGAGCATTTCAAGCGATTTTGCCATTGCGTGGGAAGATTCTCAATGTGGAAAAATCTAGACTTGATAAGATTCTAAAAAGTGATGAAATTAAAAATATGATTACTGCTTTTGGTTGTGGCATAGGAGATGAATTTAATATAGAAAAGCTCCGCTATCATAAAATCATCATTATGACAGATGCCGATGTAGATGGTAGCCATATCCAAACGCTTTTAATGACATTTTTCTACCGCTATTTGAAGCCTTTAGTGGAAAATGGGCATATTTATATCGCCCAGCCACCACTCTATCGCTATAAAAAGGGTAAGACGGAGATTTATCTCAAAGATGAGAGGGCATTGAGTGAGTATCTCATAGAAAATGGTATTGGGAATTTTAGCTTTGAGGGCATTGGCAATAAAGAGCTTTTAGAAGTGCTTAAATTCATCTCGCATTATCGCTCTATCCTAAAAGAGCTTGAGAAACGCTATCCTATGATTGATGTGGTGCGATATCTTGTGGAAAATGAGCGTTTAGATAATCTCTCTTTAGATGAGCTTAGCCAAAATATAGAATCTTATCTTCAATCACAAGAATGCAATATTTTAAATAAAATCACAAGTGAAGAGCAAATCACGCTTTTTGTGCAAACAAAAATGGGGCTTGTGGAGATAGGGATAAATGATAGCTTGTTTATGGATAATTTCTTCCAAGAAGCCCGATTTATCTATGAAAAAATCGCTGATAGGAATTTAGACTTTTTAAAGGGCGAAGGGCTTATTGCGTTTTTAGAAAAGATTGAAGAGAGTGCGAAAAAAGATGCCTATATCCAACGCTACAAAGGCTTAGGCGAGATGAATCCAGACCAGCTATGGGAGACAACGATGACACCCGCAAACCGCACACTTTTACGCGTAAAAATTGATAATGATGCGGATACTGATGAGATTTTCACACTTTTTATGGGTGATGAAGTAGAGCCAAGACGAGCCTATATCCAAGAACACGCCAAAGATGTAAAACACTTAGATGTGTGATTCACATCTTAAAACTGCTAAAATTGCTTTAATTGCCTCTGCAATCATTAAGCTACTGCAAATTTGTATATATCCTTTTTTAAGGTATTCAAGTGAAATTATAGAAGTTTTTATTTTCTTGTTATGGATATTCCCCGGTATTCTTATGATGTATGGTTTTTTAAAATTATCTCTTGATAGGACAAAGACACTTTTTGTCCTTGTGGTGCTATTTACCATTTTAGAAGAACATATCATAGGGGGGAATATTCTTGTCTTATTTTCTATGTTTGGCTGGATTGAATACGAAAATATATTCAGTAACTTGATCATTGCTATACTGAGCTTGATTTTCTTTAGTCCATATCTTTGGTATTTATCATTCCTTGCGGAGAGAAAAGCTCTAGCTATGCTCACTATTGCTTTGCCTTGGACTTTATTTTACCTTTGGCTATGCTTTTTTGATGTGGCAATGACAATGATACCTCAGAATCTATATGATGATGATTTAAATTTTATATCCATTGCGAAGATTCTCTATACATTGAATGTCTTATTCCTTAGCTTAACACTTATCCTTTTTATCTATGGGATATATCGCTTTAGATTTAAACAAGATATGAATAAAAGCTCACAAAGCTTTATAATAGGGCATTAAGAGCATTTAAATCCTTGTTTTAGAATCTTTGAAAGAATATAAAAAGTGATTCTAAGATTCTATTTTTCACGCTTTTTCTCGTTACCTTTTTACCCATTCTCATTAACTATAATAAAAATTAACTATATAATTTACTTTTTCCACTTAGAATGAGTTTGTTATATTTATTTTAATATAACAAAAATCTTTCATTAAAGGAGTTCTTATGAACAAGTTTTTGGTTTCATTGGCTTTGGTTTCTAGTTTGAGTGTAAGCTCTCTTATCGCAGAATCTAGCACATTAAATAAAACAGATTCTGAACTTCTTTTTGGCACAAATGCACAAAATGTTAATGTAGCAGTGCTAAGTGAAAATGAGATGAAAGAGACTAAGGGAGAGGGGATATTTTTATGGGGTGTTGGTATTGGTGTTGGCACTTGGGCGTTAGATTGTGTCCTTAATGGTGAATGTAATAAGATAGAGTTTCCTTTTGGAAAAGATTTTTAAATAGATTTTGACAATCAATATTTATCAAAAGGAGAAAAAGATGAGATATGCATTTTTTCTACCCATTTTACTTTGTATGTTTAGTATAACTTATGCCAGTGATTTACAGCTTTTTCGTGTTGGTATCGGTGGGTTTTATGGTGATTATGCAAGTGGTATTAATGGAAATAGCTTTAAAAATGCAGGTGGATATGTCAATATAATAGCTAGAGGTTTCAATGAAACGCAAAATTTCATTGTGGAAGGTGGAGGTGATATTGGTTTTGGCAAAGGCTCAAATCAAACAAATGTTTCAGGGAATATGTCAATGTATGAGGGCTTTTTAAATGTTGGTTACAATATCGCTACACAAACATATCCGCTTTATCTTAAGCTTGAATATGCTTATGGTAGAATACGAGAAAAGATGAATGATAGCTCTTTATTGACAGATTTGCATCAAATAGGTGGTATTTTGCACGGCTTTGTTAATACGCAACAAATCACTTATGAATACGCATTGGGATACTACTATGTGCCTCACGCTTATCACTATAATCGCACTCAAGATTCAGAGATTCGCTTAGGGGTTGATGGCTATACTTATGCACTTAAAGCTCAAGTAGGCTTTGCTTATAAGATTAACCCTAAAATCAGCTATTTTATGAATCTTAAAGCAAAGTATTATGACCTTGCAAAATCTCATCTTAATTCCACTTTTACATACCCAAAAGCACAGAATCTTGTAGGAATGCTAGAGCTTGGATTGCAGTTTTAGCTTGAAAGAGATTCTATTTTTAGAATCTCTTTATCGTTACTTTTTTACCCATTACAAAAAAAAAAAAACACTTATACAAAATATAATTTACTTTTTCCACTTAGAATGAGTTTGTTATATTTATTTTAATATAACAAAAATCTTTCATTAAAGGAGTTCTTATGAACAAGTTTTTGGTTTCATTGGCTTTGGTTTCTAGTTTGAGTGTAAGCTCTCTTATCGCAGAATCTAGCACATTAAATAAAACAGATTCTGAACTTCTTTTTGGCACAAATGCACAAAATGTTAATGTAGCAGTGCTAAGTGAAAATGAGATGAAAGAGACTAAGGGAGAAAGTCTAACTGTTGCCATTGTTGGAGGAATTGTTGGTGGTGTTAGTGCTGCAATAGGTGAGGACATTTGGGACGAAGTTAAAAGTTGGTTTTAATTTCTATGTAGGGTAGAAATATCCTACCCTTATAAGTTCAAATATAAAGGAATACAATGAAGTTTGTTAAACGATTGCTTTTTATTCTTCCCTTTTCTTTTAGCTTTTTATTTGCAAATTACTTTTTTGGGTATATGATGGGCTATTGCCAAGCGACAGATGATTGTGTTATCTGTAAAACCTGTCCTAAGACACAATATGCTCTAGGCATAGGTGGAATCTACCTTAATCAATCTAAGGATTTTAATTCTCAAGATTCTGGTGGATATGTGAGATTTGCTTTCAGTGAGTTTTCACCAAAGCAACGCTTTAATTTCACGCTTAGCACATTGCTTGGAGCGGCACAGCACACTTCAAAGCCACAAGCTCTTTTTGCTACACCAAATTCCACAGCAAGTGTATTTTTTGAGCTTCGTCCAAAGGTGGGAGTAAATATTTTAAGTCCAAACTTTCCACTTTTTTTGAATCTTGCCTATACATTTGAGGGTTATAATCCTAATGTAGGCGATTCAAAATATGATTTATATACGCTTTTGTATCATTCAGTAGGTGGAGAGCTAGAGGGATTAATTTTTATAAATCCAAAGCTTAGGCTTACATATAGTGCGGGGTATGATTATATCTTTAATGGAGGGTATAAGACATCTCAAGGAAAAGCGAGGTTTGATAATGGCTCTACAATCAGGGCAAGTGTGGGCTATGTGTATGCTTTGAGTGAGAAGCTTTCATATTATATGAAGCTACAAGGCAAGATTCAAAGCTTTGAATCCGCCCCACCACTTACCCAAAAAATACAAGAGCAATACATCGCCGGAGTAGAATTAGGGCTTGGGTTTTAGCTATTGTGCTAGAGGAATGTGGAAAACTAAGTGGGCTATGTAGCCAAAAGGAGTAATACAAATGCGAGTAGTTAAAATTTTGTTTATGACAAGCATATTTGTTTGTATTCATAATATAGCCCTTGCGGATTCTGCTTATTCTAAATTCTTTGGACAAGCGGGTATTGGCGGGGTGTATTATGACTTTGGGGGTGAAAATATCAGCAGTGCTGGAGCGTATGTAGGTGGTGAATTTGGCTGGGAATTTCTCCAACGCGTGCATACAATTTTTGGTGTTCGCCTTGGTGGAGGGCAGAGTAAAGCTTCGCAGGTGCTTGGCATTGCAGAATCTTCGGGCTTTGTGATTTCTGACCAGTATGTCAAGCTTGGCGTAAATATTGCAGGTGTAAATGCACCACTTTATGTGAATCTTCTCACAGAGCGTAATAATCACGATAGCAAAAGTGGCTTAAGTCGTCATCTTACATTGCTTGGAGCGGAGATTGAAGGGGCATTGCCATTAGGCAATGTTGCAAAGCTAGAATATTCTGCGGGGTGTGCTTTTAGCACAGGGGATTCATCATATTCTATTGCGGAGAAAACCTCATATATTGAGAAAGATTTTTCCAAGAGTTATGTGCTAAGTGCGAGTGTTGGCTTTGTGCGGAATCTAAGCGATAGCACAGCTTTTTATACCAAGCTCATTGGCAAGTATCAAAATCTTAATGGTGCATATTATAATGATGGCACACAGGGTTATCCAAGCTCTAGTAATATTGTAGGAATGTTAGAATTTGGCTTTAGAGGATTGTAAAATGTCTATGCTTGGCTTTAAACGAGTTATAGGGAGTATTATTTATCTAGGCCTTACTCCCTTGCTCCTTTGTGCCAAGCCAGTGAGTGTTGATGAGATTTTTACCAAAACTTCACAATTTAAGATTCTAGGGAATCTTAGCTACATTAATATCCATAATTCACAGCTTGATGTCGTGCAAATGCCACAGCAAAATGGCAGTATCATCAGCGTGCCAATTCATAGCAAACTTCATCAAGATTATTTAAATTTTTCGCTTCAAGCTCGTTATGGCATTATGAAAAGAGTGGAAGTTTTTAGCACTCTAAATGCTTTTTGGCAGCAAAGCCTTTTTGAAACAAACAATAGCTTTAGCACACAGCAGAGAGCGGATTTTAACTCATTTGCCCTAGGCTTTATTATTCAAGCAAAGCAAGAGGGAAAATTTCCCGCTCTACTTTTTGGAGGAAGTGCTGATGTAGCAAATAAAACATACTTATCCCAAACACAAAATATGTGGCAGTATGGCAAGGGGTATTCGGCTTTTGCTCTTAGCTTTTACACAATTGACCCACTTGTATTTTTGCTCCAAGCTAATGCAAGATTCAATCTTCCACAAGATTTTGAAAATATTCATTTTAACCTTGCTGATATGTATTCTCTTAGCCCAATGGTGTATTTTGCGATAAATCCATTTGTATCGCTTAATGTTGGGGTCCGGTATCAATACAGCACAAGAGCTTATATCAATGATGGAATCCAAGCTCAAAGCTCATCTGTGGGCTATATTTTTGGTGTGGCGTATGAGATAAAATCCGGTCTTATTCTTTTTGCAAGTGCAGAGAGCTTTAATAGTGCGTTTTATTCAAGCGATACGCTTTCATTTATGCTTTCATATAGAATCTAATGTGTTATAGAATCTTGTTGTTTTTATGGCTTTTTGTGAGCGGCATAAAGGCTCATTCACTTTACAATGAACCTTTTTATATCACAAAACCTTTGCGTTCCTGGATTGAACTAAGAGATGAAAATCTCACGCGTCAAAAGTATGATTATAGTTGTGGAGCGGCTTCACTCTCAAGTGTGATGAGTTATTTTTATGGTGTAGAGGTAAGTGAGCGTGAGATTTTGGACTTTTTACTTTCACAAAAGGGCATTAGCACGGATAAAAAGCGTGATATTGAGACAGATAATGAGCTAAGACAAAAAGCACATCTTTCTTTTAGTGATTTGGCACTTTTTGCACAAAGCAAAGGGTTTCGCACGCAGGGTTTGGCTTTGGACTTTGAAACATTAACAAAATTGCAAATTCCTGTGATTATTTATGTCAATGTGCGAGATATGGAGCATTTTAGTGTATATAAAGGAGCGGATTCTCATTATGTGTATTTGGCTGACCCAAGCTTGGGTAATATCAAGGTGAGCAAGGGGAAGTTTTTAGAGATGTTTTATCAACGCGAGGATTTAACCTATCCGGGTAAGATTCTAGTGATTTTAAGCGACACGCATAAGGGCGATGATACATTTTTCACGCATAAGATAAATACAATGATATATAAGGCTATACAGGATAAAGCTTTGTATTAGGTTTATAGAATCTTAAATGCTAAAAAGCAAAATCTGCTTTTATTTGCTTTATGAGATTCTATATTTCTAGCTTATCTTACAAACCCACTTATAATATCCCCCATTTTCTCACAGCCTACAAGATTTGAATCTTTATCCATCATATCGCCTGTGCGATAGCCTTCTTTCAAAGCAAGATTTACTGCATTTCGCACTGCTTGTGCCTCTTGCTTTAACCCAAATGAAAGCTCTAACATCATCGCCACAGATAAAATCGTGCCGATGGGGTTTGCCTTGTCCTGTCCAGCAATATCCGGTGCGCTGCCGTGGATTGGCTCATATAGCCCCAAAGTGCCTTGGGATAGTGAAGCGGAAGGAATTACGCCAATAGTGCCTGTGATGACACTCGCTTCATCGCTCAAAATATCCCCAAACATATTTTCAGTTAAAATCACATCAAAAGCACTCGGCACTCGGCAAATCTGCATTGCCGCATTATCCACATACATATGGCTGAGATTCACATCGGGATAATCTTTTGCCACATTTTCCACCACTTCACGCCATAAACGCGATGAGGCTAGGACATTTGCCTTATCCACGGACACAAGGTTTTTCTCTCTTTTTTGTGCGATTTCAAAGCCCACTCTTGCGATAGATTCAATTTGAGATTGTGTGTAGCTCATCTCATCAGTAGCGATTTTTTCGCCATTTTTTTCCTCACACAAATGCCTACCAAAATACGCTCCACCCACAAGCTCACGCACAATGACAAAATCAATACCTTTTTGTAATATCTCATTTTTTAGCGGACTAGCATTTTTGAGTTCAGGTAAAAGTGTGGCTGGGCGGATATTGGCAAATACACCTAGCTCCTTTCTTAGTCTTAAAAGGGCGGATTCTGGGCGGTTGTGGCTTGGCTCTTTATCCCATTTTGGACCACCAACCGCCCCTAGTAAAACGCTATCACTATTTTTACAAACTTCTAAACTCTCCTGTGGCAGACACTCCCCACAAGAATCAATCGCACAACCTCCGGCTAAAACTTCTTTGTAGATAAACTCGTGCTTATATGCCTTTTTTATAGAATCTAACACCTTTAGGGCTTGCGTGATCACTTCTTTACCGATACCATCGCCGCGGATTACTGCGATTTGTTTTTTCATTTTCTCTCCTTTGTTGCTGCGTTGTCTCTTTTACACTTTTAAGGGAGTTTGCTTTTCGTGCTTCGGCACTACCCTTAAGGTAGCTTCTCGCACTCAAAGCTTCACAACCCTTAAAATTGCCTAAAGATACTTCCGCAGCGTATTTTGTGTGATTGTAGAATCTAATCCCTCTAAAAACCCTACTTCTTATTTTTTGCTATCCAGTTCAAATACCCATTTGCATTGATAATCTCTTGGATAAAAGGCGGAAAGGGCGTTGTGCTAAAGCTTTTAGCACTTTTAGATTCTATAATCTCACCTTTATCAAAATCAATGCTTACCTCATCGCCCTCTTGCAAAAAGTCTGCTATCTCTTCAGATTCAATAATCGCTAAACCAATATTAATCGCATTGCGATAAAAGATTCTAGCAAAGCTTTTAGCGATAATGCAGCTTATCCCACTAGCCTTAATCGCAATAGGTGCGTGTTCCCTGCTACTCCCGCAGCCAAAGTTCCACCCGCCAACCATAATATCGCCGACTTTCACCTTTTTCACAAAATCCTTATCAATGTCCTCCATACAATGACTTGCAAGCTCCCTATGGTCTGCAGTGTTTAAATACCTTGCAGGAATAATCACATCAGTATCAACATTATCGCCATATTTATGGATAAATCCTTGTGCTTTCATTTTCTATCTCCTTTTGCAATAATTCAAACAACCATACATTAAACAACATCTTGCGGGGTGCTTAGAATCCCCCTTACCGCACTTGCTGCTGCCACTTCAGGGGAGCTAAGATACACTTCGCTTGTAGTATGCCCCATTCTGCCTACAAAGTTGCGGTTTGTGGTAGAAACACATTTTTCATTTGCTGCTAAGATTCCCATATGTCCGCCAAGGCAAGGACCACAAGTTGGTGTAGATACTACCGCACCGGCTTTAATAAAAGTCTCTAAATATCCACGATTAATGCACTCCAAATAGATATTTTGCGTAGCGGGAATGATAATACAACGCGTATTTTTCGCAATTGTTTTATCCTTTAGAATCTTAGCTGCTACTTCCATATCACTGAGCCTACCATTGGTGCAAGAGCCAATAACAACTTGATCTATTTTTATCTCGCCCCATTCATCTTTCTCTTTGGTATTTTCAGGCAAATGTGGAAACGCCACCGTGTGATCTATAGAATCTAAATCAATGTCAAAGACTTCTTCATACTCCGCATCTTCATCAGCCTTGTAGATTCTAAACTCCTTGCTTGTGCGTCCCTTAGCATATTCAATCGTAATGTCATCTACTTCAAAAATGCCATTTTTCGCCCCCGCTTCAATCGCCATATTCGCAATGCAAAGCCTATCATCAATGGTTAAGTTTTTTAGCCCTTCTCCGCTAAACTCCATACTTTTATACAACGCCCCATCAACGCCGATTTTACCGATGATATGCAAAATCACATCTTTGCCGCTCACATAAGGGCGGAGTTTGCCTTTGAGATTAAACTTCATCGCCTTTGGGACTTTAAACCACGCTTCACCTGTCGCCATACCCACAGCCATATCCGTGCTTCCAACCCCCGTGCTAAACGCTCCTAACGCCCCATAAGTGCAAGTGTGAGAATCCGCCCCTATAATCAAATCACCGATTGTTACAATGCCTTGTTCGGGCAAAAGGGCGTGTTCTACCCCCATATTCCCCACATCATAGTAATGCTTAATATCAAAGTCATTGGCAAAACAGCGGCATTGTTGGCTTTGCGTAGCGGCTTTTATGTCCTTATTTGGTGCGAAGTGATCCATCACAAGTGAGATTTTATTTTTATCAAAAACTTGTGTGAATTTTGCTTCTTTAAAGGCGTTGATTGCCACAGGCGTGGTAATGTCATTGCCTAGCACCATATCTAGCTTTGCCCGAATTAAATCATTTGCTTTGACAGATTCTAATCCTGCTCTATCAGCTAAGATCTTTTGACTCATTGTCATTCCCATATTTTGCTCCTTACTGATTGTTCTTGTTTGTCATTTTGCAATGTCTCTAAATACTCTTGCATAGGCAGTGTATCTACCTTGGCACTAAAGATAGCAAAAGATTCCAAAATCTCGCAGCCACAATATTTAAACGCACTTGTAAGTGGGTTTAAAATCGTCTCAAGGCTATATCCGTGATGTCCATCATAGCTCTCTTTTGCCCCGCCTAAAGTCGTAATGACTTGAAACTTCTTACCCTGCAAAAGCTTAGAATCTTTGCCATATAAAATATGAGTTAAAACCCTATCCTGCCACTCTTTCATAAGGGCGGGTGTGCTAAACCAAAAGAGCGGAAATTGAAAGATGATTTTTTGTGAATCTTTGAGCAATGCCACTTCATTTTCGGCATTTATCACGCCATCTTTATAGGTTTCATTGAGATTGTGAATCTTCACATTTGAAAGCGTTTTAGCTGATTCTAATAACGCTCTATTGACTTTAGAATCTTTCCAAAATGTGTGTGAAAAAATGAGTAGTGTTTGCATACAAACTCCTTTTAAAGTTGATTTAATTTATACGCACGATTTAACGCACTGACTAACGCATATACTGAAGCTTTGATAATATCATTATCAATCCCAGCGCCAAAGTATTTTTTACCATTAGTTTCAATTTGCACATAAGCGATAGCCTTTGCATTTGAGCCATTTTTCAAAGCGTGTTCGCTATAATCTAGTATATCAAAGCTTAGATTCAAATGCTTTCTTAACGCATTTGCTACGCTATCAAGTCGCCCATTCCCTTTAGAATCTATGCTCTCTTTTTGCGGTTTTATTAGCTCTATACGCACTTCACATTCATTTTCTTTTGTCTCAAAAATAAACTCACCTATCTCTAAAAACTCCGCAAAATTTACAAAATCCTTTTCAAAAATCTCACATATCTCACTAGGGCTAAGCTCTTTATGTGCTTTGTCCGAAATATCCTTAATATAGTAGGAAAACTCCTCTCTAAAAAGTGGCGGTAAGTTCGCTCCATAATGCTCGTGCAAAATGTAGGCAATGCCGCCCTTGCCACTTTGTGAATTTATGCGTATCACATCGCTTTCATACACTCGCCCCACATCTTGCGGGTCAAGCGGGAGATAAGGCACACTCCAAGTGCTAAGATTGTTTTCCTTATGATATGCCATACCCTTAGCAATAGCGTCTTGATGAGAGCCAGAAAAGGCAGCAAAGACAAGCTTGCCCGCATAAGGTTGCCGCTCATAGACTTGCATTTTGGTTACAGATTCATACACATCGCAAATATGGGGGAGATTGCTAAAATCAAGTTTAGAATCTACGCCGTGCGTGGTGAGATTTAACGCTAGGGTGATAATATCCACATTCCCTGTGCGTTCGCCATTACCAAAAAGCGTGCCTTCAATCCTATCCGCCCCTGCTAAGATTCCAAGCTCTGCACTCGCTACCGCACAGCCCCTGTCATTATGCGGGTGCAAGGATAGAAGCACATTCTCCCTATGCAAAAGATTCTTACTCATAAATTCCACTTGTTGTGCGTAGATATGGGGCAAACTCATCTCAACGGTGGCAGGAAGATTCAAAATAAACTTCTTATCCTGTGTGGGCTTAAAAATATCAATCACAGCATTGCTGACTTCAAGGGCATAGTCAATCTCTGTGCCACTAAAGGATTCTGGTGAGTATTCAAAAGAGAAGTTGCCCTGTGTTTCTTGTGCGATTTGCTTCACGCACAACGCCCCATCAATAGCGATCTTTTTCACATCTTCTTTTGACTTTCTAAAGACTTGCTCCCTTTGTGCGTAAGAAGTGGAGTTATAAAAATGCACCACCGCATTAGGACAGCCATCTAGGGCTTCAAAAGTGCGTTTGATAATATGCTCTCTTGCTTGGGTAAGCACCTGCAAACGCACATCTTTTGGGATTAGATTCTGCTCTATGAGTGTTCGCAAAAAGCGGTATTCAGTTTCACTCGCTGCAGGGAATCCAACCTCAATATCTTTAAAGCCAATTTGCAGCAGAAGTTTAAAGAATGTGATTTTTTCTTCCAAGCTCATAGGCGTGATTAGAGCTTGATTCCCATCGCGTAAATCCACGCTACACCATAAAGGTGCGGACTCTATATACTCTTTTTTGCTCCATTCTAAATACGATTTAGAATCTTTATTAGAATCTGGGGGCATAAAATATCCGCGTTTGTATTTTGTGTGATTCATAAAAACTCCTTGTAATAAAGTTTGCTGCAAAGGCTTAAAAAGCCCTTTGATTGTAGCAATAAAAATCACAAAAATAATAAAAATTTTCTACAAAATAAGCAAAAATCATAAAGAATAGAAAATTTGAAATATTTCTAGCGACTTTTATGGAATCTTGCCTATTTTTCACTTCTTTTGGCTAGATTCCATATCTTTGATAATCCACCCTTTTTCACTTGGGAGTATGGCATATTGCTCTGCGGTGTGTAGGTCAAAGACATAGCATTCACTGCTTTCAAGTTTGCTTCGCTCTACTGGAATGACTTTAAGCCTATCTTTTACTTCCTGCATATCCTCACACATCGCACTGAATCCGCACATCATCAATTTATACCGCATAAGATTCCTTTACTAAAATTTTTAGTGTAATATTACCATTTTATTTTTACGCGATTTTAAAGCCACAAATTCATAAAGGAGTAAAAAATGGCAACAGGCAAGGATATAGATTTTAGTTTATGGTGTGATTTTATCCAAAGGGATTTTTTAGATAAAGAGTTTAAAAGTCTTGTAGATTCTGGCGTTGTTTGCGGGGCTACGAGTAATCCTAGCATTTTTGCTAAGGCATTTCAAAGTGAAATTTATGCAGATTCTATTGCTTCGTTAAAAGCTTACATCACAGATTCTAAAAGTGTGTATGAAGAGCTTGCCATTGCTGATATAAAAAATGCGGCTAGAATCTTGCTGCCATTATGGGAGAAAAATAAGGCTAATGGGCTTGTAAGCATTGAGATTGACCCATTTTTGTGTGATGAGAGCGGGAAAAGTGTAGATGAAGGTTTAAGGCTTTTTAAACGCATTGATATGCCAAATGTGATGATAAAAGTCCCCGCTACCACCGCAGGATATGAAGTGATGAATGCTCTTACACAAAAAGGCATTAATGTCAATGCTACGCTGATTTTCACGCCAAGTCAGGCGAAACTTTGTGCAAGTGCCTTGCAAAGAGGTATAAGCGGTGCAAAGGATTCTCCACAAGGCGTGATAAGTGTCTTTGTCTCACGCTTTGATAGGCTCGTAGATTCTGCCCTGCCTAAGAATCTGCATTTGCAAACGGGCATTATAAACGCTATGGACTGCTATGAGTGTATAGAATCTTATGCTAACCCACATATCCGCACGCTTTTTGCTTCCACAGGTGTGAAAGCTAATGCAAATGGGGAATCTCATCTGTCGCAGAGCTATTATATTGAGGAGCTGATTTTGCCCCATAGTGTGAATACCGCACCGCTTGAAAGCATTAGGGCGTATATGGAGTGCAAAGATGTAAATGGGGAATGCACCCAAATACCGCTTTTAGATTCTGCTTCACGCCTTAGCTTTTGGCAGTGTGTGAAAAAATGCGGTATTGTGTATGATAATGTAGCAAATCAGCTCTTAGATGAAGGACTAACAAGCTTTAGGCAAAGCTTTGAAGAGCTTTTGAGGGGGCTATGAAATATCAAGCTAAGGTTTTGTGGGTGTAGTATGTGCTTGATTTAATTAATGTTTTTTGGATACAATTTAAGCCTTATTTGATTTTC
>CAUWMC010000008.1:0-81741 GCA_963559865.1 uncultured Helicobacter sp.
CCCCCCACCACCCCCCCCCCCTCCCCCCCCCCGCGGCGCGGCCCCCCCAATCATAGATTCTTAAGTCTTTTTTTACAATTCTCATATTTTCCAGATTCCACAAGTTTCTTAGATTATCCTGTATTTTTCGCTCCTATCCCCACTTCCACTCATATCGCTAGCACTTTTGACACAACTCACGCAAGGTTTGTAGCATAATGCTAAAGCCTATCCTACGCGAGATTTTAGAGCCTATTGTGGAGCTTTGTATCAATATTCTTGCCTACACAAAGCCCAAGATTCATAGGCAAAAAAGCATTGTTATCCTCCGCACTGATGCCATAGGAGATTATCTGCTTTTTCGTGCCTTTTTAAGTGAAGTGCGAAAAGCCTACTCTAATCACCACATCACACTTATTGGCAATAGTGCGTGGAAGCCCTTGTATGAGTATTTTGACTCATCATATTGTGATAATTGCATTTGGATTAACACGGCACATTTTCAAACAAAACATATTCATAAGAAAATTAAAATCCTACGCCACATCAAGCAAATAGGCTATGAGCTACTCATTAACCCCGTGCATTCTCGCGATGAGCTCAATGCTACTCTTGCCTCACATATAAACGCCCTAAACAAAATTGCTCCACAAGGTGATGATGTCAATCTCTCTCCACGCAAAAAAACACGCCACGATAGAATCTACACAACCCTAACACCAAGCACCAAGGATATTATATTTGAGTTCTATCGTAATAAAGAGTTTTTTGAGCACTTGCTACAAAAGCCCCTTGAAACTTCTCCAAAGCTTCATCTCCACTGCCCACCCACACGAGCAATACCCACCAAAAAGCCTTATGGCGTGTTATTCATAGGGGCAAGTGCAAAATATCGCCAATGGAGCATAGAGTATTTTGCAGAAGTTGGGGCATATCTTATGCAAAACCACAAGCACAATATCCTTATATGCGGAGGGAGTGCGGATAGGGAATCTGGAGCAAAACTCACGCAAATTTTACAACCCATAGCAAAAGAGTGTGGGCAATCTCTATGTAATTTAGCGGGGGAAACTACTTTGGTGGATTTGGCATTTCTCGTGTATAACGGCAACCTGCTTGTTTCGAATGAAACAAGCGCGGTGCATTTATGTGCCTTGTTAGACACGACGATAATTGTCGTCGTGTCTAACGGCAACCATTTGGGTAGATTTATCCCCTATCCTAAAGAGATAAGGGATAAATACTACCCTGTGTTGCACCCCTTTATCACGGCAAATTACGCCAGATACAAGGAGTTAAGCAATGCCTTTGCCTACAAAAGCACACTTGATATTAACGACATACAGCCTAAACAGGTTATTGATGTCATAGAGCAAATCTACACAAAGGAGCAAAAATGAGTGAATATTTTGAAGCAAGGGGTGTGAGCCCAGAGACCTACAAGGAAGCAAAGTTGCCAGCGTATTTTGAGGAAGTGATTTGCCAGCTGCCTAAACAGGCTAGAATCCTAGATTTTGGCTGCGGCTTTGGACAAAATCTTTTAGCGATTAAAAAGTGTTATTGTAATTTTGCGGATTCTAACGGGGGGGGGGGGGCGAGTATAAACTGCTTGGCATTGATATAAATCCCAAAGCCATTGCCTATGTGCAAAGCGTAGGGATAGAAGCCATAGTGTGTGAAAATATCCTAGACTTTAGCCCCCAAGACAAATTTGACCTAGTTATCACAACACATGTTTTGGAGCATCTACCAAAAGAGCAAGTAGTGGAGATTCTCTCTCATTTTAAGAATAATATTTTGAAAGAAGGTGGAAAAATGTTTATAGCAGTGCCAAATGCCCAAAGCCACACAGGCTGCTACTGGGCGTATGAAGATTTTACTCATAACACACTTTTTACAGCTGGAAGCTTGATTTATGTCCTAAAAATGGCAGGTTTTACTCACATAGACATTATAGATCAAGACGCACTTGCAGGGACAAAAGGTGTAAAAAGAATTATTCGCAAGTTCTTTTTACAACTCTACAAACTTAACTTTGCCTTTTGGAATCGCATAACAAATAGTGCTTTCCACGCACCAAGTCCGCAAATTTTCAGCTATGAAATAAAGGTCCTAGCCTACTAACCAAAAAAGGAGCAGCAATGAAAAAATTCTTAAAAAAAATATTCAAAAAGTTGAGAATCTACTTCACCCACGGGCTAGATTCTAAACTTGATAAATTAACTATGCTACACGCAAATCTCCTATCAATCCAACATAAACAGCTTTATAGACAGCAATTAATGGGGGGGGGGCAGTAGATATTCGTGATTTTGAGTTTAGTGCATATTCGCAAAATGGAGAGGATGGAATCTTGGATTTACTGATTGAAAGTTTAGAGCTAGATTCTCTGCATTCTTCGTATCCTCGTGCTTTTGTGGAATTTGGAGTGCAAGATTATACAGAATCCAACACTCGCTATCTTTTGAAAAAGCGGAATTTTATGGGATTTATTATGGATGGAAGTGCGACACATATTGAATCTATCAAACAAGATGGTATATATTGGAAGCACGATTTAGAGGCACAATGTGCTTTTATCACAAAGGATAATATCAACACTCTAATCAAACAATGGTTAGATTCTAGAAAGCTAGATAATATCGCTATTTTAAGCATTGATATTGATGGGGTAGATTATTTTGTATGGGAAGCTATAGAATGCGTGAAACCTGCTATTGTGGTAGTTGAATACAATGCCATCTTTGGAGAATCGCTTTGTGTGAGTGTGCCATATCGTGCAGATTTTGATCGATTTTTAGCTCATCACAGCGGACTATATTTTGGTGCAAGTATAAAAGCTTTAATCTCGCTTGGCAAAAGCAAAGGATATATATTTGTAGGTGCAGATTCTAGTGGGACTAATGCATTTTTTATTCACCAAAGCTTAGAATCTAAACTTCCATTCTCTACTGCTCCATTGCAAGAGTATTGCTCCACTCATCACGCAAGGCAAAGTCGCGATACATTTGGCAATCTCTCATTTTTACAAGGAGATGAAAGACTTAAAGCCATAAAGCATTTGCCCTTGCATACTTGCAAGGATTTTAGTCATTAACACAAAGGAGAATCTATGAAAATACAAAATGTCAAACAAAGTGTTTCGTGCAAAATCTGTGGCTCAAAAAGTAATGTAGCCTTTTATGCACAAATTCTACATCAATTTAATGAGCCTTTCTATAAGTGTGAGCATTGCGGATTTTTAGGTTGCGATGAAGCACATTGGCTTCCTTTAGCCTATCAAAGTGCTATCAATATTACTGATACGGGCATAGTCGCACGCAATTTTTATTTATATAAAATTGTTTCGTGTGTCGCTACCCTCTTGTTTGGTATGGGCGATAAAGGTGATATTTTAACGGGGGGGGGGTGAATGAAAAGATTCTGCTTGACTTTGGTGGTGGAAGTGGGCTACTCGTGCGTTTGCTCCGCGATGTTGGGATAGATAGCTATTGGAGTGATAGATATTGTGAAAATTTATTTGCACGAGGATTTGAATGGGATAGCAACACAACACCAACAATGGCGACCTGCTTTGAAGTATTTGAGCATTTGCCAAACCCTAGAGAAGAGATAGATTCTATGCTAAAAATTTGCCCTAATTTGCTTTTTTCCACAGAACTTCTCCCCTGCCCTATTCCAGAATCTAGTGGCACAAATACTTGGTGGTATTATGGTTTTTCTCACGGGCAGCATATTAGCTTCTACACTTATCAATCCCTAGAACTTATTGCTAAAAATCACAATCTCTATTTCTGCTCTTATGGAGGATTACATTTGTTTAGTCAAAAACGCATCGCACCATCATATTTTAAATGGATTGTTAGGCTTGCACACAGAGGACTTTTTACATTTATTAAAAAATGTTTTCACTCAAAGACTATGAGCGATTGCGAAAAATTAAGTCAAACATCATTATAATTGCGATATTTGTCTATAAAACACGCCCATAAGGATAAATGATGAATATATCAAATCAAAAACTCCTAAACTTTGCCTGTGGTAGTAGAATCCACCCAGATTGGGTCAATATTGACTTTAGCCCGATAGATAAAAGAGTAAAGAAAGTGAATCTTCTTCGCACACTCCCTTTTGCTGATGAAAGCTTTGATGTGGCGTATAGTAGCCACTTTTTAGAGCATTTAACCCCACAAAAAGCCCTGCAAATCCTTAAAGAAATCAAAAGAATCTTAAAGCCAAATGGCATTGTAAGGATTGTCGTGCCAGATTTACAGAATCTTGCTTCCGCTTATCTTGCCACACTTTACAAGCTGACAAATTCCGCGCAAGATTCTACAAAGCAGAATCTAACGGGGGGGGGGGGTAAACAGAATCTAGCCCAAACCTTAGATATTGCAAATCTTGAATTTGAATATGATTGGCTTATGATTGAAATGCTTGATCAAATGGTGCGTATGCAAAGTGGCGGACAAATGGGAGAGTGCTTTCACAAAGTATCAGTAAGCAAAGATAGAATAAAAGCGGATTTTATAGAGCAACGAGTAGGCGAAAGGCTCATAACTCCCCACGCTGCTACAAAACCTAGCCTAAAATCCAAAATCACCCTTGATAAACTCACAAATAAGATATTAAATCTCTATCTTAAATCCCTTTATTTTCTAGCTCCGCGTAGCATACGCGATGAAGTCTTTATCCACACAAGCATTGGAGAGCGACACAAATGGGCGTATGATAACTTTTCGCTTAAGCGGCTGCTTACACAAGCGGGATTTATAGAGATACAAGAAATGTGCTATAACCACTCCCAAATCCCTGAATTTAATACCTACCTGCTTGATATAAATGCCGACGGCTCAGCATACAAAGGCGTATCAAGCTTGTATATGGAAGCTAGAGCTTAGATTTTTAAACTATCTAAACTATCAAGGAATATTTAAGATTGCAAAATGTAGAATCCACGCTATTTTGATCTTAGGAAACATTATGGCAAACAGCACATTACGCACTCTACTTAAGCTTCCGTGGCGGATCTTCAATCGATGTAAGCAAAAAGCCTTGCAACACTACAATCGCCTATGTCGCCCACCAAAATGGCATAATCTCCGCTCTATCGAGCCAATTTCAAAAGTTTTTGGCTTTGATCGTGGCACACCCATTGATAGAATCTACACCAATGATTTTCTACGAAAAAACGCACATTTTATACAGGGTAGAGTATGCGAAATTGCTGAAAATACCTACACCAAAACTTTTGGAAGCAATGTAACACAAAGCGAGATTCTCCATTACACCACAGAAAACAAAAACGCTACGATTATAGGCGATCTCACACAGCACAGCACTTTGCCACAAGGTATTTTAGACTGCTTTATTTGCACGGTTACGCTGAATTTTATTTATGATTATAAAGCAGCGATTAAAGGTATATATTTAATGCTAAAAAGTAATGGGGGGGGGGCATAACAAACTCAATGTGTGAAATAAATCCAACGAATCAATCTATAAATCCGCCCGCAAAACCATCTAGCACCGCCCTTGTAACCGTGGCAGGACTCGTGCAGATTTCACAATATGATTATGAGAGGTGGGGAGATTATTGGCGTTTCACGGATATGGGGATTAAAAGGGATTTTGAAGAAGTGTTTGGCAAGGGGAATGTAGAAGTTGGCACTTATGGTAATGTTTTAGCTACTATGGCGGAGCTTCAGGGTATTGCCGCCGAAGAGCTTAAACACGATGAACTTTTTTACAATGATTCACACTATCCTGTGCTAATAACCATTGTGGCTAAAAAATATTAGGAGCACAACTTGAGATATTACATCAACAAAATACGCGATACTCTCTCGCAGTTTAAATCTATTCAGCGTTTTTTTAAAGGAAAGGGAATGATTGTAATGCTCCATAGAATTGCTCCTTTTGAGGACAAACTTTCACCAAATGAACATATGAAAGTAAGTCCTGAGTTTTTAGAATCCTTCATTACTCAAGCATTAGATTCAAAATATCACTTTATCAGTCTTGATGAGCTCTATGAAGGGTTACTACATAATGATTTACCTGAATACTTCATCTGCATAACCATTGATGATGGTTATAAGGATAATTTGACTTTTGGCTATCCTATTTTTGCCAAATACAATATCCCATTCTGCATTTATGTTTGCACATCTTTTCCAGAATCTAGCCATAATATGTGGTGGTTTGCACTAGAAGATTATCTCTTAAAACACAGCAACATTATTTACAACAATACAAAATATGACATTTCAACAAAAGCTTTGAAAGAAGCGATGTTTCTTACAATGAGAGCTAATATAATCACACAAATTGATAGCTATGAAAACTGCAAACAAACCCTTGAAAATTTTGGAATCTTCTATAATCCACGCGATTATGATAATCTCACACTTTCTTGGGAAGATATAGCCTTCCTCCATACTCAAAATCTGCAAAATACGCTGGGGGGGGGGCAAAGACAACTTTGCACCATAGGCTGCCACACTCACTCACACCCCATTTTTAATAATCTTAGCAATGATGAAATAGCACAAGACATAGCAAAAGCCCAAAAACTTTTTTTACAACATCTGCACTTCACGCCTACGCACTTTGCCTATCCTTTTGGTAGTAGAATAGAAGTAAGCCCACATCATTTTTCACTTATTCAAAACCTAGGCTTTAAAACTGCTACCACAACGAGACACGGAAGCATTTATCCCCAACACGCTAGGCATATCCACGCCCTACCTCGTGTGTTTTTCAAGGAAAATTTTATGCTAGAATCTGCCTTTAAGATCCGCAAAAGACGCATTGTAACATCTTGATACAACTTAAACAAGGAGAGAAAATGACTATCAACTTACAAGAGAAAAATCTCACAGAGCAAGAAAAACTAGGTGTAGAACGCTTATTAGAATCTCAAAATCCGGATATTACCGATGACTTAGAACAAATTTGGTATCTACTCAATAAAACTTGGCAGGATATGGGCTGTGATAACAAAAAATTAGATTGGGATAAAATCGCTCAATTTTACGCCCACCCCGTATGGCTGCTCAATGGGCTTTTTATAGAAACACACGATCTTTCAATGCAAATACGCAAAAGTATAGCTTTGTATATCGCACAGCAAGGCTTTAAACGCATTTGTGATTATGGGGGAGGATTTGGCACTTTGGCAAGAGAGATAGCACAGATTTGCCCAGATATAGAGATTGATATATATGAGCCATTCCCAAGTGAATATGGCAAAAAATGTATAGCAAATTTTA
Source organism: uncultured Helicobacter sp. (assembly GCA_963559865.1). Lineage (GTDB taxonomy): Bacteria > Campylobacterota > Campylobacteria > Campylobacterales > Helicobacteraceae > Helicobacter_C. The sequence goes on from CAUWMC010000008.1 coordinate 7,254, forward strand.
CCAATATATGCTTTGTCAGCGAGCTAAAAAAAGATTATTACGACTGCCTTATTTCAACAGATGTGCTAGAACATGTAGATAATGTGCTAGAGACATTCAATACAATGCTTGAAAGTCTGCAAGTAGGTGGCAAGGCACTCATTGGTAATTGTTTTTACCCTGTAATTGACTGCCATTTGCCAAAGCATTTCCACTTCCGCTACACTTTTAAGCATATCGCCACGCTTATGGGCGTTACATACATTGGCAATATACAAGGGGCGGAGTATGTCCAAATTTATCATAAATCTAAATCTACACAAGCAAGTTTAGCCGTGAAATTAGCGGGGGGGGGGGAGCAGATGTTTATTCCCCTTGCTGAATATGGCGCGATTTGTGCTTAGACCCTGTGTGAGATTGTTTAGAAAATTAAAAAATAAAAGGAGAGATTAGATGAAACCACAACCTTGCATACTCTGCCATAGCAATGATACACACATTACACAAGAAATTGCCAGAGATGATATTATCGCACTTTATAAAAGTTTCCCCGGCGTTGCAATAGATTCACTTATCTCAAGTGATTTGCTCTTTCATCACTGCAATGTTTGCGATCTTAGCTTTTTTACTTGCAAAGATGGCTCTATCCCCACTGGCGATAATGCCTTCTATAATGCCCTAAATCAGCTTGATTGGTATTATTTTAGCGAGAAGCACGAATATCACTTTGCCAAAAAGTTCATTGCTAAGGATTCTAAAGTGCTAGAAGTTGGCTGTGGCAAAGCCGCATTTGCTCACTTTTTACCACAAGAAGCCAAGCCCCACTATGTCGGCTTAGAGTTTAGCACACAAGCAAAGCAAATGGCAGCAAAAGATGGAATCTTGATTGAGAATATATCCATTGAAGAATATGCAAACTCACATTCTAAACAATTTGATGTCGCTTGTAGCTTTCAAGTTTTAGAGCATGTTAGCAATCCTCATACTTTTTTGCAATCACAGATTGATTGCTTACAGAGAGATATTCTAACGGGGGGGGGGGATAAATAAAACTCCATATTTAATCATAGCTGTGCCTAGCCAAGATAGCTTCTTGCAATATTGTGTCAATGGTGTTTTAAATATGCCTCCACATCATATTTCCCGCTTTAGCGACAAAACTCTCCAAGAAATAGCCAATATTTTCAATCTTGAATTACTAGAGATTTATCACGAGCAAGTCCAGCCCGAACATATTGATTTTTACAAAGCCACAATGTGGGCAAAGCTCTTTTTACCTACTCCGCTCATAGACAGGGGGTTGCTAAGAAAATTTATCAACAAAGCAGGGTTTATCGGCAGATCGTTTATCAAGATTCCACCTAATGCCTACGGACACACAGCAGTGGCGATATATACGCTTAAATAACACTCTTGTTTAGCATTGCTAAAAGTCCAAATCGCCCTGTGGAACGCTCTCTCCTATACGAGTATAGCCCCTCTTGACAGCTTGAGCAAAAGGGGCTTATCTCTATATGTTTGGGATTTAAGCCCAGATTCTCACTTTGCTGCTTGAGACACGCAATCAGGTCAAGATTTTTCCCCCTAAACACATCATTAAATCCTAGAATCTCCGCTTGTTTATGTATCTCATCACCCACTTCATAACAACAAGAACGAATAGAAGCCCCTACATATATTAAACAATCCTCCACCATCGTGCCATACACTTCACTCATACGCTTAAAAACAGATGGCAAAATCCCATCAAATACCCCCTTACGCCCAGCGTGTATCACACTCATAACGCCATTTTTCCTATCATAAAGCAAAATTGGGTTGCAATCTGCTACCATAACAAAAATGAGTATATTTGGCAAATGCGTGATAATCGCATCAGCCTCACCAAGACATACACTCCCCTTACCACAATGCCTATATTTCAAGGCAAGATTCTCATCTAAAATCACACTTTTTGTGCTATGAATCTGCTCACAATAAAACATAGGTAGATTTTTAGCCAAATCTTTATCCGCCCCACTCTCACCGCTCACACAAGCCCCAAGCCTAGAATCTGCCCTACCAAAAGATTCTATAAATGCTTCTTTAACACGCCTATGATTCACATCTACACTATGCTTACAATCCCCCACGCCATAGCCAAGATTTAGCCCATCAAACACCCCTTTACTCACTCCACCATACCTATCACTCAAAGCAAAACATACATTTTCATTCTTAAAAAGTGGAGATTCTAAACTTGTATAAAAAAACATAACATCTATTCCTTTATTTTTGATGCAAATCAAATCATTTTCAATATGATAATAATAAAATTCTAGCGAGTATTTTCTTAAATTCTCACTCAACAACACAAATAAGGCAACAACTTAAGGAGGGTCTATTGAAACAAAGCCAACAAAAAAAGTCCTTCTCTCTCATCTCAAGCATTTTTGCCATTCTGCTTGTTGTGATACTTATCCTAGCGTGTTATACCTTCTACAACGCAAAGGGAATGTCCTATCTTAGCAACGATTCAGAAGCGTGTAATAACTGCCACATTATGAATGAGGTGTATAGCGACTATCTTAGTGCGCCCCACTCGCAAAAGATTGCAGGGCAACCAAGGGCTACTTGCAATGACTGCCACTTGCCACACGGATTTGTTTCTAAATGGATTGCTAAAGCAAAAAGTGGTGTAGGACACGCTTATGCTTTCACTTTTGAGCTTGAATCTCTACCAACCAATCTTAGTGCAAATGAGGCAAGTAAGCAAATGGTGCAGGATAATTGTGTGCGATGTCATATTGAATATGTCCAAAACGCGGTCAATCCCACAACCATACCCGGGCATAATGATAACGCTCTAAGCTGCGTATCCTGCCACGAGGGCGTGGGACATAAACGCGGATTCTAATCAAACTTACCAAAGGAGGAAAAAATGCAGAAAAAAAACGGAATGCTACCTATACTTGTTGTCGTAGCTGTTGTTGTCATTGTTGGGCTTTTATGGCTCAATCAAGACATTTCATCAAAACAGGCGGGGAATACGGGGGTTATCTCAAAGCAGCTTGTAGAGCTAACTGATGAGAATCCAACTTTTGACTTTTGGGGCAAAAACTTCCCAGAATACCTTGATATGTATCTCAAAGTAGAGACAGAAGCACCAAAATATACAAATTTTGGTGGGAATCTTGCCTACTCAAAGCTTATCCGCTATCCACAATTAACAATTTTGTGGGCAGGGTATCCATTCAGCCTTGATGCGAATGAAGAGAGAGGGCATTTTTGGATTCAAGTAGATCAAATGGATACGGCAAGAAATAATAAAGATTTCTTAAACGCACACGGATTTGCAAAGTTTGGCGGACAACCCGCTGCGTGTATGAACTGCCATAGTGGCTGGACACCTTGGCTTATCAATAATGTAGCTAAAGGCGATTTTACCGCATTTAATAGCACAAAATACTGGACAATGATTAAAAATGTCCCTACACGCAATGGTATAGAGGAAGGCTCTGCTGAACACGGCGGACCACACGGAGGTAAGAGAATGGGTGTAACCTGTGCAGACTGCCATAATCCTAATGATATGAGCCTAAGGGTGGTGCGTCCAGCTCTTATCAATTCGCTTGTGGATAGGGGCTATCAAACAGATCCTGTTCAAGGTATCAAAGCAGACAGAAAAGAGATGAGAACACTTGTTTGTGCGCAATGCCACGTGGAATACTACTTCAAACCCACAGGTGAAAAAGTTAAAGTTATGGGAGAAAGCATCGCAAGTGATAGTAGTCAAAAATGGTGGAATGGCACACAAAAAACTTACGATGAGTATGAGCATTGGAGAAATGGTAATAAAGCTACTGAAATAGAGGTAGATGGCATTAACCTCACATTCCCTTGGAGTGCGTGGAAGAAAGATGAGCCTTTTAGAATTGAGATGTTTGATGCTCACTATGATGCAGTGCGACCGATATTTAAAGAGGATTGGACACATAAAGAAACTAAAGCCTCTATGATCAAGATTCAACACCCAGAGTATGAGATGTTTAGCGGTGGGGTGCACGCAGCCAATGGCGTGAGCTGTGCGGATTGTCATATGCCTTATGTTAAAGGTGCGGGTGGCAAGAAAGTTACGCAGCACAATGTTACATCGCCACTCTTTGATATTAACTCCGCGTGTAAAACTTGCCATACTCAAAGTGAAGAATATCTCAAAAAGCAAATTGCTGATATTCAAAAATCTGTTGCCTTTGATTTAAGAAGTGCAGAGTATGCAACTGTGAGCCTTATCTTTGATATTAAGAAAATGCGTGAGGAGCTAGGCAAACTTCCTGCATATCAAACTGATGGCAAGCCAGATGATGCAAAAATTTCAAAAACACTAGCTGAGCCACTTGAACTTCATAGAAGAGGGCAAATGCGAGGGGATTTTGTTGGGGCGGAAAACTCCACAGGATTCCACAATCCAAGGGAAGCAAGTCGTATGCTACTTCAAGCGGTAGAAATGGCTCGTATGGGGCAAACAAAGCTTGTTGAAATTGCTAATCAAAATGGCATTAAAAACTTTAAAACTTCAAATCTTGGCTTTGAGGAGATTCAGAAGTTTAATCCCGGCGAGATTGTGTATAAGATTGATCTCAATGGGCACACAGCAGGTGAGCGATACTACAAGCATCACGAAGTTAATGGCGAAGCTCCAAAGGAACTTTTAGAGCTTGACAAAAACACAAAGCCTTATAATTTCAGTGAAATTGATAAAACTTCTGCTAGTGCCATAAGCACAAAATAGCCTTTCTTTAATCTCTAGCCTAGCCTTGACATAGGGCTTGGGCTAGAATCTCTTTCTTTTTTTTCATTACGATTATATGTTATAATCCGCAAATTCCATTACTTCATACCAAAAGGAAAAACAATGAATAAAAAGCTAGTTGCTCTTATTTTGGGTTTAGGCGCATTGATTGCGCTAGGTTTGGGAGTGTTTCTCTCATTCAAAACAAAGGATATAAAATCACATATAGAAAAAACGCTCAATGAAAAATTTGAATCTTTTGCCCAAGAGAGTGGTTATATTGCAGAGTGGGAGCCTTTCTCTTGTAGCGGGCTTGTGAGTATAGGCTGTTATAGTCCAAAGATTGTCGCCACAGATGGAGAGGGTGTTTTAACACTTAAAAATATGGGCTTTGATATAGATTCAATAGATAATACTTCACTTCAAGCGTCATTAAATATCAAAGACATAGTATTTGAAGTGAAAGATATTGATGCAGATGATAAGGATTCTAAAGAGAATCTTGCCCTTTTTTCATCTTTTTTTCCCAACAATGTAAAATGCGCCATCTCACTTAAACAAAATGATGACAAACTGACTGAAGATCTTGACTGCACCATTACTGCTAAGAATGCAACCTACCAAATACAAGGCGTTGATACCTATCAGCACGAGAGCTTCAAAACACAAAATATCGCTAAGATTCTGCAAGATTTCTATTTTGATGCGTTTATCAATGAGGAGAGTTCCGTGCATTTTGAAGAATACAAATATGCCCTTAACAATGTTGCATTTAAGCTTAAAGACAATGGCTTTAGCAAGGATATATATAAGTATTATGAACTACAAAGCAATGCTAAAGGGCTGCCTATTAGCCAAGAGGGGTTTGAGCAAAGTGCCAAAAATGTGAATATGCTAACAACAATCGGGCTAAGTTTAATAATGGGCGATATGTATCATAATGAAATTATAGAGCTTGGCAATGCCCTTGAGAGCCTTATATTAGGTAAGAGTAAGCAGATTGGTTTCTTATTTAAACGCAAAGCAGATTCACAAGAAGAGTTTATCTCTCTTAAAGAGTTTTTGCTCAATCCTTATACCTCTTACCTTGCAGATAACTTTGTTTTTGACATCATCTCACAATAGGTGCAAAATGGAAAATACAAACAACTACCAACGCAACGACAAAAAAGGCAAGAAAGGTTTTAAGCGTTTGTATAATGCCTTTTTTTTCTCGCTTGATGGCATTAAGGCTGCGTGGAAGGAAGAAGAGGGCTTTAGGCAGGTTTTCATCGTTGGGCTTGTGCTGAGTATCGCCGCTTTCTTTCTCGCACAAAATTGGCAGGAGCTTATCTTATTGATTCTGCCTTGTATGCTTTCCGTGATTGTAGAGCTTATCAATTCTGCGATTGAAAATGCTATTGACTTTACAAGCCTTGAGATTCACCCACTCGCCAAAAAAGCAAAAGATATGGGCAGTGCCATTCAGCTTATGGCGTGTTTGTTTGTGGCATTTGTATGGGTTAGCTATTTACTTATGCGATTTGTATTGTAGATTCTATTTTTTACTATTATCACGGATAGTCTTAAGACTATCGCGAATCTCACATAAAACATTAAGGATATAGACGAAAGTTACCCAGCCATACAACAAAAACAAGCTATACACAATTTCTTCCACAAGTGGAAAGTTACCCATTTTAATAAATAACGCCCCGATAACCATCGGCGATATTATAATAAACAACCTTACAGCAATATCCATTTCTTAACTCCTTTTTTTACAAAATAAAGAGCTATTCTAACAGGGGGGGGGGCAATCAAAAGTTAATATTTCTCAAAAACCCAAAAATAGCAACCCTACCCTTAAACCAATAATCAATCACACAAATCAAAGTAAAATAAGAATCTTAAAGTGATCATATTATTTTGCACCACACAAACACACAATAGATTCTACCGCAATGGCTTAAAATTCCTCGCATAGCAAATAATCTCTGGGCGATACTCAAAGTGCATTGTGTCATAATGCCACCATCGCCCACCCCACACAAAACCCTCCGCCTCAAATGCCTGAACAATCTCTAAGGGGATTTGATTTTCATATTGATACTCATTGCGTTCTTTTCTATCCCAAAGCCAATATTTTGAAAACTGCGTATTAATATCCAGAGCAATCCCAAAACTATGTGGAGAGAGATTTGGAGAATCTGCAATATTACGCCAATAAAAAGCATCTTGGTCGCTCAAAAACTGATAGTATGCTTGGGGTATATCCTCCAACCTCTGCATTACACGAGCAAAGGCTTCGCTCACGCCATTGAGCGTTGTAACAACCACAAATCCCTTTTCAAAACGATGTGGAAACCACGGTAACTTCACAAGATGAGTTTTTACTTCATCTGCTGAGTGTCCATAAATCTCTTTATAGAATCCTAAATGCCTTACCCTTGAAGTATCTTTATTGCGATCTAGCACATTGCCTTGAAGCGGGTAAGGATAGCTAAAAGCATCATTCATATCAGGGGATAGAATCTTCTCATCATAGTCCTTCTCTTTGCCATCGTCCCATATAAATCTCGCTCCAGATTCAAGCACCACTTCATTATCAGTAATCCTCTCCACCTGCGGATAATACCGCTTAATGCACTCTTGGGCCAGGGCATCATCTATCTCGTGTGCGCCAAGCCATACAAACATACATAAACATACTATTTGCTTCATATCCTCGCCCTAGAATCTAGCTCATATCGCAATTATAGCTTGTTTTTGTATATTGTATCGCACCTCTTTGTTAAAACTTATCCTCCGCCTTAGGTTTGTAGAATCTCTGCAACCAATCATCAATTGGCACAAGCAACCGATACAACGCAGGCACAATAAGCAAACTCAAAAACATAGAGAAAAGTAGCCCACCGATGATACAAATCCCCATAGGCGATTTCATACCAGCACCAGAGCCAACAGAAATAGCCAAAGGTATCATACCAAACACCATAGCAATTGTTGTCATAAGAATTGGACGCAGCCGAGATTCTCCAGCGAGTATAAGTGCTTCATCAGTGCTATACCCCTCCTTTCTTTTCTCATTTGCCACATCAATAAGCAAAGTCGCATTTTTCCCAACAAGCCCCATAAGAATCATAAGCCCCATAAGTGAGAACATACTGAAAGGCTGCCCCACAACAAAGAGTGCGATAAATGCACCCGAAAAGCTAAAAGGCAAGGTCATCATAATCACAATAGGTTGCAAAAAGCTCTCATACAATGCTGCTAGAATAAGATAAATAAGCACAATAGCCGTTAAAACCGCTACAAGAAAAGCTATCATCATCTCTTGTGCGTTTTCTGCTTCACCTTGAAGCCTAAAAGTCGCTCCAGATTCAAGCCACTCGCCCTGCTTTTGAGCGGTAATTTTCATCATATCGCCCAAAGAGATTCCAGAATGCTTTACAGGATAAGCATACACGGTCAGTGATCTTTGCCTATCAAGACGCGTAATAACTGATGGTGCAGTTGTAGATTCTATCTCTACAAGCCCTTCTACAAACATCAACTCACCATTGCCATTTTTCACTTGAAGCTTTTTAATATCATTAATGGAGATTCTATCCGTATCAGGCACGCGTATGGTAATATCATACTCTTTCCCACGCTCTTTATAATACCCAATAGCCGCTTCCCCAGAGAATGCCCCTCGCACGACATTCCCTATCTCTTTTGCACTCACACCATAGCGACTGGCATTTTGCTTTAGCACCCGCAAACGATATTCAGGCAGATTATCCGCAGCGTTGATATGGATATTATCTACCTTTCCTGCCAATAAGGGATCATTTTTAAGCAATGCAATGAGATTATCTTTTGACTTATGCAATGCCTCATCAGTTGGCGCAAGAATGGCTACTTGATAAGGGGAATTATCCCCTCCACCCATATCGGAGACTTCCGATAGTGAAATGACAAACTCATTAGCCAACTCACTACTTTTAAGCTTTTCACCCACCTCAGCCATAATCTCAAACTGCGAAAGTTTCCGCTCTTTAATAGGCTTTAAACGCGCATAAATTTGAGCCTTAAAGATATTTTTTTCATTTGTGTAGCCAATCTGCAATGAAGTAAATTCCACATTCTCATTTGCCATAACAATATCTTGCAAGATTCCCGTTTTCTCTTTCATCGCACTCATACTAATGCCGGGCTTTGTCTCCAAAAAGACTTGAAACTCGCTTTTATCATCAGGGATAATAAACTCCATACCAATCTTAGCTAAAAGCATAATAGATAAGAAAAACACGCCAATAACGCCCACAATCACCTTAACCTTATTCCGCAATACAAACGCAAGGGTTTTGATATAATAGCCATCAAGTGCCTTGAAAAATGGCTCTGTGCGATAGTAGAATCTTGAGTGCTTGGGATTTACCACGATTGAAGAAACCATAGGGATAATAGTGATAACAACAATATATGAGATTCCAATAGCTGCTGCCACGGTTATCCCAAAGCTTTGGAAGAATCTCCCAACAATCCCACTCATACTTCCCACAGGGATAAATACCGAAAGCAACATAGCCGAGATAGCAATCAACGCAAAACCAATCTCACGCACACCCTCATAGGCTGCCTCACGCTTACGCATACCAGATTCTAACTTTTTATGAATATTCTCAATCACAACAATGGCATCATCAATGATAATCCCAATAGCAAGAGCCACAGCAAGAAGTGTTAGCATATTAAGCGAAAATCCAAAGAAATTCATTAAAGCAAAAGTCCCAAAGATAGAAATAGGAATACTAATAGCTGACACAAGCGTAATAGTCGCACTCCTTAGGAACATAAATACAACAAACACTGCCAAAAATACACCCAACAACACATCAAATTCCACAGAAGAGATAGCTGAACGGACATTTTGTGTTGTATCTTTAAATGCCCTCACCTCATAATCAGGGCTAATTGCCTGAATCTGCGGAAGCACTTTCATCACCCCATCAGCAATAGAAATATCATTTGCTCCAGAAATTTTTTGCACTTCAAAGATAACGCCGGGTGTTTTATCTAAGGACGCAAAAGTCTTATCTTCTTCAATCCCATCTTCAATAGTCGCAATATCCCCAAGCCTAATGCCTTCAGCTACGCGGATATTCCCCACATCACTTAAATCCGTGCTTTGTGCGTCCGTGGTAATCGCCCACTCTTGCAGTGTGCCAATAAGCCTACCGCCATCTATTTCAAGATTTTCTAGCCCAATTTTATTAGAAATATCCGTATAGGTTAAACCATATTTATTAAGCATACTAGGGCTTACAAAGATTCTAATTTGACGCTCTCTATGCCCCCTCATCTCAACGCCACCAACGCCAGATATTTTTTGTAATAAAGGCTTAATATTATCTTTAGCGTGTCGCATAAGCTCAGCCGAACTCACCTTATCGCTTGTAAGAAAAATTGAAACTATCGGCATAGAAGAGCTATCAAATTTATTGATACTTGGTGTCTTTACTCCAGAATCTAACTGCAAAGACCCTACCTTATCTCGCACATCATTGACCGCACTATCAAGGGGCTTTTCTAGCTCAAACTGCACAATAACCATACTCACATTTCGTGCTGAACTAGAGGTTACTTTTTTAATCCCATCAATCCCCATAACCGCTTCTTCAATCTTATCAGTTACCTTTGTCTCTACAATCTCCGCACTTGCCCCCGGATAGCTTGTAATCACCACAGCCACAGGAAAATCAATATCCGGAAAAAGTGAAGTTGGCATTTTTTTCACACCCAAAAACCCAAAAAACAAAATAGCCAAAGCAAACATCAAAGTTGTAATTGGGCGAGTAATGGCAAACTTATACATTATTTTGTCCTTATGTAGCCATCGCCAAATGTTCCGGGAATCACGCCCTGCACTATGGCTTCAGCTTTCACTTTGCGTGTGCTTGTGCTGGCAGTTGGATAAATTTTGCTAATAGTTGTGTGCAAATCCTCTTTTCTCCCATCAATGCGGAAGTCAAATCTATCACCTACCTTAACCTTACTGATGTATTTAAAATCAAATTCAAGCACAAGCTTTACATCTTTAGTTATCAGCCTAAAAAGCTTTGTGCTATTGGCACTCACACCATCACCTAGCTCAATCTCTTTAGAGGCTATCACACCATCAAAGGGGGCTTTAAGTTGCGTTTTACTGAGCATTGCCATTTGATATGAATAGTCCGCCTCAAGCTTTTTGTATTCTGATTTATACCTATCAAGCGTATTTCTATCCACAGCTCCGCCACTTCTTTGGTATCGCTCATATTGTTTTTTAGCAAAGATATATTGCTGCTCCGTTGAACGCGCTTGAGATTCTATATCTTGGTTAAAAAGCGTAAGGAGCAAATCACCCTTTTTTACTTCACTCCCCACATCAACCAAAATATTTGACACAATCCCGCTTGTCGCAAGATTCAAATTCGCATCTTTTATCGCCTCAGCATTAAAAATCGCATACACATCTTCACCCGCATACATATGCGATAACAACATTATTCCTATCATTAGAATCTTTTTCATCTATCCTCTCCTTTTTTTATTAGACTATTCAATATGTTGAGCTAAATCTTGTCCGCTGTAATAAATATAATATGCTTTTTGCATTTCATAGTTATTTAACGCCTGATTATAAGTTGCCTCCGCTTCTACCTTTTTTGTCAAAGACTGCAAATAGTCTGTGAAGTTTAGAATCTGTGCGTCATACTTCTTAGCCACATTATCAAAAGCAATATTTGCCGAACGCAATGCCGCCTCACTTGCCTTAATCTTTGCTACGGCAATCTCTAGGCTTTTACGATACATTCTCTCATCTTTTTTCTGCTCTTCTTTTTTGTAGGCAAGCTCTTTAAGAGACTTCATATAGCCAAGCCTTGCTGCTTCATTTTGACGATAAATTGTTAGAGCATCAAGATGAATTGTCGCACTTATCATAATTTGGTTTTGATTAAGTGGGAATGAACGCTGAATCATAGGAAGCATATTATCCGCAGTCATACCCAGTGGCAAATCTTTGAAGGTAAGTGAGCCATTTTTAGTAATATCACTATTAATCACATAGGTATCACTCACGCTGATAATAGGCAAATAATTAATCTGTCTTGCTTGATACTTGGCACTTTGAGCTTGGAAATTCAGCATATTCAAATCGTGCCTATTCTCATCAAGCTTGAAAAGTGGTGTTTTGATACTCTTGCGTTCTAACGCTTCTACTTCCGTGTTTGATAAAAGTGAAAGCATAAACTTATTCTTTTCAATCTCCATTTTAATATTAGCAAGCTCGTGTTCTGTGGCAAGGACTTCTGCACGCAAAGATTCTACATCATCAATAGTCGTAAGCCCTGCATTATACAAACGCTCCACGCGTTTGATATTAGATTCAAGCTGGGTGCGTTTCTGCTCAAGGCTTAAAAGCTGTGCGCGATTAGTAAAATACCCATAATACTGCTCAATGATATTTAAAAATAATTGATCTTTTGTATGCTCCTTATCCTCAATACTTGCACGATACAACGAGCCTTTTTCACGCACTTTATTATAAGTCTTAAATCCGCTGAAAATCTCCCAATTCGCCTTTGCACTGCTTGTGTGGGCTTTGAGCCGCATACTTGGATTATCTGTATCTTGGTATTGATATGCCCCATCAAGTGTGGGCAAAAACTCCCCATACGCTGCACGATTCACCGCTTGGGCTTGTAAAATCGCTAACTCCTTAGCCTCAAGATTGTAATTTTTCTTTGCTCCCTCTAGCAATTCTATCAAGGTAAAAAGTCGCCCTGAAGCCTTGTTTGTCTCGCTTTCATCAGTTGAGATTTGAGTGTCTCCTTGAACTTTGGAATCCTTCTTTGCAGATTCACTCACCTCCTCAAACTGATATACTTGTTCTAGCTCAAAATTGTCATCTTGAATCTCCGCAAACATCTGCGAAGCAAAGAAAAACACCATACATAAAATACCTTTTCTCATCATATAGCTCCTAAATAATGATTGTGAAAATTTGGAGTGGGATTCTAACCAAATTTTGTAAATAGTTGTATGTGCAACTATTTACAAAATAGGTAAAAAACACCGCAGATTCTAACATACAATGCGTGAAGTATGTGTGTAGAGATTAAGCGTATCGCCACGAGCAAAGCCCACAAGGCTCACTCCTAAAAGCTGGGCAGATTTAATACCAAGATGCGTTGTAGCCGCGCGAGAAATCACCATAGGAATATCACTCATCGCCGCTTTTATCACCATCTCCATTGAGAGCCTCCCACTCACTATTAAAATAGAATCTTGTAAGCTTAAATGCTCTAGTCTTGCCATACCAATGACTTTATCAATGGCATTATGTCGCCCCACATCTTCGCATATAAGCGTTTTTTCACACACAAGCATAGCCTTATGCACACAGCCTGTCTGCGAAAAAAGCTCACTTGGGGCATTAAACTCATCAATCAACTTAAAGATTCTATCCACACTCACTCGCATTGTTGAAGCGATAAATTTTTGCGTAATCTCACCATCAAAATTCGCACTCACGCCTACACAGCAACCTGTTGTTAGGGTTTTTTCTTTATGGAGATGAGCGAGTTTAGATTCTTTAATCTTAGCTTGCATATACACACTTAAGCCATCTTTGGCAATTTCAAGCGAGATAATATCATTTACAGATTCTAACACGCCCTCATTAAGCAAGAATCCAACCAAATGAGCGTCTTGGTGATGAGGCAAACTCATCACCGACAAAAGCTTTGTGCCATTAAGATAAAAGGCTATGCGTTGCTCCTCAATGACATCATCTTGTAATGTCTCCGCCCTGCCATCTCTATGGATTCTCACCATACGCATTTTATGCACAACCTTTTTCAACACAAGCCCTTTTGCAACATACACTCTTTTTGTGGCACAAGCTCTCAATGTTTAAACCGCATAGATTCAAGCTTACCTTGAGCCTTTAAATCTTTGTAATAAAGACTATGGAGCATAGAGAGCTCTTCCTCACCCATCTTGCCATTAATGATAGATTCCATAGCACCCTCAATGGCAAATACCGCCATATAAATATGTGTAATCAAAAGTGCAATGACAGCAAAACCAAGCACATTATGTAAAATTGCCATAAGACGCAAGGTGTTAATATCTGTGCATTGGAAAAACATAACCGCACCGGTAAAAACCATCACGCCTCCACCAAGTGTAGCCACCCAAAACCACATTTTTTGCCCAGCATTAAATTTATGTGCAGGAACTTCACGATTAACTTTATCTAAATAACCGCCTAGAATCATCATCCACTTAATATCATACGATTTAAACAGACAATCTTTCGCCCACATCAAAAACATTAGTGTCCCAAACACAGCAAAAAACAATGTAGCAAACCCGTGCACATCTCTTGCAAATCGTATCAATGCGCCTCCACCAAGCTTATCACCAAAGACCATCATAAGCCCCGTGAGACATAGCATTACAAAAGGCACCGCTGCACACCAATGCACGATAATGTTATATTTGGTAAAAACAACCAAAAAGCTATCGTGCGAATAGTGTCTCTTTCCAACAATTTTATAATGCCCATAAAACGCCATTGGCACAAAAATCACAATCAGCAAAAAGATAAGGGCAAAATACTGCTCTTGCAAAATTGTAAAAAGCTCTCCCAAACCATTCCAGCCACGAATCCCGCCAATATCTTTGCCGTGAGTGAGAGGCTCTATACTCCCACCCTTGCCTTCAACAACACTAGATTCTATCACCCCAGCCGTATTTGTGCCTAAGCCCCAATTTTTAATGGCTTCAATTTGTGCCGTGCCATAAATGTCAGTATTTGTCTTAAACTCAATCGCACCCTTTGGCTCACTCACACTTACTGAATCTCCCGCACCATACGCACCAAGCAGGCTTAGCACACACCCAAGCAATACTATAAAGATATGTTTCATCAATCACTCCTTATAGACTAATCACCATAGGCTTTTTGCCAAGTATGTGGAGTTCTTGCAGGATCTAACCCTTTTTTCAAAGCGCGCTCACGGATAATGGCACTTACATCATCACTTCCACCTGCTAAAAGTGCCTTTGTAGAACACATCGCCGCACACGCAGGGACTTTGCCTTCAGCAATGCGATTTTGCCCATATAGGCGATATTCTTCCTCACTATTTGTCTCTTCAGGACCACCAGCACAAAATGTGCATTTATCCATTGAGCCGCGTGAGCCAAACACATCAGATTTAGGGAATTGCGGTGCGCCAAAAGGACAAGCATAAAGGCAATATCCACAGCCAATGCAAGTTTTCTTATCGTGCAACACAATGCCATCTGCACGGATATAGAAGCAATCCACAGGGCAGACTTTCGCACAAGGTGCATCAGCACAATGCATACAAGCAATTGATATAGATTTTTCCGCACCTTCAATCCCATCATTGAGCGTTACAACGCGTCTCCTATTAATCCCCACAGGCAAATGGTGGGCTTCTTTACACGCTACATCACAGCCGTGGCAATCAATACAGCGATTATCATCGCAATAAAACTTGATTCTTGCGTGTCCGGGATCATTTAAACCCGTTTTTAATAGAGTATCACTCATAGCCTACCTCCCTATGCTTTCTCGATGCGGCACAATCCGCATTTTGTTTCTGGACAAGCCGTGTTGTAGTCAAACCCATAGCTTGAAATTATATTTGCAGATTCACCGATTGCATAAGCAGCCGTGCCTTCTGGATATTTATCAAGGCGACTTTGCCCTTGATCAAGCCCAGAGAAATTTTGAGGCATCCACACACTATTGACATCAACACGATATGAGAGTTTAGCCTTAATCAATGCACGAGTATCCATTGTGCCATACACCCACACCATATCACCATCTTTAATACCTAGCTCAAAAGCTTTATCGGGGTGAATCTCAACAAACATTTCGCTATGCACTTCAGCCAAATACTTTGCACTTCGCGTTTCTGTCCCCGTTCCCATATGTGAGACTAAACGCCCACTTAACATATTGATAGGGAATTCCTTCACCCAATCTTTTTCAATCTGTCGTGAGCGGTATTTGATATTTGCCCTAAAGTGATTTGGCTTATCTGGGAATTGAGGATATTTATCTACCAAATCCCCACGCACAGAGTGAATAGGCTCACGATGTAATGGAATCTTATCATACCAGTTCCACACAACCGCCCTTGCGCGTCCATTGCCATAAGGGCAAAGCCCAGCTTCAAGTGCCTTTTCAGCCAAAATATTATTACCAAAACCAAGAGCGTATGTGCTACCTTCAACAGCTTTTTTCTCTTCGGCACTTAGCTTCAAGCCTAAAGATTCAGCATTTGCAGCACTCACAGGTGGATGCCCAGCGATTTTAGAGCCGGGCAATGAACGAGCTGAAAACATACTTTTACCATCTGGTGAAGTATCACCCCAATTTACTCTAAAGCCCATACCACCACGCATAACAGGAATGGTATCATTATAAAATACCGGTGTTCCGGGGTGTTTATCACTCCAACAAGGCCAAGGCAACCCATAATACTCGCCCTTAAATGGACCTTTGCCCTCCAGTGTTAGCTTATCAAACATATGCCAATTTTCTTGGTGTGCTTTTAATCGCTTAGGACTCATACCTTGCAAACCGATACTGCGGATACTTTGCGTTAGCTCTGTTGTTGCATCTTCTGGCCATATAAATTCACTTCGCCCATCTTTTTTAGCAATCTCATACAAGCTTCTTTGATACTCTTCTAAGAATCCAAACCGCTTAGCAAACTCAAAGAGAATCTCCTGATCTTCTTTGCATTCAAAAAGTGGCTCCATAACCTTAGAACGCCATTGATAGCTTCTATTTGTTGCCGCTACTGAACCAGAGCTTTCCATTTGACTGGCCGCAGGGAGTAAGAATAAATCATTATCTCTATCACTATAAATTGCTAAGTCATTCACATATGGATCAATAAACACCACAAGCTCTAGCTTATCCATCGCTTTTTTTTGCAAATCAAGCAAGGATACAGAAGTCATACCTGTGCCAATCACCACCAATGCACGCAACATTGTATCACCATTATTGACAGCATTTTCAGGTTCTAGCACACCAAACTTCCAAGTAGAATGTGCATAACCGCTAGATTCCATCATTTTTTTATCTTTAAAGCGTGAGAGTAGCCATTCATACTCAACATACCAATGCTTTGCAAAATGTCGCCAAGAGGCTTCATTTAACGCATAATATCCGGGCAAGACATCAGGGTTTGCCGCCATATCCGAGCTTCCTTGCACATTATCGTGTCCGCGTAAGATATTCACACCCCCGCCATTTTTACCCATATTGCCTAAGAACATTTGTAAAATTGGCATAATCCGCGTGTTACTTGTGCCAACTGTGTGCTGTGTTAGCCCTTGATTCCAAATAAGGCTTGCAGGCTTCGCCTTTGCCATATCTTCAGCAATATGGCGGATTGTATCAGCAGGAATCCCTGTAATATTACTTGCCTCTTCAGGTGTCATTTTCATCGCTTCTTTGATGATTTCCTCATAGCCATAAATCCGCTCTTGCAGGAATTTCTTATCGTGCAAGTCATTTTTAATAATATGATGAAGCATACCATACACAAGGGCAATATCAGTCCCACTTCGGATTCTATGATACTCATCAGCCTTTGCCGCAGTCTTACTAAAATGCGGATCTACAACAACAATTTTCGCTCCAGCCTCTTTGGCACGCAAAATATGCACCATAGACACAGGGTGATTCACTGCAGGATTTGCACCGATAATAAAGATGTATTTTGAAAACATCATATCAGCAATATGGTTTGACATTCCACCAAATCCAAATGTATTCGCCACACCGGCGACTGTTGGGGAGTGTCAAACGCGATTGCAGTGATCTAGGTTATTTGTCCCAAAAAACGCAGAAAACTTACGCAAATAATAAGCTTGTTCATTTGAGAGCTTCGCACTTCCTATCCACATTACCGCATCAGGTCCGCTCTCTTCACGAATCTTACTTAATTTTGAAGCGATTTTATCCATCGCGCTATCCCAATTTGTGCGTTCCCACTTACCATTAACCTTCTCTAGTGGATAACGCAAACGCGTCTCACTTCTTGCCCTATCAATCAAATCTGCACCCTTGCAGCAATGTCCGCCAAGTGAAATGGGGTGATCTTGGGCGACTTCTTGACGCACCCACACACCATCTTGCACTTCAGCGATAATCCCACAGCCCACAGAGCAGTGTGTGCATATTGTCTTTACGCGTTTTGCATTAGGATAACGCTCCTTTAGCTCCGCCTCACTTGCCTTTCTAATAACACGCTCACCCTCATTCCCAAAAGCACTACTCACACCAGCCATAGAAGCCAATGCGGAAAGCTTAAGGAATGAGCGTCTTGCGTTGCGTCTTTCATTCACTTCACTCATTTTCACTCCTTATGTGTTATTTGGCAACGGAAAAATATGTCTGCCAATACTGCGTATCACTACGATACAGAATCTCTTGCTTTTTGCTTTTGCCCTTGATGACTTCTTTTTGTTTGTGTTCTCCAGAACATCCATTCAAACTAAGGGAGCCTATCGCAACCACAGCCCCACCAATCCCGGCAGTTTTTAAAAACTTACGCCTTGATTGATTGTCTTCTTGCGTTTTACTCATAGAGCCTCCTTTTGCTTTTTTTGACTTTTGGGATAAACCCATTTGAACTTTTAAGACTAAAAGCTCAAATCAGCCTATCACTTACACATCTTCCATTGCGACTTGGCAATGCCCCCACTTTAGAGCAAGGCAGATTCTACCTGCAAAAAGCTTTTTAGCAACTCTCCTGCACTAGAATAATAGCTCAAATCCTCCCTTTGTTGCAATGCCTTGCTTACATACTCGCCCAAAGGCAACACAAGCTCATTTGCCACCTCTACGCTTAAACTTTTATCATTCTCATCATTTGACAACAAAAGATGTCGCATAAGCAAAAGCAAGAATCCTAAATGTTCCTCACTTTCCTTACACTCTTTGCTATTTAGTCTAAAGGTGCTTTGCTTGGTTAATCCTCGTGCTTTCAATAGAGATTTGCCATTTAAGCAGCCTTCAACATAATGTGAGAGATAAAGCATTACACGCCCTACACTCTGGGAATGTATATTAGATTCTAGCTCGTTAGAATCTCGCCTCTTTCTTTGAGGCAAAGGTGTGTTTGGCAAAGGAGCATCAAAAGGCAAAATAAAAGTGCGTGTATATTCATCAAGCAGCCCTTTTATGCCTTTGTGTGTTATCTCACTTTCTAAAAGCTCAAAATGCACTTTATCACTTTCATTGAGCGGATTTTCCTTTAAGATTCTTAGCTGTTCTAAAAGCACACTACCACGCTCACTCAACAACTCATACAAAAATAAACCTGCAAAAAAGTCATAATACAACGCCCTTGCTTTTGCCAAAGATTCTACGCTACCTTGTGTCATTTTTATCCTTCAAACATAACTTTCACTTTGCAATCAGCACAGCATTCTAAAGTTTTGAGCTTTAAGCTATCATTGCCAAAGCTAGGCATTAGAATCTGCTTAATCTTATTGATACTTTTTTGTGTGGCAAATACCTTATCACACTCCACACATCTAAAAGGCTCATCACTCGCAATAGGTGTGTAAGCAAAACTTTTCTCTTCTAAGACTAAGCTAGATTCTTCTAAATCTAGCACCTTCTCCGCACAGCTAGCTACGCAATATCCACAATCCGTGCAAAGCGAGGGTTTATACAAAAGCTCAAAGCGACTTTGATTATTAACTAATGCCTTAGTATTACACGCCTCCACACAGCTAAGACACAAAGTGCATTGCTTGGCATTAATCCCCAAAATCCCAAAGCCTTGAATCTTAACCTTACCATAGCTCTCTTGCTTTACCCAAAATCGCATTCTCTCGGCAAATATTTCCTTACTATTTTCATTCTCCCTTGGTGTATAAATATAATGTGTTTGTGTCAAAGGTTTAAGCATTGAGAGTTTATCTAAACTTCGCATATCTAGGAGGGTAATGGCATTTTGATTAAAGATTCTTGTATATATCTCATTAATAGAATCCTTATCGCTATCTGTATGTTCCCCCAACGCACGATACAAAAGAATAGGCGACCCACTCTCTTGCAATAATGTTAAAAAATACACACTATTTAGCATATCTGGCACTTGCAATACAAAGGGTAAAATAAGGGGATTTATCTCTTTTAGAATCTTAAGATGTTCCACAAACTCACTGCTCTCAAAGACTTCTCTTCCCACCACAAGTGGAATATAGCCCTTATACAATCTCGCCTTATAAGTAAAAGCCTCTAGCCCATCGCCCTGCCGCTGCACGCTCCCTGTAGGACAGACGCTCACACATCTCCCACACGCGATGCAATCAATCGCTGAAAGCTCTAAGATTCTAGCGTTTTTATCACTTGTGATACCAATGGTTGGGCATACATCCACGCAACTATGGCATACGCTCTCCCCATTTGCCAAAGGGCGTCTTAGCTGAAATTGACAATGTGTGGGGTTAAAAATAATATTCCTCTCATAGCCCTGCTCTCCACAGAATCCCAAAAGAGCTTGTAGCATTTGCTCGGCACTCTCATACATATTTGGCTTATGCACACCCTTGCATTCAGGCAAATCAAGCGGAGCAAAACACACAACCTGTGCGGTTTGAAGACTTTCTATCTCGCCATTAGCATTTTTAAATCGTAAGCTAAAAGCTCCCAAATGCCCCTTTAAACTCACAAAATCCTGCGGTAAAAGCTGTGAGACTTCCAAAACATAAGAATGCTCTTTTTCCACGCAAAGGGACAAAAACGCATCGCATAAATCCCCATAGCCTATCACCACACATTGCGGAGCAATAACGCTTATAGAATCTTTATTGAGCGAGGTAAAATCAAGGGTCAGCTCATCGCACTCGTGCAGAATCTCCACTTCTTGTGCATTTAAGACTGCCATTGCACTCTGTATGTCTTTCATCAATCCGTATTCCTAAAAGTATTTGTCTTGTTGTTTGTATGGGCGGAATGATACACTATCTTTGCAAAAATGAAAATATTATTTTACCCATTGTATCTTTATATATTTTTTTACATATCCTTTTTGGTAACAAACATTTAAAAAGCATCATAAACCCTTGCAATCACAATACTCATTTGCCACACTTTTTTGCTTATCAATCTAGAGCTAGAAAATTTTTCATAAGCCTTTTACCCTTTTGCTGCAAGATAGATTCAGGGTGAAACTGCACACCATAGCAGTCATAGCCCTTTGCCTTAAGAACCATAAGCACATTATGCTCACTATATCCCAGTGCCTCACACTCCCCAAGTTTGCTTACATAAAGTGAATGATAGAGTGCTACTTGTATGCCTTGAGGAATACCCTCAAACAAAGGATTTGGCACAAAATGTAGCCCTGCACTCTTTGCGTGAGTTGGATTTGGCATTGAGATAACCTCTCCGCCAAAGGCTTGAGCGATACATTGATGTCCCAAGCAAATCCCTAGAATCTTATGCGTTGGAGCAAAGGTTTTAATCGCCTCCAAGCACACGCCAGAATCTAGTGGGTGGCTAGGACCGGGCGAGATGATAAGATGAGAAAAGATAAGTTTTTTAAGATGTGAGAGCGGCGTGTCATTTGGCACAATTTGAGGCTTAATCCCAAGGGTTGAGAGCAAATACACGATATTGTAAGTAAAAGAGTCGTAGTTATCAATGATTAACACCTTTTTGTGTGAAAACCCGCCTTTTGCTATGTTGTTTTTCATCTTATTTTTCGCTTATTACTATCTTGTCTCATTGCTCTAGATTCACCTGCACCACGCCACGAACAGAATTAAGACAAAAGATTCTATCTGCCTTTTTCAAATGCTTGATTGTAAGTTTTTTTTGAGCAATTAGCCCATAGTGTAAAAGCATATTACGCAATGTGCCTTGCAAAAGCCCACTTTGTGAGTGTGGCGTGTAGAATCTCCCATCAATTTCGCATACAATATTGCTTCTACTGCCTTCTGTAATCTCGCCTTTTTGATTATAAAAAATCATATCAAAAACTTCACCCCGTTCAATCATCTTTTGTGCTATTGCAAAGTGTGGGCGATGGGTTGTTTTATGCGAAGTTAGCAAATGTGTAGAATCTAATGCTTTTGGAGACAAAGTAACGTGTTGATTAGGCACTAGAAGCAAAGGTAAAGATTCTAGCTCTAAGCTTCCATTGTGCCGCAAAACAAGTCGCAATATACACTCTCCTGCAAGCTCTATCTTTAATAGCTCACGCAATCGCCCCAAATCCTGCCACATTTCATTCTTTGCATAAGGTAAATCTTTATATTGCAGTAAAAAATCATTAAAATGAGCTAACTTTAGCCCATTTGTCTTTGGCGTATTTAGCGATGAAGTAAGCTTTGTCAGCTGCTCTATATTAAAGCCTAACGCCAATGCACTGCTCTGCAATCGCTTCATATGTGCATCAAGCAAAAAAACACAGCCATTTTTGTAAAGCATTGTTTCAAATAAATCATACTCTTCATTTTTAGCGTTCAAAAACTTGCTTTTTAGATTCAATTCAGCAAATTCATCTTCACACACAGAATCCCACACTACACCACTCCCCACGCCATAACGATACACCTCTTCTGTATGAATCTTGCTCAAAGTGCGGATAGGCACGCAAAAAGAAACTTCCTTGTGCGTAATCAGCCCCAATGCCCCGCAATACACGCCTCGTGGGCGAGATTCTAGCTGAGAGATAATCTCCATTGTTTTGAGTTTTGGCGCACCTGTGATTGAGCCACACGGAAAAAGTGCTTGAAAAATGTGTGAAAGCAAAAAGTTGTTTTTCAAACGCCCTTTAATTGTAGAAACCATTTGATGCACGGAGGGGTAAGAATGAATGACACACAGCTCTTTGACTTGCAGCGAATCTGGCTTAATTACTTTACTTAAATCATTACGCAACAAATCAACAATCATCAAATTTTCACTGCGATTCTTACTATCTCTTTGCAAAGCAAGTTTTAAAGCCTTATCTTTTGCCTTTTGCTCCTTTATGCTTAGATTTTCATCGTGTAATGCCCTTTTTATCGTGCCTTTCATAGGTTGGGTGGTAATAATATTATTTTTTATTTTAAAGAATAGTTCCGGTGAAAAGCACAGAACTTTAAGAAAAGCATTACTGATGTATGCCTTATATGGGGTGTTTTGATTTAAAGCAAGGTGCTTGAAGAGTTGTTTTGATGGGATTGTAGAATGAAGCAAAATCTCTTGTGTGTAGTTAAGCTGATAGGTATGTCCATTTTTAATGTTTTCTTTGATTGCAAGAAAATCTTTCTCATAGCTCTTTTGCCTTAAACCACGAGCAATGCTTAGAGGGAACTTTTCTTTGCTTTGTTTTAATTTGATTTTTGTTCGTTTGTGATACAGGGCAAAATACAACAGAGGCTGCTTTTTATCTTTGCAGGCTGTTGCAGACAGGGCAGAATAAGCACTTGTAAGATGTGCTTGGAGCAAGATTCCAGCCTCGTAAGTCATATAGCCCACAAAGTAGCCCTTTTGCTTTGTGTTTATAAAAGCATCTAGAATCTGCAGTCCTTGAAACACTCCATTTATATCAAAAGCATAAATTTTTCGCACACAATGAGTGTAGCTATAATCTCCATAAACCGCTTTCATTTCTACACTCCCCTTACTTGTCAAAACCCGAATTTTTAATCTTAAAAATGAAAGTATAGCCCAAATTCTAAAATCACATAGCAAAAAAAACATCAAACACAATAAGACAAATAAGTAGTATAAAAAGCAAATGTTTTGTAGAAGCCTATCGCAGTAAAATAACTAACCCTAAAAAGAGCTATCAAAAAAGGTGGGGGAAACACATAGGTGATAGGCAATAAACCTATCACTCAAAGCTTACACAAGCTCAATAATCGCCATTTGCGAGGCATCGCCTCTTCGCAATCTTGTGCGTTGGATTCTCGTGTAGCCACCATTACGATCTGCATACTTGGGAGCAATCTCTGTAACAAGCTTTTTTGTCGCTGTTTTATCCTGCAAATATGCAAACACATAGCGATGTGCATTCAAATCGTTAGCTCGTGCAGCCGTAATGAGTTTTTCAATATAGCTTTGTAACTCTTTTGCCTTAAACACACCTGTTTCTATTTTGCCGTGTGCAACAAGGGCAATTGCAAGATTCTTAAGCAATGCTTTGCGATGCGATGAAGTCCGCCCTAACTTCCTATATCCGTGTCTATGTCTCATATCCTACTCCCTAACTATTTCTAATTTTCGCCAATTTACGATTAAGAAGCTGTAAAATATCTTCAGCAATCTCTCCACCAACAGGGTATCCAAGCTCCTCTAACTTCTCAGCTATCTCATCATACGATTTTTTACCCATATTTTTGATGTTTTTAAGCTCATTCTCACTCATAATAACAAGCTCTCCAACATACTTCAATCCCGACCTATCAAGGCAGTTAAAGCATCTTGCACTAAGATTAAGCGTATCAATCTTAATCATTAATGTCTTAAGCTCTCCAGAATCTTCAGCAATGTTCTTGCTGCCATTTGGAGTAGCACTTAAATCAACGCCAAAAATACTCATTTGCTTGTGCATCACCGCTATCGCTTCTCTAAAAGCAGCAAGTGGCTCAATCTGTCCATCTGTTTCAATGTCAAAGATAATCTTCTCATAGTTTGGATTATCCTCAACAAGGACATTTTCAATCTCATACACAGCCTTTTTTACAGGTGTGAAATATGCATCAAGTGGAATATAATCCTCTGCAATTGCCCCACGAATACTTTCACTTGGCACATAACCGATACCTTTTTGCACTACAAGCGAAAAACTCATTGAAGCATTCTCATTAATCGTGGCAAGATACGCATCAGGATTTACGACATCAACACTCTCATTGGCAAGCTCATTTGCACTCAGCACCATAGGTCCTTTAAACTCATAATGAAGCTGCACATTATCAAGCGTGCTGTCTTTAATCATAAAGCGAATATTCTTAAGATTACTTATGAAATGAGATACATCCTCAACAATCCCTCTAATAGAATCAAACTCGTGTGTTACACCCTGAATCTTCAATGCTGTAGGAGCATATCCCACGGAGTTTGAAAGCAATAAGCGACGCAACGGGTGTGCCAAAGTAACAGCATAACCAGATTCAAAGGGATAGGCACTTATCTTGATTCTATTGCTTGAAACTTCTTCAATACTTATATCCGTGGGGATATAAGGCTCAATTTTAATCATATTCATTCTGCGACCATCCTTATGTTTTATTTATTACTTAGAGTAGAGCTCGACGATCAATCTCTCTTCAATAGGTATCACCACCTCTTCTCGTTGTGGAAAACGCGTGAAAATACCAAATTTCTTCTCTTTATCCACATCTACCCAAGGAACAATCCCCGTCTGTGCAGTCAAGTCAATAGCACGAACAACTTGAGGGTTATTCTTGCTCTTTTCCTTAACTTCAATTTTTTGTCCAGGTTTTACCATATATGAGGGAATATCCACACGCTTACCATTAACAAGAATATGCCCGTGAGTAACAAGCTGACGCGCAAAACGACGAGTTGTAGCAAATCCCATACGATACACAACATTATCAAGTCTCTGCTCAATAATACGCACAAGGTTTTCACCTGTATTGCCTTCTTGCCTATTTGCTTCTCTAAACAATGCACGGAACTGCTTTTCACTCACACCATACATAATTTTCGCTTTTTGCTTTTCACGAAGTTGCAAGCCATATTCAGAAATCTTGCCTCGCTTTTGTCCGTGTTGCCCAGGTCCATAAGGACGCTTATCAAGCGCACTTTTACCTGCTAGTCTCCTCTCACCCTTTAATGCAAGAGAAACACCAAAGCGTCTTTCTAATTTTTCAACCGGTCCTCTATATCGTGCCATTTACTACTCCCTTACACTCTTCTTCTTTTTGGTGGTCTGCACCCATTGTGTGGCAATGGCGTAACATCTTTAAGCCACAACACCTTAATACCTTCAATCGCACCAACGCTTTTTACAGCCGTCTCGCGTCCGCTTCCCGGTCCTTGCACCTTAATGCCAACTTCTTTAATACCGCATTCTTTTGCTTTTTCCATAGCAGATTCTACAGCTTGTTGCGCTGCATAAGGAGTGGATTTCTTACTCCCTTTGAATCCTAAACCACCAGCAGTAGCCCAGCACAATACATTACCCATTTCATCAGTAACAGTTACATTCGTATTGTTAAATGACGCAGAAATGCACACTATGCCTCGTGCGATATTCTTTTTAGCACCTTTCTTTTTTGTTACACTTTTTTTTGCCATTTGACTACTCCTTACTTGCTACCAACTGTTTTTTTCTTACCCTTGCGTGTGCGGGCATTATTTTTAGTCGTCTGTCCGCGAACAGGCAACCCTTTTCTATGTCTTAAACCACGATAGCTTCCTAAATCCATTAAGGCTTTAATATCCATTGTTACCTTTTTACGAAGGTCGCCCTCCACCATATAACTCTCTTGAATCTTTTTCGCAATTGATGAAACTTCATCTTCGCTGAGATCAAAAACTCGCTTATCAAAAGAAATATTTACAGCCTTAAGAATGTCTCTTGAACTTTTAAGCCCAATGCCGTAAATATAAGTGAGAGCATACTCTACTCTTTTCTTTTTTGGCAAATCTACACCAGCAATTCTAGCCATTGTTTATCCTTGTCTTTGTTTATGTTTTGGGGTTGAGCAAATCACTCTCACCACGCCTTTACGCTTAATAACCTTGCATTTGTCGCACATCTTTTTGACTGAAGGTCGAACTTTCATACCTACTCCTTTTTCATTTTTTAACTTTTTTTGAGTTAAAACCGCGGATTTTACAGAAAAAATATTTAAAAACTACTTACACACATATTATTTATGTCTATAAGTAATTCTACCCTTATCTAAACTATAAGGTGTAAGCTCAATTTTTACCATATCACCGGGTAGAATCTTAATATAATGCATACGCATTTTTCCAGCAATATGACACAACACTATATGTCCATTTTCAAGCTGAACACGAAAGGTTGCATTCGGTAATGCCTCAATCACCTTTCCATCAACCTCAATCACATCATCTTTTGCCATTTTATACCTCCGTTAAAATCTCTGCCTTGCCACCCACAATGGCAATTGTATGCTCATAATGACTACCATTTAACCCATCTTTAGCCACCACAGACCATTTATCGCCTAAAATCACAGGCTCACCATCTCTTTGAGCAATCATAGGTTCTATACAAAACACCATACCTTCCTTAATCTTTGGACCCTGCTTGATATTAGGAGATTCTATATAATTTGGAATCTCCGGCTCTTCGTGAGGTGCTCTCCCTATCCCGTGTCCGCAAAAACCACGCAACGGTACAAAACCTCTCTTCACAATAGAATCTTGCAAAAAAAAGCTTAGCTCCTTAAACCGCATACCTACCTTAATTTGAGAAATAGCCTCATACAGCACATCTTTTGCACACGCAATAAGTTTCTTATCCATCGTGCTTATCTCGCCAATCCCTATGCTAATTGCAGCATCACCATACCAGCCACCATATTCCACACCAATATCAATCCCTAAAATATCGCCATTTTGCAAACGATACTCATTGGGAATGCCGTGGATAATGACTTGATTTAGTGATGTGCAGATTGATTGTGGGAATCCATAAAGTTTATAAAAAGCAGCCCTCCCACCTTGTGAAGCGATAAAGTCTTTTGCCATACTATCAAGCTCAAGGAGAGAGACCCCCTCTTTTGCTTGAGAAGCTAAAAGTTGCAAGGTTTGAGCGACAATCCTATTTGGTATCCGCAAAGATTCTATATCTTTTTTACTCTTGATACTGATTGCCATACTCTAGAGCCCTACGGCACTTAGTGTTTGATATTTACTCATATAGATTTGAGCCTCAATACGCCTCATTGTATCAATGGCAACTTGCACAACAATCAGCACGGCTGTCCCACCAAAATAGAAAGGCACACCTGTAAATTTGACAAGCACCCAAGGAAGCGTAGAGACAAGAGCCAAATATAATGAACCCCAAAAAGTAAGATTACTTGCGACATTATTAAGGAAATTTGTCGTTCCCTCTCCCGGACGCAAACCAGGTATAAAGCCACCTTGTCTTTTAAGATTATCCGCAATATCCTTTGCATTAAATACAATAGAAGCATAAAAATACGCAAAGAAAATTACAAAAATAAACATCAAAAGATTATACACATAACCATCGGGTCTCAAAATATCAGCCACAGCTTGAATTACGCTATTTGAAGATGCTTGTAAAATCGTAGATGGAAACACAAGCAACGCAGAGGCAAAAATAGGAGGAATAACTCCACTTAAGTTCATCTTTACCGGAATATAATTCATAATGCGTTTATTTTGATTTTGCATAACCACCTTGCGAGCATATGAGACAGGTATGCGTCTTTCAGCAAGTTCAATGAAAATGATCACCCCAATGGTCGCAAGAATTACCACAAGCAAAATAAGAAGCATAAAGACATTAATTTGACCCGTATTTACGAGATTGAAAGTCTTACCAATATCCGAAGGAATTGCCGAAACAATACCAGCAAAAATAATAAGACTTATCCCATTGCCAACGCCTCGTTGAGTGATTTGCTCACCAATCCACATAAGCAACATCGTCCCTGTTAGCATAGAAAATACAGCCACAACAATGAACAGATTCAAATCAATCTTGACCGCTCCATTACTCATACTATTTAGCCCAATACTCACACTCACTGCTTGGATAATTGTAATTCCAATAGTAGCATAACGCACAATTTGCATATACTTTTGCATACCATCGCGTTCTTTTTTCATTTTTGCAAGATTTGGGAAAGTTGCTGCGAGAAGCTCCATAATGATGGAAGCTGTGATGTAGGGCATAATACCCAAGGAGATGATACTAAAACGCTCTACTGCATTACCACTAAACATATTAAACAAGCCCAAGGCATTATTGGCATTATCATCAATAAAAGATTTGATAATAGCCACATCAACACCCGGAACGGTTATATACGCCAAGATTCTATATGCAAATAAAAAAGCAAGTGTGATGAGAATCTTATTTACAATGCCTTTTGTCATTACTTACTTCCACTTGTTTTAATGCACTCATCTTTAATTTTAGATACCAAAGCCTTAGCTTTTGTGCCAATAAGCTTTACACTTGCCGCATTTTTAGGAATACTAAAATGTTTGCGTAAAGTCTCCATATCGATTTGTGCTAATGAGTCAAAGATTTGTGATTTATCCACATTAATGACGATAGGTTTTTCCACACGAGAAGTGAAGCCAATTTTTGGCAAACGCCTTTGCAATGGTTGTTGTCCACCTTCAAATCCTCTCTTTGCCTTATAACCACTTCTAGCAGTCTGTCCCTTACCACCACGCGTAGATGTCTTACCCATACCACTACCTTGTCCTCTACCTACACGCTTAATGTCTTTTGTGCTTCCTTGTGCTGGTTTAATTTTCTCTAGCATAGGCTACTCCTTAGGCTTTAATTCGTGCAAGCGCATCAATAGTCGCACGCACCACATTATAAGGGTTATTTGAGCCAAGTGATTTTGTCAAAATATCCTTAATGCCTGCAAGCTCAATCACCGGTCGCGTAGAACCACCAGCAATAACACCTGTTCCCTCACTTGCTGGTTTAAGCAGAATCTTGCTTGCATTGTATTTATGCTCAATATCGTGAGCGATTGTTGTGCCTTTGATATTGACCTTAATAATATTCTTAAACGCATCATCAATGGCTTTTTTTATCGCATCTGGAACTTCCTTAGCCTTGCCAAGTCCAAAACCAACAAGCCCATTTTTATTACCTACAACAACAAGTGCATTAAAGCGGAATCTACGACCACCCTTCACGACTTTTGTTACTCTGCCAATATTCACAACAACTTCACTGAATTCTTCTCTGTTGATTTCCATACGCTTCCTTTTATAACTTGATGCCGTTTTCACGCAAAGTATCAGCAAAAGCTGCTACAACGCCGTGATAAAGGTATCCATTTCTGTCAAATACTGCCTCTGTAATCTTAGCCTTTTTGAGTGCTGCTGCAAACTCACTTGCAATTTGCTTTGCGTTCTCTTTATTATTGCCCAAGCCAAGCTTTTTTCCATCCACACTTGCCAATGTTACACCCGCTTCATCATTAATAGCCTGTGCGTAAAGATATTTATTTGACTTAAACATACTTATGCGTGGCTTATCTGCCACACCAAAAATCTTACCTCTTGTGCGTAGCTTCCTTTTTGTTTTGAGAAGCAACTTTTGTTTTAACACTTTTTCTGTCATTTTACATCCTCACGCTATTTTTTAGAAGTTTTACCAGCTTTGCGGACAATCGTCTCATCGCTATACTTGATGCCCTTACCCTTGTATGGCTCAGGTGGTCTAAACTCACGAATTTCAGCGGCAATCTGCCCTACTTGCTGTTTATCAGCACCCTTAATAGTAATTGTGTTTTTTTCCACACTCATTTCAATCCCAGCAGGAATAGGATACACAACTGGATGAGAAAAACCCAATGCCATTTCGAGATTCTTACCATTAATGCTTGCCTTATAACCAACACCATTAATTTCAAGCACCTTGCTAAAGCCCTGACTTAAACCCACAACGATATTGTTTGCTAATGCACGATATGTCCCCCAATACGCACGAGACTGCGCTTGAGAATCAAGACAAGAAAAGCTCAACGCATCACCTTGCAAATCGATCTTGACGCGTCCGTGAGTTTCTAGCTCTTTTTGCTCTTTTGCACCCTTAAATAGAATCTTACTTCCCTGCAAAGATACTTCAACACCCTTTGGGATACTAATAGGTTTTTTTCCAACTCTTGACATAATTCTCTCCTACCATATGCTACAAAGTGCTTCGCCACCGACATTTGCCTTATAAGCTTCATCGTTGCCGATTACACCCTTACTTGTGCTTACCACTATCGTGCCATAGCCATTTTTAAAGCGTTTCAATTCACTCCTTGCTTTATAAACACGGCGTCCGGGCTTACTGATACGCTTAATCTCATTGATTGCACTCCTACCTCGCTCATCATAAGCAAGTTGCACCATAATAGACTGCTTACCATCTTTATCATTAACTTTGTAATCCTTAATAAAACCTCTGCTCTTAAAGACTTCCAAAATTGAAACAACAATTTTTGCATAATACAAAGTCGTAACTTCCAAGCGTCTCATAGAGGCATTACGAATTCTTGTTAAAGAATCTGCAATAATATCATTTACCATTACTCTCTCCTTACCAACTTGCTTTACGCAATCCGGGTATCAAGCCCTCATTGCCCATTTTTCGCAAACATACTCTACACAATCCAAAATCCCTATACACAGAATGAGGTCTCCCGCATACTTGACATCTTGTATATGCCCTTGCACTAAATTTTGCTTTTCTCTTTGCTTTTGCAATAATTGATTTCTTTGCCATATTTATCGTCCTTTCGCAAAAGGCATACCAAGCAGCTCAAGCAACTTAAACGCCTCTTTATCACTTTGAGTAGAAGTTACAAGTGTAATATTCATTCCGTGTGTTACCATAATGTCATCATATACGACTTCTGGGAACATAAGCTGCTCATTCAAACCAAAGCTATAATTCCCGCGTCCATCAAAGCCATTGCGTTTTACACCTCTAAAGTCTTTCACACGAGGCAAAGCAATGACAATCAGCTTTTCAAGAAAGTTATACATCATTTTACCACGCAAGGTTACTTTCACACCCATAGGCATACCCTCACGCATCTTGAATCCTGCAACAGACTTTTTAGCTAAAGTAATGACTGCCTTTTGTCCTGCTATAAGTGAGATTGTATCGGCGATATTTTGCATAATCTTAGAATCTTTTGCGTGATCACCCGCTCCCACACTGATAACAATTTTTTCAAGCTTTGGCAACAACATAGGATTGCTTATATTAAGCTCACTTTTAAGCTGAGGGATAATCTCATTTTTATACTTATCTCTTAAAGCAAACATTAATTATCTCCTTCCGCTTTTTTGACATTTGAAATGCTCATTGGCATTTCTTTTGACACAAAACCACCTTTTGGATTTTTTTCACTTGCTTTTATTGATTTTTTTACAAGTTTGCAACCCTCTACAATAACTTGCGCACTCTTAGGCAAAACCTGCAATACTTTTGCTTTCTTGCCCTTATCATCTCCTGCGATAACTTGCACCATATCGCCTTTTTTAATTTTAAACCTTGCCACTATAACACCTCCGGAGCTAACGATACTATTTTCATAAAGTTTGCGTATCGCACTTCTCTACTTACTGGTCCAAAGATTCTCGTGCCAATAGGCTCACGCTTAGCATCAAGAATCACCGCCGCATTATCATCAAAACGCACCAAAGAGCCATTTTCACGATGAATCTCTTTTTTTGTCCTTACAACAACCGCTTTAACAACCTGCCCTTTTTTCACCTTTCCATTAGGAATGGCTTTTTTCACCGATGCAACAATCACATCACCCACACGTGCATATCGTCTATGGCTTCCACCCAGAATCTTAATACACATAATCTCTTTTGCACCGCTATTATCAGC
The DNA here is from genome assembly GCA_963559865.1 of uncultured Helicobacter sp. Lineage (GTDB taxonomy): Bacteria > Campylobacterota > Campylobacteria > Campylobacterales > Helicobacteraceae > Helicobacter_C. The sequence continues at coordinate 39,657 of CAUWMC010000008.1, forward strand.
AACGCTCAATCTTGTAAAACTTTGTATCATAGCTCTACTCCTGCGGTAATAATTTCTTTGAATCTAAACGCTTTTGTTTTTGAAATAGGCTTACATTCAATCGCACTCACCACATCACCAATCTTTGTTTCGTGATTCTCATCGTGAATAGTGTATTTCTTGAAACGCTTAACGATCTTACGATACTTTGAATGAACAACTTTGCGTTCCACCAAAATCACCACGCTTTTGTTACCAGCCTTACTGACAACCTTACCCTGAATTACTCTCTTATGTGCTTGCTTTTCACTCATTGTCAATCCTTAATCTTTCCATTAATTTGTTTTGGCACTCAAGGCTGTGTTAATTCTAGCAATATCCTTGCGAATTGTTTTGATTTCGCTTGGATTGGTGAGTTGCATAGTTTTGAGTTGCAATCTTTTTTCAAAAAGCAACGACTTCTTTTCTTTCAACATTTTTTGCAATTCCGCAATGTCCTTATCTTGTAATTCAGTAAATTTCATTTTCACTCTCACTCGTTATGATTTTGGTTTTAAACGGAAGTTTGCTTTGGGCTAAAGCCAAAGCCTCTCTTGCCAAAGCTTCGTCAATCCCAGCCATTTCATAAATCATACGACCAGGTTTGATATTCATAACCCATTTTTCTACACCACCTTTACCTTTACCCATTCTTGTTTCAAGTGGTTTTGCCGTTAAAGGTTTATCTGGAAAAACTCGTATCCATACTTTTCCTGCCCTTTTAATATGACGCGTCATTGCAATACGAGCAGATTCTATTTGTCTTGAATCTATGCGTCCGTGTTCTACTGCCTTAATTCCAATATCGCCAAATGCCAAAGATGCTCCACGGAAAGATTTTCCGCGATTGCGACCTTTCATTTGCTTTCTATATTTAGTTCGTTTTGGCATTAACATAATTACTGCCTCCCTCTTCTTGATTTAGGACGCTCTTTATCTCCGCCCTTGCTCTCTTCTCGCTTCTCAGGCACAATACCCTTATGCAATACTTCACCCTTGAAAATCCACACTTTAACACCAATAATTCCATATGTCGTCATCGCTTCAGCAAAACCATAATCTATCTTAGCACGCAATGTATGCAAAGGCACACGCCCTTCCATATACCACTCTGTTCTTGCCATTTCAGCCCCAGCCAAACGACCAGAAACTTTCACCTTGATACCCTTTGCACCAGCTTTCATCGCTGCTTGCATTACCTTTTTCATAGCACGCCTAAAAGCTACACGCTTTTCAAGCTGTGTTGCGATATTTTCAGCAGCAAGCTGTGCATTTGCTTGAGGGCGTTTAGCCTCTTTGATATTAATAAACACTTCTTTGTGAAGAATCTTCTTTAAAGCTTCTTTATGCTTATCAATATCCACACCCTTCTTGCCAATGATCAAGCCCGGACGAGAAGCCACCACAGTTACGCGAATCTTGTTTGCAGCCCGCTCAATAATAATCTCACTCACCCCTGCATAATACATTTCACGCTTTAAAAATTTACGAATCTTGTGATCCTCGAGAATATTTGAAGGTGTCGCTTGGGACACAGAAAACCATCGAGAAGACCAGTTGCGATTGATACCTAATCTTAAACCTATTGGATTAACTTTTTGACCCATTGTTATTGTTCCTCACCTTCAGTTTTTTTCTTCGCTGTCGTCTTTTTTGCCGCAGAAGCCTTTGAAGCTGTCTTTGGCTTATATTCTTTAGATTCTACTTTAGCAGCTGGGGCTTTTTGTGTTGCTTTTGCCTTCGTAGCTGGTTTTTTAACACTCTTAGTCTCCGTATTTTTAGAATCTGCCACTTTTAAATCCTTGCTTTTAGATTCTACTTTCTTAGCTTGGGCTTTTTGTGTGCCTACTTCAACCAAAATGTGTGCTGTTGGCTTTCTAATAGGAGTGGCTCTACCCTTAGCTCGTGGCATAAATCTTCTCAATACTGGACCAGCATCAACACGGCAAGAAGTTACAATCACATCTTGAGCGTCATAACCACCATTTGCCACCGCAGAAGCAATCACCTTTGAAATCAACTTAGCTGCCTTGTTTGGTGTAAATTCTAAACTTGCAATTGCAAGCTCTGCATTCATACCTTGCACCTCTCTTGCAATGAGGCGTGCCTTTGTTGGGGATAACCGAATGTATCTTAATAATGCTTTGCTCATCTTATCCCCTTACTTACCAATTTTTTTTTGGACACTACCTTTGTGTCCCTTAAATGTCCGCGTAGGTGCAAACTCGCCAAGCTTATAGCCAACGTGATTTTCAGTAATATAAACAGGCACAAATGCTCTACCATTATGGACATTAAAAGTCAGCCCTATCATATCTGGTAAAATTGTGCTTCGTCTTGACCAAGTTTTGATAGGTTTATTGTCCTTGCCTTCTTTTGCTTTCTCAACTTTTTTGATGAGATAATCATCAACAAAAGGACCTTTCTTAATTGATCTTGCCATACTTCCCTACCTTATTTTTTCTTTCTTGAGATGATTAGTCTATCACTCGCTTTTTTCTTGCGAGTTTTAAAGCCTTTAGCTGGAGTTCCCCACGGAGAAACAGGATGTCCGCTTGAGCCGGTTTTACCCTCACCACCACCATGTGGGTGATCAACAGGGTTCATCGCACTACCACGAGTTTGTGGGCGGATACCACGATGACGATTGCGTCCAGCCTTACCAATAGAGATATTGGCAAAATCCTCATTACCAACAACACCAATAGTTGCCATACATTCCTCTAAAATGTATCTCATCTCACCACTTGGCATTCTAAGGATAATGTATTTCCCCTCACGCCCCATAATCTGTGCACTCGCACCTGCACTTCTAGCAAGTTGCCCACCAGCACCCGGATGCATTTCTATATTATGCACGATTGTCCCAATAGGTATGCTTTTAAGCTTCATTGCAAAACCTGTTTTAATATCAAGTCCAGATTCAGCTGCAAACACTACATCGCCAACCTTTAATCCACTCGGCTGAATGATATATCTTTTTTCACCATCAACATAGTGAATAAGTGCGATACGACAATTTCTATAAGGATCATATTCAATCGCAGCAACCCTTCCTTCAATATTGAACTTATTACGCTTAAAGTCAATGATTCGGTATAGCTTTTTGGCTCCACCCTCTTTATGACGACTTGTAATACGCCCATTATTATTTCTTCCCGCACTTACGGGCAATTTAATAAGCAACCCTCTCACACTCGCCTTGCCGGTAATATCCTTTGAGCTAAGATTGCTCATAAATCTTCGGCTTGGAGTATAAGGCTTATATGTTTTTACTGCCATATCCTACTCCTTATACTGATAGCGCATCAAGTTTTGCGCCCTCTGGAACTTTTACATAAAATTTCTTAAAAGATGCACGCTGACCGATTTTTCCTCTGAATCTCTTCACTTTGCCTTCTTGACGCAAAGAATTGATTCTTACAGGTGTAATCCCAAAATACTCTTTAAAAATCTCTTTAAGCTGGTTTTTGCTTACACTTGTAGCAGTTTGCACCACCAAAACACCACTTTCTTGGAGAGAAAGAGATTTTTCTGTATAGAGGATTGATTTAATATCTGTAATGTCTGCCATCTATTCCCCCTTCTTATCTGCAATGATTTCATCAAACACTGCTTTTTCAATCACAACTGAACGGAAAGCCGCCACCAAATACGCATTCAGCTCATTAGCATCAGCCAAATAGCATTGTTGTAAATTCCTAAATGCCAAGAAAGTTGGCTCATCACTCATCTGTGCCACAAATAGAGTGCTTCGTTGCTTTAATGCTTTAAACATCGCATACGCATCTTTAGTTTTACCACTTGGCATCGCCACTGAATCTACCACAAACAGCTTACCTTCTTGTGCTTTTTGATACAAAGCACACTCAAGAGCAAGTCGCTTTTGTTTTTTATTGATCTTAAGGTTATAGTTTCTATCATTGCTTGGTCCGTGAGACACACCACCACCAACAAAAACTGGTGAAGTAATACTTCCCGCGCGTGCTCTACCGCCACCTTTTTGATTCCAAGGCTTTTTACCACCACCGCTCACTTCGCCACGCTTCTTTGCACGAGCATTGTTTGCTCTAAGTGAAGCAAGATAAGATTTTACATACAAATAAAGATTATGTTCTTTGATTTGCATATATCTCTCAGGCAACGCGATTTCACTGCTTTGCTGAAGCTTTTTATCTAACAAAATTGCTTTACTCATTCTGTCTTACCTTATTTTATGATTTGTATTCTGCCAAATGCACCATTGAATCCGGCTACTGAACCCTTTAGCACCAAAATAGCACTCTCTTTGTCAAATGACATTACATCATTTTTTGCACTCACTTGTTCATTTCCATAATGCCCAGCCATTTTTTTACCCGGCTGAACGCGTCCTGGCCACTCACGATTACCAATAGACCCTAATCGTCTATGGAATCTACTTCCGTGCGCTGCTGGACCACCTTGAAAATTCCATCGCTTCATCGCACCGCTAAAACCGCGTCCTTTAGTTCTAAAGCTCACTTGAACGCGTTTTGCTTCACCCAAAACACCCGTATCAAGCTCGCCTACTTCCTTGTTACTAAGCTTCAAAGTGGCAAAGCGATTAAACTCTTTACTTAAGTTATACTTCTTTTGTTGCCCTGCAACAGCCTTGTTGGTAGCCTTTCCTTGTGAATATGCCACAAGCCCTTTACCATTTTCATACACTTCGCACACCTTTGCACCAAGCACACGAAGCAATGTTACTGCCTCGCTCTTTGTGCCAATTGTGCGGCTCATACCGATTTTTTCAACTATAAATTCCATTCTCAAAATCCTTAATGCTTTGTATTACTTGCTCATAGACATAACTTCGACATCCACTTCAGGTGCCAAATCAAGCTTCATAAGGCTATCCACGGTATCAGGAGTAGCTGACATAATGTCAATAATACGATGATGCACTCTGATTTCAAACTGCTCACGAGAATCTTTGTTGATATGTGGCGAACGAAGAACTGTATATCTCTTCTTTTTGGTAGGAAGTGGCACTGGACCTCTTATCTCTGAACCCGTCCTCTTAACTGCTTCTATGATAGATGCAACCGACCTATCAAGAACCCTATGATCATAAGCTTTAAGCCTAAGTCGTATTCTTTCCATACTTTTTCCTTATCTAAAGAACTCACCAAAATAATTTGATGTTTTTGGCTCGTGATTATAATCAATTTTGAGAAAAAATGTCAAGCACTTTGCCTATTTTTAGACATTTTTTAATTTTTTATCTTCCTTTTTATAAGGATAATTTTACAGAATCTAACCCCCCTCCTTTATTACAATTTCACAAAATTCACTCAAATTCTCGCACAAAATTATCCATTACATCACTTTTAAGCATTGCTTGGTTTATACGCGTGCCTATTTCATTGCTTTGCCAAGATTCTAAAGTTATCCATTGAAACTTTTGAGCATCTATTTTGCGAGAATCCTTTTGATATGGAAAATGCCACGATGGCAACTCCGTAGAAATCAAATGACTCGTGTGAGGGATAAGCTGTTCAATCCTATCATATAGAATCTGAAACTTTAAGCCAAAATTATTAATAAGCCAATGATCTCCCTCATACACTTCGGTGCAACTACTCTGAATCCTTACTCCACTCTCATCGGCAAGAAAATTAATGCGTGAATGCAACACCATATCCCATATTTTTTGCACAAGATAAAAACTCTTAAAAAGCTTTTTTGCCTCATATATATGATCTACATCAATTTTAACAAGCCATTCATATTTTGGCACAACCCTTAACACATAAGCATAATACATATAGAGCTTATTCTCTTCGCCCTGCGGATTGAAAATATCCACATTATAAGGATATTTCACAGGAATAAAGCTTGGAAACTTCTCGCAAAACTCTAAAATAATCTCTTCGCTCCCATCATCACAATCATTATACCCTATCACTCCTCGCTGAATCGCTGGCAAAATAGAATACAAACACGCCCTTAGTGTATGAGCCTCATTTCTAACACGAATATATGCCCAAGGATTGCGTGGAGAATATATTGAAGTAGCATTCTTATCAGCCTGAAAATATCCTTTGTGCCTCACATATAAATGTGCTTTTCTAGCTTTTTCTTGTAAAACTTCTAGTGGGGGGGGGGATAAGAATCTATATTGCCACTTGCTCTATTTTGCAAAATTTCTTGAAGTGTTTTTGGTTGTAATATGCTCTTGTATTCTCCTAAAAAATCCACAGGCGAGAGGCTATTCATCATCTTTAATACATCTTGTGGCACATAAGAATCTACATCTTTAAGCTCCACTATCTCCTTCCCAAAACGCAACTTACTCCTTACATCAACACGCCATTGCTTAGTTGGAATAAACCAGCACAATACTTTTACAAACAAACGCTTTACATAAAACTCTAACATTTCTTGTCTCATTTTTCACCCCTTTGTTTCTTTAGCCCAAAAGCTCTTTTGCCAAGTCCTTAGCACCTTTTAAATCAACCTTACCCGAGCCTAGCACGGGAATTGTCTCTACATACAAAATCTTTGAGGGCTTAAAGAGTGTAGGCAAAGCAGAATCTTTTAACGCAGATTCTAATTTTTGGCATTGCTCTTGCTCCCCACTCACAAGCAGCACTACACTCTCACCTTTTTTAGAATCCTCAATTGCCACAGCGACATATTTCACACTCTCATCAATCTCTTCTTTTTTAATAATCTTAGCAATCTCTTCTTCAATCCCCCCAAGGCTCACCATCTCTCCGCCAATCTTAGCAAAACGCGAATACCTATCCACAATATGAATAAAGCCATTGCTATCCAAATGCCCCTTATCTCCGCTCTTATACCACCGAATCCCATCAAGCTCCACAATCACTTCACGCGTTTTCTCTTCATCATTGAGATAGCCTACCATTACTTGATGTCCGCCAATGAGGATTAAGCCATCTTCTCCCACAGGAAGCTCCTGCATTGTATTTGGATCAACAATCCTTATAGCACTTCCGGGCAGTGGCATTCCTACACTTCCATCTTTACTTGCCTTATGCAGCTCCCAATTATCCGCATCAAACTCACTTGGCAGATTCACACTTGCCACAGGTGTAGTCTCTGTCGCCCCATAGCCCTCATAAATTTCCTTATTAAACTTCATCACAAAGGCTTCTTTGACATCTTTTTTAAGCTTTTCTGCCCCAGCCACAACAAGTCGCAAGGAATCAAACATCATCTTATCCACCTTGCTATTTCTTGCATAAATCCCCAAAAATGTAGATGTCCCACACATTACGCTCACTTTATTCTTTGCTACCGCTTTGGCAATCCCCACCGCATCAGTTGGGTCTGCGTGGGTAACTGAAAGCATTCCCTCAAGCAAAGGCATAAGCATTGTAACGGTTAGTCCAAAGGCGTGAAAAGGTGGTAAAGATGAAAGCATAGAATCTTCACTTCTAGCGTGAATCACATCTGAAATTTGCAAAATATTGCTCATAATATTAAGATGAGAGAGCATAACCCCCTTTGGTTTCCCCTCACTTCCACTACTAAAAAGAATTGCCGCCACATCGGTATTTTGCACCCCCTTAGCATACAGCCATTTAAGCATAAATGAAGGAAGCAAAATTGCCTGAATCATCTTGCAGACAAAATCCGTCTTATTTGATTTAACAATGCCGATTAAATCCTCCATATACAGCACTTTTACATTTTGTGGAAAGCTCAAAGCCACCCCCTTGCCCTCAAGCTTATCCATAAACTTTTGCGAAGTATAAATAGTCTCAATCTGTGCTGAACTAATGGCAGCATCAATAGCTTTTTGTCCTGCGGTGAAGTTAAGATTCACAATAGTTTTTGTCGCCATAAGGAGTGAAAGATTACATAACGAACTTGCAAGTGAAGCTGGAAGTATAATCCCCACATTTTGCTCTCCCTTTGTTTGATTGGCAAAAAGTTTGGAGAGGATAAGCGTAATGGCAAGCATTCTTGTATAGCTCATAGAGCCACTCATACTATCTACAATCGCCACTTCACTTCCCCATTTTTTTGCAGAATCTATCCACGCCTTGCCAAGCGTTGGTAAGGATTCACATTGAGACTTCCACGCACTAAAAGAAAGCTCAAAAACTTTAGCTTTCACCTGTTGTGCGTTTGAATGAATATCTAAAGATTCTCCAAAAGCAATGGTAATGTTGCGTTTAGCAAAACTTTTGCGTCTCTCTTGGAATCCTGTGTGGCTACGCGAAAATGCACTCCCCCACAAACCACGGATATAAAAAGGTAAAATCACTGCCTGATGTGGCTCAAGATGTTTTGCTGCCAACTCAAAGCCACTTTTAAACTCATTTAAATGCCCGTGTCGCGAGATTGACCCCTCAGGGAACAGGCAGACCATATGCCCTTCTCTTAATTTTTGGGCAATAGATTCTAATGCTTTTTTGCTCCCCGCATTTGAAACAGGAATAACGCCAAACATATCAAGAAAAATGCGTATATACCATCTATCATAATAGCTTCGCTCCATTACAAAATACACTTTTCTAGGCAAAGCAAGCTGCACCATCGCCCAATCTACAAAAGAAATATGATTACCTAGCAAAAGCACACCGCCCTGCTCTGGGATATTATCAAAGCCCTCAACATTTAAGCGATAGCGTTGAAAAAAAGCTAGAGTAACAAGCATTCTTACCAATGAAAAAGGCAAAAGTCTCACAACATAAATCATTCCACCAATGGCTACAACCATACAAAGATAAAATAAATAGCTCACATCAATATGTGCCAAAGATGCAATCGTCCCAATGGCTAAGAATCCTAGCATTCCAATATTTTGAATAAAATTATTCCCTGCCAAAACCTTACCTAGCTCACCCTCTTTTGCGTGAAACTGAATGAGTGCATTAAGCGGTATCACAAACAATGCTCCACCCACACCAAAAAGAAAAAACACAACTATATAAGGTGTGAGCGAAGAAAAAGCTAGAAGCAAAAGCGTCATTAGACACACAAGCAAAGCTCCCAAAGGAATAAGCCCCGTTTCAATATATTGCTTAGAAAAACGCCCAGCAATGATTGAGCCAACAATAATCCCAAGCCCAGAAAAACCGATAATCATTTGCACCTTGAAAGTATTGAGTTCATTAAACTCGGCTTTTACATAGGTTGGGAACGAAGCAAGCAAAAGCTGTGAGATTGACCAAAATACGGCTATGCCAACGACAGAGAGCCAAATATTACGATGAGATTTTAAAAGGGCAAGATTTCTTTTAAGCGATTTACCGCTTAAATATGCTTCTTTATCAAAGCTATCATTACTTCCCTGTGTCATCGTAGGCAAACGATAGCATAAATACAGCTCCGCCACAGCACACAAAATAAGAATAAAACCAAGTGGAGCAATGCTTTGTAATATCTCGCCCTTTGTTGCTAAAAATCCCAAGCCACTTGCACTATACATTGTTTCAAAAAAGAGTGAAAACACACTCATACCTGCTAGAATTGCCACAATAGCCGTTGCCTGCATAGCTCCATTTCCCCAAGCAAGCATATCTTTGCCTACCAAATCCTTGATAAAGCCATACTTCGCAGGAGAGTAAATCGCTGATTGCACCGCCATAAGCAGCGTAGCAACAAATGCAAGCCAAAACCACCCCATAAAATAGCAAAGCGTAATAAAGCTCACAATCCCCACAGAAAACCACGCACTCACACGCATAACGATATTTTTAGGAAATTTATCAGCCAAGAATCCAGAAGGTGTAAAAAGCAGAATAAAAGGCAGCAAAATAAGGGCATTAATAATACTTGTAAGCAATGTCAAATCACTGCCATCATAGACTTTATAAAGCGTATTTTGAATGGTGATTTTATGTCCCAAATCCACAAACGCATTAATAAAAGCCACTAAAACAAATGATGTGAATCCCGTAATTTTCCACAGCTTATTCATATTCCCTGCTCCTTTATGATAAGTTTGCATTGTTTTTTGTAAGTTTGGGCTAGATTCTACCCAAATTAAAAAAAAACGCAAATTTTAGAATCTTTGCTTGTGCTGAATTTTCTCAACAAGGGAGAGTTTTATGTCTCCCAACTTGTAGCCGTGTCCTTCTTATCCTTTAAAATTACCCAAAAGATACTATAGATTCTACCTTTCACTTAGAATCTTCATCTTGCCATTTTCCAGCACAACATACATATCTTTTTTGCCCACAGAGCTAAAGCTTGGTTTGCCCTTAAGGGTTGCTTTATAATCTTGCATAAAGCTAATGCGATACATATTTCTATGTGCCTCATTTGGATAAATTGAGACATTGATTTGAGAGATTTTTATTGTTTTGTCTTCATTTTTAGCAAAAATATTTTTCTTATGCTCCCTAAAAGCCCTAAAGCTCATACCATCTGGGCGATAGAAGTCCTTTTCATCATAAAAGGTAAGATAGCTTGTCAAATCACTTTTTTGCCACGCACTTTTCCACTGATACAAGCTTGAAAGCACGATGGATAGCTCATCAACATTTGTAGGTTTAAGCTCACCCTCATAAGTAATAAGCATTGTTTTTTTCCAATCAATGAGCTTGTCGTATTTTTTCAACAACTCATTATCAATAGCAATGCAACCACGCGTATTTAGCTCCTCCCTATTGCCATTTAAAGGTAGCCCGTGAATCCAGATTCCACCACCTGTTTTTTTGAGCGACTGATCATACACATTTGGATAGCTAGTAGAAAATGCCAAAGGTCCATAGTATTGATCAAGCCCTGTTAGACGCGCATTTAAATCATACGAGCCAATGGGTGTTGTCAAATCGCCCTCTTTTTTCTTATTCCCCTTGCCCTTTGCTACAAGAGCCGAAGAGTTGCCAAGCTCGTGCAATACAGAATCTTTAAACTGATACAAATGTAGCGATGGGGCAGACTTATTTGACACAAATAAAAATTTTAAATCCTCAAAATACCCATATTCCGTTGCACGCTCTTTTAAATATTCTGCCCAATATTGCTTATCTGTCAAATACCCCTCAAGCTTAGATTCTATACTTCCTATGCCATTTTTTTTATATTCATTGACCAATGCCACAAGCTGCGGATCTAGAGCATACACATACCCTACACACATCGCCATACACATAAGCACTTTTTTTGCAATCCTCATACTTTTCACTCCTTTACATTTATAAAGTAAAATCATACCCTATTTTTTTCAATAGGTCTTTTTGCTTGCTCCAGCCCCTATACACGCTCACATCAAGTTTAAGATAAACAGGCTTTGGGCTTAGAGCAGTAATTTTCTCTCTTGCGCATTTGCTAATGCGTTTAATACTAGAGCCACCCTTACCTATCACAACACCCTTTTGACTTTGCTTTTCCACAATAATTTCTGCAAAAATCCTATCTAGCTTTTCCCCCTCTTCAAATCGTTTGAGTATGACATCTGCCTCGTATGGAATCTCATCGCTTAGATTCTCAAAGAGACTTTCTCGTATCATTTCTTTATAAATTTCTTTGATTGAAGCAGGGGTTAGCAGCTCATTATCATAATAAAAAGGCGATTGTGGCAAAAAACTCGCAATAGTTTTTAAAAGCAAATCCCTATCAAAACCCTTTTTTACACTCAAAGGCAAAAGGGCTAAAAAGTGCTTATCAAAAGCTTGATATTGTGCCATTTTTGCGAGTATCTCCTCATTGCTACAAGTATCACTTTTGCTTAAAAGCAAAATGTGTTTGCCCCCATAGAGTTCTAAAAAATGCTCATAATGCCCAACATCATCGGTAATCGGTGCAAGGTAGAGTGCTAAATCACAATCACCCATAGCCTTCAAGGCTTGTGAAAGCATATATTGATTTAAGAGTTTTTCTTGATGATGAATCCCGGGCGTATCGACAAAAACTATCTGTGCATTGAGTGGTGCATAAGGCACGATGATTTGCAGCTGCTTACGCGTAGCATTTGCTTTGTGCGAAACAAGAGCGAGATTCTCTCCCAAAAGATGATTTAAAAGCGTTGATTTCCCAGCATTTGGTCTGCCAAGTGTAGCGACAAATCCGGAACGAGTAGGCAGATTCACACTAGATTTTAAGTTTGCACTAGATTCTAGCTCTCCACAAGTTTTAGGCATATATCTCTCCCTGCTTGGAGCTACAAACTCGTGGTTTAGAGAATATATCGTGCCAAATCCACATTTTCTACCACATCTCCCAATCGCTCTTTCACCATCTCTGCGGTGATGGTAATCTCTTTACCTTGATAAGTATCAATATCAAAGCTAATCTCTTCTAGCACTCTTTCAATAGTCGTGTGCAATCTTCTTGCACCAATATCTTCTGTGCGTTCATTGGCACTATGAGAGAGCTTTGCTATCTCGCGTATGGCTTCATCACTAAACTCAAGCCTGATATTTTCTGTATCAAGTAAAAGCTGATATTGACGCAAAAGTGAGCTTTTAGTTTGGGTGAGAATCTTATACAAACTCTCTTCGTTAAGTGAATCTAGCTCCACACGCAAAGGAAACCGCCCTTGCAATTCTGGTATCAAATCACTTGGTTTGCTAAAATGAAACGCCCCTGCTGCGATAAATAAAATATAATCCGTCTTTATCTGCCCATATTTTGTATTTACCACACTGCCCTCAACAATAGGGAGCAAGTCCCTTTGCACACCCTCTTTGCTAGGATCTTGCCTTGAGTTATCTTTACTTCCCACAGCAACTTTATCAATCTCATCAATGAAAATTACACCATTAGATTCTGCCCTTTTTAGCCCCTCTGTGCGTATGGCTTCTGAATCTAGCACAGATTCTGTGGCTTCATACATTAAAGCTTCTTTTGCCTCTTTGACACTCACTTCCTTTTTAACCTTATCATTTGTAACATTTAGCACTTTAAAAATAGACTCTTGGACTTTTATCATATCCGGCGGCAAATTATCATCGCCAATTTGGGCTTTTTTGCTTATCTCTATTTCAATTTTTAGCTCATCAACCTCACCTTTAAGCACCCTTTGCTTCATTTTAGCAAAGCTTATGTCATATTCATTTTGCTTAGATTCACTCGCTCCACTTGGCAATGGTGGCAAAAGCTTTGTTGTAATTTTTTCAATAATATAGTCATTAATCTCTGCTTGCGCCCTCTGTCTATGCTCATTTTCCACAAGATTCACACTCGCTAAAACTAAATCTCGCACCATAGATTCCACATCTCGTCCTACAAAGCCCACCTCTGTGTATTTACTCGCCTCCACTTTGACAAATGGCAATCCCATCATTTTTGCCATTCTGCGAGCAATCTCTGTTTTCCCCACACCTGTTGAGCCAATCATCAAAATATTTTTAGGCGTTATCTCATCTTGCACTTCTTTATCAAGCTTCATTCTACGATAGCGGTTTCTTAACGCAATCGCCACAGCCTTTTTAGCATCATTTTGTCCTATAATATAACCATCAAGGTATTCTACAATCTGTTTTGGTGTCATATTTTCTTTCATTTTTGCTCCATTAAAGTTCTAAGATTCTAATATTTGTATTTGTGTAGATACATAGCTCCCCTGCGATATGCAAAGACTTTTCCACTAGCTCTTTTGGCGGAATCTGCGCGTATCTGTCTAATGCCCTAGCCGCACTTAAAGCATAATTCCCCCCACTGCCAATGGCAGCAATCTTGCCATCTTCTGGCTCTACCACATCGCCTGTGCCACTTAAAATATAAATATGTTCGGTATTAAGAACAATCATCATCGCTTCAAGCTTTCGCAAATACTTGTCCTTACGCCATTCCTTGCTAAACTCAAGCACACTTCGCACCAAATCGCCCTTGCGTCCCTCTAAGATTCTCTCAAACATATCAAACAAAGAAAACGCATCAGCTGTGCTTCCTGCAAAACCACTAAGAATCTGCCCATTATACAAAGTGCGGATTTTTGTGGCATTATTTTTCAATACGCAATTCCCAAAAGTTACCTGCCCATCGCCACCAATAATAGCACATTTTTTCCCTTCAAACTCACCCTTATAGCCAAGTATGGTTGTCGCTTCAAACATTATTAATCCTTTTGTGCTTTGATAGTGAGTTTAAGCGTAGCATTTATACTATGACCAAGCTTTACAAGAGCGGAAAAATCGCCAATATGTTTTATTGCCTTATCAATCTCGATATGCTTTTTGTCAATGCTTATCTTATGACTTAGGAGTGCTTGAGCAATCTCATCTTTTGTAATAGAGCCAAAAAGCGTATCATTTGCACCGACTTTTTTCTCTAAAATAAGATGTAAAGATTCTAGACTTTGCTTTAACTGCTTGAGTTCAGCAATCTCAAGTGCTTCAATCTCAGCTAGTTTTCTCTGCTCGGCTTTGTATTTATTGATGACCTCATTTGTAGCGTGCTTTGCCTTGCCCTTAGCAATAAGGAAGTTTTGTCCATAGCCATCTTTGACCTCCACAATCTCGCCTTTCTTACCAAGCCCTTGCACATTCTCCATAAGTAAAACTTTCATAATGTTCTCCATTGCGTTATAATGAAAAGGCAAAATTATAACTAAAAGTGGCAATATTATGATAAAAGCTTTACAAAATTCCTATCCCAACGCAAAATCCATTCACATTGAATCTAAGGCAATCGCGTATCCACGCATTGTGATTAAGGCGGATTTATCTCTATATGTGCGTGTGCCTAAAGCCTTTAGCCAAGAGCAGATTCTAGCTTTTATCAATACGCATAAGAGCTGGATTCATACCACACTTGCTAAACTTCAAGCACACAAGCAAGATATTGATATTTTTTTACAATCCCACACAGGACAAATCCTTGTCTTTGGAGAATGGCTAGAATATGACAAGATTCTTCCACAAGCACATTTACAATCTTTGCAACCCAGTCTTAAAAATACCCTACACACTTTGCTTTTAGAATACATCACACAAAGCTGTGCTTTTTATGCTGCAAAAATGGAGCTAGTATATAAGGATATAAAAATTACAAATGCCCTTAGTCGCTTTGGTAGCTGCACTTTTGATAATCGCTTAAGATTCTCATTTATGCTCATTTTTGCGGATAAAAAACTCATTGATTATGTGATTATCCACGAGTTAAGCCATATTGTGCATAAAAATCATTCACAAAGTTTTTGGAATCTTGTAGAGAGATTTTGCCCAAATGCCAAGGCTCATCGCAAAGCCTTACGCAAACAGGCTAGATTCTACCCTGCCTTAATACAAAGGCTTTCTTTATAAGTTTCATTTATTGATGTGATAGCCTAACAAATTCATCTAAAATTTCAAAAACACGCCTAGATTCTAGAATCTTTTGTGCTAAAAAATAGCCCTCCTTTATACTCTCTGCCTTTCCTGCAAGGTATAATCCAGCACCAGTATTCAATGCGACAAGCTGAGCTTTTGGAGAAGAACTCACAGGGGCTTTTAGACTAAAAATATCAAGCGTGATTTGCTTATTTTCCTCGCAACTCCCGCCTTTTAGCACACTATAAGGGACAAAATCTAGCCCCACAACAGCTGGATTAAACACATAGCTGTGAATCTTGCCATTATCTAGCTCTGTGATTTGTGTGGGGGCGGAGAGTGAAATCTCATCATAGCTATCAAATCCACTCACCACAATAGCCCTTTTTATCCCCAAAATCGCCAAAGCCCTAGCCATAATCTCCGTATAAGACTTATCAAACACACCAATGAATTGATGTGTAACACTCGCAGGATTTGCCAAAGGACCAATAAGGTTAAAGGCTGTCTTAAAGCCCAAACTTGCCCTTGCTGGAGCGGCAAAACGCATAGCAGCGTGAAACTTTTGAGCAAATAAAAATGTAATGCCTAGCTCATTATAAACATTTTGGCAAGTGTGAATCTCCATATTGATATTTACACCCAAAGCTTGAAGCAAGTCAGCCGAGCCAGATTGTGAGGTTACAGCTCTATTGCCGTGCTTGATGATTTTTACCCCACCAGCGGCAAGGAGCAAGGCACTTGTTGTTGAGACATTAAAAGTCTTATTGGGGCTGCCACCTGTGCCAACCATATCAAGTCGCACCTCATCGCTTTTAGGCAAAGTAAAAGCAATTGCCTTTTTCTTTAACACACTTGCAAATCCAGCCAACTCCTCCTCATTGACACCTTTTATCTCAAGACTTGTGAGAATACTCCCAATTTGAGCATCACTCAAATTCCCCTCTGTAATCTCGTCCATCACATCATATGCTTGTTTGAAGCTAAGGTTTTTACCTTGCAATGTGCTTTTGAGATAATCTTTTATGGGGATAATCTCATTCCTATAATGCAAGAAATTCAGCAGCATTTTCTCACCCTCTAATGTGCCAATAGATTCTGGGTGAAACTGCACGCCCACAAGATGATAAGATTTATGGGCAATCGCCATAATCTCGCCATCTTCACTCCACGCACTCACTTCTAAGCAATCAGGCAAATCCTGCACTTTTCCTACAAGCGAATGATACCGCACAATAGGCGTGTTTAGCGTGATATTGCGAAAAAGTCCTTTTTGATTATGTTTGAGTGGCTCAACCTTGCCGTGAATGATATTTTTAGCATTGATTATCTCCATACCAAAAGCCGCCATAATCGCCTGATGTCCTAGACAGATTCCAAGAATGGGGATAATACCTTGAAACTCCTTTACAATCTCAACGGAGATTCCAGCTTCCTTTGGGCTTTTGGGACCCGGACCAATGATGATATACTGCGGATTCATATCTTTTATATCTTGAATGCTTATCTTATCGCTCCTTGCGACTTGAATAGGAAAACCAAAGCGATAAAAAGCTTGATAAATATTAAAGGTAAAAGAATCATAATTATCAATAAGTAAAATCATTCTATCCCTCCTTGATTTTGCCCCTTTGGCATAAGCATATCTAACAAAGATTGAATCTTATTTTGTGTCTCAAGGTATTCTGCCCTAGGATTTGAATCTTGCACCACACCAGCCCCCGAACGCACATAATATACACCATTTTGATACACAGCAGTGCGTATAGCAATAGCAAAATCCATATCTTCATTATGCGTAAAATACCCTATCGCTCCGCCATATATGCCTCTACGCGTGGATTCTAAAGATTCTATAAGCTCTATGGCGGCAATCTTTGGCGCACCGCTTAATGTCCCAGCGGGAAAGACAGCCTTGAATGCATCTCTTTTTGCAAAATGTTTAGAATCTAGCTCTCCTTGCACAGATGAGACAATATGCATAACGCGAGAATATCGCTCAATCTTATTCCTTGCTATCACACTCACACCTCCGCCCACACTCACTTTTCCTGCATCATTTCTTGCTAAATCTAAGAGCATTAAATGCTCGGCATTTTCCTTTTCATCACCCAAAAGCTCTCTTTCAAGCTCTAAATCCTCAGCTACACTTTTCCCTCTTGGGCGTGTCCCAGCAATTGGTCGCAGGATAAAATGACTCACATCATCACTTGTTTTTAGGCGAATCATAATCTCAGGGCTTGCCCCCAAAATCACAAAATCATCAAAATCATAATAAAACATATACGGACTAGGATTTTGATGACGCAAATTTCTATACGCTTGAAGCGGAGGGAGAGAAGAGCGGATTTTCATATATTGGCTTGGCACGCACTGAAGCAAGTCTCCTTTATAGATTGAATCTTTAATTTTTTCTACCATAGATTCATATTCTTGCTGGGAAGTGGCATCTTGTATCTCATAATTTTGTGTCTTTTGGCTTTGTGTCTGTGAATCTTGCTCTAAAGATTCTAATAATGAGTCTAAAGATGAATATGCTAATGATTTAAGCTTTGTGGCAACTTGAGTAATCCTTTGTGCCACATCAATGCTTTCTTTTTCATACGCATAGCTTACGCTCACAATATGCAATCTATCAAAAAGATGGTCAAAAATAAGAAAATCTCTCCCAAAGATAAAGCCACATTCAGGTGCGTTATACAGCACAGGATTTGTAAATCTCACCTCCTCAATCTCGGCAAAAAACTCATAGCCAATATATCCTGCTCCACCAAGCGGCAGGGGTAAATCTAGCGGCAAATGCGGACTTTGCTCGGCATTTGGCTTTGGAGCAAGGCTTCTTACAATAGCCAAGTCCTCTAAAAAATCTTGCTTAGAATCTACACTTTTAGAATCTACAAAATCCGCCTTTATGCCTAAAGATTTTTTTACATCTTCATTACACATATACTCTCGCATCGCTTCTTGCAAAAGCGTTTTGTTGCCATTTGCGATAAGATAATGCTCACCCTCTTCCTTGCACACCCTAAAGGCTTCATTTAAAATCACAAGCGAATATCTATCCTTACCCGTTTCATTATACGCAGATTCTAAAAGCACCTTTGCTTTAAGTGCAAAAAGCACAGATAAAGGCGTGAGACTATCACACAGCACTTCTTTATGTGCGATTTGTGGCTTATTTTGTGCGTGAAAATCAAACATCACTTTTCCTTTTTTTATCGCAATTATCGCGTTTTTATATCTACAACCTCAACACCCTTGGGAATGCTAAACTCAAAAATTTTATCTTGAATCTTTGGATTTATCTTTACTTTTGTAAGTTTTAAAATCGTCTTTGACCCCATAGAATCTACAAATTCAATGCGTTCTGGTATGTCATTTTTATCCACAAAAAGCACATATTGTGTGCCTTCAATTTTTGTGTGATATGTGCCATCGGGCTGTTTTTTGGCGGATTTGATAATGGAGATAAAATCCGTCTTCTCTCTTAAATGTGAGCGACTCACCTGCTCAAGACTAGGCTCATAAATAAGCACGGCATTATCTTTCATATAGATTTCTTTTTTAAGTGGATTTGTATAATCCCATTTGACTTTATTAGGAGCTTTTCCATAGATTTTACCCTCATAATGTGCTGGAATCCCTTCTTCACTGACAATAAACTGCTCAAAATCCGCCTCAATACTTTGGAGATTTTCCCCCAAAGCAAAACCAAAGCTAAAACCCAACAACATCAACACGCAGATTCTAAAAACTTTCATCTTTTTATCCTTTAATCTTTGTTTTAGGGCTGGGATTTTACCCAAAGTATGTTAAAAGTATGCTAGAATACTGCCCAATTTTTAAGGTTTGCTAAATTTTAAACCAAAAACTTTTCATACCAAAGGCTTTTCAATGCTAAAATCTCTTGTTTCAAAAATACTTGGCTCACGCAATAATAAACTTATCAAACTCTACACCAAAGAGGTGCAAAAAATAAACGCTTTAGAATCTAGCTACGCTTCGCTGAGTGATGTAGAGCTACAAAATGCTTTTAATGAACTCAAAACGCTTGTGCAAAATGGTGAATCTTCACTCCAAGATGTTTTGTACAAAAGCTTTGCCATCACGCGTGAGGCGAGCAAACGCACACTTGGTATGCGGCATTTTGATGTGCAGCTTATCGGCGGTATGACGCTTAATGATGGACGCATAGCAGAGATGAAAACAGGGGAAGGAAAAACGCTTGTTGCTACCCTTGCGGTGTGCTTAAACGCACTTTGTGGGCGAGGGGTTCACGTAGTAACTGTGAATGACTACCTTGCCAACCGCGATGCTAGGGAGCTAGAGCCATTGTATAACTTTCTTGGTTTTAGTGTGGGGATTATTACAAATGATTTGCGTGATGATAATGCACGGCTTGAAGCTTACAGGGCGGATATTGTCTATGGCACAAATAATGAATTTGGCTTTGATTATTTGCGTGATAATATGAAATATGACCTTAGCCAAAAAGTCCAAAGGGAGCATTATTTTGCCATCATTGATGAAGTGGATTCTATTCTTATTGATGAGGCAAGAACACCCCTTATCATCTCTGGTCCTGTTAATCGCACACTAGAGCATTATCAAATTGCCAATAGCGTAGCCCAAAAGCTCAAAAACGAAACAGACTTTACCATAGATGAAAAAAATCGCGTGATTTTACTCACTGAAGAGGGGATTAAAAATGCCGAATCTTTGTTTAAGGTAGATAATCTTTATAGTATAGAAAATGCTACTTTATCCCACCACCTAGACCAAGCTTTGAAGGCAAACTATCTTTTCATTAAAGATAAAGACTATGTGGTGCAAGATAGTGAAGTGGTGATTGTTGATGAATTTACCGGTAGGCTAAGTGAGGGCAGACGCTTTAGCGAGGGGCTACACCAAGCTATTGAGGCAAAAGAAAAAGTAGATATTAAAGAAGAAAGTCAAACATTGGCTGATATTACATTCCAAAATTATTTCCGTCTCTATGAAAAACTCTCCGGTATGACAGGAACAGCACAAACCGAAGCCACTGAATTTTTACAAATCTACAATCTTGAAGTGGTGAGTATCCCTACAAATGTCCCTGTGCAACGCAAGGATTTAAACGACTTAATTTATAAAAGCGAAAGAGAGAAGTTTAATGCTGTTATAAGTAAGATTAAAGAGCTGCACAAAAAAGGGCAACCTGTGCTTGTAGGGACAGCAAGTATTGAAAAGAGTGAGATTCTCCACGAACTCCTAAAAAAATGCAGAATCCCACATACAATTTTAAATGCCAAACAGCACAGCAAAGAAGCAGAAATCATTAAAGATGCAGGGGTTAAAGGAGCAGTAACCATTGCTACAAATATGGCAGGACGCGGTGTTGATATAAAAATCACAGATGAGATTAGAGAGCTTGGGGGGCTATATATCATCGGCACAGAGCGGCACGAGAGTCGCCGCATTGATAATCAACTACGCGGTAGGGCTGGGAGACAGGGTGATCCGGGTGTGAGTCAATTTTATTTAAGCCTAGAAGATTCATTACTTAGAATCTTTGGGAGTGATAAGATTAAGGGCATTATGGAGCGGCTAGGATTGAAAGAGGGCGAACATATAGAATCTGGGCTTGTTACGCGTTCGGTTGAGAGTGCGCAAAAAAAGGTGGAAAACCTACACTTTGAATCTAGGAAGCATTTGCTTGAATACGATGATGTAGCAAATGAGCAAAGAAAGGCGGTATATAAGCTAAGAAATGAGCTATTAAGTGAGGATTTTTCCCTTGAAGAGCGTATCAAAACAAACCGCGAACTCACCGCACAAACCCTGCTCTATAAAGCACAGATATTACCCGGTGATGATGCCTCACAATTTGATTTATCTTCCCTTCAAGCACAGCTGAGTGAGGAGCTAGGACTAAAACTAGAATCTTGTGAAAACCTAAGCTATGATGAGCTTTTGGAAAAAATCATTACGCAAATGAGCCAAAGCTACGAAGAGAAAATGTCAAAGCTAGAATCTGCCCAACGCGCACAGATTGAGCGTATAATCTATTTACAGGTGCTTGATAGCTCGTGGCGAGAGCATCTCTACACAATGGATAATCTCAAAACCGGCATAGGCTTAAGGGGCTATAATCAAAAAGATCCATTGGTAGAATACAAAAAAGAAAGCTATAATCTCTTTTTGGAATTTATAGAGAATCTAAAAACAGAGACAACAAGAATGCTTCATATTATTCAGTTGCGAGAGCAAGAAGAAGAAGTTGCTGATAAAATGCTCCAAGATATGCAAGAAGAGCTTGAAGAAGATTTGCAAAACTTTCACCCACAAGATTTAGATTCAAAATCTCAAAAAACAAAAATCTCTCGCAACGATCCTTGCCCTTGTGGCAGTGGCAAAAAATACAAACTATGCCACGGCAAAAGCGGACCAAAAAAAGGATTGCTCGCCTAATGAAAGCACTTATCCTTTATCTTTTGCCACGATATTTACGCTTTGACAGGACACAACCCTTTATCTCTATCACGGCACTTTTGGCGTTTTTTGGCGTTGGCATTGGTGTAATGGTGCTGTGTGTAGCTATGGCTATAATGAATGGAATGACAAAGGAGTTTGAACGCAAACTTTTTGTGATGAACTATCCTTTGAGCGTGTATTCTATGACTTATGCAGGTGTTGATGATGAGATTTTACAAGCTTTAAAAGAGCAATTCCCGCACTTTCTCTTTAGCCCATATTTGCGTTATCAAGCCGTAAGTAAAGTAGGCAATACAATGAATGCAGCAATGGTCTTTGGCGTAGATATGAATGCAGAATCTCAAATCAATGAAGTGGTAAGAAAAGCCCTACAATCACGAAAGATTTTGCTAGATTCTACTCAAGAATTTCAAGATTCTAGCAACGCGACAAACACACAAGATTCTACACAAACACTTGAAGACATAAAAGAGCAAAATATTCTTGCCTTCACACAAAAAGAGTTTTCAATTCTCATCGGCAAAGGCTTTGAAGAAAATTTTGGGCTAGAAGTTAATGATAAGCTTGATTTGTTTTTCACGCAACTTGAGCCTTCCGGATTTGGCTATACGCCTATTACAAAACGATTTAATGTTGCTGGATTCTTTGAATCTGGGCTTAGGGCGTATGATGAAGCCTACACCTACACAAATCTAAGTGCCTTACAAAAAATCCGCAGACTGCCACCGGGCATTTATGATGGTATCCATATTCATACACCAAAGCCTATGGAGGATATTGAGCTTATCCGCAATTTTTTAGAGACAAAATTCCCGCAAAGAGCTGGGGTTGAAGGCTGGTGGCAACAAAATGGCAACTTCTTTTCCGCTATGGAGCTTGAAAAACGCGCTCTTTTTATTGTGCTTATGCTCATTATTGTAATGGCTAGTTTAAATATTATTAGCTCATTACTTATGGTTGTGATGAATCGTAGAAAAGAAATCGCTCTGCTTCTCTCGCTTGGTGCAAGTAAGCAGGAGATTAAAGGAGTGTTTTTTTGGGTTGGCAATACTATTGGCTTAAGCGGAATAGTTTTGGGAATAGTGCTTACTGGTGTAGCATTATATGTGCTAGATACTTTTCCTATCATCTCCTTACCTGCTGATGTGTATGGTAGCTCAAAACTTCCACTTGACTTATCATTGCTAGATTTTTCACTCACCATTCTTGGGGCGATAATCATCGTCTGCCTCTCATCATATTATCCTGCAAAAAAAGCATCTATGGTAGATACCTTGCAAGTTTTACGCAATGAATAATGTAAAGTGTGCTTTTTAAGAGATTTGTAAGTAAATAAATCTTAGCATAGCACACGCCCAAGAAATGCGGGTATCACTTTATTTTAGGAGTTCCTTTGAAAACACTTTATGTAGGAAATTTGGTCTATGCTGTTACACGCGATGAACTCAAAGAGTTATTTTCTCAATTTGGCGAGGTTTTTTCTGTAAAGCTTATTAATGATAGAGAAAGTAGAAAGCCAAAAGGTTTTGGTTTTGTTGAAATGGAAGATGCCGGTGCATTAAAAGCTATTGAAGCACTCAATGAAAAGGATTTTCGCGGACGCAATTTGCGGGTAAATGAAGCACGACCCCGCGAGTAATACAACAACAATAAAAAGATTCTCACACTTCTTTTGTTTATGGGTTTATACAAGCTTAGGCAGATTCTAGAATCTGCTTTCTTTTTTTAAGGGTGATTAAATCATACCTGAAGCATAAGAGCAATAGCTGAAATTTCAATACAAAATCACTTAAAGGCATCGCGGATTCTAGCAATTCTAAGATTTTTGATGATAAATGTGGAAGCGGCAAAAAATCACAAGGGAGCTACCTAAAGCGGTAGTAGCCGCAGTGATTTTCGCCACAAGATTCTAACACCACAAACGCCATTGCGGAAGTATCTTAGAGTGATTTTAAGTGTTTTACTAAAGAAAGCAAAGCTTTTCAAACGAAAGGCGAAGGGAGTTTGCTAAAGGCAAATGACCAAGCCTTGAGTGCAGAATCACTTAAAAGCACCCAAGAGACACCGCTCTAGCAATTCTAAGATTTTTGATGATAAATGGGGGTTGTAAGAAAAAGTGCAAGGGAGTTTATTAAACATAAATGACCGCAGTGATTTTTCGCCGCCCCCCCCCTATTCTCCTACACAAACGCTACTGCAGATGTATCTTGGAGTGATTTTTAGGGTTGTGAAGCTTTTTTTGTGCGAGAAGCTACCTTAAGGTAGTGCCGAGGCACAAAAAGCAAACTCCCTGAAAAGCACCCAAGAGACCCTGCAGATTAGCAGATTCTAGGTAGCAGCTCCCCTTGCGGATATTCCACATATCGCCTCGCTCTCCACGCATTAGAGATAATTACACGAGCATTTTTAGCATTATCCGCCTTTTTGGTAACCCGCCCTATCGCACAGGCATTTTTACCAAGACTATGAGAACGCAGGATTTGCAAAATTTTTTGGCTCTCCCCTTGTGGTGCAGCTATCACACACACACCTTCATTTGCAAGACTTAATGCCTCTAGCCCTAGTATCTCACATACCCCCTTCACTTGTGGCAAGACAGGAATGCTCGGCTCACTGATTTCTATCTCCACACACGCAGTATTTGCCCATTCATTCAGCACCGCTGCTAATCCCCCTCTTGTCGCATCACGCATACTATGAATCTTACATTCCTTCAACCCCTCAAGCATTGGATAAAGCTGCGCGCAATCGCTTTGCAAATCGCTTTGCAAATTTATCTCATTTCTTTGGCAAAAAATCACCGCGCCGTGTGTGCCAATAGCCCCACTTACGATAATCTCATCGCCTAGTGCTAGATTTTTCACACTATATTCCGCATTGTGAATCTGCCCCACTGCTGTGGTATTAATAAAGATTTTATCTACACTTCCCTTTGGCACGACCTTTGTATCCCCAGATAGAATCTTTAGCCCACCAACAAGGGCTTCTTGCTTAATGGAATACAAAATCTTTTTTAAAGATTCTATACTAAAGCCCTCTTCAAGTATGAAGCCTAGTGTAAGATACATAGGCTTTGCCCCACGCATTGCCACATCATTGCTTGAGCCACACACACAGAGCTTGCCAATATCGCCACCGGGGAAAAAAATCGGGCTAATCACATAGCTATCCGTGCTAATAGCTAAAGGCATTTTGCTTTCAAACACACCGGCATCTTCACCATTATGCACAAGCACTTCACCCAAAATCTCATATATAATCCCCTCTATA
Organism: uncultured Helicobacter sp.; assembly: GCA_963559865.1. GTDB lineage: Bacteria > Campylobacterota > Campylobacteria > Campylobacterales > Helicobacteraceae > Helicobacter_C. The sequence continues at coordinate 64,619 of CAUWMC010000008.1, forward strand.
AGCGAGTTAGATTCTAATCCTCCGCTGCCGTGAGAAAGCGTAATTTGTGTTTGTTTCATAATATATCCTCTAAAGTAATAAGTTTAGCTTGTTGCAATATCGCATAAAGCAGCTGTCCTTTTTGCCTACTCCAAAACGCATAATCACATACAATAAAAAGTCGCTTTTTTACACGCGAAATAGCCACATTCAACGCATAAAGTGCGTGAGTTTGATGTGAGTTTGTCAAATGATAGTGCAAACTCACCGGAGAAAATACGACATTATCAAACTCCTGCCCTTGTGAGCCGTGAATGGTAAAAATCCTATCTCGTGGAATCCTAAATCCAAGTTTTTGTCTCTGTTTGACAAAAGGTGTGATTATAGCATACTCACTTGCCTTAAGCTTTGTGCTTAAAATCTCACATACCTTCACTTCACTTTGACTTATTTGTGTCTCTCCCTCTTGCTTTGCCCCACTATCAATAGCAAAAATCTCCATAGGCTCATCTTTGCCCCTTAGCCCCATATGATATACATATTTATCTAGAATCTGTGCGAGATTGTCCCCATAGCGATGTGTGCGACTTAAGCCCACACAACACATTTGCTTAAAAGATGGGATATTGCCACTCCTTTCATATTCTTGTGCTAATTTTTTAGGCATATCTCCGTTAAAAAAAGATTCTAAAAACAAAGCAGAGAGATTCCACACAAAAGCATTTTCATTCTCTTTTTGCAAAAGGGCATTTTTAGGCATTTCACACACCGGAGAGAGCTGCTTATGATCGCCAAAAAGTGCTAATGGTGTGCCTTCCACGCATAACGCACAAGTCTTAATAAGCGGTGCATACGCACATTCATCTAAAAAAATATGGCTAAAACTTAGTTCCAAACTCTCATATCGTTTAATAAAACCATCAAGTGTTACTCCCACTACACACGCGGTTTTCAAACGCGTTTTCAGCGTATCTTGAAAATTAAAAAGATTACTCGCCCCTTTTTGTTGCAAAAGGCTAGGATCACAAGTCTGCCAATACGCATTCATATAGCCCATAGTAGGTGTGCCAAGCCGTAAAATACTGCTCCGCTCTAACCCTAGCTCATCAAACTGCCTAATAAGCGTAACAAGCACCTGCTCTAGGGCATTATTTGTTGTGGTTACAACAGCTACCTTTTTACCCTGCCTCATATAATGCAGCAACGCCTCAAATAGCACCTTTTGTGTTTTGCCCGTTCCCGGTGGTCCCCACACATAGCTTAAAGGCTCACTTAGCACCATTTTTAAAGCATTATTTTGCTCATCACTCAAAGTTGGAATAGGGCTTATGGCACTAGATTTGGTATGTGTAGATGGCAGCTTTGTAGGTAGCCTGAGCCTATCGCCAAAATTTTCAAAAAATTCCTCCACATTTTTTACCAAAAACTTCAAATCACTAAAAAGTCTAAGCTTTTTTAGGTTCTTGTTAATATGCCCTATGAGCGTGGAATCTAGAGCAAGATAGATGACTTTTTGACGCTCATCATAAAATTGCAGCTCAATGCCCTCTCCGTCTGCTATCATATAATGCGTAGAATCCACCTCTAAAATCAAAGCCGCACTTAGCTTTAAATCCATATCCGCCACATTCCCTCTAAGCGATAAGACAAGCACAGATTCTTGCAATGTAGATGAACTAATGGGAACTTCACTCAAGCCAAGATTATGAGATGAAAGATAGGCATAATACTCTTTTGCCCCATTGCACAGCCGCTCTTTTAGCTCACTCATAGCCTAGCCTTATTGCAATGCACCATATTTATAATACGCCGCACACGCTCCCTCGCTGCTTACCATACAACTCCCTAGAGGGTTGCTTGGTGTGCAGGCTTTAGCAAAAACCTTGCAATCAAAAGGCTTTGCCGCCCCACGCAGTATATCACCACAGCGACAAGCCTTATTATCCGCCACAGAATCTTTACTCAAAATCTCATCAAATATCACTTCAGCGTCCATATGTGCATATTGCGTTTTTAGCCTTAATGCAGAATCTGCAATGTTGCCAAGCCCACGCCATTCAAAAGATTCACGCTTGGTAAAATATTTCTCCACCAACGCTTGAGCCTTGAGATTGCCCTGATGACTTACCACGCGTTTATATTGAATCTCAAGCCTAGCTTGATTTTCTACCTTTTGCTTCACAAGCTTATACACACTCTCCATCATATCCACCGGCTCAAAACCACTCACCACCGCAGGAATACGATATTTCTCTACAATATCTTCATAAATCTTTGCTCCACTTATCACGCTCACGTGAGATGGGGCGATTAGGGCATTAATGCGTGAGTTTTTAGAATCTAAAATCGCACATAATGGCGGGGGAACAAGCACGTGATTGATATGAAAAAATAAATTTTTTACATTCTCCTGTAAGGCTTTTTCTATCAAAGCAGCACTCATAGGCGTTGTCGTCTCAAAGCCTATGGCAAAAAACACAACCTTTTTATGCGGATTTTCTTTTGCAATCTCTAAGGCTTGAATGGGTGAATACAAAAACTGCACGCTAGCTCCCCTTGCCCTTGCATCTGCTAAACTCCCAAAAGAACCCGGAATCTTAATCATATCGCCAAGACTTAATAAAATTGTGTCTTTTTGCATAGCAATGTCATAGGCTTGATTAATACGATTTTTAGGCATTACACACACAGGACAGCCCGGTCCGTGAATAAACTCAATATTTTTTGGCACAAGTTGATTTAGACCATAACGCATAATTGTATGCGTGTGTCCGCCACACACCTCCATAATCACAAGCTTTTCTCTCAATCCTTGTGAAAGAATGGCAATTTTTTTAGCAAAACCCTCAATCACATCTTTGTCGCGAAAATTCTCAATTAAATCTAAAGTTGGCATATCACACTCCATATTTTTAACTCTTTTTAAATATGTCTTTGCTTTTTAGCACCCCCCCCCCAGCGTATTTTTTGCAAAGATTCTTTTGGTAAAAGAAGTGTATTTTTGAAAAAAGATAAAAAAATAAATCGCCTTGTTTGAAAAAGCAATCTTGTGCATTCTCTTACGATTCTAAGCAATAGCGATGGCTTTTGTCCCCGCCCTCCAATAATACTTTGCATCTCAACTTCTTGCAGCAAAGGCTTAACACACACGATAGGAATCTTATGGAGATAAAACATATCCATATAATCATCTACGGGACGATACCAAGATTTAACAGATTCTATAAATGCCCTTGCAGCTTGTGGCGTGAGATAGTAGCCTTGCGTGCCAGCGACATTGTCAAAACTTATATAAAAATTATGTTCCAAAGGATAGAATCCTGCTTTTTGATTTGTGTATCTTAGCCGCACATATACATACTCACTTTGTTTTATCCGCTCTAGCTCTTCCCAAAAATGTGGGAGTATCTCAACATCATCTTCTAAAACAATTATAGGTTCATTAGATTCTATACATTTTTGCCAAAGTGTATAATGACTTGCAAAACAAGCTCTTTCTCCATCGCTTAGTTCTTTTCCACGAAACAAAATACTTTTTATTTTAGAGTATTGTTTGAAAGCTAAATGCTCTTTTTCTTGTGCATTTATGGCATTAAAAAATATAATCTCATATTGTTCTTTTAATTTTGAATCTAGATTGGCAAATTGCTTAGCCATTAAAGCTTTGCGTTCTGTGGCTTGGGGGAGATTTATAATGTAGAGTTTCACTGCTTGTTGCTTACAAAACATTGTGTATGCTCTTGTCTTTGAAGCCAAAGCGTGCAGTGAGGCTTGTGGCAACATAAAGGATTTTTGAGAGAAAAGCAAAAAATACACTTTTTGCAGTTGTAAATAAAATCTCACTCCCTCACGAATAACCTTGAGATACAGCGGGGGCTTTTGCCAACGCCCAGAAATTGTGCTGCCCATACCATTTTCCTTTAGCACAGGCTCACAGCACACGATTGGCACTTTGTGTCTATAAAACATATCCATATAATCATCTACGGGACGATACCAAGATGTGGCAGATTCTACAAATGCCCTTGCAGCTTGTGGCGTGAGATAGTAGCCTTGAGCTCCGGAAACATTTTTAAAAGTAAAGTAAAACCCCTTATCTAACTCATAAAAATCCGCCTTTGTAGCAAGATACATAAGCCGCACATATACATACTCACTTTGTTTTATCCGCTCTAGCTCTTGCCAAAAATGTGGGAGAATCTCAACATCATCTTCTAAAACAATTATGGGTTCATTAGATTCTATACATTTTTGCCAAAGTGTATAATGACTTGCAAAACAAGCTCTTTCTCCATCGCTTAATTCTTTTCCACGAAAGAGGAGGCTTTTTGTTTTAGAATATTGTTTGAAAGCTAAATGCTCTTTTGCTTGTGCGTTAATGGCATTAAAAAATATAATCTCATATTGTTCTTTGAGTTTTGAATCTAGATTGGCAAATTGCTTTGCCATTAAAGCTTTGCGTTCTGTGGCTTGTGGGAGATTTATGATGTAGAGTTTCATTCCCTAGCCCCACCATTAGCATTAAACAACGCTTCATCTTCTTCTTGCATCGCTTTTAAAATCTCATCATAGAGCCTTAAGCTCTCCATTGCACTTTGCTCATCAATCTTACTCATCACAAAGCCAATATGCAAAAGCACCCACTCCCCCACACCAACAGATTCATCTAGCAAGTCCAAACTCGCCTCACGCTTGACACCTAGCGTATCTACCACAGCTATATTGTTTTCTTTAATCTCCACGACTTTAGAGGGTATGGCTAGACACATTTTCACTCCTTAAAATTGATGATTTGATTGATAATTTTGTGCTTTTCTTTGCCTAATAAAATCTTTCACTTTCTCAATACTCGCCCTATCCTTAGAGCTAGTGAGCAGAAGTGGCACATTTGCTTTAAGCTGTGCCAAATCATTTTTCACGCGTTCAAGGCTAAAATTAAAATGCTCCATTAAATCCGCCTTACTTACAATCACCGCATCAGCACACATAAACATCGTGGGGTATTTTAGCACCTTGTCATCACCCTCCGGGCTTGAGAGTAGCACAAGATTTAAACTCGCCCCCAAGTCATAGCTTGCCGGACACACGAGATTCCCCACATTTTCTATAAACAAATATTCCATTGCCGCAAAATCGCATTGCTTTTCTAGCTCATTGAGAGCAGATTCTATCATTAAGGCTTCTAAATGACACGCTTCCCCCGTGCTGATTTGATAGGCACTCACACCTTTTGCCTTTAGCCTATCCGCATCGCGATTTGTCTGTAAATCCCCTTCTAAGACGCAAAATCTTAACCCCTCGCACTCGCTTAAAGATTCAAGCAATGTCGTCTTACCACTGCCGGGCGAACTCATAAGATTCACCACATATACACCAAGCTTGTTATACCGCTCCCTTAGCTCATTTGCTTTTACATCATTTTTTGAGAGAATCTTGCGGACAATCTCAACAGATTTTTTATTCAAATTTGCATTATTTGCTAGTCGCTCTTGGCGACTTTTGTCTTTCTCACTCACTGCTTTTCTCCTTTATTTTTACTCCACATACTTCCAAAAACAACCTGCCCAAAGCTAATATTAGAATCATTGCAAGGTAAGTGCTTGTGCATATAAAAGGGTATATTATGCTTTTTAAACAAAGCGTGGATTCTATCACACAAAAACTTATTTTGAAACACCCCACCGCTAAAAAATACGCTCACTTTCTCTCTTTGCAAAACCTGCCTATGTGCCAAAGCTTCCTTACTCATCTCTAAAGCCATATGCGCTAAGCTCTCTAAAAACCGCTTCGCCCCCTTTGCCTTATCTTGCGTTATTAGAATCTGCTCTATCATCTCTTTACAATCAATCACGCCCTCTTTTATGCTAAATGGGTAGGGTGGCACTTCAGCCTTTTCACGCAAAGCATAAGATTCTAGCAATGCTCCACTTTGCCCCTCATAACTTTGAATTTCTAAAATCCCCAAAAGATATGCCACACAATCAATAAGTCTCCCCATAGAGCTTGTGTGTAAAAACACTTTGCTTTCAAACGCATTTTGCAAAAGTCCTACATTCTCCTGCATATGTTCCACAGCTAGATTCTGCGTCTGTATGCCATAGCTCCATAATAAGCCTAAAGCAAGTCTGCCTATCTCTTTTATACTCCCTTCCCCGCCTAAAAGTGCAAAGGGCTTAAGATGAAAGATTCTGCTCATACTTTTATGCTTAGAATCATATATAAAGCCCTCCCCGCCCCAAATACTGCCATCTTCGCCTAGCCCTGTGCCGTCCCACACAATGCCAAAAGCATTATTATGTAACGCATTAGATTCTGCCAAAATGGCATAAAAATGTGCTTTATGATGACTAAGCTGTAATAGTGTGGGTGAATCTAGTAAGGCTGTGTCATTTACAAGATTCTTAGCCAAAAGGCTTGAAGCATACTGCGGGTGCAAATCACTCACTACAATTTTTGGCTTTGCAGCATAAAGATGAAGAAAAAATAAAAGCTCCCTTTCATAACGCAAAGTAGAATCTACACTATGCAAATCCCCAAAATAAGGGCTAATCAAAGTATTTTTATACGCAAGACTTATGCTTGATTTTTGCTGCGCTCCTAAGCCTAGACACATTTTTTCTTCACTCTTAAAGGGTAAAAATATCGGTGCATAGCCCCTGCCAAGACGCAATGGACGAATTTCTCCTGCCATACAACGCACAATACTATCATCAAGGGCGTGGGTAATCTCCCTATCATAATCAAGCACCATATCAAACACCCCACCAAGTTTATCCATAAGCTCATCAAATCTCGTAATAATCGGCTCTCCGCTCACATTTGCACTTGTAAAAATCAGTGGCGTTTTTAAGAATCTAAACAGCAAGTGCATTATGCCATTATAGGGCAAGATCGCCCCGATACTTGCCACTTGCGGTGCGATAAGCTCTAGGGCTTGTTCGCTTAGAATCCCATTGCCGTCCTGTTGGCATTTATGGGAGCGTTTGTTAAGTAGCACAATGGGAGCTTGTGGGGAAAGCAGAGCATTTTTCTCCATCTCATTTATCTCCGCCACAGAGGCTATATCTTGCAGATTCTTAAACATAATGGCAAAAGGCTTTTTTGGGCGATTTTTGCGTTTTTTAAGCGTTGCAATAGCTTGTAGATGATTTGCACTCGCCACAAGATTAAACCCACCCACCCCCTTAATAGCGATAATCTTACCCTCCATTATTTTTTGTGCCACAAGGGCAAGGAGCAAAATATCGCTTGTTGCCTTAGGATAGGCATATATGTAAGATTTTTTAACACTAGGGATAATAAGACGCATTCTAATCGCACATTGATTGCAAGAAATAGGTTGAGCGTGGAATCGGCGGTTTGTAGGGCTAAAATACTCACACTCACAATCTTGGCATTTTGGAAATTCCCGCATTGAAGTATTAGCCCTATCATAAGGCAAAGCGTGGATCATAGAATGCCTCGCCCCACAATACGAGCAAGTAGCAAAAGCATAGTCTTTAAAGCGTGAATCCTGTCTCATATCGTTCAAGCACGCCTGACATATTGCCAAGTCCTGTGGCAAAAAAAGCATATCATCTTGCTTGTTTGTGCTTGAGCTTAGAATCTTAAAATCACTGCAAGGGAGTGTTAATGCTGGGGTTTGGCTTATTTTATAATCTTGAATAACTGCATTTGGCGGCGGATTATGCAAAATCTCTTGCAAAAATTGCTCACTTTGTGCTTGGGTAGATTCAAGGTAGATAAAAAGGGAGTTATAGCGATTTTGCACATAGCCATTGAGATTTAATCTTGTGGCGAGTTGATACACAAAAGGGCGAAACCCAACACCTTGTATCACGCCAAAAAGCTCTATGGCATAAGCGTTTTTCACATCTTGTTTGAGAATTGGTATATAAGCACTTTTCATACGCGAAGTATAGCACTGAAACTCAAACTATTTTAAAAATTTCTATGCTAGAATTTAGTCCAAACTTTACAGAAAGGCTTATATGCAAAATAGCTTAGATTCACATAGCTCCATCTCACAAACTTCGCAAAAACTATTGTCAAACCAGCCACAAGAGAAACTACTGCAAGATAAACATCGCGTTATATCCATAGCCCTTTTAGATAATCATATCAATATGGATCTATTGCGTGAATTAAGCAAGCATTTACAAGAATCTTTTGCCTACTTTGAGATTCTAATCCTTAATCCTTTGTTTGATAAAAACCACAAAGACACAATAAAACAAAAAGATACATATATCACCCCCCCCCCCCCACGATATAAATCCACATTCCACACAAACAGAATCTAGCACCAAAGATTCTAAATCCTTTTTTTGCACCCCAAACCCCACACACCACCAAGATTTTGTTAAGAATCTAGATACTAAAACAACCGCTTGTCATACTGAGGCGTTAGCCGAAGTATCTAAAATCCTAGAATCTAAAAAAGATTTTTCGCCTACGGCTCAAAATGACAAGAATCTAGATTCTAACAAACACACAAACGCCTCTGCGGAAGTATCTTGGAGTGATTTTAGAGAATCTGCCAACTTGGAATCTAGCAATTCTAAGATTGTGAGTGAGAAATGTGGGTTGCAAGAAAAATCACAAGGGAGTTTATTAGACATAAATGACCGCAGTGATTTTTCGCAGCTCCCGCATTTATCGCCACAAGCTGAATTGCCACGAGAGACACCGCAAAATCTTGTTTCTATCCCTAATGTGCGGATTTTAGAGATAAGCTCTCCACTTTGTAGTTATGAAAATCTTGGCTCATTAAAATATGAGATTTTTCTGCAAAACTGCATTGGTGATTATCTGCTTTTTATGGATTTGAAAACAGATTCTATTGCTGATTGCTTATCTATGCTCTCACTCGCTCCACAATACGATATGGTGATTGGCATAAGAAAAAATAAAAAACAGAATATATTGCAAAAACTAGGCTCAAAGCTTTTTTATCAAACACTTGCCCTTTTTGCCAATAAAGCAAGGGAAGATTATAGTGAATTTTGCGTGATTTCACGCAAGGTTATCCATACACTTTTATCGCATAAGCACGATATTAAGCTTTTACGACTACTGCATTTTGACACAACGCTAAACATTTGTGAATATCCCTACACGCCAAAGTCCTATCCAAAAAGAAAGCTTTTAGATTCACTCTTTCTTGGGTTAGATGTGATTTTTGGAGAATCTTACAAGCTCCTTAGACTTGGCACTTGTATGTGCTTATGTCTTGCTTGTGGGAATGCACTCTATGCGCTCTATATCCTTAGCACTTATTTCTTATTGCCTAACATTGCAAGTGGCTGGACTTCCACATCGCTGTATATGGTCGCTATGAATATCGGGCTATTTTTAATGCTTTCAATCATTGGCGAATATGTGCGTATTGCACTCATCAAGCTAAAAGGTGCTACGCCCTATGAAATTGTCAATGAAACAAGCTCCGTGCATCTTAGCTTTGAAAACAAAAATATACAAAGGCATTAATATGGAATCTAATAAAACTTTAAATATCATTATCCCTGTGCTGAATGAAGAAAAACGGCTTGAAAATGGCATAAGAGGGGCAATATCGTTTTTAAGGGAAGCAAAGATTCCGCATATTATAAGCATTGTGGATAATGGCTCAAGCGATTCTACACAAGAGATTGCCAAAAGCTTATGTGAAGAGTTTAACGCCAACGCATTGGGGATTGTTTCACACTTAGAGTATTTACGCTTAGAAGAAAGGGGTGTGGGCTTGGCATTAAGGGAGGCAATAGCACATAATGCTAAAAGGAGTGAGCCTTGTGGCTTTATCGGCTATATGGATATAGACTTATCCACGGATATAAAGCATTTACAAGAAGTGTATGAGAATCTAAGCAAGGGCGTAGAGATTATTGTCGGTTCTAGGCTTTTAAAAGATTCTGTGGTGATTGGGCGGAGTTTGAAAAGAGAGATTCTCTCTCGCTCTCTAAATCTTATCTTAAAAATCGCACTCAAAGCAAAGTTTAGCGATGCGATGTGTGGATTTAAATTCTATCAATCGCAAGTGGCTGAGACCATTAAGAGTTTATGCAATGAAGATAAGAGTTGGTTTTATGATGCACAAATGCTGATTATGGCACAATATCAAGGCATTCCCATAAGAGAAATTGCTGTAAGGTGGGAAGATGAAACAACAGATTCTAAAGTGAAAATTTTCTCACTCTCACGCATTTATTTAAGTGAAATCTGGCGACTTTATAAACTTCTACGCTTAAAAAATGCAAATTAGCACTCTATCCATAAAATTTACTAAAAGCTATTTACAATGCCAAAGCTAGACAAATACGACTGCATTATCATCGGGGGTGGATTCTTTGGGGCATATATCGCCTTGCAGCTTAAGGAGAAATTTAGTTCTATTCTTGTGTTAGAACAAGAAAGCGACTTATTGCTTCACGCAAGTTTAAATAATCAAGCCCGTGTGCATAATGGCTACCACTATCCGCGTAGCCTAAGCACGGCTATCAGCAGCTCAAGACATTTTAAGACCTTTTGCAATGAGTTTAAAGCGGCGATAAAAAATGATTTTGCCAAATATTATGCGATTGCAAGTATCGGCTCAAAGACTTCTAGCACGCAGTTTTACAGGCTTTTTAAGCAATTTGATATTTTTATAGAATCTGTGCCAAATCACATTAAAGCGATGTTTAATCCAAAACTTGTAAGTGATGTATTTTTGACACGCGAATACGCCTTTGACGCAGCGATTTTAAGGGAGATTCTAAAAGAGAGATTAGAATCTAAAAATATAGAAATAGCCACAAATACACAGGCTGTTTGTGTGAGAGAAGATAAGGTTGGGTTATGCGTTGAGATTCAAAAGATAGGGCATTCAGCTTACAATGCTATTTCGGCGGATTCTAAAGCTAAAGAATCTCAAGCGGATTCTAGCAACGCAGAATCTATGAGCTTAGAATCTAGCATTAACACCACTGCGGAAGTATCTTGGAGTGATTTTAGTGGTTTTGGAGCGAAAGGCGAAGGGAGTTTGCTAAAGGCAAATGACCGAGCATTGAGCGAACAATCCGCTAAAAGCACCCAAGAGACAACGCAGAGAAAAGCAAGAAAACTATATGCCCCACTAATTATAAACTGCACCTATGCCGGTATAAATCATTTATTACAAAATTCGCACTTGCCCCCACTCCCACTTAAATTTGAAATGACAGAGATGGCGTTAGTCAATGTCCCTGTAAGCTTACAAGATATATCTATAACGATAATGGACGGAGCATTTTTCTCTCTTATGCCCTATCCTTCAAAAAACTGCTACACACTAAGCCACGTGCGATACACGCCGCATTTTGCTTGGCGAGATTTCCCCTTAGAATCTAAGCTCAAAGCTTATAACCCACAAGATTCTAATAACCCGCCCACACAAACCACAAACCCCTACACGATACTTCAAACTTTTAAACAAAACGCAACGAGCAATTTTCCCTTAATGAAAGCTGATGCAAGACGCTATATGCCAATTTTAGAATCTTTAGAATATCTAGATTCACTCTATGAGATTAAAACCCTGCAGATTCAAAATGAAATTGATGATGGCAGACCCATTATCTTTGCTAAAGACTATGGATTGAAAGGCTTTTGCACGATTATGGGCGGAAAGATTGATAATATTTATGAGATAGTAGCATTGCTAGCAACAGAATTTCATATTTAAACTTAAACTGATTATGCTAAAATAACACCTATATTTTTAAAGGAGTATGGTGATGAAAGAAGCTGGAATTGAACTTATGAAAAATACAAAAAGTGTAAGAGATATTGATGTGGGTGATAAAAGGGTGCTAATCCGTGTAGATTTTAATGTGCCAATGGACGAGGATTTTGACATTTCTGATGATACGAGAATCCGCGAGGCATTGCCTACGATTAATTACTGCATTGATAATCACGCAAAAAATATCGTGCTTGTGAGCCACTTGGGGCGTCCAAAGGGTAGAAGTGCGGAATTCTCACTCAAACACGTAATCAAGCGTGTGGAGCGACTTTTGGGGCGAGATGTGGGCTTTGCAGAGAGTATTGAAGAAGCAGCCCTGCTTCAAGAGCAAAGCTCAAATGGCAGTGTGATTTTGCTAGAAAACATTAGATTCTACGATGGGGAAGAAAAAAATGACAAAGACCTGTCAAAAAAACTTGCTGCACTTTGTGATATTTATGTCAATGACGCCTTTGGGACAAGCCATAGGGCGCACTCTAGCACTTGTGGTATTGCGGAATTTGCCAAAGAGCGTGTGGCTGGACTATTACTAAAAAAAGAGATAGATTCATTTGCTAAAGCTATGGCAAATCCGCTAAAGCCCGTGCTGCTTATTGTAGGTGGTAGCAAGGTAAGCTCCAAACTTGCACTTTTATATAATATCCTTGATGTTGTAGATAAGATTATCATCGGTGGGGCGATGAGCAATACTTTCTTAAAAGCTTGTGGATATGATATGCAAAAATCACTTGTAGAAGAAGACCTTGTGCCAGAGGCAAAAAAGATTCTAGAACACGCTAGGGAAAAGAAAGTGAAAATTTATCTCCCTGTTGATGTGGTAAGCACTGATGATATTAAATCTCACACACAGATTAAAATTACACCCGCACAAGATGTGCCAGAAGGCTTTATGGCAGTAGATATGGGACCTGCAACGAGCAAGCTTTTTAGCGAAGTAGTAAGAGATTCTCAAACAATTATTTGGAATGGACCTTTGGGAATCTATGAGATTCAAGCCTTCTCACGAGGGACTTTTAATCTCGCTCACGCTGTGAGTGATACCTATGCTTTTAGTCTTATTGGTGGGGGCGATACTGCCGATGCGATTGATAGAGCGGGTGAGCGGGATAATATGAGCTTTATATCCACAGGTGGTGGAGCGAGCTTAGAATTGCTTGAAGGCAAGATTCTCCCTGCTTTTGAGGTGCTAGAACGCAAATAGTTTAAGGCGTGAGCCTAAAGGCTGGAATGTAAAATGAACCCAAAGACGATAGGTAGCGTTATCTACATAGCCATCATCACACTCTCAAGCATTTACATACCCCAGCCTATTTTGCCACTTTTAGCCCAAGAATTTGGCACCACTGCACAAAACGCATCTGCCATTACCTCCATCACACTTTTGCCTATGGCGTTTGCACCACTATTTTATGGCTATTTTTTGGAAAATCATCAGCCAAAGCTGATTCTAAGTCTTTCCCTATTTATTGCTGGATTCTTTCAAATTCTCCTTGCGTGGTGCGAAAACTTGGAGATTTTTTTACTCTTGCGTTTTATTCAATCACTATTTTTTCCTGCAATTCTTACTACACTACTTACCATTCTCACACGCTCACAAAGTGGCTCTTTGCAGTTTAATGTCAGCATTTACATCGCCTCCACCATCGCAGGTGGGCTTTTTGGCAGAATGGGAGGGGCATATCTCACAGAGCTTTTTTCGTGGCAAATATGCTTTGTCCTTTTGGGCGGAAGCTTAATACTAGGTGGAATTTTTAGTATATCTTGGATTGCCAATCAAACCTCACAACTTGCCAGATTCACATTTTCACAAATCCTGCCCCTGCTTAGCAACAAAACATCGCTTGTTGTGCTAGGAAGTGTGTTTGTGATGTTTTTTAGCTTTCAGGCTGTGCTAAATACGCTGCCTTTTTATGCAAAAGAGATGTATCCGTATATTAGTCAAAATGAACTTGGTAGGCTGTATTTGGGATATAGTATAGGGATTGTTGTCTCACTTCTTGCTAATCCCATTATCACACTTTGTGGCGGTAGAGAAAAAACCATTTTTTTAAGCCTCAATCTTTTTGCTCTAGGGCTATGTGTTTTCCTTTTGCATTCACTGATGTGGATATATGTGGGAATGTTTGTTATGTGCTTTGGCTCATTTATTGCACATTCGGTGCTAAATGCCCTTAATAACTCACTTAGTCCAAAATATAAAGCTGCTTCAAGTGGGCTTTATCTTAGTTTTTATTACACGGGTGGGACACTAGGCTCATATCTTTCATCTTTTATTTTTGAACTCTTTGGGTGGCAGATTCTTATTATCTCACTTGCAATCGCTCTAAGCCTCACATCGTTTATCTTCTATCATCATACAACTTACATCAAAAAGAACGCACAATGAATTTTGCACTTATTTTTGAAGCAATGATTGCCCAAAGTCCGGATAAAAAGCTTAAGTTTATTAGCGATATAGAGCAAATGGCACAAGAGCTATTAGAGAGTGAGAATCTGTCTTTAAACACGCTAGATTCCGTTTTAAATCCCCACACAGAATCTCATCATCAAACGCAGGAGATAGAACATTTTTTCACCGACTTTCACTCCCATATCCACCCGCTTAAAAGCCCATCATATCAGCAAATCTGCACTATCACTCACCCTACAAAAATTCGCCGCCCAAAGTGTATTAAGAGTGTGCAATCTCTTGCAAAAATGCTGCATTCTATCGTGCATATTGAATATAGTGCGATTGATTTAGCCCTTGATGCAATATATCGCTTTAGGCATTTGCCCCTGCAGTATTATCGTGATTGGCTTGTTGTGGCATTACAAGAGGCAAATCACTTTAGGCTTTTGCTAGATTCTCTTCAAGGCTTAGGCTATGACTATGGCGACTTTCCTGTGCATTCGCAGCTTTTTGACGCACAAAGTGCTACGCAGGATTTTAAGACAAGAATGGCATTGCTTCATCGTGGTTTAGAAGCAAATGGGCTTGATGCCAATCCTTTTGTAACCGCAAAGATAAAGGCATTTGAACACGACAGCACTCCGCAGATTCTAAAAACACTTGAGATTATCCTGCACGATGAGATAGAACATGTAAGGAAGGGGGATTTTTGGTGGAGATATGCTAATACCAAAACAAGCCCAGAAGACTTTCTAGCAATACTTCAAAATTTTAAGCAATTCCACTCCGTGCCAAAGATACTCAATCTTGAAGCAAGGCTAGAGGCTGGATTCAGTCTTGCTGAACTTGAGATTATGCGAAAAACATCATTGCTCAACCCCGCACAAATCAATCCACAGCATCAACTTTGTGCCAAAACTTGACATCACTTCCATACTAATGATAGAATATTGTCAAGTAGTAAATCAAAAAAATATTAGGAGTTTTTATGTTTCTTAATTTCTATTCTATGCGTCAACGATACAAGAAAATGAAAAAGATTTTGAAAACTATGGGTATTGGCTCTGGTGAAGGGGTTTTTAGTAGTGGAGAAAAAGTGGCTTTTAATATCTTACTTAAAAATTCATATTTTAGCAACAACACTTCATTTTGTATTTTTGATGTAGGTGCAAATGTCGGCAAATACACAACATTGTGTTTGAAATATATGGGGGGGGGGGGCAAACCTCTCAAAATAAGAATACACTAGATTTTAAAGTCCATTGCTTTGAACCCTCACGCTATACTTTTGAAAAACTCTCACAAACACATAGCAATAACGAAAAAGTAATGCTTAATAATTTTGGTTTATCAAATACTGAAACCAAAGCAACATTATATTCAAATGCCGATGGTTCTGGTCTTGCAAGTCTTACAAAAAGGCGACTCGATCATTTTAATATCGATTTTAACAAAACAGAACAAATTCAACTCAGCACACTTGATACATATTGCAACACGCAGAATATTTCGCATATAGACTTACTTAAGCTTGATGTGGAAGGACACGAGCTTGATGTATTAGATGGTGCGAAAGATATGTTTGCTAAAGCAGCAATTGATATGGTTACCTTTGAGTTTGGTGGCTGTAATATTGATACACGCACATTTTTTCAAGATTTTTGGTATTTCTTTAGTGAAAATAATATGGCAATTTATAGAATCTTGCCTAATGCAACTTTATATCACATTGATAGTTACAGGGAAACCGATGAGCAATTTATCACTACAAATTATATTGCGATTACAAAGAAGTGTAAGATTGAAAGAGAAATGCTAGCGAGATAACAAAATCAATACAGAAAAACACACCAATATATATATTGGTAGTATCCGAGTCTCAACAAGAGCAAATCTTCCAAATTAAACAAAAAAACTAGTAACAAAATTGCAGACAAACATTTTCTTTCTCCAAAAGGGCGGGTTGTATAGAAGCATAAAAATGAATAGACAAACAACACTAAACCCTAAACACTTCCAACACTACGCTATATTTTTTCTCACCTTATCATCACTCTTTATTCTCTAGTTTCAACTTCACCCGTGGAAAGAAAATCGCTATCAAAATACACTCTTACATAGTAAGAAAAATGCTCAAAATCCCCAGCTTCATGTCTCAAATCTATCTCAAAGTCCATACCAAAACTCATATCAAGCTTCATATAAAACACATTAAACACAATGCTCCTAGATTTAATCTAGCCGTATATAATCTGTTTTCTCCTACTCTAGCTCAATCAGCTCTTTAGCACGAGTGAAAAAAAACTCATCAATACAGGCGACAACTTGCGAGCCTTACTTTTAGGCAAATACGCAAAACTTTTCTTTGTCCCCATCAAACACTAAAGAGAAATCCTGCCCATTATGATTAAATTCCCAACAAAAAAATCCCACAAACAAAGAAGCAACTACTCCAACACCATCAACTTAAAAACTGAGATAAATAAACAAAAATACATCTAAAAAACATAACAAGTAAAACACAACAAGAAGTAAAAAGAAGATTTTCCCTATCCCTGCATCGACCTACATTCCCACACCTGAAAGGTGCAGTATCATCGGCGAAGAGAAGCTTAACTGCCAGGTTCGGAATGGAGCTGGGTGTTGCCTTCTCTCTATAGACACAAGGAAAAGGGAAATAAAGACAAACTCATTGAGGTGATTCTAAAAACAAATAATCTTAAAAAACAAACAAGCTTTAAGCTTCATATTCTATGTTTGTTTTTTTTCGCATTTGAACCATCTTAAGCCCAACTTTTAAATTAAGCTCAAAGCCAAACTTCATAAAATCAAACAAAAAAGAGAGATGAAACCAAGCTAACCTCTCAAACTAGAACCTAACTTATACTCACTAGATTCTATAAAAGCTAACTTGTATCGCTTCCTCTTGTCCTACTTTTTGCTTTTGTCCTTATTTCCATTTTCCTTATAGGGTAAATGGTGTTAATAGCC
>CAUWMC010000009.1:0-80779 GCA_963559865.1 uncultured Helicobacter sp.
GTATATCTGCGAACGCCCCTTGAGGTAAATTCTCACTTTTCTCAACTTCAAATTCTCCTGATATGTGTGTTTCTAGGATTATTACACGCGAACAAGGACTTTATGAATCTTTAATGAAAAACACACAGGAGTATAAATTTTCTTTGCGTGTTTGTGAAGATTCTAGAGGCTAGAATCTAGCCCAAAATGATGACTTTCTCTCGTTTTGGAACAACTTCGCCGATAATGTTTGCACAAGTTATTCCAGCCTTGCGTAAGTCATAGACAAAAGATTTTGCTTGACTAAAAGGAAGGGCAAAGAGTAAGCCACCAGAAGTTTGTGCATCATAATAAAAAATATCATCTTGTATTTGCGTTTCTATCTGCACTTGAAAGCAAAGGGCATTTTTATTCTCATATGAGCCACCCGGCACAATACCCATCTGGGAAAGCTCTCTTGTATTTTCAAAAAGTGGAATCTGCGTAGTATAGAAAAGTATGCTCTTATCATAGGGGGAATCTTCGGTAAAATCTCGCAAGTAAGAATGTGGTTTTTTTGCCTTGTTTGCACGGCACATCTCAAGGGCGTGTCCTATAAGCCCAAAACCTGTAATATCCGTGCAAGCGTGAATCTCGTATTCTTGGGCGACTTGCATAGCATAGAGATTGAGCATTGCCATTGATTGAACTACTTCATCTTGATTTGAAAGCATTCTTGCTTTAATGGCAGTGGTGAGAATCCCGCTTCCAAGAGGCTTTGTCAGCACTAAGACATCGCCCTCTTGTGCGGTATTATTTCGCCAGATTCTATCTTTATGTGCAATACCATTGACGGAAAGCCCATATTTTTGCTCCATATCTTTAATCGTATGTCCGCCAAGGAGCAACGCCCCAGATTCTGCAATTTTATCTAACCCACCTTTTAAGATAGCGTTTGCTACTTTGACATCAAAATGTGTGCTATCCCACATTAGCAGATTTAAAGCACTTTTTGCAACACCACCCATAGCAAAAATATCACTTAACGCATTTGCCGCAGCAATTTGTCCATAAATATATGGGTCATCAACCACAGGCGTGATGAAATCTACACTTGAAAGCATAGCATATTCATCGTTTTCATTATAGAGCATAGCTCCGCAGTCTTCGTTACCCTCAAAGCCTATTAGTAATAAGGGATTTGGCTTTTGGGTGAGTTGGCTAGAGATTTGTGATAGGTCTTCCAGACCGACTTTAGCTGCTCACCCAGCACATTGAATGTATTGTGTTAAATCAGAATCTGCCATTTTGAATCCTAAAGAGAGATGAGACTATCGCTTGTGAGCATATTTTGCACACCATCTATGGCATTGCCTATCATACCGACTTTGAGACGCTCTGTCAAAGCAAAGTAGCTTAAACACGAGCCGCAAGAATAAATTTCAACCCCTTGTTTTTCAAGCTCTTTTAAGACTTCTACAATTTCTGTATTATCCACCTCTTTATTATCGGTTGTGAGTAGAACGCCGCGATTGATAAAGAGAATCTTGTGTGGCAAGACTTCGGTTTGTAAAAGCGATTTAATAAAGCCATTAATCAGCATACCGCCAAGCTCCCCTTCACCCACGCGGTCATTTTTGATAAGCATCATTTTAGGAATAATTTTATCCTTAGATTCCTTGCTTAGCTTACCTGCCTTACCTTTGAGAAAAATGATAAACTGCTCATCTCGTCCTAGCCCAACTTCAAACTCAAAACCCTCAGTCTTAAGAAAACGACTAAGATTCTCTTTTGATGATGGAGAGTTGCCAATAATTTCATAGCTGTGGAGCTTTAAAGAATGCTCATTTACTCCAGCAAGTGCCTTTTTTGCCTTGACAACAGGCTCGGGGCAGGGCAGATCACGCACATCAATTTGGATAGTGTTATTCATAAAAATCCTTTAGGGTAGATACTCATTAAAGGTGTTATTATATATTAATTTTTCAAAAAATGAACATTTTTGCGGCAAGAGAAGTGTATGTTTAGAGTGTCCGTTAAGGGATATTTGCGTTTTGTAAGGGTGTAGAATCTAGCCCGAGATTCTACAAAGATTCTATCAAGGCTAGATTCTGTTTGATTTAGAGAGCAAAATCTTGCATAAGGTGGAAGTTGAGATAAGTATAGATATTATCTTTCTTATCATCAATTTTTTGAGGAGCGATTTTAAGATATTCTTCAGCTGTTGGAAGCTTACCAAGCATAGCACACACTCCACCAAGCTCTGCACTACCAAGATATACTTGTGCGCCTTTACCCATTCTATTGTCAAAGTTTCGTGTTGAAGTAGAGAAAACCACAGCATTATCTCGCACTCGTGCTTGATTTCCCATACATAGGCTACAACCCGGAGCTTCAAGCCTTGCCCCCGCTGCTCCAAAGAGCGAGAAATACCCTTCTTTTGTGAGTTGTTTTTCGTCCATTTTTGTTGGTGGAGCAATCCAAATTTGTGTTTTGCTTTGCCCCTCATTTTTAACAATCTCGCCAAAAGCTCTAAAATGCCCAATATTTGTCATACAGCTTCCAATAAAGACTTCATCAATATTCTTGGGTCGTTTTGGATTAGCGTGAATCTCACTCAAAGTTGCCACATCATCTGGGTCATTTGGACAAGCGAGAATAGGCTCTTTTATATCCGCTAAATCAATTTCAATAATGGCTGCGTATTCCGCATCGCTATCTGGCTCTAAAAGCACAGGATTTTTAATCCATTCTTTCATCTTGTCCGCTCTGCGTTGCAATGTCTCCGCATTTTGATAGCCATTTTTAATCATAGATTCTATAAGCTTAATATTTGAGCTTAGATATTCAATGATGGGTTCTTTATTTAGTCTTACACTACACGCTGCTGCACTTCTCTCCGCACTTGCGTCACTTAGCTCAAAGGCTTGTTCAACTTTTAAATCACCTAAACCTTCAATTTCTAGAATCCGTCCGCTAAAGATATTCTTTTTACCTTTCTTTTCAACGGTTAAAAGCCCTTGTTTGATAGCATAATAAGGGATAGCATTGACTAAATCACGCAGTGTAATACCCGGATTAAGCTTACCTTTGAACCGCACAAGCACAGATTCTGGCATATCAAGAGGCATAGAGCCTGTAACAGCTGCAAACGCGATTAGTCCGCTTCCTGCTGGAAAACTAATCCCAATAGGGAAGCGTGTGTGAGAATCCCCACCTGTCCCAACCGTGTCTGGCAGACACATACGATTAAGCCACGAGTGAATCACGCCATCTTTTGGGTGCAGTGCAACACCACCACGCTCAGAAATAAAGTTTGGTAAAGTCGCGTGCAAACTTACATCAGCTGGTTTTGGGTAAGCCGCAGTGTGGCAGAAGCTTTGCAAAACAAAGTCAGCCCCAAAGCTTAATGCAGCAAGTTCTTTAATCTCATCGCGTGTCATTGCACCTGTGGTATCTTGACTGCCCACCGTTGTTGTTTTTGGTTCGCAATAGCTACCCGGACGCACACCTTCAACGCCACAAGCACGACCTACCATTTTTTGTGCTAATGTATAGCCTTTTGTGCTTGGGGCTGGTTGTTTGGCTTCTTTAAACACATCGGATTTAGGAAGTTTGAGATATTCCCTTGCTTTTGCGGTTAGTCCTCTGCCGATAATAAGTGGGATTCTACCACCAGAGCGAATCTCATCAGCTAGGGTTACAGGATTTAGTGTGAAAGTCGCTACAACCTTGCCATCTTTATGAATCTCGCCCTTAAGCGTGTCAATCTCAATAATATCGCCATCTTGTAGCTTACTCACATCAGCAACGATTGGCAATGCACCGCTATCTTCACAAGTATTAAAGAAAATGGGTGCAATAACGCTACCAATCACAATACCTCCACTTTTTTTGTTTGGGATAAATGGAATCTCTTTTCCAAAATGCCACATAATAGAATTACACGCAGATTTTCTACTGCTTCCTGTTCCTACAACATCGCCCACATAAGCCACAACAGCGTCATTCTCTTGTGCTTTTTTCTTTGCAGATTCAATGCGAGATTCAAAGTTTTCTATACGACTTTTTAACATTGCTTTGGCGTGAAGCGGAATATCACTTCTTGTAAAAGCATCACCTGCTGGACTTAAATCATCTGTATTTGTTTCACCATCAACTTTAAATACGCACACTTTAATTTTTTCTTGTAAGCCCTCTTTGCGTTTAAACCACTCCGCATCTGCCCAAGATTGAATAATTTCTTGTGAAAGTGGAGTATTGAGTGCGGCAATTTTTTCAAAATTATCATAAATCAAAAGTGTATGTTTTAGAGCTTCTGCACAGGCTTTTGCAAGGCTGCTATCATTGAGAGAAAGCCCTTTGATTAGGGGAGCGACATTGTAACCCCCAAGCATTGTGCCTAGATATGTAATTGCTTCATTTTGGCTAAAGCCCCAATCCTGCTTGTTTTCAAGCAAAATTGCACCTAAGAACTCTGCCTTTAGCTGTGCTGAAGCATCAACACCCGGATTCACCCTATGAATAATCAATTCCTTAGCAAACGCTTTATGCTCCGCACTCACACTTGAATCTTTACACATATCAATGGCATTTTGTGTTTGAGCTAGACTTAATGGCAAAGGTGGAATGCCTTGTGTTGCACGCTCTTTGCTGTGTGTCTCGTAGTCTTTGATGAATTGCTCAAATTCTTCTCTCATCGTTTTCTCCTCGCTTTTGTGATGTTGTTTTCTTGTGGAAATTAAAACCCTGTTATAATGGTTTGGCTTAAATTGTATAACAAAAATACCAAACAAGCAGGAAAGTAAAGTGAAAGTTATCCAAAAGTGAGCTTCAAAACTTCCCAAAAATCTTTGTAAGTGATTTATTTTGCGTTGTGTTTGTGGTGGTTTTCAGCAGTGTCAAAGAGCGAGATTCTAGCTTGTTTCTGTGTGTGCTAGGCTTTTAGCATATAGTGTTTGGAATCTTGGTTTTGAAGCGATACATAAAGTAACATTGTGAGCTTTTATGAAGCTTTTGATAGAATCTTGCAAATGCAGAGTTAAAATATTTGTGCTTTTGTGTGATGTTACACAAAAAACTATCCAAAAGAACAAGGAGCGGGAAATAATGCAGATTTATAGAAAGCAGCATTATGATAGGGTCTTAGAGCGTGTGTTTGCTCCCTTGCTTGATGAGAGTGATTTGCTCACGCAGTTACGAGCCAATACGATACTTGCAAAAGGGGAGCGTTATTTTGATTTTACCGCTTCTGGCTTGGCGTATAAGAAGATTGAAAAGCGTTTAGATTCTATCTTGCCCTATTATGCCAATACACATTCGCGTTTTGCAACTCATTCGGCATTTATGAGTACAGTTTATGAGAGGGCAAAAGAGAGGCTTAAAGAAATGTTGGGGTTAGGCGATGAGTTTGTGCTGATTGCCGGAGGGAGTGGGGCTAGCTTTGGGATTAAAAAATTTCAAGAACTTATGGGGATTTATGTGCCTCCGCAAAGTTTGGCTCATTTTACATCATTTTTTCAAGGAATAAGTGATGTAAAAACTACGCAAGATTCTAGTTACACTTCACAAAATCCCTTGCTTGAAAGATTGCGGATATATGATAAACAAACAAAAGCTTTGAATCTTCCCTTTGTGCTCCTTAGCGGATTTGAGCATCACTCAAATGAGATAAGCTTTAGGGAAGGATTATGCCATATCCATAAAATAGACTTTAATGAGTATGGGCTGCCTGATGTGGAGCATTTGGAAAAGATGTTGCAGAATCTTAAGGGTGAAAAAATCATCGCATCTTTAAGTGTAGCTTCAAATGTAACAGGACTACTTGCACCCATAGAATCTTATCATCATTATTTGCGTCAAGCTCAAGCTACGATTGCCTTTGATATGGCAAGTTCTTCGCCTTATTTACAGGTAGATTCTGCGTTATATGATGCGGCATTTTTAGCACCACATAAGCTTTTGGGTGGGGTTGGCTCGTGTGGGCTTTTGGCGATAAGAAAAAGTCTGTGTGATACGCAGATTCCACCAAGCTTTGCTGGAGGTGGGGTGATGGAGTATGCTAATGACAAAACGCATTCTTTTATTGATGATGAGGCTTTGAGAGAAGAAGCAGGAACACCACAGGTGTTAGGGCTGCTTCGTGCAGCTTTAGCGTATTCATTGCGAAATGAGATAGGTTTTGCGTGGATAAAGAGGCGAAAAAAAGTGCTTATGGAGATATTTTTACACGAACTCAAAAAGATTCCAGCAGTAAGTATTTATGGGGATTTAAAGGCGGAGAGACTAGGCATTATCAGCTTTAATGTTGGGCTTGTTTGTCCTCTTGATCTTTCAATGCTTTTAAGTAAGAAATATGGCATACAAACGCGTGCTGGTTGTAGTTGTGCTGGTCCGTATGGGCATTATCTTTTAGGTGAAGGAAGCAAAGAGAAAAAGCCCATGTGGCTAAGAGTGAGTATCCACTATACGCACACTTTGAGTGATATTGAATATCTTGTGGAATCTATAAAATCTTGTGTAAAAATCCTGCGTGGCTAGGGATTAAAAAATACTGATTTTTAACATAATATTTGATAATTATAAGGTAATTTATAATAGAATGCCGCTTTTAATTTTTTGAATGAAAGTAGAGACACACAATGCAGAATATACGAAATATCGCTGTGATAGCACACGTAGATCACGGCAAAACCACACTTGTTGATGGGCTTTTAAGTCAATCTGGGACATTTGGCGAGAGAGAGCAGGTTGATGAAAGGGTAATGGATAGCAATGATTTGGAGCGAGAAAGGGGCATTACAATCCTTTCAAAAAACACGGCCATAAACTACAAAGGCACAAAGATAAATATCATTGACACACCCGGACACGCCGATTTTGGTGGGGAAGTGGAGCGAGTGCTAAAAATGGTAGATGGCGTTTTATTGCTTGTAGATGCACAAGAAGGCGTTATGCCTCAAACGAAGTTTGTCGTCAAAAAAGCCCTTAGTTTTGGAATCCGCCCCATTGTCGTGGTCAATAAGATTGATAAACCTGCCGCAGAGCCTGATCGCGTGGTAGATGAAGTGTTTGATTTATTTGTATCAATGGACGCTACAGATTCTCAGCTTGACTTTCCAGTGATTTATGCTGCTGCGCGTGATGGCTATGCGATTAAAGATTTAAATGATGAAAAGAAGAATCTAGAGCCATTGTTTGAGGCGATTTTAGAGTATGTGCCACTGCCTAGCGGAAGTAGTGATAATCCATTGCAAATGCAGGTTTTCACGCTTGATTATGACAACTATGTGGGTAAAATCGGCATTGCACGGGTGTTTAATGGACGCGTGAAAAAGGGTGAGAATGTAATGCTTGCAAAAAGCGATGGCGAGAAAGAGACCGGGCGTATAAGCAAACTCATCGGCTTTATGGGACTAGCAAGGACAGAGATAGAATCTGCTGAAGCGGGGGATATTGTAGCTATTGCTGGATTTAATGCTGTTGATGTGGGAGATTCTATTGTATGTCCTAATAATCCTATGCCGCTTGACCCTATGCACTTAGAAGAGCCGACAATGAGTGTGTATTTTGCGGTGAATGATAGTCCTTTAGCGGGATTAGAGGGCAAACACGTAACGGCAAATAAAATTAAAGATAGACTTTTAAAAGAAATGCAAACAAATATCGCTATGCGATGTGAGGAAATGGGTGAAGGGAAATTTAAGGTAAGCGGAAGAGGCGAGCTGCAAATCACTATTTTAGCGGAGAATCTAAGGCGTGAGGGATTTGAGTTTAGTATCTCACGACCTGAAGTGATTGTCAAAGAAGAAAATGGCGTGAAAACTGAGCCTTTTGAGCATTTAGTCATTGACACACCGCAGGATTTTAGCGGGGCGATTATTGAGAAGCTTGGCAAGAGAAAGGCGGAAATGAAAGCTATGAATCCTATGAGTGATGGCTATACAAGGCTAGAGTTTGAAATCCCAGCAAGGGGGCTTATCGGCTATCGTAGCGAGTTTTTGACAGATACAAAGGGAGAAGGGGTAATGAATCATAGCTTTTTAGAGTTTAGAGCATTTAGCGGTGGGGTAGAATCGCGTAAAAATGGTGCATTAATCTCTATGGAAAATGGCGAGGCGACAGGATTCTCACTCTTTAATATACAAGAAAGGGGTGTGCTATTTGTTGCTCCACAAACGAAAGTATATATCGGTATGGTTATCGGTGAGCATAGCCGTGATAATGACTTAGATGTCAATCCTATTAAAGCAAAGCATTTAACAAATATGCGTGCAAGTGGGAGTGATGACGCTATTAAGCTTGTGCCACCACGAGAGCTGACGCTGGAGAGAGCATTGGAGTGGATAGAAGATGATGAGATTTTGGAGGTAACACCACAAAATATTAGAATCCGCAAGAAGATTCTAGAGCCAAATATGCGTAAGAGAGCGAAGGCTAAGTAGGGTTTAGGTCTAGTCTTGCTTTTGTATTGAGTTAATTTTAACAAAGGAGTGAGTGATGAATAAGTTTTTAGAATCTATATATTTTCGCCATTCGTGCAAACTTTTTGATGAGAATAAAAAGATTCCAAAAGAGGTGTTTGATGAGATTTTAGAAGTGGGTAGATTATCGCCGAGTTCCTTTGGGCTAGAGCCTACAAGGCTGCTTGTCTTGCGTAGCGATGAGGCAAAGGCGGCTTTGCGTCCATTATGCTGGAATCAGGTTCAAATCACAACAGCAAGTGAAGTGGTGGTATTTAAAAGCTTACAAAATGACTTAGTCCCGCCAAGTGAATATACAAAGCAAAATACCTTTAGACGCAAGGCTGATTTAGGTGCATATCAAGCCTTTTGTGAGCGTTTGGGTGGGTATTTGAAAGAGCGAGGGCTAGACTATGGAGAGTCTTTGTATCATTGGAGCAGCAAACAAGCCTATATTATGGCGACTTATATGGTAGCTTATGCAAGTTTTTTAGAGATTGATACCTGCTATATTGAGGGCTATGAGAA
Organism: uncultured Helicobacter sp.; assembly: GCA_963559865.1. Lineage (GTDB taxonomy): Bacteria > Campylobacterota > Campylobacteria > Campylobacterales > Helicobacteraceae > Helicobacter_C. The sequence goes on from CAUWMC010000009.1 coordinate 8,949, forward strand.
AAGAGCGGTAGAAAAACTCTATGGACTTGATCTATTTAAAGAGCAAGTAAGCCTTATTGTGTGCTTTGGCTATCGAGCTAAAGAGCAGCAGCCTAGATATAGAATCTCACTTGATGATTTTGTGGAATATAAATAAGAAGGGGGATAGAATGCTAGATGTAATTACCGTTGTTAAGAGGAATGGGCGTATAGAGCCACTTGATGTTTCAAAGATTCAAAAACATACTTCCGCAGCAGTTGAAGGATTAGATGGTGTAACGCAAAGTGAGCTTGAAGTCGATGCAAAGCTTTTGTTTAAGGATAAAATCACCACAGAAGAGATTCAGCAAACACTTATTAAAACAGCAGTTGATAAAATAGATATAGATGCCCCAAATTGGAGCTTTGTAGCGGCTCGTTTGTTCTTGTATGATTTGTATCATAAGGTAACGGGCTGGACTGGTTATAAGAAACTTGAGGAATATTTTATTCAAGGGGAAAGCGAGGGGCGATTGCTTCGTGGGATAAAAGAAAAGTATGATTTGGTATTTTTAGATTCTCATATTAAGCCTGAACGCGATTTGCAGTTTAATTATTTAGGTATTAAAACGCTATATGATAGATATTTGCTTAAAGATTCTAATAATCAGCCCATTGAGTTGCCTCAACATATGTTTATGGCGATTGCTATGTTTTTAGCTCAAAATGAAAAAGATTGCAATGCGTGGGCTGTGAAGTTTTATGATATGATTTCTCAATTTGAAGTAATTTGTGCGACACCAACTTTGGCAAATGCACGCACAACGCGACATCAGCTAAGTTCTTGCTTTATTGGTAGCACACCGGATAATATTGAGGGGATTTTTGATGCTTATAAGGAAATGGCACTTTTAAGCAAATATGGTGGTGGCATAGGCTGGGATTTTAGCCAAGTGCGTGGGCTTGGTAGCTATATTGATGGACATAAAAATGCCGCTGGTGGTGTTGTGCCATTTTTGAAAATTGCCAATGATGTCGCCATTGCCGTAGATCAGCTAGGGACACGCAAAGGAGCGATTGCGACATATTTAGAGATATGGCATAATGATGTATTTGAGTTTATTGACTTGCGTAAGAATAGTGGTGAAGAGCGTAGGAGAGCACACGATTTATTCCCTGCATTGTGGATTTGCGATTTGTTTATGAAGCGAGTTGAGGCAAATGAGTTTTGGACACTTTTTGATCCTTATCAATGCCCGGAGCTTACAGAGCTTTATGGTGAGGAGTTTGAAGCAAAATACCTTGAATATGAGCAAAATGAACATATTTTAAAACATCGTGTTGTAGCAAAAGACTTGTGGAAAAAGATTTTAACAAATTATTTTGAATCTGGTTTGCCATTTTTATGTTTTAAAGATAATGCTAATCGTGCTAATCCAAATGGACACGCTGGAATTATCCGTAGCTCAAATCTCTGCACAGAGATTTTTCAAAATACAAACCCAAATCATTATGTTGTGGAAGTTGAATTTGCTGATGGCTCAAAGACAATCTATGATGAAAAGCAAGAAGTAAAGCTTGATAGTGGTGTGCGTAAATTGGCAAATAAAATTACAAGTGTGGATAGTATAGATGGCAAAAAGGTCTTTATCACAACGCGTATCGCACAAGGTGGGGATACAGCAGTGTGTAATCTAGCAAGTGTGAATCTTAGTAAAATTAATACAAAAGAGGATATTGAACGCGTGCTGCCTATCGCGATTAGAATGCTTGATAATGTGATTGAACTTAATTTTTATCCTAATCGCAAGGTGAAGGTTACCAATATGCAAAATCGTGCCATTGGTCTTGGTGTGATGGGTGAGGCTGAAATGCTCGCTCGCTCTAGGATTGAATGGGGGAGTGAAGAGCATTTAGCAAAGATTGATGAGATTATGGAGCTTATAAGCTTTTATGCTATTAGCTCTAGTGCGGATTTAGCACAAGAAAAAGGTAAGTATCCGCAGTTTGAGGGGAGTAATTGGAGTAAGGGGATAATGCCTATTGATTTGGCAAATAAAGAGGCATTAAAGCTTGTTGATAGAGGTGGTCTTTTCTCGCAGCAGTGTGATTGGGAATCTTTGCGAAAAAAAGTAAAAACACAAGGTATGAGAAATGGCTATCTTATGGCAATTGCTCCTACAAGTTCTATTAGTATTCTTGTTGGGACGACACAAACTATTGAGCCTGTGTATCGTAAAAAATGGTTGGAAGAGAATTTAAGCGGAATGATTCCTGTTGTTGTGCCACATTTGAGTGTGGATACTTGGAATTATTACACATCTGCATACGATATTGATCAAACATTGCTTATTAAGGCAGCGGCTGTCCGTCAAAAATGGATAGATCAAGGGCAAAGCACAAATGTATTTATGAGACTTGATAAGGCAAGTGGCAAGGTGCTAAATGACATTTATATGCTTGCTTGGAAACTAGGGCTAAAAAGCACTTATTATCTACGCTCCCAAAGTCCTGAAGCTGAAGAGGTGATGGATAGAAGCGTGGAATGTGTGAATTGTCAATAAGATAATTTGTAAAGGGAGAATGTATGGCATTACAAGAAGAGCTAAAAGCACAGGGAGATTTTTTGTTTCGTTATAGGAGTTATCTGCCTTTTTGTATTTTACCACTTTTTATTTTGGTAATTTTTACTTCCGAGACTTATTTATATTATGATGGAGTGTATAACACGCCTTTGATTGTTGTTGCGGTTTTTGTGGGATTGCTTGGGCAGGGGATTAGAATCTGGGTAGCTGGATTTGTGCCACGCGATACTTCAGGACGCAATACAAAAGAGCAAAAAGCAAGTGTGCTTAATCATACTGGTCTATACTCTGTATGTCGCAATCCACTCTATTTAGGGAATTTTTTAATGATGCTTGCACCTATTATTTTGCTTGGTAATTGGCTTTTTATCGTTGTATTTGCTTTGAGTTTTTGGCTGTATTATGAGAGAATTATTTTTGCAGAAGAGAGTTTTTTACGTGTAAAATTTGGTCAAGAATATGTTGATTGGACATTAAAAACTCCGCCATTTTTTCCAAAATTAAGTGGTTATGTTCCAAGTAATATGAGTTTTTCCTTGCGTTCAATGATAAGACGAGAATATAATTCATTTTTTGGTCTCACTTCTTCACTTTTTGTTTTTCATTACCTTATTGCGATGATTGTAAATTGGCAGTGGGGGGGGGGGGGTGTAGAGTTTATTGCACCAAATTCTATTTTAACATATTTGTTTATTGCCTCAGCTGTGTTTTACCTGCTTGTTCGCATTATGGTAAAAACAACGAAAATTTTTGATGTGCAGGGGAGATAGACTAAGCTTTTTTTTGGCGTGGCGTGAAGTTGTGTAAAGAAAGTACGCTATATCAAAAAAAAGATTTGATTTTTCGAATGGGGGTTTGAAAGATATTTGCGAAAGCATTTGCTAGTTTTCTTGCCTTTTGAAACTTCTTATATCTTCTTTCAAGATTGTATCGCCATTGCCCAAAACCTCTACGATATGCTTTTTCAATGGGTTGATTAAAGATATGAAGTAAAAAGTCTTCAAGTTTTTTATCAAAAATTTCTTCGTGGTTGGAATCTAAAAAGCTTGGCTCTTGTAGCATTGTGAGATAGGCTTCATCGTGTGTGTCAAGATGGTGAATTTGTTTGAGTGCTGTATCAAACTCATCAATACTTTTGATATGAATAAAAGCTTTGGGATTTACCCCCCCCCCCGCTAGAATCTAAAGGTTTGCCTGCTTGTTCATCTCCCCAATAGATAGGCACGGTTTGCGAAGCAAGGGCTTGAATAAGTTTTTCTGTTGTGTAGCCATTAGTGCTTGAATTTTCAAAAGCAATGTTAAATTTCCCACTTGCAAGGAAGCTTGATTTATTCTCCACTGGCTTACCAATATTATTCTTATACTTTCCGCCACTATCTATATGTTTGTATTGACTTAGAAAGTCAAAGAATCGCGTGCGTAGCTCATCTGCCTTGCCATTGCTGACAACAAAAGTGCAGAATCTTTGCTTATCCTGCAGTGTTTGTGTATTTATTGTGAGATGCTTATTCTTTGCTTTTTGCATATCCTCTGTATAGTGGAGATAGAGTGGATAACGCAAATATCTATCCTCAAACTGCATATAATCAAACCCAATAGCATAATCACAAAAATTAAAATCAGCCCGAACATTCTCGCCCGTGCTAAAGATTCTAACTCCATCATACTCAATATGTTTTTCGCCCATAACAGAATAAAAAATATAATCTGGATCTTTATCTGTTAAGACAAGATCATAATGTTTTTTGAGAATCTTTACTATTTTTCCCTCAACTGCCCCATCGCAAAAATACACTTTTTTAATCGGCTTTTGCATTGTTACTCTGTTGCACCCATAGCCTGACTTTGAGCGTGGGCAATGAGAGGGTTAATGCATTCATCAAGCAAACCACCAAGCATAATTTCTTCAAGACTATAAAGCGTTAATCCAATGCGGTGGTCTGTAAGACGATTTTGAGGGTAGTTATAAGTGCGGATTCGCTCGCTTCTATCACCGCTCCCTACTTGTGTTTTACGCGCTTCTTTGTTTTGGGCATTTTGTGCTTCAAGTTCGGCTTCATAAAGCCTAGCTTTTAGAATCTTTAATGCTTTGTCTTTATTTTTATGCTGGGATTTTTCATCTTGCATAGATACGCTTATGCCTGTTGGGATATGTGTGATTCTCACTGCTGAATCTGTTGTATTGACACTCTGTCCGCCGTGCCCACCACTGCGGAAAACATCAATTTTTAAATCATTTGGATTGATATTGACTTCCACATCATCTACTTCAGGCATAATTGCCACTGTGATGGCTGAAGTGTGAATCCGCCCTTGAGATTCTGTCTCTGGGACGCGTTGGACACGATGTGTGCCGCCTTCGTATTTGAGTTTAGAATATGCCCCTTGCCCCTTGATGAGAGCAATAACCTCTTTGTAGCCACCGACATTATTTTCACTTGAGCTTATGATTTCAACTTTCCATTTTTGCAAATCCGCGTAGCGACAATACGCCTTAAATAAATCGCCCACAAATATTCCTGCTTCATCTCCGCCTGTCCCGGCACGGATTTCAAGATAAATATTTTTACTATCGTTTGGATCTTTTGGGATTAAAAGAAGTTTTATTTCCTCTTCAAGCTGAATCTTTTTAGATTCTAGCTCTTTTAGTTCTTCTTTTGCGAGTTCACCAAGCTCTTTATCCTCAAGCAAAGCCTTGTTTTCAGCTATGCCTTCAAGCACGGAAAAATATTCCCTCGCACTTTGCACAATCGATTCTATATCACTTTGCTCTTTGCTTAGTTGAGTGAGTTGTTTGACATCAGCGAGGATATCTTGCGAGGTTAAGAGGTTTGAAATCTCATCATATCTTGCCACGATAGGCTTGAGTTTATCAATAAGCATTTAACCTCTTTAAAATTTTGTGGGTAAAGATTAGGCAGATTGAGCAAGTTTTTTCACACTTGCATTAAGTCGTGAAACCTTGCGTGAAGCGGTATTTTTTTTCAAAATCCCTTTGCTTACATATTTATGCAGTTCTCTATTTGCAACTTTCAATGCTTCTTGTGCTTTTGCTACATCTTTACTTGCAACAGCCTCTCTCAAGTCTCGCACAATGTTTTTAATACGCGTTTTGTAGTAGCGATTGCGTTCGGTTCTTGTTTTGGTTTGACGAATGCGTTTTTCTGCAGATTTGTGATTTGCCATCTTTTATTAGTCCTTTTTAAAAAAAATTAAGGCAAAATTCTGCCAAAAGTTTGATTAAATGCAGTTTAAAAGCACAAAGGAGTTTTGATGAAAAAAGAAGCAAAGACAACAAAAACAAAGCTTTTTGGCACTGATGGAGTGCGAGGCAGGGCAGGGGAGGTTATCACGCCTTCAAGTGTCATTGCATTGGGGTCTAGTGCCGGGATTCACTTCCGCAAACATTCTTTGACAAATAAGATTCTTGTAGGTAAGGATACTCGCCGTAGCGGCTATATGATAGAAAATGCCCTTGTTTCAAGTCTTACTTCTGTGGGATATGATGTTATTCAAATTGGTCCTATGCCCACTCCAGCAGTAGCATTTCTTACAGAAGATATGCGTTGTGATGCGGGTGTGATGATAAGTGCAAGTCATAATCCTTATGATGATAATGGAATCAAATTTTTCAATCATTTTGGTTACAAGCTTGCCCCAGAGGAGGAAGAAAGTATAGAATCTTTTTATCACAACCCCGCCTCTTTACAAGCTGCATTAAAGAGTGGCGAGGAGATTGGCAGCTCAAAGCGTATAGATGATGTCGTGGGGCGATATATCGTGCATATTAAAAACTCATTTCCAAAGCACCTTACTTTGCGTGGTTTGCGTATAGTGTGTGATTGTGCAAATGGAGCGGCATATCGTGTCGCCCCCATTGTATTGCGTGAGCTAGGTGCTGATGTCATTGCGATAAATGATGAGCCAAATGGCTTTAATATCAATAAACAATGTGGGGCTATGCACCCAGAGGGCTTGGCACAAGAGGTCAAAACTTATCGTGCTGATGTGGGCTTTGCCCTTGATGGTGATGCTGATAGGCTTGTGGTAGTGGATAATGAAGGTAATATCGTTAATGGTGATAAGCTTATTGGGGCTTTAGCATTGTATCAACAAAGTATCAAGGCTTTAAAAAATAATGCCATTGTCGCGACATTAATGAGTAATCTCGCTCTTGAAGAGACGCTCAAAAATCATCATATCGCCTTGCATCGCTGCAATGTAGGGGATAAATATGTGTGGGATAAAATGCAAGAGTTGAATCTTAATTTTGGCGGCGAGAGTAGTGGGCATATTATTTTTAGTGATTATGCCAAAACAGGCGATGGCTTAGTGAGTGCGTTGCAAGTTTTAGCTCTTTTATTACAAAGTGGCAAGAGTGCTAAAGATGCCCTTAATCCCTTCAAACTTTATCCTAGTGAGCTTATCAATCTTCAAGTGTCCCAAAAGAAGCCACTTGAAAGCCTTGATGGTTTGCAAGAGAAGCTAGATTCTATTACCAAAAGTGGCAATCGTCATCTCGTGCGATATTCTGGCACGGAAAATAAGCTTAGAATCTTGGTAGAAGGCAGAGATTCTAAAGTTGTAAGCGAGCAAATCAAAAGCCTTGTAGAGTTTTTTCAAAAGCAACTCTAAGGGGTGGATATGCTTTCAATACGACACATTAAGTCTATTTCAAAAGTGCAGATTCTTACTTTTACATTGCTTTTTTGCCTAAGCCTTGGGTTGGATCAATGGGTAAAATATATTATGTTAAATGGTTTTGCGTGGGATAGTGAGGCATTAAGCATTGGTGGTAGGGCGTTGGTATATAACACAGGCGTGGCTTTTTCTATGTTTAGCTTTTTGGCTGAATCTTTAAAATACATTCAGATTCTATTTTTGCTTACTTTACTACTTTTTGCTCTGATGAGTGATTTTTTTGTGAAGCATTACATTCCGCTTGGGATTTTGCTCGGTTCAGGGCTATCAAATATCCTTGATCGCTTTATGTATGGGGGCGTGGTGGATTATGTGTATTGGCATTATTGGTTTGATTTTGCGATTTTTAATCTCGCTGATGTATTGATTGATGTGGCTGTTGTGATGATCATCTGGCAAATGCTAAGAGAAAGATATTAAGTTTGTTATACAAGATTTGGAGGGTATTTATTGAAGCAAACTATAATCTTAAATGGTTTTGATTTTTTGAAAGTTTGGAGGTAGTGTTATGAATTTTGAAGAGATTGTTGGGGTATTGTGCGAAAATACGCAGACTAATGTTGAGCAGGGCGAGAGATTTGAAAGGTTGATTAAAAAAATCCTACAAATTGATTCTTTTTTGCAAAAAGAATTTAATATTAAAGAGGTGTATTTGTGGAGTGAATTTAGTGATAGATTTCATATAAATCGCCACGATTTTGGTATAGATATAATTATTTTGAATGAGAATGATGAAATTCTTGCGGTGCAATGCAAAGCTTTCAATCCTAAATATAGCTTAAAGCTAAATGACTTTAAAAATTTTTTAGGGATTAATAGTTTTGTTGATAATAATGATAAGATATTTAAGATTTCTCAATCTCTTATTTTTCACACTTGCAAGAGCGTAAGTAGTGAGGTTGGAAAGGCATTAGAGCAAAATGCAAATGAAGGAAAGGCTAAGGCAATAGCCTTTGGCTACAATGAACTTAAAGATTTGGAAATTGATTGGCAGAACATTGACTTAAATGCTATTGAACAAACGACACAATCAAAAGATAAAAAGACATTACGCCCTCATCAAAAAGAGGCTTTCGAAGCGATTAAAAAGCATTTTATAGAGCAGGATAATGCACGAGGTAAAGTTATTATGGCGTGTGGCACAGGCAAAAGCTTATTAGCCATTCGCACCATAGATAGTATGGTAAAAGATGGAGAGATTGCTGTATTTTTTACCCCAAGTCTCGCACTCACCAATCAAATGATAAAAGAGTTTTTCGCACAATCTTTAAGCAAACATTATAAAGTCTTTGCTGTGTGTAGCGATAGTAAAGTCGGCTCAACTATCTCTGCAAAGACTGAAGATATGGATAGCAATGAGCTATGTATCGCACCCACCACAGATTCTAGTGTTTTAGCAAGAAAGATAGCCCACTTACTTCATAAAGAAGTAGATAGCTCTCATTTCGCCCCCCCCCCCATAATCTAAAAGCAAAAGATTGTAAAAATCCAAAAATCATCATATTCTCCACCTATCAAAGCATAGATGTTATTATAGAAACTCAAAAGCTTTTCAAGCAAGAGTTTAAACTCATCATAAATGATGAAGCCCACCGCACCGCCGGTGTGCAGAAGCTTGATGAGCAATGGAATGCTAAAGATATAAGTGTATGGCAGAAAACACACGATAATGCCTTACTTAAAGCAAGATACCGCCTTTATCTTACCGCTACGCCTAGAATCTACTCTTCTAAGGCAAAAGATGAGCTTGATAAAAAATCTAAGGGTAAGGATTTATTGCTTTTTTCAATGGACGATGAGACTTTGTTTGGCAAAGAGATTTATGAGCTTAAGTTCAGCAAAGCAATAAGCGAAAAACTTTTGAGCGATTTTAGAGTGGTGATTAGCTACATACGCGAAGAATATTTAGCCGAGTATCTAGGCAAACTCACCAAAGCTCAAGAAAATTCAAAACTAACCATAGAAAATGCAGGGAAAATGATTTCTTTTGCAAATGCTTTAAACAAAATCAATATGAGCTTTGTTGATGAAAATGGTATATACGAAGCCTACAAAGATGACACAAAGCCTATGAAAAAGGCAGTAGCTTTTCACTCTAGTATTAGAAATTCAAAATTTGCTACAAACCAGTTTCCTAAAATCAGCACAAATATTATCTTAGAGCATATAGATGGCACACATAACGCTTATCAAAAAGCAGAGAAACTATCTTGGCTAAGTGATAATGGAGATGCAGAATGCAGAGTGCTAAGCAATGCTAAATGCTTAACAGAGGGCATTGATGTGCCTAGTCTTGATGCGGTATGTTTCTTTGAGAAGCGGGATTCTGTGGTAGATATAGTCCAAGCGGTAGGACGAGCGATAAGAAAGAGTGAAGGTAAGAAGTATGGCTATATTATTTTGCCCTTAGTGCTAAGTGATGAAGAGATAAAAAACTATGACAAAACCCTAAAAGGCGATAAATTCAAAATCGTATGGCAGACGCTCAAAGCCCTTAGAAGCCACGATGAGCGGCTCATTGATGAAGCGAGAATTGCTGAAGTTGTATCATTATTGACAGATTCAAGCAGTATAACAGACCTTCCAGAAGCCACACTTTTTACCCTTGAAGAGCTTTTTACTGAAATGAAAAACGCCGTGCCCAAAAACTTAGGCGACCTGCAGTATTGGGAAAACTACGCCAGCAAAGTCGGCGATATTATGCAAGCTCTCATACTTCGCATACAAGCCCTGCTAGATTCTAGCCCCGCTATACAAGAGCTCTTTGCCACCTTTTGCAAAGCCCTGCAGGGCAACCTAAACGCTAGCTTTAATGAGAGCGAAGCCATAGCCCTAGTAGCCCAGCACATCATCACAAAGCCTATTTTTGAGTGTATATTCCCAAGTCTTGATTTTGCCACATTTGACAAAGTCTCTGCCGAGCTAGAGAAGCTCCATACCAAGCTCCTAGAGCAAGGGCTAAACGCCGAGACAAAGACACTAGAGAAGTTCTACACCTCCGTGCGCCAGAGTGCCGAGTATGCCAAAAGCGATAAATCTAAGCAAAGCCTTATCAAAAACCTATACGACACATTATTTAAACAAGCGTTCAAAAAGACTCAAGAAAAGCTAGGTATCGTCTATACCCCTATTGAGGGCGTGGATTTTATCATTCACTCGACTCAATACCTTCTGCAAAAGCACTTTGGCAAATCTTTGGGCGATAGGCATATCCACATAGCAGACCCATTTACCGGCACGGGCACATTTATCACCCGCACGATACAAAGTGGCTATTTAGACTCAAATCTAGAATCCAAATTTACCAAAGAGCTATGGGCAAATGAGATTACACTGCTGGGCTATTACATTGCACAGATAAATATCGCCACCACTTACCACGAAAGACTCGTTGCTTTGGGGGATTCAGCTTTTCTAAAGAAACCTGCTTCAGCTTCGCCTTGCACCGCTGCCGCTGGTTTTGGGCTAGAATCGCGGATTTCATCGCCGCACTTGTGCGATAGCCACTCAAGGCTTATCTCCGCGTGCGGCTCGAAAAGCCACGATTCTAGCTCCAAAATCTTAGAATCCCAAGGCGGTGATACTACCCTAGAATCTACTTTTGACAACGCCCCCTCTCCGTCATTGCGAGGCGGTGGCGAAGCCACCAACGAAGCAATCCACAAATCCACGCAAGTGGATTCTAGTGCAAAAGTGGATTGCCACGCCGCTATCGCGGCTCGCAATGACAAAAATCTAAGTGAGTCCGCAAACAAAACCGCCCAAAGCGTAAAAACGCCCACAGAGATAAAGCTTTTTGATAATCTCTTATTCACCGACACCTTCAACACCTACGCCCCAGACTCCAAAGGCTTCAAAGGCAAGCAAGAAGACCCCAAGCTCTTTGATAGCGAGTATTTAGAGAAAAACTACGCCAAAATCCAAGAGTTTAAAAACACCGAGTTTAAAATCTTCCTTACCAATCCACCTTACTCCACAGGACAAAACTCCGCCAATGATGATAATAAAAACACGCGCTACCCCTTTATGGATCAACGCATAGCAGACACCTATGCCAAGCTCTCAACCGCCACAAACAAAGGAAGCAACTACGACTCCTATAAAATGTCTATCCGCTTTATGAGCGATAGGATAGGAGAGAGTGGGGGCATTATAGGGCTTGTGGTCAATGGCAGTTTCTTAGATAGCAATAGCGATGATGGCTTACGCGCGTGCTTGGCAGATGAGTTTGACTATATCTATATCTTTAATCTTAGGGGCAATCAACGCACTTCCGGCGAGACTTCACGCAAAGAAGGCGGCAAATTCTTTGACTCCGGCTCACGCACCCCTGTAGCGATATGCTTTTTTGTGAAGCTAGATTCTAGTGTGGATTGCCACGCCTTGCCTAGCGACAAGGCTCGCAATGACAATAAAACTGACACTCCCTCTCCGTCATTGCGAGGCGATGAAATCGCCGAAGCAATCCACAAAAATACGGATTCTAGTGAGAAAGTGGATTGCCACGATTCTGCTACCGCAGAATCTCGCAATGACAGCAAAACAAGCTCCTCTGTCATTGCGAGTGAGCGAAGCGAGCGTGGCAATCCATACGCTTGCAATGACGATAAAACAAGCCCCCTTAGTCATTGCGAGACTTCCGCAGGAAGTCGCGGCAATCCACAAAGCAAAGCCACAATCTACTACTACGACATCGGCGACTACCTAGACCGCCAAAAAAAGCTAAACATTATCCAAGACTTCAAATCCATAGAATCTATGGAATCTCAAGGGCTTTTCACCACTATCACGCCCAACAAAGACTATGACTGGATAAATCAGCGCGATTATAGCTTTATGGCGTTTATGCCAATGGCGAATAAAAAGCTTAAAGAAATCCCCCTAAGTGCTATCCCTAGTCTAAAAAATAGAGACAAAATTGATACCGAAGTCTTTGCGGAAAATTATGTGGATATATTTAGTATGCTATCTATGGGGATTAGCACGAGTCGCGACTTTTGGGTCTATAACTTCTCTGCCAAAGAGCTAGAATCCAATATGACAAGAATGATAGACAACTACAATGCCGAAGTAGAGAAGCATAAAGCAGATTCTACCTACAAGCCTACAATGGATAGCACCAAAATCAATTGGAGTAGAGAATTGACAAAGTGCTTTAATAAGGGCTTGATATTTGACTTTAATGAAGCAGGGGAGATTGTAGAATGCACCTACCGCCCCTTTACCAAATGCCACCTCTATCTGGCAAAGCATTTCAACGAAATGCTTTACCAAATGCCACAGCTCTTCCCCACTCCACGCACACAAGAGATAGCTATTGTGGATTGCGAAGCGATCGTTAGCAAAAGTGCCAGAGACTTCTATGCCACACATCGCTACTTGCCAAATATGGCGATATGTATAAGCGATGATGATGGACAAGGTGGAGCATTGATGACAAATATTGCGATAGATAATGGACTTTTTAAGCACGCTCAATGCTTCCCGCTCTACTACTATGAGCGAGTAGAATCCAGCGCAGAAAATGGGCAGATGACTATGGACTATGACAAGGCAGAATCTAGTGCATTTTGTCATTTTGAGCGAAGCGAAAAATCTCACGCCCAATCCACCAGCGACAAGACTCGCAATGACAAAAATACCGCCTACTATCGCAGAAAAGACGCCATAAGAGATGAAGCCCTAGCATTTTTCCAAGCCGCTTACGCTAAGGCAAACGCACAAAAAGTGGATTCTAGCGATAACGCCAAAAATGTAAGCGAGCAGCCAAAGGATTCTAGGATTTGCGATGAGAAAGCAGGGTTGTGCAGTGGCGAGCAAGGAGATAAGACTGGAGCGTCTATCGACGAAGCGAGCCACAAACTCCCTGCTTTATCGCGCAAAGCCGAATCCACCAAAAAAACCATTACTAAAGAAGATATGTTTTATTATATCTACGCCATTTTGAATCACCCCGCCTACATCGCTAAATACAAAGACAATCTCTCCAAAATGCTCCCTAGAATCCCGCTTATGCAGGACTTCTGGGGCTTTGTGGCAAGCGGCAGGGCATTAGCAGCGCTACATATCAACTATGAGAGCTATAATAAGCCAGACTCAAGGGCTTTTGCCTGCTTGGCAAAGGACTTACAAGAGTTTAAGACAAGTGCTAAAGGCTTGTTTGAAAAAGACTTTAGACAAAAGGCTAGGGAAGATATAGAGCATTTAAGTGAAGAAGACTTTAGGATAGAGACGATAAAGTTTCACACCAAAGGCGTGAAAGATAGCATTTTGCTTAATGACAAAATCGCCATAGTCAATATCCCGCATAAGGCTTATGCGTATAAAGTCAATGGCAAAAGTGCCATAGAGTGGATACTAGACCGCTACAAAATCAGCACCGATAAGGCAAGCGGCATAGTCAATGACCCAAATCTCTATGAAAGCACAAGCGGGGTATTGAAGGGGCTAAAGGGCGGGCGATATGTGCTGGAACTACTTCTAAGCGTGTGTGAGATGAGCATACAAACAATGGAGGCTATAGAATCTATGCCAGAATACAAGCTACTCTCTCAAAATGAAAAACATAGCCAAACATAAAAAATTTAAAGATTTTAAAAAAGTGGTGATCACGACTGGACTTGAACCAGCGACCACTACCATGTCAAGGTAGTGCTCTACCAACTGAGCTACGCGATCTTTTGAAAAAGATTATAGAGAAATGGAGTTTGAAAGTGCGGATTGTATCTCAAAATTATTTAAAATTTATTAAAGATTTTTGCAAAATGGCTTAAATTTGACTTATTTTAATGCTTTTTTCATCTCTTTTAGCGTAAAATCGGCATTTTTTATCACAATGGAATACAAAGGAATCTAATGTCTCTTCTCACAAATGCGGTGGTGTTGTCTGTGCTTGTTATGGCAGTGTTATGCGTTTTGCGATTAAATGTGTTGTTATCTATCATTATAGCTGCACTTGTGGCTGGGTGGCTATCTCCACTGCCTTTAGAATCTCTATCTTCTGGGGCAGATTCACAAACTTCGCTTTGGCAATATTTCCTGCTTAAAACTACTGCAACGGGTGAAATTCTCATCAAAGGTATGGCAAGCAATCTCAATATTGCCTTAAGCTATATCTTGCTAGGTGGCATTGCTGTGGCGATTTCTCGCACACATTTGATGACTTTTTTGCTCTCCGCCATTGCTAATGTGATAAGCAATAGGAAATTTATTTTTATCCTTAGCATTGCTCTTATTGCGTGTTTTTCGCAGAATCTTGTGCCTATCCACATCGCTTTTATCCCGATTTTAATCCCCCCACTTCTCAGCCTTATGAATCGTTTGAAAATTGATAGGCGTGCAGTTGCGTGTGCGCTTACTTTTGGGTTACAAGCCCCTTATGTAACGCTTGGTGTGGGCTTTGGGCTGATTTTTCACACGACTATCAGTGAGCAGATGAAGGCAAATGGTATGCCTGTGAGTTTGAGTGAGATTAGCTCTGTGATGTGGATTGGCGGGGCGGCTATGCTGCTTGGGCTACTTTTTGCGGTGTTTGTGCTGTATGCAAAACCGCGTGAATACGCACAAAAAGAGGAATGCTCTATGGGTGATGCGAGTATGGGGTGGCGTGAATATGCGACACTCTTTGGCATTATCGTGCTTTTTGTCGTGCAGCTTGTTACGCATTCTCTAGCGCTTGGGGCATTTGCTGGGCTTATGTGTATGATTGTGCTGCGAGGGGTAAAATGGAATGAGATAGATTCTGTTATGGAAGGTGGGCTAAAAATGATGGCATTTATTGCCTTTGTTATGCTTGTGGCGGCTGGATATGGGGAGGTGCTGCGTGCAAGTGGAGAAGTGCAGAATCTCGTGCAAGTGGTAGCGGACTTTACCCATCAAAGTGGTGCTGGTGCTATGAATACTATCGCTTCAAATGGGCTAGATTCTAATGCAACTATGGCTTCAAATCCTGCGACTTTAGATTCTAATGGGGCGTCTTTATGGGCGAAATTTATAGGAGCAAGTTTAATGCTACTTGTGGGGCTTTTAATCACCATAGGCATTGGCACGAGCTTTGGGACGATACCTATTATTGCAGCCATTTATGTGCCTTTTGGAATCTCACTTGGCTTTAGTGTCCCTGCGATAATTTTGCTGATCGGCATAGCTGGGGCATTAGGCGATGCGGGAAGTCCTGCGAGTGATAGCACATTAGGACCAACTTCTGGGCTCAATATGGACGGACAGCATAATCACATTTATGATACTTGTATTCCTACATTTTTTGTGTATAATATCCCGCTTTTAGTCGCTGGCACTCTTGGCGCAATGATGCTTTAGGGATTTAAACTTTAAATAAACTCAAGCAAATAAAGGAGAAAAAATGCAAATAAAAGAATCTACCATTATAAATGGTATTACATATTTCGCCCCCCCCCCCCTGTAACACTACACTGAATAGCCATACTTCTCAATTTACACAGCAAACTTTAGAATCTAATGCTAACTTTCACTTCCCAAGTGAAGGTATGGATATGCTATATCTAGCTGAAAACAAGCATTTTTGGCATATTGCAAGGCGAGAGTTTATCTACCAAGAGATAAGCCGCATTTTAGCTTCTTTATATCCTCAGGATAATGGCAAAAACACAAAGATTCTAGATGTAGGGGCTGGCACAGGAAGCGTTACAAGGCATTTCTTATCACAAGGTTTTAGCAATATTGCATTAGGTGAAATCCACCCGCAAGGCTTAGAATACGCTAAAACCTATGGTATAAAAGATTTATATTGTATGGATTTACTTGATGTGCCTTTTGTGAATGAATTTGACTGCATTTTTGCCTTTGATGTGTTGAAGCATATTGATGATGATGTCCTAGCTTTAAAAAATATGAAAAATATGCTAAAAAATAATACAAAAAGCCTTTTAGCTTTGAGTGTCCCGGCACATAAATGGCTATGGAATGCCCACGATGTAAGTGTGCATCACAAGCGGCGATATACTAAAAATGAGCTTGTCAGTCTTATGAAGCAAAGTGGCTTTGAAATTGTATGTGCGAAGTATTTTTTCATTGCTATTACGCCATTGCTTTGGGTTAGGGCATTATTGCATCACGCACCTTATCCAAAAGCTAAACAAGATTCTTGCTTTATAGAATCTAAAACAACTCGGCACACAAACACCTTGGCAAACACCCTTACCTCGCAAAGCAGTACAAAAGATTCTCATACAGAATCTAACAAAGAAGAATTACGCGATACTCCACCCCCTTCATTCATTAATAACACATTGCTAGGAATCTGTCGGTTAGAAAATAAGATTCAGAAACTTCTCCCACAGAATCTTAGCGCTCCATTTGGTGGCTCACTGCTTGTGGTAGGAAAAAATAATAATTAGCTATTAATTCAAAAAATATCGCTAGAATCTCGGCTTATTTGAGATTCTAAACAAAGGGGTGGATTTGAAAAAATATGTTGTTGGCGTTGTAGGTGCGAGTGGTGCGGTAGGTGAAGAGATATTTCGCGTTTTAGAGGAGAGAAAATTCCCTGTGAGTAGAATCGTGCCTTTGGCAAGTGAAAGAAGCGTGGGCAAAGAAGTGGAATTTATGTCGCAAAATCATAAGATTCTACAAACCACACACGATGTCTTTGCCAAAGAAGGTGTGGAGATAGCCTTTTTTTCCGCTGGTGGGAGTGTGAGTGCGGAGTTTGCACCGAGTGCGGCAAAGGCTGGTGCGGTAGTGATTGATAACACAAGCCATTTTCGTATGGATAAGGACATTCCCCTTGTTGTTCCTGAAGTCAATCCTCAAGATATAGCACAATGGAGGCAAAAAGGGATTATCGCTAACCCAAATTGCTCAACGATTCAAATGGTGCAAGTGCTATCCCCTCTGCATAAAGCGTTTGGGATTAAACGCGTTGATGTTAGCACTTATCAAGCAGCAAGCGGGGCTGGTAAGCGTGGAATGGAGGAGCTTGTAATGCAAATGCAAGCCTTTTTTGCTTTTAAGCTTGACGAGGCAGAATCCGCTGTGTTTCCTCACCGCTTGGCACTTAATGTCATTCCGCATATTGATAGTTTTATGCCAAATGACTATACAAAAGAAGAGATGAAAATGATTAATGAAACAAACAAGATTATGCACTCAAACTTTGCCATAAGTGCGACTTGTGTGCGTGTGCCTGTCTTGCGTAGTCATAGTGAATCTATCAGTATTCATTTTGAAAATCCTATAAGTGCTAAAGAAGCAAAAGAGATTCTCTCTCACGCACCTAGTGTCGTGCTATGTGATGAGCCACAAGAAAAGCTTTATCCTATGCCAACTCTTGCCACGGAGACAGACCAAACTTATGTAGGGCGTGTGCGTGAGGATAACTTTGATAAGCATATTTTACATTTATGGTGTGTAGCAGATCAGATTCGTGTAGGTGCAGCAACAAATGCGGTGAGAATTGCACAAAAATGGATTGAAATGCAAAATGCTTGAGTTTTACCATTTTGGCAAAAAGTGGGATTTGTTACATAAAATAGATTCTATTATATAAGGCAGAATCTAACCAAGAAAGCAGGAGAAAAAGATGATTTTTATTGATGCGTGTTTTAGGAAGCAAACGCCCTATACGCCTATTTGGCTTATGCGACAAGCGGGGCGGTATCTAAGCGAATATAGGGCAACAAGGGCTAAGGCTGGTGGATTTTTGGATTTATGTAAAAATGTGAATCTTGCCACGGAAGTAACCTTGCAACCGGTGGAGATTCTAGATGTTGATGCGGCGATACTCTTTAGCGATATTTTAGTTGTGCCGCTGGAGATGGGGCTGCCATTAGAATTTTTGAGTGGTGAGGGTCCGCATTTTAACCGCACGATTACCACACTAGAAGATGTAAAAGCTCTAGGTAGTGCTGCTGACAAGCTAGGATATGTGTATGATGCGGTGAGTTCTATCCGCTCTAAACTTCCCAAAGATAAGGCACTCATTGGTTTTTGTGGTTCGCCTTGGACATTGGCAACTTATATGATAGAAGGGCAGGGGAGTAAAACCTATGCTAAAAGTAAAGCAATGCTGTATAAGCAGCCACAGATTCTAAGAGCGTTATTGGAGCGTTTGAGCGATGAGCTAAAGGCATATTTGGAAGGGCAGATTCAAGCTGGGGCTAATGCGGTGCAGATTTTTGATAGCTGGGCTGGGGCATTGGAGCAGGAGGCGTATTTGGAGTTTAGTTGGAAGTATATGAAAGATATTGCAAAATATATCAAGGGCAAATATCCACATATCCCGGTTATGCTCTTTCCTAAGGGTATTGGTGCATATTTGGATAAGATTACAGGAGAATTTGATGTTTTTGGCGTGGATTGGGGAACGCCAATGGGATTAGCAAAAGAGAAGCTTGGTAGGCGATATGTCTTACAAGGGAATCTTGAGCCTTCGCGTTTGTATGATGTAGATTCTATGGAAAAAGGGGTAAGGGAGATTATAGATATTATGGGTAAGGAACCCGGACATATTTTCAACCTAGGACACGGAATGCTACCGGATTTACCAAGAGAAAATGCCATAGCATTAGTAAAAATGGTGCGTGAAAACACAAGGCGGTAAGATTTTTCAGGTTATAACTTAGCCAAAAAAGCAAGATTCTTTAGACTTGGAATCTTGCTACTATATTTTAAGAATCTAAATGCTTTTCTTTTTCTGCTTGAGGTAAAGTGGTGGCTTTAAGCTTTTTAATTCTTGCCCCATCCATTTCAAGCACTTCAAATTCAAAGTATTCATCGCAAATCTTATCTTTTATTACCGGAAGTCGCCCAAGTAGTCCAAAGACATAGCCACCGATTGTGATATGATCGTTTGTATTGCTAAAAGTAATATGAAGCATTTCTTCAATGCTTTCCAAATCAAGTTTGCCATCAAACTCATATGTCTTTTCATCAATTTGCCGCATATCCTCTATTTTAAGATCGTGCTCATCAGAAATATCGCCAATAATCTCTTCAATAATATCTTCCATTGTCAAAAGTCCAGATGTCCCACCATATTCATCAACTACAAGGGCAGTGTGAATCTGCTGACGATTCATTGTAGTGAGAATCTCTGAAATATGGGCTGTTTCAGGCACGATAATCATATTTCTTACAAGCTTTGAGAGATTAGCTTCGCCGTTTTTGATAGTATTTTCAAACAAATCACGGATATGAATCATACCTAAAATATTATCCTTAGAATCTTGATAATAAGGGTAGCGTGTGTGATTGGTCTTTAGCACGATGGCAATATTATTTTCATAGCTCTCCTGTGCATCAAGGCAAATCATATCTTTTCGCGGTGTCATAATCTCCTTGGCAAGGGTATCTGAAAAATCCACAGCATTTTTGATAATCTCACCCTCTATTGAATCTATATACCCCTCTTTTAAACTTTCACCTACAATAATCTTTAGTTCCTCATCAGAATGTGCTACTTCTCCCTCTCTAGCGGGTTTAATTCCCATAAGTTTGAGAAAAAATGCGGCGAGCAAATCAAAAAGTCTAATAAGTGGGGAAAAGACTACCCCAAAAAGATAAAGAGGTTTAGCGATAAGTAATACAACAGATTCAGTCTTAGCGATTGCTATAGATTTAGGCACAAGCTCTCCTAGCACAACGTGCAAAAGTGTAACAAATACAAAGGCGATGACTGACGCAACAGAATGCACTAAAATGGGTGAAGATTCCATAAGAAAATAAAATGGGATTGAAATAAGCTTAACAAAAGCATTTTCACTAATCCACCCCAAAGCAAGAGAAGCAAAGGTTATCCCAAGCTGTGTAGCACTAAGGTAACTATCAAGCGAATTAGTTATTTTGAGGGCAAGAGAGGCGTTTTTAACTTCATTTTTAGCCAACTCTTCAAGCTTAGATTTTCGTATTTTAACAATCGCAAACTCCGAAACCACAAAAAAGGCATTGAGAAAAACTAGCAACAATGCCAACAAAAGCATCAAAACCGACGAATACGGGTCCAAAGATTCTCCTTAAATAAAAAAAGATAGACTTGAATTGTAGTCAATCTAATCTTTTAAAACTTTTAAAGTGTTAAAAGTCAAAACGCACTGATAATGATAAAGTAAGTAAGTCCGCCAAGCAAGGCTGAAACAGGCACTGTAATAAGCCAAGAAGCAATGATTTTATTTATTGCACTGCGTTTAACAAGCTCTTGTTTATAGGCTTTTTTGAGTGATTTACGCTCTTTTTTATCAAGTTTTGGTGTATCTTTAAGCTTATCGTTATTTTTTAAAGATTCGAGCATAAGTCCCTTTTTCTTAATGCTTGCCTTATTGAAACGATCCAAAAATGCTTCCACTTCTTGCGCGTCTTTACCCTTATGGGCTTCAATGATGGTTTGCTGCATTTCATAATAGCGTTTTTTAAGATATTCTCTTAAGAATCCAACGCCAAAAATAGCTCCAAGTGCAATATGGGTTGAGCTTACAGGCAAACCAAGCTGTGAGGCAAGAAGCACGGTGAGAGCTGCACTCATCGCAATGCAAAAGGCTCTCATTTTATCAAGCTCTGTAATCTCACTACCAACGGTGCGGATAAGTCTAGGACCATACAAGGCTAATCCTAGCGAAATACCTAGCCCACCGATTACCATAATCCATAGAGGCACACCCGCTTTGCTTGAGGGTAGAGATTCTCCAAGGTTGTTTAATGTCTCGTTGATTGCTGCAAGTGGTCCAATAGCGTTGGCAACATCGTTTGCTCCGTGAGCAAAGCTCAAAAGTGCTGCTGCAAAAACAAGTGGAATGGTAAAAAGAGAGTTAATATCTTCTTTTGTGTTAAGTAGTGTTTCTGCTTTTTTGGCAACGATGGGACGCACGATAAGATACACAGCAATGGCAATAAGGAGGCTAATACCAACTGATACGCTAAAATCAAGCTTTGGAAGGACTTTTTTAAGCCCCTTTAAAATGAGATAAAGGCTAAAAGCCCAAGTCATAACAAATATAAGAATAGGCACTACCTTTTTTGCTGCTTGTCGCTTATCTTCTTTGTAAGTAATACTTTTTTTGATAATAAGAAGAAATATAACTGCGATGAGCCCACCAAGCACAGGCGAGATAATCCAGCTTGAAGCAATACGCAAAAGCTCTATCCAATTCACTACTCCAAATCCCCCAGCGACTATTCCAGCTCCCAAGATTCCGCCAACAAGTGAGTGTGTTGTAGAAACAGGCGCACCAATGGCTGTTGCTAGATGTAGCCAAACCGCACCAGAGGCAAGAGCGGCAAGCATTAAAGCTACAAAAACGCGAGGTTCAGCAAGATGAGTAGAATCTATAATGCCAGATTTGATAGTCTCTACCACTTCTCCACCGGCAATTATTGCTCCCATTGCCTCACAAATAGCTGCGATGATAATTGCTCCAACAAGTGTAATGGCGTGAGAGCCAACAGCGGGTCCAACATTATTAGCTACATCATTTGCACCGATATTCATCGCCATATAGCCACCGATGATAGTCGCAAAGACAAGCAGTAGCGTGCTATGCCCAGTGTGAGCAAAAACCGCTACAAGTGAAATGACAAGAAAAAAGATAAGCACAATAAAAAGTTTTGCACCATCTTTTTGATTAAAACTTTGTGCCTTTTCAATCTGCTTAATGTCTTTAAACTCCATAGATTCACCCTCCTTTAATTGATTTGGTTAGGTAGCCATAGTGAAATATCTGGAATATAGGTTATAAGCAACAGCCCCACAAGCATTACGCATAGCCAAGGAAGCACAGAGGTCGTTACATCTTTGAGGCTTAGCCCTGTGAGTGAGCTAGCAACAAAGAGATTAAGCCCCACAGGCGGAGTAAGCATACCTAGCTCCATATTCACCACCATCACAATACCAAAATGTATAGGGTCAATCCCAAGGGCTAGGGCAATGGGTAAAAGCAAGGGTGTCATAATCATAATAACAGAGCTAGGCTCCATAAACTGCCCCATAATAAATAACACAACATTAACAAGAATAAGGAACATCCACCAGCTCATCTCTTGTGCTACAAGGAACTCCGCGATTAAATGTGGGATTCTCTCATTTGTGAGAAAATGTGCGAAAACAACAGCAAAGCCAATGATGAAAAATATCATTGCTGTTGTGATTGCTGCGTCCAAGAATACAGCATAAAGATCTTTAAACTTAATATCCTTATAGACAAAAACAGAAATGATAAAAGCATATACAGCACTAATACCTGCAGCCTCTGTAGCAGTGAAGATTCCACCATAGATTCCACCAATGATAACAAAAATAATGAGTAATGCCCAAAATGCGTCTTTGAATTTTTTAAATCTTATCTTAAAGGATTCAGGCTTTGTGGCTTTGAATCCTAGGCGTTTTGCCCCAATATACGCATAAATCATCATCATAAGCCCAATCATCAAGCCCGGCACAACTCCCGCCATAAAAAGCTTTTCAATAGAGACTTCAGCTGTTACGCCATAGACAATCATTACAACAGAAGGCGGGATTAGAATCCCTAGGCTTCCTGCAGAGGTGATCGCCCCAACAGCGTAGCTTTTTGGGTATCCAGCATTTTTAATGGCTAGAAACATCACAGAGCCAACGGCTACCACCGTGGCAGGAGAGCTACCACTAACAGCAGCAAAAATAATACAAGCTAAAATTGCACTGATAGGCAAACCACCGGGCAAATGTCCAACAAGTGATTTAGCAAATTCTACAATCCGCGTTGCCGAGCTTCCCTTACTCATAAGGGAGCCGGCTAAAATAAACATAGGAATAGCCATAAGTGCGGGTTTTAAGCCATTAAACATAATTTCGGCTGACCCGACTATATTATAAGATGTAAAGAAGAAAAGAGCACTTATAGCACTCACACCTAAAGCAATAGATACAGGAACACCTAAAAGAAGCAAACCAAATAAAACAAGTAATAAATACGCAACGCTCATTAATGCCTCATTAATCTTTTATTACAGAATCGTGAATCATCTCAACTTCCGCATTTTTGACAACCTTATTTGCTTCAGTCCAAGAAACTTCATAGATTTTTTCAATTGAGCGATAAGTCGCACCAAAAAAAGCCAAAGGCAAACAAAGTAGAAAAATCCACAATGGCACATTATGTAATGCCTCACTCATATAGCCAAGCAAGTAATTATCATAGCATACCATCGCCCCAGCATACGCCATAAACGCGAGAAAAAATGAATTAAGCGTATGTATGCCGATGACACAAGCTTTTGCGATTTTGGGCGGAAAACGCTCTAAAAGCATAGTTACGCTAATATGCACACCCTTTCTAAAGCCATATGCTGCACCAAAGAAAGCCGACCACAAAAAGCAATATCTTGCCATTTCTTCTGCCCAAGTAAGTGAAAGATGAAAGTAGTCTGGAAAGAGCCCAGTAAGGTAGCGACAAAACACATTCATAGCTGTGATAATAACACCCGCAAGGAGTCCTACCACAGCCACATTTTTGTTGATAGAAGCAATAAAGGTATCTAAAGTAGCAAAAAGCTTATTGACCTTTGGGCTATGGTGAGCCCAAATAAAAGGTTTAGCAATCCAAGAAAGCATTCAATCCCCTCGATTCTAGGTTATTGCACTTGTATGATTTTCTCAATCAAATCCTGACTAACAATATCATAGAATTTTGGATAAATTGCTTGCATAGTTTCTTTCCATACTGCAATTTGATCTGGCGTGAGTGTGATAATCTCTGTCTTTGTTGCATCATCTTTTTGTAATTTTTCAAGAAGCACTTTTTCTTCTTTTTCACTTTCTTTACGCTCAAATTCTGTTGCCTCGTGGAGAGCTTGTTTAAAAATGTCTTTTAAATCATCAGGAAGTTGCTTCCAAAAGCCATCGCTCACTACGACAAGATAGCCCAAGTATCCGTGATTTGAAAGCGTGATTGAGCTTTGCACTTCGTAGAATTTAGAGTTATAGAGATTGGAGAGAGGATTCTCAGCTGAATCAACAACACCTGTAGAAAGTGCCGAATATACTTCTCCAAATGGTAAAACTTGAGGGATTGCACCAATTGCTTTTGTTTGCTCTTCAAGCACTTTGGAACTCATAATTCTCATTTTTTGCCCTTTTGCATCTTCTGGGAGAACGATAGGCTTTTTGTTTGTGCTGAATTGTTTGAATCCTGCATCCCAATAATCAAGAGCGATAATGCCTTTTTGAGAGACGACATCTTTTAGGACTTGCCCCACTTCGCCGTCCATAACCTTGTGCAAATGTTCTGTATCACGGAATAAGAACGGCACATCCCATACATTAAATTCTTTTGCAATTGGTGTGAATTTTGAAAAGCTTGGCGCAGCCATTTGCACATTATTGCGTGTTAGCTCTTGAAAAACTTTATCATCATCAACAAGTTGTGCGCTCGGGAAAACCTCTACTTTGATTTTTCCATTACTTAGCTCTTCAACGCGTTTAGCAAAAAAATCAGCAGCTTGCCCTTTTGGTGTATTGGCACTCACAACGTGAGCAAACTTCACCTTATACGCCTCTTGAGCTTTATCCTCACCACAACCCAAAAATCCTAGGCTTACAGCACAAGCCAAAGCCATTACTGAAACTTTTCTTAATTTCATTCTTACTCCTTGCATAAATTTTGTTCTCTTCAATTCTATATAAGCTTTGAGTATAAAATAAAGTTTGGTGCGTTTTTTTGTGAGAAAAACTTTGCTTAATGTGTAATTTATAAACAATTTTTAGATTCTATTATGGCAACTTAGTAAGAAGCTATATGAGAGAATGTGCATTTGAAAAATTACGCTAGAATACGGGCTATTTTTGCATATTAATGTAGCAATGAGTAAAAGGAGTAGAATGTTTCCCTTTAGTGATGAAGAGCTTAGAATGCCCGTTGAAATGGTGATTGACAAAGTGCGTCCCACACTTACACTTGATGGAGGCGATATTACCTTGCTTGGCATTAGAGATGCTAAGGTGTATGTGCGTTTGGAAGGAGCGTGCAAAGGCTGTCCTAGCTCATCAAAAACTCTAAAATATGCGATTGAAAATCGTTTGAAAGAGGAGATTCACCCAGATATTGCAATAGTGCATATTCCGCACGGAGAATCTTTTTAAACACTCAAATACGGATAGATTTATGGAAGTTATCAAACTGACAGACACACGCACAAGGCAGATTATCAATAAGAATAACAAAAAAGCCTTTGAGCTTTTCAGTGCCAAGCAATACAAAAAAGCCTTTGAGCTTTTTACGCATAATCTCACGCTTGAACCAAGCAATACAGAATCTACAATCGGCGTTTTACTTGCTGATATGGCAGAGGACTTTGAAGAGCAAGCTGTGAGCCTGTATGAATACTATCAAATTCTACTTTCTCAAGAGATTAGCAAAGCCAAAGCACGAGAGCAGATTTTAAAAACAATTAAAAGTTTTGATAAAAGCACGGATAATATTCTCTCAATGCTTAAACACCTTGAAAGCCTCCGTGCAGATAGTTTGAATGGAATCTTATATGAAGATTTTAAGCAAATTGCCAAAGAAAAGAAAAGTTTTAAAGAAGCTTTTGAGGATTTGATGTTTAGCTCAAAGATTATTTTTGTCAATAAGGGTGAGTTTTATGAGTTTTTAAATGAGCTTATAGACAATGACTATCAGGACATTTCAATGGAGTATATTGACTCTCTTAAGAAAAATGTCATTTATGATAATGAGCTTGAAAAAATCTTACAAAAGGTAGCAGATGATAATAGAAAAAAACATAAATCATAACGGCAAGATTTTTAAGATTCTTACAGATGATACGCGTGTGTGGGATAGTGCAGACAAGGTGGCAAGAGAAGAGATTTTACTTGTGCGAAGCAAACAAAATGCACCGTTTATCCCAAGTGATTTTCCACAAAATAATCTTATAGAATCTTACAATTTAAGCAAAGTGCTTTTAGATTCTATTCCCGGGAAGAATCCACGCATTGTAGGTATTACAGGCACAAATGGTAAAACTACTACCGCAGCGATTATCTACTCTCTTTTGCTTGATTTGGGCTATAAGGTGGCTTTGCTTGGCACGAGAGGGTTTTTTATTAACGATAAGACAATCAAGCCAAAAGGGCTTACAACGCCTAGTGTGCTTGAGCTGTATGAGAATCTAAGTATGGCTAAAAGTGAGCAATGTGATTTTTTTGTAATGGAGGTAAGCTCACACGCGATTATTCAAGAGCGGATAGCAGGATTAAGCTTTGAGCTAAAAATATTAAGCAATATTACAAGCGATCATTTAGATTATCATAAGAGTGTAGAAGAATATCGGCGAGTGAAAAATAGCTTTTTTGAGGGTGAGGGGCTAAAGCTTATTAATGCTGATGAAAAGTATGCGATATGTAAAGATGTTGGGGCATTTTATTATGGTGTAGAAAAAAAGGGGCATTTAAGTGTTGGGGCTTATGCCTTGGAATCTGGCATTGATGCACATATCGCGTGGCGAGATAATAAAAAATGTAGTCAAGAATCTTGTGCGTTGCAAACCTATCTTTATGGTAAGCATAATCTTTATAATGCCCTTGCTGGTATCGCTGCGGTTAAGATTCTCACAAACAAACCTCTTAGTGATATTGCAAAAGCAATGGAGAATTTTGCTGGAGTGAGTGGGCGTATGGAAGTGGTGCATACTAAACCGCTTGTGATTGTGGATTTTGCACATACATACGATGGTATGAAGCAGATTTTTGAAAGTTTTAGACATCAAAAAATCGCCGTTGTTTTTGGAGCTGGTGGTGATAGGGATAAGAGTAAGCGTCCTAAAATGGGCTCTTGTGCCTTTGAATATGCGGATAAACTCTATATCACAAGTGATAATCCAAGGAGTGAGAATCCTGCCGAGATTCTGCGAGATATTGCAAATGGCTTACCCAAAGACTATGGAGCTAAATTTGTGGTGATGGAGATTGATAGAAAAAAAGCCATTGTTCAAGCTTTGAGTGATTTACAAGAAAATGAAGTGCTTTTGATTTTGGGTAAGGGTGATGAAGACTATCAAATCATAGGTGAAAATAAGATTCATTTTGATGATAGGGAAGTGGTGAGGGCGTATTATGCTAAAGAGTAGGCTAAGATTCTAATCTTAAATGCTAATTTATAGAATCTAAAAAAGAGAATCTTAGTCAAGCTGCCTTGTGGCTATTCCTTATAGGTGAGGATATTGCCGTTAAAATCTTGCAGTCTTGCACTGATATTTTCAAGGTAGAAAATCGCAAAATCTGGGTGATTAGGGTTGTTATCAAATACTTTTGCTATGCGTTCATACTTTGCCATAAGGGCTTCTTTGGCATCAAGATGATTTGCTACTCTTGCTTCTCCACGCACACGCAGAGCTAAAATGTCTGTCGTGCTGATACAAAGCTCAACACCGCTATATTGTGTAATATGTTTATAGAGATTTTTATTGAGCGTTGTGCCAAGATATAGCTTGCCATTATGCACGATATTAGACCGCATAGGACGCACTCGTGGGTTTCCACAAGTGCCCTTTGTCGCAAGATAAAATACCCCAAGATCTAGAATCTTGCCAATCTCTGCTAGTGTGAGATATTCCATTACGCCCTACTTAACACTAGCCAAAGCTTTTTGATAATCCGGCTCGTTTGTGATTTCTTCACACACTTCTACATAAGAAACCTTGCCTTCAGGATTTACCACAATCACCGCACGAGTGAGTAACCCCGCAAGTGGAGAAGATTCTAAAATCAACCCATACGCCCTGCCAAAGTCTTTTGCCTTAAAATCGCTAAGTGCTATCACATTCTCAATCCCTTCAGTGCTGCAGAATCTACCCTGTGCGAAAGGTAAATCCAAAGATACCGCATACACTTTTGCGTTTGTCAGCTTTGCTGCTTCTTCATTGAATTTACGCGTTTGTGTCGCACATACGCCTGTATCAAGGCTTGGGACGACATTAATGATTTGATAGCTTCCACTTGCACCGCCCACTTCTACTTGTGATAAATCTTTGGCTACAAGAGCTACTTTTGGGGCATTATCACCTGACTTTATTGTATTGCTACTTAGTTTTGCTGGAGTGCCTTTAAATTTTACTTCCATCATTTTATCCTTTTACATTAGATTATGTATCTTTTGATACAATAACGAGATTTTAGCCAAAGGGAGTTAATTGATTACAAAGTGTTATTTGCTTGATACTTCTATTATCTTAGATGATACGCAAAATATCATTTTTTTATGGCAGGATTCACAAAATCAGCTTTTTATCTCTGATGTTGTCATTGAAGAGCTTGATAAGAAAAAAGATTTGCAAAATGAGACAGGGTATTTTGCGCGGGAATTTTTTCGTTGTATTAATAGTGATAGCTTAAATAGTGATAGCTTAAATGAGAGTATTCAAAACGCTAACATTGCGAGTATTGCTAAAAATCATAATGATTTTGTCCAAGAGATTTTATTTAAGTTTGAAGAATACAGCATTCCTTTGACGCTGATTTATCGCCCACATTACAAGATTCCACCACAAGAGCATAGCTACAATGATTCTAAGCTCATTGAAATTGCTAGGGATTATAATCTTATCCTGCTGACAAATGATATTTCACTCAAAGTCCGCACTCAAGCACAAGGTATTCTAGCTCAATCGCTTTTTAGAGATAGGGTTGAAAATCCAAGTGATATTGACTTCTGGCACTGCTTTGAAGTGCATAAGGATAGTGCTTTAAGCGATTTGGCTCAAGATGAGAGATTTTCTAAACTTAAGCAATGGAGTTTAATTCAAATTGATGAAATGGATAATACTGATAGTGCATTGTATAAAACGGGTAAAAAAATCTTTGGCTTGAAGGTTGACAGAGAGTTTGTGGAGCTGAATCTTGATGAGATTCTAAAAGTAAATCAGCCCTACATTACGCCTATTAATTTAGAGCAAAAAATGCTCTATGCCTTGCTAACTCATTCGCAAAATAATCTTACTATTGCCACAGGCTCAACAGGCAGTGGGAAAACGCTTATCGCCTTACAGGCTGGAATCACGCTTGTGAAAAATGGTGTTGTTGATGGCATCGTGTATATGCGTAATACCATCACCGCTAATGACAAAGAAGCCGAACTAGGCTATCGTAAGGGCGATGAAAGTCAAAAGCTAGGCTATTTTATGTATCCACTTTATAGTGCAATTAATTTTACCATTGATAAACTTCAAGAGAGTTCCCTAGCCAAACGCATTGAGTATCGCGGCGAAGTCAATGGCATACAAAAACAAGCCGCAACGGAATATTTTATTCAAAAGCATAATATTGAGATTGTGGATATCGCCCACGCAAGAGGCATTAGCATAGGCAATAAATTTGTGATTTTTGATGAAGTGCAAAATGCTTCAAATGCGACTATAAAGCTCATTGGCACACGCATAGGGCAGGGGAGCAAGATTGTCTTTTTGGGCGATTGGGCGCAAATTGACCATCCGTATTTAAGCAAGTTTAGAAATGGTGCGTTAAGTCTTTTGAGCAAAGCATTAAAAGATGACTTTATTGCTGGGATTCAGCTACGGCAGACGATTCGCAGTGATGTGGCAAGCTGGTTTGGGGAAAATTTTTAAATGAAGCATTGCTTTAAGAATCTTAAACGGACACAGAATCTAACACAAACAAGGGTAAAGCAAGTGCTTATCCTGCTTATTTTGTGTTGTTTTAGCTCACTTTATGCGGCACGACCGATGATAACAGATGATGCACGCGTGGTAGATAGGCATTCTTGTCAGCTTGAAACTTGGGGTGTATATGATGGTGAAATAGGCGAATATTGGGCGATACCGGGCTGTAATTTACTCTTTGATATTGAGATGAGCTTAGGAGGTATGTTTAGTAACGCTCCAATTGAGCAGGGTAATGAAGATAGGAGATTTGGTGGGAGAGAGCTTATCATCGGGGCAAAAAAGATTTTCAATGATTTGGACAAAGATAGATTCAGCTATGGACTAGTTTTGGGAAATGCCTATAATTTTAAACGCTCAAAATATCGCAATGATCATTATCTCTATGTGCCTGTTAGTGCGGCATTTTTTGATAACACTTTACTTTTGCATTCAAACTTTGGCTACAAGCTAGAGCGAGAATCACACGATAGCCATATTTATAATGTTGGCTTAGGCTTAGAGCAGCAGCTCACTAATAGAGTGTGGATTCTAGGGGAGAGCTTTTATGAGCGATTTGATAGGGCGAAGTTTCAGCTAGGGCTTAGAATCTGGATCGTGCAGGATAAGATTCAGCTTGATGGCACTTATGGCAACGCTTTTAGAGGCAAGGAGGGTTGGGTGTCTGTGGGGCTAAGATTCCTTGGTCCTGTGATGTTTTAGTTTTGAAGGAGCAAAATGCGAAAAATCATTATTTATGCGTGGATAAATGTAGTATTTTTATTTGTAGGTTGTGCGTCTTTGAACGCACAAAAGCCTCTTGCATATAGTGTGCAGGTGGGGAGTTTTAGCAATGTTGAAAATGCCGGAAAGCTAGTAGATTCTCTTAACAAAAAGGGGCTTGATGCGTTTTTGTTTAAAGAAAAGGGTATGTATAAAGTGCGATTTGGAAACTACCAAAGCCTTGAGATTGCCAAAAGCAAAGCTCAAAGATACCAAAAGCAGGGCTTGATTGATGAGTTTTTTATCCTTTCTCCACAAAAATATGCCATCAATAAAAATAATATTCCCAAACAAAAAAAGTCAAAAAACATACGCGATGATTTAGTAGAATCCGCTCACGACTACTTAGGAGTGCCTTATAAATGGGGTGGCACCTCTGAATCTGGCTTTGATTGCAGTGGATTAACCCGTGCGGTCTATCGTCTCAATGGTATCTCCCTGCCTCGCACTTCATTTGATCAATACGATGATGGCACTTCTATCAGTAAAAGCAGGCTTCAAAAGGGTGATTTAGTATTTTTCATCACCAACAAAGGTAAGAGGATTAACCACGTTGGAATCTACATTGGCAATAATGAGTTTATCCACGCTCCTAGCAAAGGCAAAGTCGTAAGCAAAGCAAGGCTAGATTCTAACTATTGGAGCAAGGCTTACAAGGGAGCTAGAAGCTATTTGGAAAACTAGTTTGCAAAAACTAAAATATTTTTTTGTGTTTAAAATCATTTTTATTTTTTAAATAAACTGACGAGATTTGTTGCTTTCCATTTACAGCTTCGTGGAAGAATCAAGCTGTCTTATTTTTTGGAGGTGCATTATGATGAATGATGATGAGATTATGAGTGCGGTGGTTGATTACTCTGTATCTACGGGAATGGATCCATTAGATCTAATGGGTAGGATTGATGATAGTTATAGCTCATTTGAGGACTTGAGCGTTGATCTTGATATGACAAAGGGACAAATGGACTATGAGAATGACTTTTTTAACAACAACAATAATGGAGGCTTCTAAGTCCTAGCCCCCGTGTTTTTACAAGCCCCCAACAATATGAGGCAAAAGCTACACTTACTTGTAGTTTTACCTTTTGCTTATGCCAATGTCTAGATTTACGATAGCGTAGGCACTTTAAAATGGCTACTAGATTGATTTTCCCGCTTTGTTCTCACTCAAAAATGCAAGATTCAAAACCTACATTGCTTTTTTCGTGTTTATTTTTATTAAGATATTTTCTTGATTTAAGACTGATTAGGGAGAGTATATATCTCTACCTTTTTTTGCAAAAAAGGTAGAGTGGGGTTGTAAGGCTTTGATTAGCCTTTTAGCTTCTTTTCTATCTCCACGACTCTTTGCCAAGTCGCTACAACAGAATCTGGATTAAGTGAAACAGAGCTTATGCCCTCTTTGACAAGGAATTCTGTAACTTCAGGATAATCACTTGGGGCTTGTCCGCAGATTCCACAATATTTATTATGTCGCTTACACGCTTCTATGGCTTTTTTAAACATCGCAAACATTGCTGGATTTCTTTCATCAAAGATATGGCTCACAAGCTGCCCATCTCTATCCACGCCAAGTGTAAGTTGGGTCAGGTCATTTGAGCCAATGGAGAATCCATCAAACATACTCAAAAACTCATCTGCCAAAATCACATTTACAGGCAATTCACACATTACATAAATTTCCAAACCATTTTTGCCAGATTCTAGCCCGTTTCTTCGCATAATCTCAAGCACTTTTTTGCCCTCTTCAGGTGTGCGTAAAAATGGAATCATTACTTTCATATTCGTTAGCCCCATCTCATCACGCACCATAGCCAAGGCTTGACATTCCCATTCAAACGCAGCACGATACTGCTCGGAATAATACCGACTAGCACCGCGATAGCCTAGCATAGGGTTTTCTTCGTGTGGCTCATAAGGTGTGCCGCCAAGCATACCGCGATACTCATTTGATTTAAAATCGCTCGTGCGGACAATCACAGGATTAGGATAAAAGGCGGAGCATATCATACCAATACCCTCGGCAATTTTCTTTGTGAAAAAGTCTTTTGGATTCTCATATCCGCTCATAATCTTTTCAATCTCCGCCTTTTCCTTTAAGCCCTTTGTATTGCCATTTTGTATATCAAGAAGAGCTAGAGGGTGGGCTTTGATTTGATTTAGCACGATAAGCTCCATACGCGCCAATCCCACGCCGTGATTTGGAATCTGTGAAAACCCGAAAGCTTTTTCAGGGTTACCTACATTCATATAAATTTTTGTTTTTGGGTCGCCAAGATTATTTAGCTCAATGCTTTCAATCTCGTATTCACAAATGCCATCATAAATGTAGCCCTCCTCGCCCTCTGCACAAGAAACGGTTACTTCCATACCGCTATATAGTCTATCTGTCGCACCAATGGCTCCAACAATCGCAGGCACACCAATTTCTCGTGCTACAATCGCCGCGTGGCAGGTCCTACCCCCGCGATTTGTAATAACAGCAGCCGCCTT
Source organism: uncultured Helicobacter sp. (assembly GCA_963559865.1). Classification (GTDB taxonomy): domain Bacteria; phylum Campylobacterota; class Campylobacteria; order Campylobacterales; family Helicobacteraceae; genus Helicobacter_C. Next base: position 42,068 of record CAUWMC010000009.1, read on the forward strand.
TTTCATCGCTGGTTCCCAATCAGGGTCGGTATTATCCGTTACTAGAATCTCACCCTCTTTAAAGCTGTCCATATGCTCTATATCGTTAATAATCCGCACCTTGCCCGTGCCAATTTTCCCACCAATAGCCTTTCCAGTAAGAATCACTTCTTTTTTAGCGCTAGGATTCACAAATTTAAATTTTTCTAGTTTTTGTCCATCACTTTTTTTGCTCTTTTGACTTTGCACCGTTTCTGGTCGTGCTTGAACGATAAAAATCTCTCCGCTCTCGCCATCTTTTGCCCATTCCATATCCATAGGGCGGTATTCTCCCGCCTCTTTTGTGTAATGCTCCTCAATCTTAATGGCATAACGCGCTAGGGTGAGAATATCTGCATCAGTAATAGAGAAAGTTTTCATTTCGCGTTGAGTGGTTTTGATGTTTTTTGTAGGGTGTTCGCTACCGCGTGGAGCATAGACCATTTTTTGATGTTTATGTCCAAGCTGACGCTTGATAATGGGGCGTTTGCCCTCTTTGAGTGTGGGTTTAAAAACATAAAATTCATCAGGATTCACCGTTCCGCCCACGACATTTTCGCCTAGCCCCCAAGATGAAGTGATAAATACCGCATCTTTAAAGCCTGTCTCTGTATCAATGCTAAACATAACCCCAGCACTGCCTTTATCCGCACGCACCATTTTTTGCACACCCACAGATAAAGCCACTTTAAAATGATCAAATCCGCGAGAAGCACGATAGCTTACCGCTCTATCGGTAAAAAGTGAAGCAAGACAGGACTTTACATAATGGATAAGCTCCGTTTTGCCTTTAATACTTAGATATGTATCTTGCTGTCCTGCAAAACTCGCATCGGGTAAATCCTCCGCAGTCGCCGAGCTTCTCACCGCTACATCAGCTTCTTTCATACCATATTCAGCACTCAAAATCTCATACGCCTCAAAAATCTCTTCACGCAAATCCGCAGGAAAAGGTGTGCCAAAAATCAACTCACGAATCTTCTTAGAACGCGTTTTTAAAACATCAATTTCAGTTACATCAACGCCATCAAGCAAATCAATAATTTTTTGGCGTATGCCACCAGAATCAAGCAAATACCAATACGCATCACTTGTAATTGCAAAGCCATTTGGCACTTTTATGCCCTCACTCACAAGCTCTTGAAACATCTCTCCAATGCTCGCATTTTTACCACCCACAATGGGGACATCTCTATTGTTAAGTTCCTTAAAAAACTTAATATACTTCATTTGCATATTCTCCTACTTAATGCTGTGTGTTACAAGTCGCACATTGTATTGAATGAAAGTTTATCGCAAACTTAAAAAACACAACTTTTGGCTTAATCTTGCGTTAAAAAGAAAAAAAGTTAATTTATGCTAGAATCCCAACTTTTGAAGTCTAGCTTCAAGGCTTGTTTTCAAGCCAAGATTCCATTATTTATGAGGTAAAAATGGTAAATATTACACATCTTTTAGGCGAGATTGAGAATCTTGATGAGAGTTTAAAAGCTCATAAGCTCTCATCACAGGACTATGAAGAGATACTCAAGATTCTAAAGCGTCCTCCAAATCTTATAGAGTTGGGGATTTTTTCGGCAATGTGGAGCGAGCATTGCAGCTACAAATCAAGCAAAAAATATCTTAAAGGATTCCCCACTAAAGCCCCTTGGGTTGTGCAAGGACCGGGTGAAAATGCAGGAATAATTGATATTGGCAATAATCTTTGTGCTGTGTTTAAGATAGAATCTCACAATCACCCAAGCTTTATTGAGCCACACGCTGGGGCGGCAACGGGTGTTGGTGGGATTATGCGGGATATTTTCACAATGGGTGCGCGTCCTGTGGCAAGTCTCAACTCTATCCGCTTTGGTGATATGGCAGATTCTACAAGTCTTGGTAAAAAGCATAGATACCTTTTGCGTGGCGTTGTAGAGGGTATAGGGAGTTATGGAAATTGTATGGGAGTGCCGACAATTGGCGGAGAAATGAGCTTTGAATCTTGCTATAACGGCAATATTTTAGTTAATGCCTTTTGCTTGGGGCTAGTCAAAAAAGATGAAATATTTTATGGTAAGGCACAAGGGGTTGGGAATCCTGTGATTTATGTAGGGAGTAAAACGGGGCGAGATGGCTTAGGTGGGGCTGTTATGAGCAGTGATAGCTTTAGCTCAAACTCAAAGGCTATGCGTTCAGCGGTGCAGGTGGGCGATCCATTTGCTGAAAAACTTTTGCTAGAGGCGTGTTTGGAGCTTTTTAAGCAGGATTTGATTATTGGGATTCAGGATATGGGAGCAGCAGGGCTTACGAGCTCTAGCTTTGAAATGGCAGGGCGAAGTGGCAGTGGTATGATATTACACCTAGATAAAGTCCCTATGCGTGAAACTGCTATGAATCCATATGAGCTAATGCTAAGTGAATCTCAAGAGCGAATGCTGATTTGTGCGAAAAAAGGCTGTGAAGAAAAAGTGCTAGAGATTTTTGAAAAATGGGAGGTTGATGCGAGTATTATTGGGGAGGTTACAAAAAGTGGCAATATGGAGCTTTTTTGGTATGGGGAGAAGTGTGCGGAGATTCCAATTTTGGAGCTAAGTGAAAATGCCCCTATGCTTGATATGCCTACTCGTGCCTTGCCACCGCAAAGCCATAAGGCAGACCGCCTTGAGACGGATTTAAGCACACAAGAGATTTTTATGACATTGCTTGAGAGTGTTGAGATTGCGAATAAAAAATGGGTATATGAGCAATATGATAGCAGCGTGCAGAGCAATACCATAACCCCCGCTGGAAGCGGTGATGCAAGTATGATACGCATAAAAGGCACAAATACGGCGTTGAGTATGAGTGTAGATTGTAATATGCGGTATTGTCAGCTTGACCCGCAAAATGGAGCTAAAATTGCCGTGGCGACTTCTGGGCGAAACTCCGTTGTCAATGGTGCAAAGCCCTTAGCCATAAGTGATTGTCTAAACTTTGGCTCTCCGCAGAATCCTGAAGTGATGTGGGCATTTAGCGAGGTGTGCGAGGGGATTAAACAAGCTTGTGAGATTCTCAACACGCCTGTGGTGAGTGGCAATGTCTCTTTGCATAATCAAAGCGATGGTGTGGATATTTACCCAACGCCTTCAATTGTAAGCGTAGCCTTACTAAGCGATATACAAAAGGCAATCCCTTCACAATTCCAAACGCAAGGCAATACTATCGTGTTGCTTGGCGAGATTAAGGCGGAGTTTGGCGGGAGCTTGGCTCAAAAGATTCTAGAAAAACGCATTTATGGGCAGATACCCGCTATTGATTTACAAAAAGAATTGAGCTTGTGGAATCTGCTTTTAGAATCTGCTGAAAACTCCCTTATCAGCTCGGCTAAGGATATAGGCGAGGGTGGCTTGGCAATGACTTTGGCAAAGATGACACTTGGTAATGGCGTGAGTAAGCCCATAGGCTGCAATATTCATACAAATCTCCCCTCCCAGCTGCTTTTCTCGCAATCACAAAGTTGTGTTGTGGCGGAAATCACAGCGGAAAATTTACAAAGCTTTATGCAGTTAGCTAAAAAGCATAGAGTCCCTGTGTGTGAGATTGGCTGTGTGGGTGGGGAAATATTCTGCGTTGATGAGATTAATATGAATCTTGATGAAATGGCGGAAGTATATTTTGAAAATTTTGAAAAGCTTATCAATCAAGATTTGTAAATTTAAGTTTCTGTAATGTTGGCTAAAGCCTTACAAAAAGCTTGTGCTTGTGTGTTTTGCCTGTGTGTGTTGTGTTTGGACATATATGCACTGGGCAATGCGGCAGTCAATGAGCCTCCAAATCCCTTTAGCTTCCCAAAAGATGGCAGCTACTATCTCAAGCAATATGCGCCTATGCTACGCTCCTATGTGGAGCAGGTTAAGAAACAATCGCTAGAGCAGAATTATCCTTATTATGATAGGCGTCCTGTGATTGAATATAGCGTATATCGCACTTATACAGATTCTCAAAAGCTTAGATGGCGTGGTGGGCTTGTGCTTGTGAAAGCCTATATTGCGGAGTTTATTAAGTATAGTCATTTGGGCGGGGTGGGCGTTGGTGCTAGGCTTACGCCAAATGATGAAAGCTTTTATCTTAGCTTTGATGGGCGGTATTTGAGCGATTTAGAATCTTTTGGGCTAGGGCAGGAGATATTTGCTTATTGTGTTTTACCACGATTTGATAAGTGTATAATGCTAGGCATAGGCGAAGAGTGGTGAAGGTGTAAATGAAGATAAAAAATGCTAAAGATATAGAAATTTTACATTTTTAGCTTTGCCTTAAGCGTTTTTTTTTTTTTGTTAGATATAGTCTCGGCTTTATTTCACTTTTAAAGGAGACTTAATGTCAAAAGAAAACAAAATTTTTCAGCCTAAAGTTATCATTGGCTCACTTACGAGCTTTATTGTCGCAGCAGTGGGTATAATAGCTGTATTTTTCCCAAGTTTGCTAAATTTTGAGAAAAAGAGTATAGCAGAAAAAGCTATTTTCTTGCGTTCGCAAGATAGTCTTAAAGAGCTTGAAGAGTTTTTATTAAAGAATGTTAATAGACCTGTGCGTCTTGCGATTGGTTATTGTCATTTACCTTCACGCGTTCAAGTAGGTGATAAGTCAGGCAATAAAAGAGCATATTCTTGGTTAGAGCAAAATTATAACGGAGCAACTAAGACAGGATATACATATATCAATTATTTTGGTGATAATCCACGCACAAACTTGGAAGAAGAACTTGATGTTGTAGCTGTTGGAAATCTCAATGCAGTTGCAGGTCCAGAAGGTGAGCTATATGATATAAATATTGAAAATGGAGGTATTGCTTGGAGCGAAGAGCCCGGTTTGTATAAGGAAGTTAAGATTCCTTATGATAGTCAAAATAGCAAAAAGTATGCTTGGGGAACGGGGCATATTGATGATGAGTTGGCAAAAAAGCTTGATGGAGAGTTTGATAAATGTCCGCAAGAGGACTATGCAACAAGAGGAGTATTACTTGTAGGCACATTTTTTGTACACGAACAAGATATGGACTCTATTGTAGCAAACTATCTTTATCAGCCATACTCTGAAAGTCAAGCCTTTTATTCTATGGAACTTGAGCCATTGGATAAAAAAGACTTAGAAATGCGTAATTACTAAAACTTTTGCTAGATTCTATTTATTAGAATCTAGTTTTTACTGCTTAAACTACTCTTTTATTTTTTTATCTCATATTTTGATTATTGTTTGTTAATGCTTTTTGTAAAGCTTTTGCGTTGTGGGTTATAGAATCTAGGCGGTTTTGTAAAGTGGATTCTGTGTGGATAGATTCTAAAGTATTAGAATCTTGTATGTTATGAGACCATAGAGAGCTTATCACTGCGTGCATATCGGCATTTTTTAGCAAATGTATATTTTGAGTGCTAATACCCCCGATAGCACAGATTGGAATCTTAAGTGTTTGTTTGGCTTGGGTTAGGATTTCAAGCGGTGCAGGTTTGGCATTTGGCTTTGTAAGAGAGGGAAAAAACGCACCAAAAGCCACATAATCCGCCCCTAAAGATTCTAGAATCTTTGCTCTTTGTAAATCTCCATAGCTTGAAGCACCTAAAATCCCGCTAAAACGCTCTCTCACACGCACAAACTCCCCATCATCTTTGCCGATATGCAGTGCCGGAGCATTGAGTTTAAGGGCAAGCTCAAGCTTGTCATTAAGCACAAAAAGTGCATTATATCGCTCACAAAGCTCTAAAAGCTCTTTGGCAATGGGATAGAGCCACTCATCGCTATGGCTTTTATCACGGAGCTGGAAGATTCTCACTCCAGCTTTTAGGGCAGATTCTACACATTGGGGCAGAATCTCATAAGGGGTTAGAATCTCATCACTTATGGCATAAATGCCTTGTAGCTTTGTATTTATACTCATCTTAATCCTGCTTATCTCATATTAACTCTATTGTGGCAATGCGAGATTCTATCTCTAGGCTTTTGTGCAAGGTTTGGATTATCTTTTGAAAATGTATGAAGTCTATCTCTTCGCCTTTGTGGGATTTAAGGTATTTGTCTAAGACTTGGTAGCCGCCGATTTTATACTCCCATACACTAGAATCCACTTTGTCAAAATATAGGCTTTTGTTGATAAAAAGCCTTTGAGATTCTGCGTTGTAGCTGGGCTTTTCTATAATGAGATTTTTATCATTTTTGTCATTATAGAGTGGTTCGCCGATAGATTCTAACTCATTCATTCTATATCCTTTGTGTCAAATAAAGTGGGAAAACATAGCTCCCACTGCCTACTAAATGCAAATCAATAATAGAATCTGTGATGAAAATATTATCAATATGAGATAATTTACTCCCCCTATCGCATACTAAACCGATATTTTTCATAAAGATTCCTTGTGAAGATAGAGTGGGAATATCGTCCCTGCTCCCGTGTTGCCACCACCCATTAGTGAGAGATCTACTAGTGTATTTGTCGCTATCACACATTGCCACGAACCACTTACTTTGTATTGTCGTGCCACATTTAACCCTATATTGCAACTCATTCTCATAGTTTTCTGCTCTCTCTCTCTCTCTCTCATTAAATGCGTATCAAGTAGCTCTAAGCCTAAATCGCTTAAAGCTAGAAATTTCTCTTTAGATTCTACAAAGGGGATTTTAGGGAAGTCAATTTTCAAAAAGTCTAAATACTTCTCTCTATAATCCTTATGAAATAGCACTGCATAAATATAGCCTAGAATCTGCTCGGGGCTAAAATGCTCTTTATACTTAGAATCTATAAATTCCCTAAAATTTTGTGTGAAGTTTTCTACCCATTGCATTGTAGATTCGGCGGTGTTATTGTTTTGAGATTCTGCATTTTCATTTTGAGACTCTCTCTTGTCATTTTGAGCCGTAGGCGAAAAATCTTTATTATGCTTTTTTGTATTTTTGGATTTTATAGATACTTCGCAAGGCTTAGTATGACAAGTTTTAGAATCTTTGACATAAAGGGGCATTACTTCTTCCCCACCTCTACGATAAAAGTTTAAATCCACAATTTTATCGCTTACAAAAACAGCGTTAAACTCGTTATCACCAACGGCTTGACTCTGCCTTGAGAGCAAAAGTGCTTTATTGGAATCTTGTAGAAAATGTTGAAACACATCATAGACAGGATACGCCATAAAAGCACGAGATTTGTTGATATAATAAGTCCAACGCATATCAAAAGGACGATAATGGCAGAGTTTTATAAACTCATCTAAATTATCTTTATTTTCTTTAATTGCTTCTATGGCAGATTCTAGCTTCCAGTCCCTAGAATCTTCCCCTATATCATAGATTCTATATAATTCATCTTTTGGTTTAGTGATAAAATCGTGTAGCATTGATTTTAAACTTTCTTTAGAATTGTGAAACACTATCTTATCTCTTTTAGAGCAAATCCCCACACCAGAAACCTTAAAAATATCCTTTACACTCCAGCCTTTGTCATACTCTATTCTTAATAAATCATTTTGTGGGATAAAGAGATAGAAAGGATTTTGCGGGGTTAGAATCTGCCATTGTATAGAATCTAAAGTGTTTTCAGCAAGGAAGTTGTATTTATCCTTGCGTTTGCCATATAAATCATAATGATAGATTGTTGCTAGATTATTTGTCATATTGAGCGAATGCGAAATATCTTTATTTTTAGATTTTTTTGTATTTTTAGTATTTTGGGATACTTCGCCTAAAGGCTCAGTATGACAAGTGGGTGTGAATTCAGTATGACAAGCAGATAAAGATTCAGTATTGCAAGTAGATAAAGATTCTGCGTGATGAGCGGATTTAATATTATAGGGAAGTTTTACAAAAATATTGATAGAAACGCCCTGCATAATGTCAAAGACATTGTCATCTTTATCGCCGTTTGGTGTGGTCTCTTTCTTACGCGTATTGCCGTGTAGGTCTAGGATATAGATTTTGTCAAATGTCCTTAGCAAGTGGTATCGCATACCACGAAATGTAGGGTTGTCTAAAAAGGCGTTATTAGAAATAAAAGCAAAGATTCCGCCCCCTTGCTTCTCAATCTTACTTTCAGCAAAGCGGATAAATTTGACATAGTCATCAAGTAGCCATTTGGGATTTTTCTCATTTTGGAGTTTGTGTCGCTCAAATATGCTTTTAAAAGTTCTTGCATTGTCTTTGCTTTTGTTTGAAAAGTAGCGTGATAGACTCTCTATCTCGGCTTTTGTAAGCTCGGCTAGGCTTGGCTCTAGCCCATAGGTGATACGCACTTCATCTTCATATAAGCCCTTGTTCGCACTAGCTCCGCTATAAGGGGGATTACCCGTGATGATTAAAATATCTTTGCCTTTAATCTCTTGGGCTTTTTCAAACTCTTTTGTAAGCTCTGCCATACCTACAAATAGATTGCTTTGCTTATTGATTTCATCTGCTTTGCTACTCATATATAGCGTATTGGTAAGCGTGATATTTAGGCTTTCATTTTCATTTAGCTCGGCTTCAAACTCTTCTTTAAAAGCTTGAGAGATTTTAAGATGTGTTATCGTATAGGGTGCGATTAAAAACTCAAAGCCATAGAATCTTTGTATCAAGGCTTTCGGGTTGTATTTCACGCTGTTTTTATTGCTAGATTCTAGAGCTTTTCTAAAGGCTTCAAGCAAAAATGTCCCTGTCCCTGTGGCAAAGTCTAGCAGGGTAATATCGCTATCGGTGATGGCGGATTGTAGCCCTTGCTTATTAAAGTCTTTTTGCAGGGTTAAATCAATAGAATCTATGATGAATTTCACCACCGGAGCTGGGGTGTAATACACGCCTCGCACTTCTCTTAAGCTCTCATCATACTCTTTGAGAAAATCTTCATACAAATGTAAATAGGGGTCTTTATAAATGTATTCCCCTAGCAAGTCTTTTTGTGAGATTTTGTTTAAATCTTTTATGATTTCGCTTATATCTATGTGATTGATAATAGCGATGATTTCTTCTAAAAGCCACTTGATAGAATCTAGCTCTTTTAGCTCTCGTAGGAATTTACTCATCGCTTGGATAAGTGAGAAAGATTTAGGGATAAAATTATAAGCATTGTCTAAAGTGATTTTTTCATTTGTATTGTTGTTTAGCCTTGCGAGAAATAGGCTATAAGTAAGCGTTTGTGCGAAGCTATCGGCAAAAGTGATAAATTCTAATTCTTTATAGAGCGATTCTTTAAAGGCGTTAAAAAGCCCTTGTATGTGAGCGTTACTCTGCTTTTCTATCATTTCATCTTTTAGGATTCTAGTCCTTTGGGCTAGGGCATTTGCAAACTCTTTAGCTGTGTTTATGGGGCTTGGGCTTTGGGAAAAAAAGAGTGAAAAAAGCTCGGTTAGCTCTTTTGCTTTAGTCTCTAGGTTAAAAAGCTTGGGATTTTTAGCTAGGGCTTGAAGTTGTGAAAGCTCACAGATTCTGCATTCTCGCACAATCTCTGCATTGCCCTTGTCATTTTTACGCACAAGGCAAAATCGCAAGTAGTCTGTAAGCATTAGATTGTCGCTTAGTCGCAGGTATTTTTCAATCTGTGGGCTTTGAGATATGGAATCCAAATCTGCATTTACGCGTTTGTTTTCAATATAGCCAAGCGTTAGAGAATCTTTTGTGATTAAAAAGTCTGGTGCACCTCTGCCTTCTTTGTCGTTGTTTGGCTCGTGCTTGATATGGATAGATTGCAAGACTTTATTTTGTAGGGTTAAATACTCCTTTAAGGCATTTAGCAGATTCTCTAAAGCAGTGCGATGAGTATGTTCCTTATCCTGTGTGGAAATATCCTGCAAAGCTTCAAGGTAGTTTTGTAAAAATTGCATTTTCACTCCTTAGTATAAAGCTCCCAAATGGGTAGCTCAAAAATATCCGGGGCATTTTTCAACACTTCAAATGGGGTGAAACGCTCCTTATACCCCATACAATAATGATTTTTAATCCAATATCCGGGGTAAAAATATTTCAGTCCAAACTCCCGCCCTATGCTGATTTGCTTTAAGATATTAAGTGTGCCTAGGCTGTAATGCGAAAAATTATGGTCATAGTAAAAATATACCGCCGTAATGCTATCCACAAGTGCATCAACAAGTCCAACACCAATAAGCTCTGAATCTAGAAAATACAAAAATTCATAGCCAAAATCCTGATGCCCATCTATAAACATATCCATATAAGATTCTGGCGTTATGGGAGTGTATTCCCAACCTTTTTTATCACGCATAGTTTGATGATAGCGATTGTAAAGCTCTATGTGAGCTTGTGAAATGGTGGGCTTTTGTATGTGTATATCAATGTTTTGAGCCTTTTTTAGCACTCTTTTTTGATTCTTGCTAAATTTAAAATCATCAATCAAAGTGCGGATTGAGATGCAATCATTGCAACCTTGACACATCGGCACAAAAAAGTAATTCCCAAAGCGTCTCCAACCACGCTCTAAAAGCCCGTGGTAAAAGCTAGGTGTTGTATGCTGAATGTGAAAATATCTAAAAATGCTTTTTTTAGAATCTATGTAGCTGCAAATTTTTTCTTCGGAGTAAAATTCTACCAATCTCATTCAGGCACTCATTTCATTTAATATGCTCGTAGTTTTTCTTATGTGTGGTTACTTTCATAAGGTAGCGTCTGCCCTCACTAGAGGGGAGTTTCGATTGAATCGTGTCATAGACTTTTTTAGCGGACATAGCGTTTATACGGCTAAAGGCTTGATTTTTATCATTAGCAAAAGTCCTTAGCACACTTCCTGCCCCGGCGTTATAAGCGGTGATGACGCAGTATTCTTGGCTTTGCTTGTCTTTGATATTGGGCAAGTAGCGATTAAAGAGAATACTTAGATAGGCTACACCATATTCAATATTTGTTTCAGGGTTAAAGAGCATTTCTTTTGTTGGCATACCTTTTTTACCATTAATTAGCTCATACGCATCAGCCCCTGCCGTGCTTGGCACAACCTGCATAAGCCCATAAGCTGGAGCATTGCTCACAGCATAGGGGTTAAAGTTAGATTCTGTTTGGATAATACCTAACACAAGGGCTGGGGAGATATTGTATTTGTGAGCGTATTTTTGCACAAGTTCTTCGTATTTATGCTCACTCTTACTTTGATAATCCCCCACCATTTGCAAATCCACATAGCTTACAAGGCTTCCCTTGCTATCTTTGCGAGTTTTTAGCTCATTTTCCACAAGGTATTTAGCGTATCGCTCTGCGCGCCATTGTGTCAAAATGTCCTGTCCATCGTGGTCTTTAATCAGCCCTGCTAGGAAAGGTTTGCCATCAAATTTAAAATCATCACTAGAGTATAAATCTACTTTGCTTGGGTCTTGTGGTAAAAGAAGAGTATTTGCAATGGCTTGTTCTAGGGATTTTGTAGGGTTTGAGATGTCAATTGTTTCAATGCGTATTGCACCGGTATGGAAGTTGATACTTGCTTTGGACTTGTAGTGATTTGAGTATTTGACATAGGTTTCAGTGCTTGGCAAACTCACATCTTCCTTGCTCCACTGCTTGGCAACATTGCCACTTAGAGCGTTTGCCACTTTTGCATATTGGCGTTTGGCTTCTTTAATGTCTCGCATAAGGGCTTTACTATCTGTGGCGTAGATTCTAAATTGATTTCCTGCGATTTGTCGCATTGCGTAGCTTGGGTCATCGGCTATGGCTATTCTTGCAGCATTTTCTGGCGTGAGCGTAGAGCAGCCAAAAATGCCTAAAGCTAGAGTAAGGGTTATGCTAAGTTGTGCGTATTGTTTCATATTGTTATATCTCAATTTGGATTTAGTGTGTCAAAATCAAAATGCCCATTGTAGCGTAAAAAGTTAAGCTTTGCCCCACAAGATTTATCTCAATAAATAGAAATATGCTATACTCGCAAGGTTTTAAATCTTAGAGAAAAAGGCGTGAAAGGAAAAGGCGTGGAAATTGTATTTGGTCCTGTGGATTCTCGGCGTTTTGGACACTCACTTGGTGTTGATTTGTCCCCAAGCAAAAAGCAGTGTAATTTTGATTGTGTGTATTGTGAGCTACAAGGGGCAAAAACAATGGAGAGTATGCAAGAGATTGTGCCTGTGGATTCTATCTTACAGGCGGTGCAGACAGCTCTCAAAACACAACAATGTGATGTTTTAACACTTACCGCAAATGGTGAGCCAACGCTCTATCCGTATTTGTATGAATTAATTAGCAATCTAAAAGAGATTGTGCCAGAATCTATGAAGATTCTCGTTCTTACAAATGGGTCGCTTTTGTGGAAAAAGGAAGTGCAAGATTCTCTTATGCTTGTGGATATTGTAAAATTTTCTTGTGATAGTTTAGAATCTAAAGCCTTTAAACGCATAGACCGCCCACATACAAGCCTTAATCTAGCACAGATTGAGCAGGGTATAAGGGAGTTTTGCCAAAGATTTAATGGAGAGATTGTGAGCGAAGTGCTATTTGTGAAAGGTATCAATGATACAGAAGAACAGGCTAGGCAAATTGCTAGATTCTTATCAACACTTCAAGGTCTAAAACGCGTTGATATAGGGAGTATTGATCGCCCACCGGCTTATAAGGTAGAAGCAGTGAGCGATGAGAAGCTAAAAGAACTTGCCTCATATTTTTACGCTTATGATAATTTATGCATCTCTCTTCCAAAACGCTCACAAAACAAGGCAGAAGAGAATCTTACTTTGCAAACTTATGATACAAATGGACTGATAGGGCTTATTAAACGCCGCCCATTAAGCACATTAGACGCACAAAAAATGCTAGATTCTAAAACTTTAGCACTTTTAGATGAACTTTGCCAAAAAAATATTGTAAAGCAGTGTAGTGTGGGAGAAAATATATTTTATCAAATTGTGGGATAAAAGTTAAAAGATTTTGATTATAATACCTTGCTTTTTGTATAGATTCTAGCTTTTAAATTACCGCAGAATCCACCTACAAAGGCAAAACAACAATAACAAGGAGAGATTTTATGTTTGAATTACGCAAATTGCCTTATGGCACAACTGAATTTGGTAACTTTATCAGTGAGCAGGCTTTTGAATATCACTATGGCAAACATCATCAAACTTATGTGAATAATCTAAACAACCTTATCAAAGGCACAGAGTTTGAAAATGCCGAGCTTGGCGATATTATCCTAAAATCAAGTGGGGGCGTGTTTAACAACGCGGCTCAAGTGTATAATCACGATTTTTATTGGGATTGCATTAGCCCTAAGGCAAGTGAGCTAAGTGCTGAACTAAGTGCAACGATTAATGCGGAGTTTGGCTCACTTGATGGCTTGAAAGAAAAATTCATTGCTTCAAGCACAACGCTTTTTGGTTCAGGCTGGAACTGGCTTGTGTATAACACACAAAATAAAAAGCTTGAAATCGTGCAAACAAGCAATGCAGCAACTCCTGCTACAGATTCTAAAGTGCCACTTTTGGTTGTTGATGTGTGGGAACACGCATATTATATTGACCATAGAAATGCTCGTCCTGCATATTTGGAAGCGTTTTGGAAGCATATCAATTGGGCTTTTGTCTCTGTGTCTTATAAATGGGCATTGGAAAGAGGTGTTGAATCTTTCAAATTTTATGCAAATGAGCTTCACCCTGTTAAATAAGGGCGTTAATGACACTCACGCTTGTGGGTGTCGCTATGATATTTTCTCATTTTATAAAAAGGGCGTAAGATGACACAATATCATATTCAGCAGTTTATTACTCAAGCATTGCAGGAGGACTTGGGTAGAGGCGATCTCTATGCCTTAATCGCACAGGACAAAGATGCAAAGGCATATATTTTAGCCAAACAAGATGGCGTGTTTTCTGGCTTTGTGTATTTGCAGGAGTTGGCAAGGCATTTTGATGTAAAGATTCTAGATTCGCATAATGATGGAGATAGATTTAAAAAAGGCACACATCTTTGTGTCTTGAGCGGAAGTCATATTGCACTTTTGCAAATGGAGCGAGTGCTACTTAATATCCTAGCTCACAGCAGCGGTATAGCCACACTCACTTATGCCTATACCTCAAAAATTAGCAATTTACCTATAAAGTTGCTAGATACACGCAAGACTCGCCCTCTTTTACGAGAGCTAGAAAAATATTCCGTTCTTAATGGTGGCGGGAGCAATCACCGCTTTGGGCTAGATTCTATGCTGATGTTAAAGGATACGCATTTGGCTCATATTGCAGACTTGCAGAGGGTAATTAGCAATGCAAGGAAGAGATTGCCATTTATGTGTCCCATTGAAGTGGAGTGTGAAAGTCTAGAATCTGCTATGAAGGCAATGGAGGCTGGAGCTGATGTTGTGATGTGTGATAATATGTCAATAGATGAGATTAAAGAAGTTGTGGCGTATCGCAATGTGTCTGCAAGACATATCAAACTTGAAGCAAGTGGCAACATAAGCCTTGAAGATATTGTAGAATACGCACAAAGTGGTGTTGATGCTATCAGTGTAGGCTCACTCATTCATCAGGCAAGATGGCTTGATTTAAGCTTTAAAATCCACACTTGCTAGATTCTAGGCATAAAAATGGCTCATAAAATAGCATTTGATAAAGAAGCATTTTTTATTCATTTATTAGAGCAAAGTGGCATTACAAAGGGCATTGGTGATGATTGTGTTATTTTGGGTAATATGAACAATGCCTATCCACGCACACATAGGGCACAGATTCAACATAGGCGACATACTCTTTTAGAATCCACTCGCATTACAGAATCTTTGTATAAATCCTTTAATGCCAAAAAACCTTTGGTTGTGGGTATGGATAGCTTTTGTGAAGGGGTGCATTTTTTAAAAGAGTGGTTTTCTCCTTATACTCTTGCGTATAAGGCATTTTTGGTTAATTACTCCGATATTGTGGCGATGAATGCTACTGCGGCTTATGCTATGCTAAGCATTGCTTTGCCGCGAGAGTGGGGAAAAAGCGAGATAAGACAATGTGTGCAGGGCATAAGTGATTTTTGTAAAAAGTTTAAGATTTTTCTTATCGGTGGGGATACGATTAGCTCTAAAACTTTGGAATTTCACATCACTTTTTTTGGTTTTGCTAACAAGCACACGCTCTATCGTGATAGAATCCCGCGTAATTGCGTCCTATACGCAACTTGTGATAGATATCCAAGTAAAACTATCGCTCAAGGCATAAAAGTGCTAAAAAATCTATTAAAAAACGATATACAAAGGATTTCAAAAGACAATCTCAAAGCAAAAGGGCGATTTTTAAAGCCACAGATTCGCGTAGAGTTTATAAGAAGCTGTGAGAGATTTTTGCAAGGGGGGCTAGATATATCTGATGGAATCTTACAAGAAATTAAACGGCTTTGCATTCTTAACCATTGTGGTTTCAAAAGCTTTGTGCCGCTTTTTGCCGATAGCTCAAAGACATTGTTACAAAGTGGTGAAGTGTATGAAATGCTCCTAGCTATAAACCCAAAAGATACGCTAAGGCTTAAGCGACAAGCGGCACGACATAGGATTAAGCTTCTTAAGCTTGGCACTTTTAGGCAAAAACGCACACTTTTGCCTAAAAATACACTTTGGCATTAATCTCACTAACATAACTAAGGAGAAACAGATGAACATTATCTTAGCCACGGGGAATCACAATAAAATCCGCGAGTTTAAAGCAATTTTGCAAGAGCAGCAGATTCAAGATTCTATCCAAAATCCTATGAATGTATATGCGTATAGCGATTTTCTCACTCCTTTTGAGATTGAGGAAAATGGTATAAGTTTCAAAGAAAATGCTACCATTAAGCTCAAGGCTATTTATCAAGCATTTTGCAAAAAGGTGCAAAGTGATATAAAAGCTCAAGATTCTATGCAGCATTTACTTCAAGCACCATTGGTTTTTATCGCTGAAGATAGTGGGCTATGTGTGCCTATGCTGGAGAACGAGCCGGGTATTTATAGTGCAAGGTATTGTGAGTATCTCAAACTACAAGGGCAGAATCTCAGCAATACAACAAAGCTTTGTAATGGTGCTGATGAGGCAAATCTTATGTGCCTATGTGAAAAACTCTCGCATCTTTTGAGTGCAGGACAGATTCAAATACCTGCATTTTTTATCGCTCACATTGCTTTGCTTATTGTGCCTATGCAATTTTATGTGGATTGTGCGTTGGATTCTATGCTGCCATCTTTTGAAACTTTGCAAGTGGAGCATTGTGAGGGGATTTTGCACGGAGAAGTGATTGATAAACCAAGGGGCAAGGAAGGCTTTGGCTATGATCCTATTTTTATCCCAAGTGAATCTAATCCACACAAGCAAACATTAGCAGAATTTTCACCAAGTGCTAAAAATGCTATATCTCATCGTAAGAAAGTCTTTTTGCAATGTGCTACAAAGCTTGTTTCTTGTAAAGATTGAGAATCTTTAAGGTAAAAGCAAATTTTTTGTGGATACAATCCCAAGTTTTAAATTTCAAAAACAAAGGACTTCGTATGTTGAAAACAACAACTTCAAAAATCTCTCTAGCAGTATGTGGAGCATTGCTTATGACAGCTTGCACAACAAACCCATATACGGGTGAATCTCAAGTAAGCAAAACTGCTATCGGTGCGATTGGCACAGCGGCAGTTGGTGCAGGTATTGGTGCATTGGTAAATAAAAAAGATAGGGCTAAAGGTGCAGCTATTGGTGCTGGTGTGGGTGCATTGGCTGGTGGTGCTGTGGGTGGATATATGGACTATCAGGATAAGCAACTCCGCAAAGAGCTTCAAGGCACAGGTGTGAGTGTAACAAGAGAGGGTGATGAGATTATTCTTAATATGCCCGGCGATATTACCTTTAAAAGCGGTAGCGATGATTTAAGCTCTGATTTTTACAAGGTGCTAAACTCTGTGGCAAAGGTGCTAAACAAATATGATAAAACAATTATAACCGTTGTAGGATTCACAGACAATACAGGTTCTGATAAAGTGAATCTTGATCTCTCTAAAAAACGCGCACAAAGTGTTGCAGCATACCTTCAAAGCCAAAAGGTTAAGGCTGAACGCTTTGTAGTTGATGGACTAGGTGAGAGTGAGCCAATCGCTTCAAACAAAACAGCTGAAGGTAGGGCAAAAAACCGCCGTGTTGAAATCTCTCTTACTGCGATTACAAAATAAAACATTCCTAGCCTGAAGGCTAGGATTCTGCAATAATGAAAAACGCCATCTCACTTTCTTTTTTTATCTTAAGTCTTATTTGTATTGTGTCTGTTGGATATTCTCCGCAGTATTGTATTTTACTCTATCCTGCATTTTGTATGCTATTTGTCGCACTTTTTGTGCAAACTTATGAAGTGTTGAGAGTAAAAAAACAAGCCACAATCAAGGCATATTACAAGCAAGATTCTTTGCTTTTTAAATATTTTGGACGCTTTTTGTTTGTAAAAGTTATGAGTGCAGTTTTTGCGTGTGTGGGGAGTGTTGCATTATTTTTTATGCTGCTTTTTCCTAGTGGAAGTGATATATTTATTTTTTGTGTGCTAATACCTTGCTCCATATATGCTTTTAAGGTTATACACATTATTTGCAAAGCAAATATTAGCCTAGAGTTTGCCTCTATTTTAGCAAAAAAATATACAGCCTTTTTTTGTGCTTTTTGTGCCTGTGCGGGCGAGTTTGTGCTTAATGGCTTTATGCCCCACGAGGTGAATATTGCCAAACTACACGAGCATTATCAATATCTTTTAGAATCGTATCATATCTCGCAAATGCCTTGTCAATGGTGGCAGGAGCTTTTTGGCTTTGTTTTGCTAAAAAAAGCTGTTGTTGATATGCTCTATTTTAGCAATCATTCCTTGCATACTATTTTGAGTGTGCTTTTTGCTTTTGGCTATTTTAGCTCTTTTGTGAGCTTTTCTCTACTTGTTTTAAGTGGCTATTCCACAAAGCAAAATGTAGAATCGCATACGGATTTAAGTAAAGATTCAAACCCCAAAGCTTTTCATACTAGCAAGGCTTTTAGACAATTTTTTGCTGTTGTGTTTTTCTTGATTTTTTTATATCTTGCCCTTTATCTTAGCTCACTACTTCAGCCACTTGCTAAAGTAAGCAAACCTATGCCCGAGATTCTAGCCACACAATTTTTAGCTCAAAATCAGCAATATATTGAAGTGAGCATTCAAGGGGTGCAAAGCTTTGTTGATACCAAAGATGTAGCCCATTTACAGAGTAAGATTAAAAGCACACTGAAAAATTTTGAAACAAATCTCAATGACGCTACACAAGCAAGTTTAGAAGATTATCTTGCCAAAAAGGAAGTGATTATTGATGAATATGCTAAGTGGTATTTCAGCGTTTATGGGGAATATACACGGCTTTTTTATGCGGCTATTGGCAAGGGAGAGGACATTGCACAGGAACAATTTGTTTTTTTGCTTAAAGCTTATACGCCAAATGATTTGCAGGAGCGTCTTAATCGCGTATATGATGAGCAGTTTGAGAATCTTAAAAAGCGTTTAGAGCAGGACTTTAGCTTTTTTACAATAAGCAAAAAGCCAAGTCAAGCTTTTATCACACATTCTCTTTCCTTTGATGACTTTACACAGAATCTTAATGTGCTTAACCCTAGGGCAACTGATGGTGTAGCAGCACTTTTGGGGGCAAGTGTAGTTGGAGCGATGATTCTAAAATCTTCTAGCAAGGCTTTTGGCAAAGCCGGAGCAAAACTTGTGGGAAAAAGTGTAGCTAAAAAGGGGGTGAGTGGTGCAGTTGGGGCAGGAGGGTCGCTTGTGTGCGGACCTTTTGCCCCATTATGTGCGATTGGATTTTTTGTCGCAACTGATGTGGTCATTAATAGCGTTGATGAAGCCCTCAATCAAGAAGAGTTCAAAAATCAAATGCGTAAAGGCTTTGATATGTGGGAAATTCAGCTAAAAAACAGCCTTGTTGGCTATAATTCCCAACTTTCAAAACAAATTTATGAGAATCTTGGGCTAGATTCCCAGCTGCATCAACAAAAGGAGCAATAATTGCAAAAAGGCAGACAAGAGGAGATTAAGCAAGAAAGACAAATGAGTAATGTAGTATTTTTGGGGAGTTCGCTACTTTTTGCGTGTATTGTTGTTTTGGCAAATTACACCGTGCAGTATCCCATACTTAATACACCACTGACTTATGGAGCATTGACTTATCCTATTAGCTTTTTGCTTATGGATATTTTGAGTGAAAAATATAATAAATCTCAAGTGCTAAAAACACTTTGGGTAGGGCTACTTCTTGCCTTTGTTCCATCGCTTTTAGCCAGTGAGCCACGCATTGCCATTGCAAGTGTGTGTGCTTTTTTTATCTCGCAGAATCTTGATGTGCATATTTTCTTTTATCTTAAGAATCGCTTTCCCAAGCTGTGGTGGCTACGCAATAATGCAAGCACAATGGCTTCGCAGTTCATAGATACAATGATATTTTTTCACATTGCTTTTTTGTTTGTGTATCCTTGGGAGCAGGTTGTTGCTATGTTGTTGGCTGATTTTTCTATCAAGGTGTTTCTTGCATTGTGTGATACGCCGCTCTTTTATGTCTTTGCCATTAAGAATAAACCTAGAATCACAAAAATGAGGTGAAATATGAATCTATCTAACAAATTTTCTCGGTTTTTTGGTCGTTTTGCAAACTATGAGTTTTTCTCACCGCTTCAAAAGTTTATTAATGCCACTTATGTAAAGATGTTTAACATTGACTTAAGCGAGTTTGCCCCCGCTTCAAGTTATCCCTCTCTTAATGCTCTTTTTACTAGAGCTCTTGTGAATAAACGCCCTGTGAATACTAATCCAATCGTGCTGATTTCACCTTGCGATTCTCTTATTACTCAGCTTGGTAAAAGTAGTGATAAAAATGCCTTGCAGATAAAGGGAATGGAGTATTCTATTGAGGAGCTTTTAGGACAAAAACTTGATAGAGAGCTATATTATATCAATTTCTATCTCTCACCAAAAGATTATCATCACTATCACGCCCCTTGTGATTTAGAGATTTGTGAAGTGCGGTATTTTGGCGGGGAGCTTTTACCTGTTAATCTCCCTTCATTACGCAAGAATCAAAGCCTTTTTGTAAGAAATGAACGCGTTGTGGTTGTAGCAAAGACACCAAATAACAAATGGGTGTATTTTGTCGCGGTTGGTGCATTGAATGTAGGCAGTATGGTAATGCATTTTGAAAGCAAGATTCAAAGCAACGCTAAGGCTCATAATATAAGCTACACATATTCCACGCCTATATCCATTAAAAAAGGTGAAGAACTAGGAATGTTTAAGATGGGCTCTACAATTGTGCTATTTATGGAGCAAATGATTCCAGATGTGAATATCAATGCTCAAGTAAAGTTTGCTCAAGATATAGGCACTTACGCATAAAGGTAGGCATATAAAAGATAGGAAAAGACAATGCAGGAATTGAGTGAGAAAATTAAAGATTTGTTACACAAGCTTGATGGGCTTTTAGTGGCACATTATTATCAAAAAGATGAAGTTGTAGCTTTAGCGGATTTGTGCGGAGATAGTTTGGAGCTTTCACGCAAGGCTTCAATGAGTGAGAAAAATCTCATTGTGTTTTGTGGCGTAGCATTTATGGGGCAGAGTGTAAAGGTCCTAGCACCGCATAAACGCGTAATTATGCCGCGTTTAGCGTGCTGCTCTATGGCAAGAATGATTGATAGTGAGTATTTTGATGAAAGTATCGCTTTGTTAGAATCTTATGGTTTGAGCAGAGAGCAGATTTTTCCCATTACCTACATTAACTCAAATGCCGATGTCAAAGCAAAGGTCGCTCAAATGGGAGGGCTTGTCTGCACAAGTGCCAATGCGTCAAAAATCTTTGAATTTGCTAAAGCTCAAAATAAAAAAATCTTTTTTCTCCCGGATAGATGTTTAGGGGAGAATCTTGCTAGAGCGGATAATAAAAAATCAAGTCTCTTGCGGGTGGATTCTAAACAAAAAGTGCTAGATTCTGATGTGATTTGCTATGATGGATTTTGCTCCGTGCATCAGCTTTTTACACCTGAAGATATTGCATTTTATCGTAATAAGTTTGAGGATATTAAGATTGTCGTGCATCCAGAGTGCGATCCTAGTGTGGTAGAATTGGCGGATTTTGTCGGCTCTACAAGCCAAATTATCAATTATGTGCAGAATCTTCCTTTGGAGCAAAAGGTTGCTGTTGGGACGGAATTTAACCTTGTCAATCGTCTGCGTCCTAAGTTTGAAGGCAAACAAACTACCTTTGTGCTAAGCTCAAGCAAACCGCAATGTCCTACAATGAACGAGACAACTTTACAGGATATTTATGATGTGCTTTTGGCTTATGAGGATAACAAGCCTATTAATGAAGTGTTTTTAGATGAGCAGGTGCAAAAGTGGGCAAAAATCGCCCTTGATAGAATGCTAGAGTTATCTTAAGAATCTGCATTTTTAGTTTGTATTAGGAATCTAGCTCATAGATTCTAACGCTACAGATTCTATAAAGTCGCCTTTTAGGCTTTTTGGGAAAATTTGAGCTTCGTGCAAAGGGGTAAATTCACCCCGAAGGTAATGCTCTATGCCCACGCGTCCAATCATTGCCGCATTATCGGCACAAAATTCCAAATCCGCTAAATATAGCTCCTTATCAAACTCATTACAAAGCTCACTCATTCTTTCACGCAGATATGTATTCGCACTTGCTCCACCAACGATAGCAAAGTATTTACCCTCAAAGTGTTGAAAAAAGAGGCGAGTTTTTCTTAGGATATGCTCACACGCTGCATTTTGAAACCCTGCACAAATCCTACTTATATCTTGCAAACTAAGTGGCTGTGGAAGCTCCTGTATAGCTAATCTCACCGCATTTTTTAAGCCTGAAAAGCTAAATTGTAATTTTTGATTATGCAAAAGCGGGATAGGAAACTCATAGGGCTTATATTGATGAGATTGACACATCTTAGCATAATGCTCCACTTGCGGACCGCCCGGATAGCCTAGATTCAAGTGTTTGGCAACCTTGTCAAAACTTTCCCCAAAACTATCATCAAGGCTTTGGGCGACAATGCTGATGTGGTTAAAATTATTCATTTGTAGAATCTGCGTGTGTCCGCCAGATACAAGCAAAACCCCTAGAGAATCTTTGGCTTCAACCTTGATATGTGCGGGCAATTCAAGTGGAGGCGGAGCTTTTTTACTTTTGCTAGAATCTTTTGTAGAATCTTGACTGATACAAAGCGAATAAATATGCCCCTTGAGATGATTAACGCAAATAAGGGGGATTTGCAGCCCAAGGCACAAAGTCTTTGCCATCATCAAACCTTCAATAAGCGTTACACTAAGCCCTGGGCGAGTAGTAACAGCTACTGCTTTGATAGATGATAGGTCATTATTAAGAAAAGTTTTGAGCTTTTGTAAAATCTCTGGAAGTCTCTTAGCGTGAAGTCTTGAAGCTATTTCTGGCACTATTCCACCATAAGTGCTATGTTCTTCATCTTGAGAGATTTTAATGTGATATACAAGCTTTTTATCAGCAATACGCGTTAGAGCAAGTGAGCTATCATCACAGCTAGATTCTATGCTCAAAATCATAGCACCCCTTTAAAATAAAATGTTAGAATTATACACAAAATAATAAAGGAATTTTATGGCAGATTTGGCAACTAAGGTGAGATTAAAAGCGGAGTGGGAAAGGCAGAGTGCTATTTTTATGGCATTTCCTCATCAAAACAGCGATTGGGCGGAGCATATAGATAGGGCGAGGGAATGTTTTTTAGACATTATAGAGCATATTGTGTGCTTTGAATCTGTGATTTTATGTATAGATACGCAAGATGATGATGGCTTTGAGATTGTAAAGAGACATTTTAGCCATTCCCAAAAGGCTTTAGATTCTATAAACACGCAAGATGATGAGTTTATCAAAAATCTTTTTGTTGAATCTGTGCCTCACACTCTTATACAAAATCCCAAAACAAAATACCTTGCGGATTTAGGAGCTAAAACAGCCTTTAGCCTACATATTGTGCGAGTGCCGACAAATGACACTTGGGCTAGGGACTTTGGAGTTATAAGCGTAGAATGTATGCAAAATCTAGCTCAAAATAGAGCAGGAGAGGATAATAGCTATATAAGACTGCTTGATTTTACATTTAATGGTTGGGGGTTAAAATACCCTGCTTTTTATGACAACAAAGTAACAAGGTCTCTATTTAAGGCTGATTGTGTTACCCAAATGGATATGGTGCTTGAGGGTGGGAGCATTGATAGTAATGGGGCAGGGGTGCTTTTGACAAATATACAATGTTTATTAGAATCTAATCGCAATCCACACCTTTGCCAAGCGGAGATAGAATCTAAGCTGAAAGCATATTTTGGGCTAGATTCTGTGCTGTGGCTTACACAAGGCTATCTTGCAGGAGATGATACTGATAGTCATATCGACACATTGGCGCGATTTATTTCAAAAGATACTATTGCGTATGTCAAATGTGAAGATAAGGAAGATGAGCATTTTCAGTCCTTAGCACTTATGGAGAGTGAGCTTCAAGCGTTGAAACAAGCAAATGGAGAGCCATATAAGCTTGTAGCCTTGCCTTTTACACAGGCTATTTTTGATGAGCAGGGGCAAAGGCTACCATCAAGCTATGCGAATTTTTTGTTCGTGAATGGGGCATTGCTTGTGCCAACTTATGGTGATATAAATGATGAAAAAGCCATTAAGATTCTTGCTCAAGCTTTGCCTAGCCATAGGGTAGTGGGCATAGACTGCCGCTCACTCATTCTATGGCACGGAAGTTTGCATTGTGTAACTATGCAGATGTATGGAGAAACTCGCTTAAAGTAGGCATTTGCAGTTCGTTATATAACTCCCTTGCTTTTGCTTCGCCACAAAGCTCTTTGACTAACTCAAGAGCAAACACAACCGCCGTGGCAGGACCGGTGGAAGTGATAATATTGCCATTTTTAACAACAGCATTTGACTTTTTGTTTTTATGCTCCATATTGATTTGAGATTCACAGCCCGGATAGCAGGTAAAGTCCCCCTTTAGCACACCTGCTTTATCAAGCACGATAGGGGAGGCACAAATAGCAGCAACTAGCTTTTGTGAGCTGTCAAGCTGTTTGAGCCAAAGCATTACAAGCTCATTGTTAGCAAGATTCTGCATACCATTATAGCCACCAGCTAGGACAATAGCGTCAAAATCTTCACTATCAAACTCTGGCAAAGCATTATCCGCTTCAATAACGATATTATGCGCCCCAAGCACACGCTTATGAGAATCTAAACTCGCCAAAACAACACGCACCCCAGCGCGGCGTAAAATATCTACTACGCTCACAAGCTCTATTTCTTCAAAGCCTCTAGCAATAGGCACCATCACATTTTTCATATATCCTCCTTAAAGTCTAGTCTTAAACGCATATATTCTAGCATTAATAGAGTAATATAAAAAAGTTTGAAAAGTATAGTTTTCATAACTAAAATATGCTACAATACCAAAATACCAAATAGGAATCTGCAAGCAATGAAATACCCCTTGAACTATAAAGATGAGTTTTCGCAAACATTATTATTTTGGATTATGCGATTTATCCGTTATAAGCTTACAACATTGTCTAATCACCAAGTGCTTGATAAAAAATCTATCCTGCAAGCTATCAATGCACTAAGCAATGATGAGATTCACTCCATAAACGAGCTTGAATCTTTGTGTAAAAGTGTGAGAAAAGCTGGTATGATAGGGATAAACACCTACTCTACCCCTCTTCTTAAACTTTATACCTTTCTTACTCAAGGCGGTTTTGACACAATGGAATCTATTGATGAAGAGGTATTAAGCGATTTTTTGAGTGTTGAGACAAGCACACTTTCAAATGCGAGTAAAAAAAACTATCGCATCGCACTTATTGGGCTTTTTGGTTATATTGATAAACAAAATGAGTTTGAGGGCAAATCTTACGTTTATGACATTACGCTTAAAATTAGTGCCTTGCAAGGCAAAAGCGGACAAAAACTCCCAGCATATCTTAGCCAAGATGAAATAGAGCGATTTTTGAAGGCTATTGATGAAGCACAGCTTGGAGAGAAAGTCGCTGCGAGAAATAAGCTTATTATCAAGCTTATTGTTTATACCGGTATTCGTGTCAGTGAGGCTTTAAGTCTCCGTAGAAAAGATATATATCCGCACCTTGATTGCTACATCATTCAGATTCGGGGCAAGGGTAATAAGCCGCGTGTAGCGATGATACGCCAAAGTCATATACAAAACTTGCTTAATGCGTGGCTGACACAGCGTCCATCTTTTGCACCCTCGCACGATTTGCTTTTTTGCAACACAAAGGGTAAAGCCCTCACACAAAGCTATATTTATCAAAATGTAGAAAATATTCTCACTCAAGCGGGAATCCGCAAGGAGAAAAACGGCGCACATATGCTGCGACATTCCTTTGCTACCCTACTCTATCAGCAAAAACACGATCTTGTTATGGTGCAAGAGGCTCTAGGACACGCCGACCTTAATACAAGTCGCATTTATACGCATTTTGATAGTAAGCGTTTGCGTGAGGTAGTGGGCGTTATGGATACTTTAAATGATACAAAGGAGAAAGAATGAAAAATCAAGAAATCAGGCAACTTGCATATTTTGGGCTAATCACTGCTGCTGCACTTGGCTTGTGGCTTTATAATCACGAGCTTTATGGCGATGTATTTCGTCTTATGCTTATTCCGCTTGGAGTGATATGGCTTCTTCAAAGGCGATTTGTTCCGCTTAAAGGGCTAGTTATTAGCTGTATTGTGATTTTTGGTATTACTTTTGGGCTAAAAATAGCCTTTAATTACGCGGCACATACTTTTGCAGATTCAGCGTGGATAATGGAGATTGTTGAAATTGCAAAGCGTCCAATCAATGGTGAGTTTAAAGGTTTCCCTAGCGGACATACTGCATCAGCTTTTATTGCTGCAGCTTTGGCTTGGCGATATTTAGGGGTGCGTTGGGGTGTATATCTTATAGTTTTAGCTGGATTTGTTGGATATTCACGGATTTTGAATCTATGGCATACGCCGTTGCAAGTTTGTGTTGGGGGTATTCTTGGCTTTTTTGGGACACTGCTTGTGCTAAGAGCTGCTAAAAGATACCTTGACAAGCACTAAGAAAAGGGCTATAATCCGCACCCTTAGATTCCGCTTAGAATCTAAATGGGGTCGATTGGCTTTCGACAGGAGCAAAGAGGCTTAGGTGCATGTGAGCTGGTAAGCTCTAAAACTACCACAATTAATAAACGCAAACAATACAAATTACGCTCCAGCTTACGCAAAAGTAGCGTAAGTTAATCGCTTTTTTGGAGCCGACTTTAAGAAACTCTATTCTAGCTAGAATCTTAGGTCGTCATTCCCCGCTAGATGCTATTCTTGCCACACCTTGAGTAAGAAGAAAAGATTGAGGTTGCTTGTGGATTCTATCTTGGGGTGTTGGGTAGCCACAAAAAGATTGCAATGCCTACTAAACATGTAGATTCTTAAGATTGTCTTGCTTTTGGACTAGGGTTCAACTCCCTACGACTCCACCATCTCTTTTTGTGTGAATAAAATTAACTCCCCCACTTTTTTTAAGGCAAGTTTAGATTCTTGTGAATTGTGTAGTATTGCAATATTCAGTGAATCTGTGCTGCTTTGCGTATGCGATAGGCTTTTGAGCGACACGCACTTGAGCAAGTTTTAGCACTTTTGCTTCCAATAAATGGCTTATGGCAAACCTGACAATCTTTCTTTGCTTTATCCAAACTTTTAAGGAGTGAAACCACCTCGCTATGGGTAAGTGAGTGTTTGCAATAAGGGCATTCCATAACTTTCCTTTCTTGATTGATTTAGATTCTAAAAGTGCTAGAATCTTAGCAGAACAATGCTACAAAATTGCGAAATTATATCACATTTTATAAGATGTGTTGCAACATTTTATAAAATGTGATACACTCCCAACTTTTAATCTCAAAATTTAAAGGTTTTTTATGACACATTTTTCTTGTTCTACTTTTTCTCACATTGCACACAATGCTTCATACCCCAAGTTATCACACAAGATTCTGGCTCGTATAGGAATCTCCATAAGCTTACTCTCCTTATCCGCGAGTTATGCCCTTGCTGATGAAAATCGCTCTGCGAAGCTTTCCCCGCTTGTCTCCATTGCTCACCCTACGAATAATGCCAACATTAGCGTGGTTGAATCAGGTTTTGTCCGCAATACGCAGGCGAGTGATTTGCGTGAAGTGTTTGCTAAAGATGCGGAGATTCAAGTCGGCGGTAGCTCAAAAATCGCTCAAAAGCTCTACATTAGGGGATTTGAAGATAGAATGTTCCGCATAAAGCTTGATGGTATTACACAGGGTGGGAATCTTTTTCATCATCAAGGCAATTTGCTCTTTAGCCCTTATCTGCTTAAAAGCATAGAGATAGAAAAGGGCTTAGCAAGTGCCGAGTATGGTGCAAATGCCCTTGCTGGTGGAATCACCATTACCACAAAAAACGCCTTTGACTTACTGGGTGCAAATCGCAATTATGGGGCATATTTTTCAATTGGCGGACAAAGTAATCGCGGTGTAGATTCAAGCGTGGCAACCTATGGCAAGATAACAGATTCTCTAGGGTTGCTTGTAAGCTATGATTTTAATGACACGCCTTATTATCGTGCGGGGAATGGTTCTAAAGTCCCCTCTTCGCAGTTTCAAGCTCATAATGCCCTTTTTAAGCTTACCTATATTCCAAATGAAAATCACAGCCTCAATCTCAACTATCATTTTAATATGCTAGATTCTATCTCGCCTTTTGCGGCAAATGTCATCACAGGCGAAAAACCTGCACTTTTTAATAATGCTCTTATCTCACATAGTGCAAGCCTTCAGTATGCCTATGCTTTGGGGGATAGTTTCAAACTAGAATGGAATAACTACTATTCACACAAATCCCTTGGGCTTTCGCCAAAGACTACCGCAACAGCACAAAGTGAAGAAGAAGGCGAGATGGATTTGAGCTTGCAGAATCTTGGGAGTGATTTAGTGCTAAGACATAGCTTTGGGGAGCATAGCTTTAAATATGGGCTAAACTATCAGCTTATCGCTTCTCAAGCACATAATTTAGAAGGACACGCCCTAGAACACGGCAATCGTGGGAAAGAGATGGGTGCTGTGTATGGGGGATTTATAGGCTTTAATTTTAATATGCTAGATTCTCTAAGTCTTGATCTTGGCTCTCGCTATGATGTATATAATTATCAAGATAAAATCTCACAAACGCACAATACTCAAGGTTTTAGCCCTTATATCTCGCTCTTTTATGCTGCTACAAATGATTTAAGCTTTAAGCTCACGCATAATTACAATACACGTGGTGCAATGCCCCTTGATGTTTCTCTCCTTGCTAATCCACATTCGCTTGTCCGCCCAAAGCTCAAAGCAGAGGGTATGTATAATACGGAATTAAATATGGACTATGACAATAGCGTGTTGAGTTTGCACGCAAGTGTGTATTATCAATATTTGAAAAACTTTATTAACAGCTATACAAATAGTGGAGCGAAACACGACCACGGAGCAGGTGGAGGCACACACGACCACGAAGATATGTATCGGGCAAATACAGATGGACATATTGAGATTCTAGGCTATGAGGCAAGTGCTGGGCTTGATTTTTCATTTATAGATTTTCATATCGGCTTAGCCCAAAGTATGCCAAAGTATAATAACAAGCTTATTACAGATACTTTTGAGTTTGCTGCTGTAAGTGGAAGGAGCTATTATGCAAGTATGGGGATACGACCCTTTAGTTCAGTGCCACAATTTCAGATTTTATATTTGACACGATTTGTTGAAGGGCTTAAATATCAGGGCTACAATCTCTACTATAATGACATTGATTCTGTGGATAAAAAAGGCTACAACACGCATAATATTTATGTAAGCTATGATGTGAGCAAATATTTTAGTGTGCGTTTGGCATTTTTAAATATCACAAATCAAACCTACACAAATCCTATGAGTCCAAGCAAAGAGTTATTTGCCAAAGGAGGTGGAACCCCACTTTATGAACCCGGTTTTAACACAAAACTACAAATTGCACTTTCCTTCTAAAAAAATGGAATCAAATAGAATCTAAAAATAGATTCTTTTGGTATAATCGCCTACTTTAGATTACAAACAAGGAGTTTAATAATGAATCTTTCAAAAGTATCAGTAGGTGAAAACCCCAACAAAGTCAATGTTATCATTGAAATCCCCTATGGTTCGAATATCAAATACGAAGTGGATAAGGACAGTGGCTTAGTTGTCGTGGATAGAGTAATGTATAGTGCGATGTTTTATCCAGCAAATTATGGCTTTGTCCCAAATACTCTAGCAGATGATGGCGATCCCGTTGATGTGCTTGTGCTTAATCCCTATCCGCTTCAAGCTGGAAGTATGATTGCTTCAAGGCTTATAGGTGTGCTTGTTATGGAAGATGAAAGCGGAATGGACGAAAAGCTTATTGCTGTGCCTGTTTCAAAGATTGATCCAAGTTTTGATAAGATTCAGTGTCTAGATGATTTACCCCAAATCACACTTGATAGAATCAAAAACTTTTTCGAAACTTATAAGACTTTAGAGCCAAACAAGTGGGTAAAAGTCAAAGAATACCAAGATAAAGCCACAGCTCAAGCAATACTAGATAAGTCAATCAAAGCCTATAAAGGCTAGATTCTATAAGCAAAAAGGATTTATATGTTTCAAAAGATTCTTATAGCCAATCGTGGTGAAATAGCAGTGCGTATTATCCGTGCGTGCAGGGATTTACACATTAAAAGTGTGGCGATTTATGCAAGGGCAGATAGAGACTCTTTGCACGTGAAAATGGCTGATGAATCTTATGAGATAAGCGATGATCCTTTGCGTGGATACTTAGATGCGGACTTGATTGTTGAAGTGGCACTGAAGGCTGAAGTTGATGCTATTCACCCCGGCTATGGTTTCTTAAGTGAGAATGCTCATTTTGCCAAAAAGGTGCAAGAAGCGGGGATTACTTGGATAGGTCCGGATTCTCAAACGATTGCAAAAATGGGTGATAAGAATGCGGCGCGTGAGATTATGCAAAAAAATGGAATCCCCATTGTACCCGGCACCGAGCCACTTAATAAGCACTCCACACAAGAGATTGCTAAAATCGCACAAAAAATCGGCTACCCCGTGATTTTAAAGGCGAGTAGCGGTGGCGGTGGGCGTGGGATACGAGTCGTTGAAAAACAAGAGGATTTGATAGAATCTTTTAATGCGTGTAAGCGTGAGGCAATGGCGTTTTTCAAAAACGATGATGTATTTATGGAAAAATATATTGTCAATCCTCGCCATATTGAGTTTCAGATTCTAGCGGATAATTATGGAAATGTTATCCATCTCTTAGAGCGAGACTGCTCTATTCAACGCCGTCATCAAAAGCTGATAGAAATCGCACCTAGTCCGCTTATTAGTGATGATTTACGCAGGAGAATGGGGGCTACTGCCGTAGCCGCAGCCAAAGCTGCACAATATACAAATGCTGGAACGGTTGAATTTTTGCTTGATGAAAATAATAGCTTTTATTTTATGGAGATGAATACACGCATACAAGTAGAACACGGCGTTACAGAAGAGATAACAGGCTATGATTTGATAGGGCGGCAGATTCGTATCGCACAAGGCGAGATTTTAGACCTTACACAGCACGACATACGCCCACAAGGCTTTGCTATTGAAGCAAGAATCAATGCTGAAGATGTGGCAAATGACTTTGTGCCAAATCCGGGTAAAATCACTACCTACTACCCTGCTCTAGGACCTTTTGTCCGCGTGGATAGTTGTATCTACAAAGATTATGTTATTCCACCATTTTATGATTCTATGATAGCAAAGCTTATTGTCAAAGCCTCAAGCTATAATCTCGCTGTAAATAAGCTCTCTCGGGCATTGAGTGAATTTACCATTAAAGGTGTGAAAACCACTATTCCATTTTTGATGAATATTTGTAATGACAAGGATTTTAGGCGAGGGCACTTTGATACTTCATATATTGAAAGCAAGATTGAAGAGCTTATGCCCCAGCCAGAATCTAAACCAGAAGATGATGTGGTTAGTGTCATTGCAGCAGCTTTGAGTGCGAGATATGGAGCATAAAGAATGAAAAATGTCTATCAAAGCACTTCATTTTTAGACAAGAGGGCTTGTGAGAAATTTGACCTTACGCCTGAAATTCTTATGGAAAATGCTGCCAATGCCTTAGAATCACTCATTGCTAAAATCACACACAAAGGCAGTGT
The DNA here is from genome assembly GCA_963559865.1 of uncultured Helicobacter sp. GTDB lineage: Bacteria > Campylobacterota > Campylobacteria > Campylobacterales > Helicobacteraceae > Helicobacter_C. Next base: position 73,306 of record CAUWMC010000009.1, read on the forward strand.
AATTACCATTCTTTGTGGTGGTGGAGATAATGGCGGTGATGGCTATGCTTTGGCTAGGCGTCTAAGCGGAGAATACAATATTAGAATCTATCAAGTCAAAGAGCCAAAGTCTCCCTTGTGTGTGAAAAATTATGAACGAGCAAAAGCGTGTGAAATAAAGTTTGTTAAGAAGATTCTGCCTTGTGATGTTGTGGTGGATTGTGTTATAGGCAGTGGGCTTAAGGGTGAATTGACGCGTGATGTTATTGAGGTGTTACACACTGCCCAAAAAAATGCGCGTTTATGCGTGGCGTGTGATGTGCCAAGTGGGCTAAGTGAATCTAGCACTCCTGCTTTTAAGGCACATCATACGCTTTGTATGGGAGCGATAAACCTTGCCTGTCTTAGCGATGTGGCAAAAGATTGTGTGGGGCAGCTTCACATCGGGAATCTTGGCATAAGCCAAAACCTTTATCAAATCAGCTCAAATATCAAAATGCTAGAATCAAGCGATTTGAAGCTCCCACATAGAAAACTTCAAAATACGCATAAAGGGGACTTTGGACATTTGGGCGTTTTTGCTGGAGAAAAGCTTGGTGCTTGTATTTTGAGCGCACAAGCAGCCCTGCACTTTGGAGCGGGGCTAGTAAGCGTGATAGGAGAGCAGAATCTACATATTCCTTTTGCCCTTATGCAAAGCTTAAATGTGCCGGAAAATGCCACCGCATTGGCATTGGGTATGGGGCTTGGGATAGAAAAATCAAGCCTCGTGTTAGAATCTCTTCTAGATTCTAGCTCTAATGTCTCTACCCTGCCCTGTGTGCTTGATGCTGATGTATTTCATACACCAAAGATTAAAGATTTTTTGGATAAGAGTTTATCCCAGCAAACTTTGGATTTTTCACGCGAGATTGTTCTAACGCCTCACCCAAAGGAGTTTGATGCCCTGTTAAAACATTGTGGCTTGGGGGAATATAACCCTAGCAAACGCATTCAAGCTATGCTAGATTTTACGCAAAAATACCCACATACAACGCTTTTGCTCAAAGGGGCAAATGTCTTTATTGCTAAGACGCAAAATATTTATATCAATCCGCTTGGCTCTAATGCCCTTGCTAAAGGTGGGAGTGGTGATGTGCTAAGTGGGCTTATTGTCGCCCTTTTAGCTCAAGGGTATAATGGGCTAGATTCGGCTTTGCAAGGCACTTTAGCCCATAGCATTGCCGCACAAAAATGCCTTAAACACATTGCAGACTTTGCTCTCACACCAAATCACTTGTTTCAAGCTATCAGCACTTTACATAAAAAATAACTTATACAAAGGATAAATGATGAATGATACATTGCAAATAGGCAAACATACTTTTAATTCTCGTCTTATTGTAGGCAGTGGAAAATACAAAGATTTTGCCACGACAAAAGAGGCGACTTTAGCAAGTGGAGCGGAGATTATCACTGTGGCGGTAAGGCGTGTAAATATTATGGATAATAAGAGTGAGAATCTCCTAGAAACTTTCAAAGATACGCAGATTCAGTTTTTGCCAAATTCCGCAGGGTGTGTAAATGCTAAAGAGGCAATTACGCTATTTCGCCTTGTGAGAGAAGCCACAGGCATTGATTTTATTAAGCTTGAGATTATTGGCGATACGCAAAAGACACTTTATCCCGATGTGCTTGAAACACTTAGTGCCACAGAGATTCTAGCAAAAGAGGGCTTTTGCGTGTTGGCTTATACAAATGATGATCCCATTATGGCAAAAAGGCTTGAAAATGCTGGGGCAAGTGCGGTTATGCCTCTTGCTGCACCCATAGGTAGTGGGCTTGGGATTCAAAACCGCTATAATATTGCTTTCATCAAAGAAGCCATAAAAGTGCCATTGATTGTTGATGCGGGTGTGGGTTGTAGCAGTGATGCGAGTATTGCAATGGAGCTTGGAGCTGATGCAGTTTTAACAAATACAGCTATCGCACAAGCACAGAATCCTACACTTATGGCAGAAGCGATGAAATACGCCGTGCAAGCTGGACGCTTGAGCTACCTAGCTGGGAGAATCCCACGCAAAGCCTATGCTAGTGCGAGTTCGCCTATTGATGGAATGGCAAATCTTAGCTAGATTCTAAAAAAGTATAGAGTAGCAGAATCTAGGCACAAAAAATACGCAAAAATAAAGAATATGAAAGATAAGATTTTTACTCAAGATATTGGTAAGCAGTTTGAGTTTGACGCACAAGTGGCGAGTGTATTTGATGATATGCTTGAGCGTTCAATCCCGCATTACAAGGAAGTTTTAGGGCTGATTGTAGATTTTTGTATGCTTAATCTCAATGAAAAAGCTCACCATACTTTAAGTCAAGAATCGCCCTCCACTCAATCCCCACTTATTTACGACTTAGGAAGCTCCACAGGTAGCACACTTTTGGCTCTATATCACGCTATGTGTAAAGAAAGCGAGAATATTCAAGCACATTTAGTGGGGATTGATAATTCACAGGCGATGATAGAAAAGGCAAAGCTCAAAGCTAAGGCATATGGTGCTAAGATTGAATTTAAATGTGCGGATTTGCTTAGGTATGACTTTGACTCTTCGCGTATTGTTCTAGCTAATTATATTTTACAATTTATCCGCCCTATGCAGCGTCAAGCCTTACTTCAAAAGATTTATAATTCCTTAGAATCTGGTGGGGTTCTTATTGTAAGTGAAAAAATGACAAGCCATCACAGAATCCTTGATAGGCAGATGATAGAGCGGTATTTGCGGTATAAGAGGGAGCAGGGCTACACGCAATATGAGATTAGCAAAAAGCGTGAAGCATTAGAAAATGTGCTTATCCCTTTTAGCCTTGAAGAAAATATGGCACTGCTAAAAAATGTCGGCTTTAGCGGCATTGAGGTATTGTTTAAGTGGGTTAATTTTGGGAGTATTATCGCGGTAAAATAGACTAATGTTTAATACTACATAGCTTTTACGCTTTTTGCCCTCTTCTCTCTTGTTTTGTTTTTTTTTTTTTGTATCCTAGCACCTTTCAAATTTTACACTACTCTTCAAAATAGGTTTAAGGATATTTATGTTTTTTTCCTATCCGCTAGATTCTACACTGCTTTTGCGTAAGAAAAAATCGCTTAAGAAAAACTTGCTAGATAATTTACAAACGAATACAGAATCCACTTTACACAAAAATATTGCTATTTTGGGTGGATCTAGCACGCAAGAAGTATGTGATATGCTTGAGCTATTTTTGCTTGATTGCGGGATTGTGCCGCATTTTTATCAAAGTGAATATAATAAATTTTATGAAGATTCTGTTTTTGAAAATAAAGCTTTGAGAGATTTTAAGCCAGATATTATCTACATACACACAAGTTTTGTTAATGTGCGTTTTGACGAGAGTGAATGGACGACTTTTACTCAAGTATGGCAAAGTCTAAGCGATACATATCAATGTGCGATTATTCAAAATAATTTTGAATTGCCTCCGTATAGAATCTATGGCAATCTTGATTCTATCCTGCCTAGTGCGAAAACGCAGTATATCCACACGCTGAATGCGAAAATCCACGCAAAGATATATGAAACCCCAAATCTCTATATACACGATATTTGCTATCTTTCAGCTAGTCTTGGACTAGAAAAATGGTATGACTTTTCGCTCTATGCAAGAACAAAATATGCCCTAAGCCTTGAGTGCATACCACATCTAGCGTGGAATCTAAGCCATATCATCAAAGCAATTTTTGGTATCAATAAAAAGGCTTTAGTGCTTGATTTAGACAATACGCTATGGGGAGGTGTGATAGGCGATGATGGCTTATCTGGCATACATATAGGCACAGAAACTCCATTAGCAGAGAGTTATACACTCTTTCAAAGATACATTAAAGAGCTAAAAGATCGCGGTATTATGCTCAGTGTCTGCTCTAAAAATGAATATGAAAATGCCAAAAATGGCTTCACACACCCCAGCTCCATTTTGCGATTTGATGATTTTATGAGCTTTCAGGCAAATTGGAATCTAAAAAGTGAGAATATAAAAGTCATAGCTAAAGAGCTAAATATTGGGCTAAATACACTTGTATTTATTGATGATAACCCAACTGAAAGACATCTTGTTTCACAATCTTTGCCAAGTGTAGCAGTCCCAGAATCTCACAACCAACAAATTGACAGAGATTCTCAAGCTGTCCCTCAAATGCTTGGCGTAGATGTGCTAGATTTTATCCCACATATTGATAAAAATGGCTATTTTGAAAGCATCTCTATCTCACAAGAGGATTTAGAGCGTAATAGCTACTATACGCAAAACAAAGCAAGAGATGAGGCTTTAAGCGCATTTACAAACTACAACGAGTTTCTTCAAAGTCTTGCTATGAAAGCCCAGATTATTCCATTTTCCCCTCTATTTATGGAGCGTATAGCACAGCTGACAAACAAAACAAATCAGTTTAATCTCACCACTAAACGCTATACACAAGCCACTTTAGAATCCATAGCAAAAGATTCTAGCTTTATCACATTGCAGGGACGGCTAAAAGATAGGTTTGGCGATAATGGGCTTATTGCCCTACTCATCGCAAGAATAGAGGATAAAACGGCACATATTGATTTATGGCTTATGAGCTGCCGTGTCCTAAAGCGGACAATGGAGTATGCTATGCTTGATACCCTTATCAAACACGCAAAAACTAAGGGTGTGAAAACACTTATAGGCTACTACTACAAAACGCAGAAAAACGCTATGGTAGCGGATTTATATAGCGATTTTGGCTTTAGCTTGAAAGCACAAAATGGCGATGATAGCATTTGGCAGCTTGATATAGACAAGTATAAGCCCAAAGATTATTTTATAGGAGTAAATGATGACTAAAGAAGCAATTCACGCTAAGGTGCAAGATATTTTTAGAGATATTTTTGATGATGAAACACTCAATATTACAGAGCAAACTCATAGTGAAGATATTGAAGAATGGGATTCTTTAAGTCATATTAACTTAGTGGCGGCTATTGAAAAAGAGTTTTGCATTAAATTTGCATTAGGCGAATTACAAGAGCTTAAAAATGTCGGCGATATGCTAGAGCTTATTGCAAAAAAGCGTGTGTAAAATGAATGCTTACACATTTGATGATATTGCCATAGGACATACAGAAACTTTTGAATTTAGTGTGAGTGAAGAAAAAATGGATACATTTTTGCAACTTACCAATGATACAAATCCTTTGCATATAGATTCTACTTATGCTAGGCAAAATGGCTTCAATTCTCGCGTAGCGTACGGAATGCTAAGTGCAAGCTTTCTATCAACCTTTGCAGGTGTATATCTCCCCGGTAAGTTTTGCCTACTGCACGAAGTGGCTATTGGATTCTTAAAGCCTGTTTATGTCGGCGATATGCTAAAAATTACAGGAAAAGTGATAGAAAAGCAAGAAGCATACAAACAAATCACTATTAAAGTAGCTATTGAAAATACGGGGGGGGGGGGGGTAAAACCATTTAAAATTGCCAAAGGACATATCAAAGCTGGTGTTTTACACTAGAGATTTTAACATAAGGGGACAATATTGAAAGATTCCATTCTTATTACCGGAGCAAGTTCTGATGTAGGTGTATCACTTATTCAAAGGCTAGATTCTAAAGCTACCATTTTTGCACTTTATCATAGCAATAATGTTTTCAAGCAACAATGTTTTAGTGATAGGCACATTATTCCACTGCAATGTGATTTGAGTGATATACATCAAATACAAGCGATGATAGCACATATTCAAACCATAGCTATACCTAACAAGATCGTTCATTTAGCTTCCCCTAGAATCTGCAATACACATTTTGGCAAACTTGCTTGGGAGGATTATAAAACACATTTAAGTATCTCTTTGGAATCCATATTTCACATTCTTCAAGCCTTTATACCGCAGCTTGTAAAGAAAAAAGATGAGAGAGATAAAAAGGTGGTCTTTATGCTTTCAAGCTGCACTATGGGCGTGCCACCTGCCACGCTAAGTCATTATGTAACAGCAAAATATGCACTTTTAGGCTTACTTAAATCGCTCGCAAGTGAGTATAGAAGCAAAAATATTCAATTTAATGCCATCTCTCCATCAATGATTGAAACAAAATTTCTATCAAATATAAATGAAAAAATAATAGAGCTAAACGCCTATAATCACCCGCTTAAACGCAACGCTACAATAGATGATGTCCTGCCTGCACTGCTCTTTTTGCTAGGCAGAGAATCTAACTACATTAATGGTGAAAATCTCATCATATCTGGCGGAGAGGTGTTTTAATGCTATTTTCATCATATATCTTTATTTTTGCCTTTTTACCTGTGGTGTTTTGTGTGTATTTTATACTCAATCACAAAGGTTTTTATAGAGCGTCTATTGTATGGCTTACATTTGCGAGTTTATTCTTTTATTCATATTGGAATATTATGTATCTGCCGCTTTTGCTACTCTCCATTGGCTTTAATTACACAATTTCTGGCTTTATGCTAAAAGCTCAAGAAAAAGCAAAGCTTGGCAATGTGCAATTTTTGAGTAATAAAAAATTGCTTTACATCGCACTTATTTTTAATATCTCACTACTTTGTTTTTTTAAATATATGGACTTTTTTATAGAGAATGTGAATCTAGTTTTTGGCAGTAACATTGGGCTACTTCATATTGTGTTGCCTTTGGGGATTAGCTTTTTTACCATTACGCAAATTGCGTTTTTGGTGGATTGCTATGAAGGTTTGGTGAAAGAGAGAAATCCCATAAATTACGCACTTTTTGTTACATTTTTCCCTCATCTTATTGCCGGTCCTATTTTGCATCATAAGGAGATGATGCCCCAATTTGCCGATACGAATAATAAGATTCTAAACTATAAGAATCTCTCTCTTGGGCTGTTTCTCTTTGCAATAGGCTTATTTAAAAAAGTAGTGATTGCCGATAGCTTTGCTCAATGGGCGAATGCTGGATTTAGTGTGGTAGAAAATGGCGAGATTCTTAATTTTTTTGAATCTTGGGCAACGATTTTATGCTATGCCTTTCAGCTTTATTTTGACTTTAGCGGATATAGTGATATGGCTGTCGCATTAGGGCTTATGTTTAATATCAAATTGCCTATCAACTTTAACTCCCCATTTAAAGCGTGTAATATTTCTGATTTTTGGCGTAGGTGGCATATAAGCCTTACAAATTTCATCACCACTTATATCTATACGCCTATGATTAGAGCTTTTAAGAATCCTACATTTGCCAAAATGATGGTGGCTACATTTTTGACTTTTCTCATCGCTGGAATCTGGCACGGATCTGGCTGGGGCTTTGTGATATTTGGGGCTTTACACGGCTTAGCCCTTGTAATCCATCAATATTGGAGTAAAAAATGGAGTAAGATTCTAAAATTTAAGTTTCCAAAGATTCTAGGTTGGCTTATGACTTTTCTGCTTGTGCTTATCGCTTGGGTATTCTTTAGGGCTGAAAATTTACAAGGGGCGGTGAATCTACTC
>CAUWMC010000010.1:0-75980 GCA_963559865.1 uncultured Helicobacter sp.
AAAAGGAAGGCGTTAATTATTGATTAAGAGTTCATTTTTTAGAATTTAGATTCTAGGTTACATTTTGTGTTGGTTTTTAGGATTCTAGCTAGTTCTAGCCTTAAAATTCACAATGTTATAAAATTTGTGCAGTTTAAAATTGCATTTGTTTAATTATAGTGGATTGATAGTGTGATGAAGCCCTATAAATGTGAAGTATTAAGCAAGAAGTAGAAAGAAAAGGCTTTAAAGACTAAAACTGATAGAGAATCTTCACTATAACCCCCAAAGATTCTATCTTTTATATTCCCTCCCAATAATGTAAAAGGGAGTGCTTCTCTCCCTTTTACTCTAAAACCTCTTCTTATTCACATCATCTAATATATCTTTAGCTACTCTATCTACTCTCTCACTTATCTCTGCACTAGAGTTAGCTATTTCTACATTTTCTTGTGTTACAGATTCTAAATGAGATATGGCTTCATTGATTTGAGTTACACCTGTTGTTTGTTCTCTTATAGACTCACCCATATCATTAATGCTTTGAACAAGTAGATTAGTATTAGCTTCAATCTCACCTAAAGATTTTTGAGTTCTCTCAGCTAACTTTCTTACTTCATCAGCAACAACAGCAAATCCTCTTCCGTGTTCTCCTGCTCTTGCTGCTTCAATAGCAGCATTAAGAGCAAGTAAGTTTGTTTGGTCTGCTATATCTCTAATAATGCCTATAACATTTTTAATATCTTCACTTTGTTGTATGACTTCACTTGTCTTACCACTGACATTTTGCATAGATGAAGTGATTTCTTCTACAGCTTGAGCTGTTTGTTCTAGGCTACTTGCTTGAGAGTTAGTAAGGTTTGTAAGATTATTTACTGCTTCTGCTAATGCTTTTGCTTCTTCACTAAGATTTTGAGCAAAGCTAGAACTTGTATGAAGCATTTTTCTAATCTCTTCTCCTAGAGTATTAGTAACAACTTCTACTCTACCACTTGCATTATTTACTTCTGTGGTAAAGTCTAGTCTTGTGTAAGATTCAAATACACGATTAATCTCATTTAAATCTTTTCCTACACCTGTCATTAAGAGTTTAAGCAGTTCATTTACAGAATCTCTTAGATTATTCAGCTGTGGATTACTGCCTTTAGATTCTATAAGGCTATCAGCATAACCTTGTTTTGCTCTATCTATGACTTGGAGAGATTGTGCTACAAGAGCTTGGTCGGATTCTAAGCCTAGTTTTGTTTTTTCTATGTTTTCGTTAATCTTATTACCCATTTCGCCTAATTCATCTTGAGCTACAATCTTTAAAGGATGTGGAGCATCTTTTCTTTGATGATTAAGGTATTTGAAGAATTCAAAGAGGGTGTGGGAGATGTGCTGGATTCTGCTGACCATTGTTGTGCGGATAAAAATAAATACAATGAGAGATATTAAGGCGATGGCTGCCACTCCTACAGAGATTAGCACAAGCTGCAAGCTACTGATAGGCTCTTCAATAGATTCAAAAGGAGCGAGTGAGATGACACTCCAATATTGTTTTGTTCCGGGCCATAGCTCAAATGAGGCAATTGCTGACTTTGAGCTTTCCCCGTGGAGTGTTGTATAAGTTAAGATTCCATCTTCAAGCTTCTTTGCTGCCTCAACAATAGCAGCCGAGCTTGGGTGTGGATTGAGCTCACGCATATCTTTGAGACGGGTGGCGGCTTGTTGGTCTATGGCACTATTAAATATAACCTCTCCATTAGCGTTAATTACAAAGCGTTGTGCGTGTTTGAATACATCAAGCTTGCTATCAGTTAAACGAGTTTCAATATCTTCTAGGTTAAGAAAATTGCCTATAATGCCTAGAACTTTATTTTTATAGATGATGGGGACAATAGCAGCTTTGATATAAAACTTGCTCCCGTTAATGTTTATCTCTTTTGAATCTGTCATACCGATTGTATTGCTTGAAAGTGCAGGAAGAATTTCTGGGAATTGAGTGAAAATTTCTTTGGAAAAAGTTGATAGCTCTACCCCGCCTACTCCCGGGTTCGTATCAATGGCTAGAGTGGCAAACTCTCCACTTGGCAATACGCGTGAGGTTTGGGAGAGAAATTCTCTTGTATAATCTTTACTCATAATGATAAAACCACCCACAGAATAGCGGTTTGCATCAACAACTTTACTTAAAACTTCCATAAGTGTCTTTTCGTTGAGCATACCTTTTTCGCCAAGAGTTGCATTAATGCTTGCCTCAGCACTGATGGTTGTGGCAAAAATTTCAGTAACTGTGCCTTCAAGGAGATTCTTGTAGCGGTTTGCCGTGTTGGTAAGAAGCTTATCACTTTCATTAGATAAGATATTTGACGCAGTGTGTGAAACGATGAAAATCATTATTGCAATACAAAATGCGACAATCAATGAAATAACAAAGATAAGTTTTGCACCGATACTTAAACGATTAAAAAAGCCCATACTAACTCCTTAAGTATAAATTAAGATAAAAATACAAGAAACTTAATTTTTTAATTTTATAGAAGAAATGATAATAATTAGGCACAATCTACTCATCTTTGAAGCGAAGTTTAAATATTTTTTTATCAAAAACAGCGATGTGGAAGAGTGAATCAAAAATCTTAATATCTAGCAAAAAGCCTTCAACCTTGACCTCACATTTTTTTGTATCGCTTTGCACGGCTTGGGCTTTAAATACCACTTCGTGACCAAGCTCAATGGGAGCTAGAAACTTCACATCTGAAGCAATAAGCACACTATATTTTTTATTAATCGCTGCCATTGCGGCAAAACTCGCGGCATTAAAGACAAATCCAGCGTGAATCATTTTGCTTTCATCCATAATCATACGCTCATTTGGGTGAAATCGCACAATCGCCCTGTCTCGGTAAAGCTCAACCAACTCTCCAACAATGCCTGCGGGCATTGAGGTGCAAACTTGCAAATCATCATTTTCTAAGGGGATATGGACATTTTCTTCATTCAAGCCATCATCTGTCATTTTCACTCCTTTTTAAGTTTGAAATATCCTCGTATCGGTGCTTGATAGCCCTCTATGGTAAGGCTTTTATCTTGTTGTAAAAAGCTTTCAAGACTTTGAGAATCTACCCAAGGTGTTTGTCGCTGCTCTTGTGTGGTAGTAGGCATAAGGGCTAGGACTTCAAAATGTTTAAGCTTTGCCCTTTCACACCAACCCTGCAAAGTAGGGATACTTGGGATAAAATAAACATTTGACATTTTAGCATAACTTTTTGATGGGCTAAGACATAGCTCCTGATTAGATTCATAAATGAGTGTGTCTAGGATAAGCTCTCCGCCTCGCTCCAAGGCTTGAGAAAGAGACTTTAGTGTTTCTATGGGACTAAGGCGATGATACAAAACGCCTAAGCAGAAAATCACATCAAAAGCCTTCTTGCGTGATTGACAATACAAAGGCAAATCTTCCACGCCTAAAAGTTCAAAATCAATGGGAGCTTTGATAAAGTGGTTTAAAAACTCAAATTGACATTTGAAGATTCCACTTGGGTCAAAGCCGGTGATTGACTTTGGCAAATTAGAGGCTAGATGTGAATCCTCATAAAAATTTAGCATTTTTTGTTTATGCAAAAGCATTTCAAACATATAATAGCCATTATTGCAGCCTATATCGGCAATATGCTTACCACTTAATTCACAATGTGGAGCGAGAAGCTGCCATTTGATAAAGCTCTGCCACTCACTATCAATATGCAAATCAAAAAGGTGGAATCCACCCTTACGCCAAGGCTTAAGCTGCAGCGCAAGGGAGTGGAGCATTTGGCTATATTGCAAACTTAGATGCGGATCAATAGCGGTAATGTGGATTCCATTATCACTATGTAGAGATGAGGGGATATGAGGCAAAGTAGCAATAGATTCAAGTAAGGGAGCGATGTTTTTAGCTTTTAGTATGCTTTGAGCTTTAGCTCTAGCATACTCTTCAAACTCGCTCATAGAGAATCTTCTTGTGGATTTTGTGCTTCTTGCTCCCACAAATTTGAAAATAAATCCAGCTCTTTTATTTGCCTATGATTTGTATTGAGCGCATTGGTGAGTGTCTCATCGTTAATGCCTAGCACAAGGGCAAAATTAAAATTTTGTGTGCGGACATATTCGCATAATTCTTCTTGTGTGTTGTAGGCAAAAGTTTGAGCAATTTGGTTGAACAGCTCCAAATACACTAAAGGCACAAGGAAGAGGAATTTCCCCCACGCGGCATTATTAGCAATATAAGCCATATATTTTTTAAACTGCTCTATATCCTCTTCGGCAATGGCAACCTTAGCGGCTTGACCATATTCAATAACCTTGCCAAAGGCGTTAAGAAAATTAGGCTTAAAATATGGGATATGTTTAAAACGGGCGAGGTCGTGGCTAATTTGGCGAGTTTGACAAAGATTCAGCACGGAGCTTAATTCATTAAAAAATATTTTGGGAAGATTGATACGATAATGGGTGCTTTTGTAAAAAATAGTGCTATCAAAAAGCGTGTGTGAAAGCAGTAAAAACGGACGCTGTGAAGGCACACTAGAGCTAACCACTTCAAAGCTGATATCAAGCACATTTTGATTATGTGTGATGATAAAAGCCACTTCATCATTGTTAAATAGCTCAATAATATCTTCTAAGCTATGTGAAGAAAACTTCACAGATACATCATCAATAATCTCTTTTGCGATAGCCTCTTCAACGGGGCTAAGCGAAATGGTCGTAACATTTTTAGCAAGGAGTTTGTAGCGGATAAGGCGGATAAGAGAATCTTGAAGGTTTTCTACCAAAATCCACGCTATTTCTTCATCAGTTATTGCTATTTGTGGATTATCATAAATCACCCCATACGCCCCAGATTCAATAGCTTGTTGAATCTGTGTGTGGTCAGCAGCGATAAATAAATCACCTCTTTGAATCTGCTCTATATGGCAGATAATGCGTGAAAATTCCGCTATGGAAGGTGAGCTTAGCAACTTTCCTTTAGTGATTTCTACAACTTCATTTACTCTCAAAAAATGTCCTTATAGACTAGAATCTAGCTTACCTTGCTCCCATTCTCACGCGGAGTATCTAAACAGAGCAGCGATAAGCCATTTTCGTCTTTACTAGCAAGTATCATTCCCTCGCTCAAAAGCCCCATCAGTTTGGCAGGTTTGAGATTAGCAATAATGCACACTTGCTTGTTAAGCAATTCATCAGGCTTGTAGTATTGTGCGATACCAGAGATGATTTGACGAGGTTTTGGCTCATTAATATCCACCATAAGTTTTAGGAGTTTTTGGCTTTTCTCTACCGCACAGCACTCTATGACTTTTCCAACGCGTATGTCAATTTTACTAAAATCTTTAATATCAATAAGATTTGCAATATTTGCAGATTCTGTTTGATTGCCCTGCGTTTTAGAATCTAAAGGTTTAGATTCTATGTGTTCTTGTGTGGATTCAGGCATAAGGGGTGAATCTATACGCGGAAAGAGTGGAGGGATTTTTTGAAGGATTAGATTATCAAGCAGAGCGTGTTGCTTAATGAGTGTGGCAAAAGAATCTGGACTGATTGTAAAAGATAAGGCGTAAGCGATTTTCTCAGCAGATTGTGGCATTATGGGATAAAGAAGTAAAGAGGCTTTTGCTAAAATATTAGCAATAAGCCCTAGTAATGCCATTGCCTTATCTTGCTCTGCATTTTTAATAAGATTCCAAGGCTCATATTTTGTGATGACGCCATTACCTAGGCTAAAGGCAGCCCATAACTCTTCAATGTAGCGTTGTGGCTGCATAGTCTGCATTTTTTTTTGTGTGCGATCAATGATGTTTTCTAGCTCGTTTAATTCTGCGGCAAAAAACTTTTTCACATCTTTAGAATCTACTTTGAGTGAAAAATACTTCTCACTCATACCCAAAAGGCGATTAAGCAAATTCCCCACATCATTGCCAAGCTCGGCATTAATGCGTTCAATCAAAGCTTTTTGGCTAAAGTCCCCATCTTGCCCAAAAGGCATTTCACGCATTAAAAAATATCGCAAAGATTCTATACCATAGGCTTGTGCGACTTCTTTTGGATTGATGACATTACCGATACTTTTACTCATCTTTGCACCATCTTTGGTCCACCAGCCGTGTGCGTAAATATGCTTTGGCAAGGGCAGATCAAGGCTCATTAAAAAGGCTATCCAATACACAGCGTGGAATCGTAAAATATCTTTACCTACAAAATGCAGAGCATTCTCCCAATAAGCCATCTTTGCAGAATCTTGCATATAGCCAAGCGGACTGATATAGCTAAGCAAAGCATCAAGCCACACATACATAATGTGCTTTTTACTATCATTGCGTTTTGGGTTTTCTGGCAGTGGGATTCCCCATTCAAAGCTTGTGCGTGTGATGGATAAATCATTTAAGCCTTCACTTATAAATTTTACCACTTCATTTTGGCGAAATGCAGGGGCTATCATATTTGGGTTTTGTGCATAAAACTCTAGCAGCTTGTCTTGATATTTGCTTAAGGCAAAAAAATAGCTCTCCTCTTGCACAATTTGAGTTGGTTTCCCACAATCTGGACAGCTAAGATTCTCCCCTAACTGACTTTGGGTAAAAAAACTCTCACAAGAAATGCAGTAGTTTCCCTCATAGCTACCCTTATAAATATCACCTTTTTCAAACATTATCTCAAAGGCTTTTTGCACGCTTTGGCAATGCGTAGAATCTGTGGTGCGGACAAAAATATCATAATTGAGTCCAAATTCATTCCACAGCTCTTTAAATTTTATACTCACACTATCAGCATAGGCTTGTGGGGTTTTATTGTGCTTTTGTGCGGATTGCTCTATTTTTTGCCCGTGTTCATCTGTGCCGGTAAGAAATAGCACATCTTCACCTTGCAAGATTCTAAACCTTTTGAGCATATCGCATAAAATAGTTGTATAAGCGTGTCCTATATGAGGAATGTCATTTACATAATAAATAGGGGAGGTGATGAAAGTTTTTTGCTGCATTTTTATCCTTTTTTGTTTTAGTTTTAGTTAAAGTCAAAGTCGCCTTGCTGTCCTTTTGACATACTCTCATACACGGCTTTGACATATTCTTGTCGTGTTTGACAAAGGAGAAAACTCTCACATTGTGAGCAAGATGTAAAAGATTTGCTTTGTTGGCATTGCTGTAAAATGCGACTTTTCTCTTCAAGCCTTTGTGTAAAAATATCCGTGCTTAATGTCTCATTCATAGACTTCCTTTACAAGATTCATCTCATAAGTGCTGCCAAAAAAGCAAGGCGTGGTGTCGTGGAGATGTTCTACTTTAAGCTCTAAAAGTCTTTTTTTGCCATTTGTAGCTATTCCTCCGGCTTTTTCATAGATAAAGGCAAAAGGGAATACTTCAAAGAGTTTTCTTAGCTTCCCTTGTGGTGCATCACTTGTTGAAGGATAGCTAAATAACCCTCCACCTTTAATGAGAATCTGATGTAAATCTGGCACCATTCCACCAGAATATCGCAAACGATACCCTTGAGCAAAAAGGGATTCTACCATTGCCTTATGTTTGCCTTCCCAATTTTTTTGTGTGCCACCGGGCGAGTTTAATTTACCTTTTGCTTGAAGTTGCAATGCGCCTAGATTTTTCCAAATTTTGCCATTATAGCGAGAGTGTAGGACTTGCTCTTGGGCTATGACCATCTCAAGCCTAACACCATAGATGATATATCCACTTGCAATAAGTGAATCTGCTTCTAATTTTTCATTATAGATTCCAAAAATAGTGCCAATGCTTAGGTTGCTATCAAACAAAGATGAGCCATCAAGTGGATCATAAGCGACAAGATAAGGGGCTTGTGTATTTTTAGAATACACAATCTCTGCTTGTTCCTCACTGCAAATACCTTTTACACAAGGCAATTCTAGGAGCATTTCTTGCAAAAGTTTATCAGCTCTCACATCAACTTCAAGCTGTGAATCTCCACTAGCATTTGTGCTTTCAAGGTAGTTTGTGGAGGTATCTTTTAAAAGCGTATCAATACGCAGGGCAGCTTCTCTTAGAGTTTCAATAATCACGCTTATCATAAGATTCCTTTTGTTTAAAATCTTGGGATTATAGCATTTTAGCTTTAAGCTTTGATGATATTGTCAAGTTCTTCATAAAAATGTGAATCTTGTATCATTTGATGAATGCTTGCGTGATGATATGGCGAATCTAAGAAAGCATTATAATCACTGATTGTAACCTCATTCCAAGCTCTTCCTATAAGGGCTACAATATTTGGTCTGCGGAGATTTTTGGCTTTGTTTTTAATATAGACATTTTCCCAAAGTCTTATGCCATTAGGGCGGAGTGTGTGGGAAGTAAATCCCACAGGATCAAGGGTTAAAAGATAATGCAAGGAGATATTACAAGAGCTTTGTATATCGCATAAGGCTTTGTAAAAATTACTCGCACCCCACGAATGAGTGATGACAAAAATGGGCAGATTCTGCTCCATAAGGACAGGAAGCCATAAAGCAAAAAGGCTGCGTGATTTAAAACTCGCATAGATTTTGAGGCAAGATTCTGTTTTGAATCCTACAAATTCCCTAAATACCGCACGCATAATCGTATCGCAAAATCCTCCTATAAAAATCACGATAGCCTTAGGATTAGAAATATGTTTTGTGGCATCAAAGCCGGTGGTGTAGGGGATTTTTAGTCCGCAAGGATTGTAGGGGATTGTCGGGGCAGGAAGGGAGTGCAGGGGATAAAAAAGTGTGGGGGAAAAAGGGTGTAAATACGCATAAAGGCGTGAAGTGGGTTTATCTTGAATCTGTGGCGATTGGGAGTGTGGCATATTGTTCCTTAAAGTGCAAACGAGTTTGAATGTGTTACAATAGCATAAAGATTTTAATATTTAAGCTATAAGGACAAAGATGCAAACAAAAGAAAACAAGGAGATTCTCATCGCCCCAAGTGTGCTATCGGCGGATTTTTCAAGGCTTGGCGAAGAGGTGAAAAATGTGTGTGATGCGGGGTGTGATTATGTGCATATTGATGTGATGGATGGGCATTTTGTGCCAAATCTCACTATGGGTCCTATGATTGTGAAAAGTATCGCAAAGGCTTCAAGTAAGCCATTAGACATTCATCTTATGGTAAAAAATGTGCCTTTTTTTGTGGAGTTATTTGCTCCATTGAAACCAGCTTTTATGAGTGTGCATATTGAAGAGGTGCAGCATTTGCATCGCGTTATTTGGCAGATTAAAGATTTGGGAATTAAAGCCGGTGTGGTGCTAAATCCTCACACAAACGAGCAGGATTTAGAATATATTTTGCCCGATGTTGATTTGGTGTTGCTTATGAGCGTGAATCCGGGTTTTGGCGGACAGAGCTTTATCCCTAGCTCTCTTAAAAAGCTTAAGAATCTCAAAAATCTCCGCGATAGGCTAAATCCTAACTGCATTTTGGAGATTGATGGTGGGGTGAGTGATAAAAATATTGCAGCGTTAAAAAATGCTGGGATTGATATGGTGGTAGCTGGGAGCTATATCTTTGGCTCAAATGATTATAAACAAGCAATACAATCTTTGCGTTAAATTCTGTATTAGATGACTTACGCTCAGCTTTTTGAAAAACTGCGACAATCGCCAATGAATGAAAAGCAGTTTTATATGTATGTGAAGAATATCGGCGGATTATATGCCGATGTGGAAACTGAAATAGAGCTTTTAAAGGGAGCTGGTGGGGCGTTACATATAGAAAAGCAAAATGGGGAATTGTGCTTTGCTTTGGCGACATTTTTTCAAGCGTGGCAGGAGGGGGAGTTTGTTTTTGTGGATATTGAAACAAATGGTGCAAAACCCCAAAGTAGCGAGATTATAGAGATTGGTGCATTGAGGGTGAAAAATGGCAAGATTCTAGAAAAGTTTGAAAGCTATGTGTATGCCCCTTGTGTGCCGGAGAATATCACGCAGCTTACAGGTATAAGGCAACAAGATTTACAAAATGCCCCAAAAAGCAAAGAGGTGCTTAGTGCATTTAGAGAGTTTTTGGGTAATGGCATTTTTGTGGCACATAATGTTAATTTTGATTTTAGTTTTTTGGATTACCATTTGCGACAAAATGGGCTTTTTGGTTTGCTTAATCCCAAGCTCTGCACGATTGATTTAGCTAAAAAAACCATTCTTTCAAAGCGTTATGCCTTGTCGTATTTGAATGAATTTTTGGGTATTAATACAGCTGTTAGCCATCGTGCCTATGCTGATGCACTCACAAGTTTTAGAATCTTTGAAATAGCTGTGAATATGCTACCTCTTAGGGTAAAAAGTGTGCAGGATTTGCTTGATTTTAGCAAGGGGAGATTTAAGCGTTAGGCTTTTGGTGTAGAATCTTAAACTCTATATGTTTGCTTGGTAGTTTAACTTAAAATGCACGATTTGCAAATCATCAAACAAGTTCAAAGGTTGTGCAAAATTGTTTAGTATCAGTATAATTTATTTACCCTAAGGGAGCGGGACGCTAATGAAACAACAAAGATTTATTAAGATTTTTATTTGGCTTTTTCATCTCACTTATTTGCGTGAGGTAAAGCTCATCGCGTGGCGTGATGTTTTTCCACAAGATTTTCATCTCACACCACAAGATTCTAGCTCCACACACACCCAAGCACAACAAACACAATTACAAAGCGACAAACCCGCCCCTGCAAATCTACACAGCACACAGAATCTAGCAACCCAGCAAAATCCACAAGCCCCACACCCACGCATTTTACCCCACACAAAAGATATAAGGCTAGATTCTACGCATCGTTATCTTGCCTTGCTTTCTCACCGCAATGGCGCGCTTGATGGGTGGGTGTATGGGCGGTTTATCCCACGATTTGTCTTTATGATGGCAAAGCAGCTGCATAAATTTTGGTGGCTTAGAGCGATTTTTCCGGGCATTGCCATAACACGGCAAAAAGATGACCCATTGCATTATAAAAAAGCTAATCTCAACGCCCTAAAAACCTGCGTGCAAGTCTTGCAAAATAGACAGATTCTTTGTGTTTTCCCTGAAGGCACAAGCTCACTAGGTCATAAGCATTTGCCCTTTGAGCAAGGAGCTGCAAGACTAGCGATAATGAGTCAAAAAACTCGTTTGGAAATTTCACAATCACCCTACACCCCCCTTTATATCCTGCCTATGAGCGTTTTTTACGATGAGCCTACTTTGCTTGGTGGCAAGGCATTTGTGGTATATGATGAGCCTTTTATTTGTCCGCAGGATATGGATTTGCCAAGTCTCCACTCACTCTTTAGCCAAAAATTAGAGCAGATTCTGCTTGAATATGACAGCCAAGAATCACAAGAGATTGCACATTTTTTAGCAAGTTTCTTAAGCTCAAATACCGCTTTCACGGACTATTATGCTAATCTCGTTTGGCTCAAATCCTTGCAAAATACAGCTCAAGTTTCAAGCACATTTACAAAGATTGTGAATCTCGCTCAAACTTACCGCAAAACACCCCTACCTAAACTTTACAAAAAAGCTCCCATCTACCCACAAAGCTTTTTGCTTAGCCTATGGACTTTTAGCATTTGTTTGCCTCTTGTGGCATTGAGCTTTTTACTGAATCTCCCGCCCCTGCTTTGTGGCAATCTTGCAGCAAAACTTTTTGCAAAAGAAGAACACACTATAAGCTTATGGAAAGTCATAGTTGGCTATGGCGTGGGCTTTGTATGGTGGGGTGGTATATTACTTACAAGTGGAATCTGCGGGGCTTTTGGTATGTATGATAAACTTTTTACTTTCTTGCATAATGGGCGAGATTCTACCTTGTTAGATTCTGTGCTGGGCTGTGGAGCTGGAATCTTGCTTACTCTTATAGCTTGTGGGCTTGGGATATGGGGGCTCAAACTCTATGGTGCATTTAAAAAACATAGCATTGCACTTTATAATGCCTGTTTTCATTATAAAAGATTCAAAATGTATAAAAACTTCAAAAATAAACTCTTAGGAATTCTCAACTAATGCCCTTTGTCAATACGCCCTATCATATCAAAGAGCCTATTTTGGCTTTTTTGTGGCTTATGCGTGAGCGTGGATACACACAAGCCCAAGCACAAAAAATCCTAGACAAACACCGCCTTATGCAAAATAATCGCCCCATCAGCAAGGCTGAAAAGATTTGTGGTGATGTGGAGCTAAGTGAGTTTGTGCCAAGCTCCATTCCACACTTACCACATATTGAACCACTTTTTTATAATGATGATTTTTGCCTTTATGACAAACCGCATAATCTCCTAACTCACCCAAAAGGACGCTTTTATCACTATTCGCTTAATGATATTCTCAAATCCCGCTTTGGCACACACGCCAATGCCCTGCACCGCCTTGATAAACAAACAAGTGGGCTTGTGCTATGCTCCATTAACCCAAAAAGTAAAAAGATTCTAGAATCACTTATGCAAAATCGTGCCATTTCTAAGGGCTATTGTGCGATTGTGGAAGGCAGAGTGAAGCGGGAGATTCTTATTGATAAGCCCATAATGACACAAAAACAAAAAGGGGATTTATCTGTTAAAAGCATCATTAGTCAAAAAGGCAAAGAAAGCTACACTCTTATCCGCCCCCTAGCTTATTATAAAGATTCTACACTGATTTACGCTCTAGCCCTTACAGGCAGGACACACCAAATCCGTTTGCATTGTGCGTATATAGGGCATAGAATCTTAGGCGACCCCCTTTATGGCGTGAGTGAGGAAAAGAGCAGATTCTACCTTGAAACGCCACATCTTAGCCAAAGCCAACATCAAGCCCTTTTTGGCGCTCCCTTTTTATGTCTTAACGCCTACACTCTCCGCTTTAGCTTTCAAGGGAGTGATTATCATTTTAAGAGCAATGCTCCATTTAGCTTTATGCCGCATTTTCAAGGCTTTTTTGAACGCAATACTTTTTTGTAGCCTTGTTATTTTTTCACTCAAACCTTGCCTTTGTTTTTTTTTTTTTTGTTGTATAATACAGGCTCTATTCTCAAGATCACCCCAACATTTAGGAGCTTTGTATGTTTGGTAGAATCTCCCGCATTGTGCTTGTTTTTGTCATCAGTTTGTTTGCTCTTTTTGCCCTAGCGTGTTCGGATAATAAATCGGTGAGTTCTTATTCCCAAGAGATACGCACTGATGATTCTGTAACAATCACTTTTAATGAGTCTATTATAGAAGAGAATGCCACACTTGAAAATGGCACACAAGCCTTGAAGGCGGTGTTACCAAGCACTGAAGCGGATAAAAAGATTATTCTTAATGGTGAATCTATTTTTGCACAATATAGCTATCTTTCCCCCTATGAGCTGACAATAGTTTTTCCACAAGGGGCTTTAAAGCCAAATGCCAATTACAAGCTTGAGATTAAACTTGATAAGCTTGAAAGCTCCCGCCTTAAAGACACGCTTAATCTTGAGTTTCACACATTGCCTACACAGATTCACACTTCGCAATTTGCCCCAAACTTCATAAGCGATACGAGTTTTAACTTTGAGCTTAATGTGAGCTTTTCCCAGCCCATTGTCATTACGCCACTTGTCAAGGCAAGTGAAACAAAGGATTTTGATACATTACGCAAAGCCATATCGCTACAAGATGAGAGTGGCAAGGAGTTGGAATTTAGCATAGGTTTTAACACTTATGATAGCTTTTTGCTTATCCAATCTCAAAGTCTCGCCCTTACAGATAAGCCCACACGCTATACGCTCACGCTCAAAGCGGATTATTTTGGATTGCAAAAAGATGAGGTTTTGCACTATGAACGCGTGAGTGAGGGCTTAGAGATTATAGATATACAAGCTATTTCAAGTGAAAAGCCCCATATTCAGGTGCATTTTTCACAGCCCTTAGCGGATAATAAAGATATAAAAGATTTTATCTCTCTAAGCCCGAATCTTAAGACAACCACCATCATACAAGGCAATATCTTACAAATTTACGCACCTTTTAATATCACACAAAACTATACTTTGAAAGTCAAAGAAGGCATTGCTGCAGTGGATAAATCGCGTTTAAAAGATTCTAAAGAAGAGCAGATTGTTTTTAATCAAATCGCCCCTTCTATTGTGTTTTCACAACAAGGGGTCTTTCTCCCAAGTCAAGCGGAGAAAAAAATCGCCTTTAAAAGTATGAATGTCAAAAAAGTCAAACTCAAAATAAGCAAAATTTATCCAAACAACATCACAGCCTATCTGCACAAGCAAAATCTCATCGGTAGCACAAAATATGCAGACAACACGGACTATGAGTATTGGGCGGATTATGAAGATTTTGGAATCTATGCGGATTTTGAAAGGCTAGGCGATGTGGTCTTTGAGCAAGACTTTGCACTCAATATGCAAAAAAATCAGTGGATTCAAACACAGCTTGATTTTTCAGCCCTTAAAGCAAATGAGGGGATTTTTATCCTTGAGTTAAGCTTTGATAAAGATGGGGTGGATTATGACTTTCCCAAAGATACTTCTAGCTGGAGGCAAGAGCAATTTTTTAATCAATTTGGCAAGATTCAAAAACATCTCATTTTTTCAAATATCGCTTTGCTTGCCCAACAGATTGATAACAAGCTTGAAGTCCTAGCCCTTGATATTGCAAGTAATAAGCCCTTGCCTCAAGTGCAAATCAATGCCATCAATCAAAAAAATCAAATCGTTGCTAAATCCACAAGTAACGCACAGGGTTTAAGCACATTTGAAAATGCCAATACTATTATGTATCTTAATGCTACTCAAGGCAAAAATACGACTATTTTGCGGCTCAATTCGCCTTTAAGTTTGGAGGGCTTTGACACACAAGGATTAGAATCTACAAGCAATGTCAATGCATATATTTACACCGATAGGGGTGTGTATCGTCCCGGTGATACAGCTCATATCAATATTATCGCTCGTTCAAACAATGTAAGCATAACCCACCCTATTAGTATATCTATCACTTCTCCACAAGGCAAAGTTGTGCTTGAAGATTTTATGCTAAAAGAGCAGCTTTTTGGGCTTTACCATTATGATTTTAAGAGTGAAAAATCAGCCCCAACGGGAATCTGGCGAGTAAAGCTCAAAATCGGCAATGCGGAGTTTTGGCATAATCTCTCAATAGAAAGTGTTGTGCCAGGTCGCATAAGAGCGGAGATTCTAAGTCCTGATACACTTTCGCTCCAAACCTTACAAAAAAATGACAAAACACTCTTTTATGACATAAATTCAAGCTATCTTTTTGGCGCACCTGCGGCGGATTTAAAATTTGAAAGCGACCTCTATGTGCAAGGAGTAAATTTCTCCGCCAAAGCGTATCCAAACTATACTTTCACTCACCCCTCATCTTTGCAGTATAGCTTTAATGATGGGCAGGAAGGCACATTAGATGCAAAGGGCTTCTCATCTCAATCTTTCAGTTTAAAGAACCTAGAGGATATTAATAAAAACCTTCGTGCCTTTATTCATACAAAAGTCTTTGAAAACGGCGGACGCTATGTAAGCGCAAGAAAAATGATTGATATAGCCTTGTATGATAGCTTTGTGGGGATAAAAACACCATCAGCTTATATAAGTGCTAATAATGAAATTGCCCTGCCCGTTATTGTGCTTTCTCACGATACGCAAAAGCCCTTGCCAAATCGCCAACTCACTTATAGAATCTATCAAAATAGCTATTCTTGGTGGTGGGATTATGATAGCTATAATGAGTTTTTACGCTCCTTTAAACAAGATAAAAATACCAAATTGATTAAACAAGGCAAACTCACTTCAGCCCTTGAGCCTACTTTATTGCGTTTCACACCACATCAAAATGGAGAGC
This sequence comes from uncultured Helicobacter sp., assembly GCA_963559865.1. Taxonomy (GTDB): domain Bacteria; phylum Campylobacterota; class Campylobacteria; order Campylobacterales; family Helicobacteraceae; genus Helicobacter_C. The sequence goes on from CAUWMC010000010.1 coordinate 15,764, forward strand.
TTTTCATAGAAGTGGAAGATGAGAGTAATCATCAAAAGAGTGCTGTTATCCTCTATGCAAGTGAAAGCGGAGAGCCAACAGACGCACCAAAGCTCACACAGCTTCAAATCAAAAGTGATAAACAAAACTACCTCTCTAATGAAAAGGCTAAAATCAGTTTTGAAAGTGCCAAGGATTCTAAAGCTCTTATAAGTATTGTGAGGGGCAATACTATTTTGCAAAAATTTTGGCTTGATACACAAGAGGGGCAAACGAGCTTTGAACTACCGCTAAAAGAGAGCTTTGCTCCAAATGTATATGTCGCCATTACACTATTGCAAAATTATGCAACACTTGATAATGATCGCTCACAGCGACTTTATGGCGTCTTGCCTATTATGGTTGAAAATACAGAATCTAAGCTTTCTTTAGATATACAAGCTCCAGATTCTATTCGTCCAAATACGGAGTTTAAAGTCAAGCTTTCAAACGCACAAAAACAAAAGAGTGCCTACACACTTGCTATTGTTGATGAAGGACTACTTAATCTCACAGACTTTGTCTCACCAAATCCGTGGGCGTATTTCTATCAAAAAATGGCTTTTGCCCTTTCAGTTTTTGATAATTATGACCTTATCATTAGCAGAGACATTGGCACAATGCACCAGATTCTAAAAGTTGGGGGTGATGAGTTTGTTGGTGCATCACATCGCAAAGATTTGAATCAAGCACAAAGATTTAAACCTGTGGTATTTTACTCTAAGCCCGTGATGAGTGATGAAAATGGCAATGCCGAGTTTAGCTACACAATGCCCGCATATATGGGAAGTGTGCGTATTATGGCGGTGGGTGTGAATGAAAAAGCCTATGGCGCTAAGTCTCAAAATATGAAGGTGAGTGCTCCTGTGGTAATGCTCCCAACCCTGCCGCGTTCTTTAAAGATAGGTGATAGTTTTGAACTTGCCATTGAAGTTTTGCCCACACGAGAAAATGTCGGTAAGACAACACTGAAACTTAAAAGTGGGGAAAAAATCAAGCTTGAGAAAAACAACATCACTTTGGAATTTAAAGATAAAAAATCTCAAATTGTTAAAATCAACGCACAAGTGAGTAAAGATAGTATAGGAGAGGATTTTATAGAAATCAGCCTAGCAAATGGGGATTTTAAAATGAGTGATGTAACGCACATTGATATTTTGCCAAATAATCCCTACACGACCATAAGCCAAAAGCATACACTTCCATCTAAGCAAAAACTTAGCCTAGAAAATCCCAAAAACTATATAAAAGATTCAGAATCTAGCTATATTCTAGTGAGCCAAAAGCCTATTATGAGTATAGATCATCGCTTAAGTTGGCTTATTCGTTACCCTTATGGCTGTATTGAGCAAACTACCTCAAGCGTTATGCCTCAACTCTTTTTAAGCGTATTGAGCGAAGCGGACTTCATAGACAAGCCAAGTATTGTAAAAAATATCAATGCTGGAATCGCACGCATTAGCACATTCCAAACAAGTGATGGTGGTTTTGCATATTGGCAAGGTGAGTCTAAATCAGATTCTTGGGGAAGTGCGTATGCGGGACATTTTTTACTCTTAGCTAAAAATCAAGGCTATTATGTGTCTGAAAGTGTGCTAAAAAAGTGGATAAACTATGCTATTTACAATGCTCAAGCAAATGGCAGTGTGTATTTACTCTATCTACTCTCCTTGGCTGGTGAGCCACAAATTGGGCTACTCAACAATGTATATGAACATCACCTATCAAAGCTTGAAATTAGCGACAAATGGCTTCTTGCTGCGGCTTACAAACTTGCAGGAATGGAAGAAATCGCTCATAAAATTACAAAAGATTTGCCCACCAAAGCAAAGCAACGCGATAGCTCATATTATGACTTTAGCTATGGCTCAACCTTGCGTGATGATGCGATGATTCTAAACGCTTATGGTGATATTTACAGAACTCCGCACAAAGAACTTCTCTCCTATATTTTAGGGCAGCTTGAAAGCGATAAATGGTATAGCACCCAAACGCTTGGCTACTCGCTCCTTGCCATTGCCAATACAATACCAAAAGAGCAAAAAGAGGCAAAAAACTTTAGCTTTAAATTTGATGGCAAAAGCTATGAGAGTGCAGATTCTATAAGACTGCCTTTTAATGGTAAAAAAGCAGAGTTTGTTTCTCAAAGTGATTTTCCACTTTATGTTAATCATATATGGGATGGAATCTTGCAAGAAACTGACATTAAAGCAAGTGCGGATAAAATCGCCCTTGATAGGGAGTTTTTAGATGCAAATGGCAAACCCATTGATGTTAGCACTCTTACTTCGGGACAAAGCTTTTATCTTGTGCTAAGTCTAAAAAATGCCGATAGCAATACGCCTGTGAGTGTTAGAAATGTCGCTATTACGCAGAATCTCCCAAGCGGCTGGGAGATTGAAAACACAAGGCTTAATGATGATAATCTACCTGATTTTGTCCGCGATGATCATATCACTTACACTGATATTCGCGATGACAAGATAATGTGGTTTTTAGATTTTCATAGCCAATCACGCAAAATGTTTGTAAAGATTAATACCATCACGCCCGGAAGCTACCTTTTGCCACCTGCGACTGCAGAGGCGATGTATGATAATAGCTTTAGGGCAAATACGGCTTCTATGCCTGTTATGGTCAAATAGCTTAAGCCGTGAAAAAACTAGGTGCTATTTTTAAACAAGCCCTTGTGCTATGCCTAGTTTTTCTCTTGCTTTTTTGTCTCTATGGGCTAGGTGTATATGTGCAGTTTTTACACACCTTGCCAAGTTCAAGGGCTGATATTTTTGAATCTGTTTATAGCAAAAGTGTGCTTGATAGGCAGGGCAGAATCTTAAGCGTTTTTTTAAATCAAGCAGAGCAGTGGCATCTCAAATCCCCAACGCCTGTGCCAAATAAACTAAAAATTGCCGCTCTTACTTATGAAGATAAGCGATTTTCTAAACATTTTGGCGTTGATATTTTAGCCCTTTTAAGAAGTGTGAAAAATAACTTCACTCAAACAAAACGCAGTGGGGGCAGCACGATTAGTATGCAAGTAGTTAAGCTCTATCTCAAGCCAAAACGCACCTATGCCAACAAAATCAATGAAATATTCCAAGCTCTAGCTCTTGAATCTGCCTACAATAAAGATGAGATTCTAGCGATGTATCTTAATAACGCACCCTATGGTGGCAATATTATCGGCTATCACTCCGCGTCACTCTTATATTTTGGCAAAGATTCTACACAGCTCACTTGGGCTGAATCTGCCCTCCTTGCTATCTTACCAAATGCACCGGGTTTATTTAATCTTCATAAAAATTCACAGATTCTACAAAAGAAACGCGATGTGCTTCTTCATAAGCTCCATAGTCTTGGCTATTTTGATGAGACAATCCTTCATCTTTCCCTTAAAGAGCCAATCCCACAGGGTAGAAAGCCTGTTAAAAATCTCGCCCCACACTTGAGCTTAAAGCTTATTCAAAAAAGCACACAAAGCAATATCACAAGCACAATTGATAAGCAGATTCAAGCAAGATTAGAATCTAAAATTAAGCTCTATCATAAAAAGCTTCTTTCACTTGGGATTTTAAATCTCGCTGCCCTTGTTGTTGATACCAAAAGTGGTGAGATTCTAAGCTATATCGGTTCGCAGGATTTTTTAGATATAGAGAATTTTGGGCAGATTGATGGTGTGGTCGCCCTGCGTTCGCCCGGCTCTTTGCTTAAGCCATTTTTATATGCATTAAGCATTGATGAAGGGCTTATTGCTCCTCAAAGTTTGCTTGTTGATGTGCCGATGTTTTTCTCCAACTTCAAGCCACAAAATGCCAATAAAACTTTTCAAGGGTTAATCACCGCTGAATCTGCTTTACAAAAATCGCTCAATGTCCCTTTTGTTAGATTGCTTCAAACTTATGGGTATGAAAAATTTTTCTTTGCCTTGCAAGATATGGCAGGGCTTAATCCTAGCAATGCCTCACGATATGGATTATCGCTCATACTTGGCTCAAAAGAGATGAATATGCTACAAATCGCAAGATTATATCGTGGGCTAGGGAATTATGGCTATTTTGGGGATTTATACACGACATTGCCCTATGAGAAAAAGCAAGAAAAGTCCTATATCACGCAAGGTAGCGCATATCTCACATTGCAAACGCTTAAAGAGCTAAAACGCGAGGGGGATTTAGACTATCACAGAGAAAAAATGGCTTTTTCGTGGAAAAGTGGCACAAGCTATGGGAGAAAAGACGCGTGGGCAGCAGGTTGTAGCCCACAATATACTATTGTCGTTTGGGCTGGAAACTTTACAGGCAAACCAAATCCTAACATTTTTGGTGTCAAAACCGCAGGGACATTGCTTTTTGAACTCCTAGAAGAGCTTCCGCATAATAATGTAAATTTTAGCCTCCCAGCCTCTAAGCTTACCTATATTGAAGCAGATAAAATAAGTGCGTATAGATTAAGTGAAGATATGAAAACACTTTTGCCAGAACATACAGCTACAAACATTCTCTTTCCGCTAGATTCTAGAATCCTACGCACCTCGCCATTTTACAAAAAAGTATTTGTGTATGATGGCAAAGAGCTAGATTCACAAGATGAGCATTTTATGTATGCCAAGCCACAGCTAAGGCTCAATCTCCCGCTTAATGTGCTAACCTACTACAAGCTTCAAAATGTCAATATTCAAAAACATCTCGCCAAGCAGGAAAAAACGCTTCAAATCATCTATCCTACGCAGAATCTCAAAATTATCCAACCCAAAGATTTTAATGGGCAACAAGAGCTTATCATTCGCATTGCTAATCTCAAAAATCAAAATGTCTCTTGGTATTTAGATAAGAATCTAATCCATAGCTCAAGCTCATCAACTCTAAAGATTTTTCTTCCTCAAGGCTCACATTTTCTAAGCATTGTAGGCGAAGATGGAAGTATTGATAGTGTGGGCTTTAGCGTAGAAAAATAAGGCATTAGCAAAAATAAGCTAAGATTCTATCTTATTATAAAAACACAAGGAGAAAAAATGAAATTTAATGGAAGTAATGTGCTTATCACAGGAGCGAGCAAAGGCATTGGCGCACAGATTGCCAAAACACTAGCAGGATATGGACTAAAAGTGTGGATTAACTACCGCTCAAAGCCAGAACTTGCTGATAATCTTAAAAATGAAATAGAATCTAGTGGTGGCAAGGCAGCTGTGATTAAATTTGATGCAAGCATTGAGGAAGAATTTGTCGCTGGGCTAAAGGCTATTGTGGAAAGTGATGGGGCTTTAAGCTATTTAGTCAATAATGCAGGGATTACAAATGATAAGCTTGCTTTGCGTATGAGTGTGGGTGATTTTGATAGCGTGATTGAATCTAATCTCAAATCGTGTTTTATTGGCTGTAGGGAAGCTTTAAAGATTATGGGCAAACAACGATTTGGAAGTGTGGTTAATATTGCTTCTATTATTGGTGAGCGTGGTAATATGGGGCAGACAAACTATGCAGCAAGCAAGGGTGGTATGATTGCTATGAGCAAATCTTTTGCTTATGAGGGTGCGCCTCGTAATATCCGCTTTAATTGCGTTACACCGGGCTTTATTAAAAGTGATATGACAGATGAGCTAAAACCTGAAGCAGTAGAATCTTATCTTAAAAATATTCCTCTAGCGCGTTTTGGAGAGGCTAATGATGTCGCTGAAGCTGTGGCATTTTTACTTTCAGAACATTCATCATATATTACAGGTGAGGTGCTAAAAGTCAATGGTGGGCTTTATATGTAAAGACACTTGCCATTTAACAAATCTTTGCTATAATGCGGAGTTTAAGTTTAAAACTAAGGAGAAAAAATGAGCACATTTGAAGATGTAAAGGCAGTTGTAGTAGAACAACTTAGCGTTAATGCTGATGAAGTAAAACCAGAATCTCGCTTTATTGAGGATTTGAATGCAGATTCTCTTGATGTTGTGGAGCTTGTTATGGCTCTTGAAGAGAAGTTTTCTATTGAGATTCCTGATGAGGATGCAGAGAAAATTAAAACCGTGAATGATGTTGTAGCTTATATTGACGCAAATAAATAACATCCCGCCCAAGTCTAATGTTTTGTGAATATTTACAAGACATTAGATTCTATATTCTAATCACAATTTTAGTTACAAAGGAAAAATATGCGACGCGTAGTGGTAACCGGTCTAGGAATGATTAATTCATTAGGCTTAAATAAAAGCGACTCTTTTAAGGCTGTTGTTGAGGGAAAATGTGGAATTAAAAGAATTTCTTGCTTTGATGTGGAAAATTTTCCTGTAAAGATTGCCGGTGAAATTATAGACTTCAACCCTGAAGAAGTCCTTGACCCTCGCGAAGTAAAGAAGGCAGACCGCTTCATACAGCTTGGGCTAAAAGCTGCAAAAGAGGCAATGAATGAAAGTGGATTGCTTGAAAATGGCGTTATTAATCCTGTGCTTGGAGAGCGATTTGGCGTTAGCTCTGGTGCTGGGATTGGTGGGCTAGGCAATATTGAGAAAAACTCTATCGCTTGTGAGCAAAAAGGACCAAGACGCATTAATCCATTTTTTATCCCCTCAGCTCTTGTGAATATGCTTGGCGGATTTATCTCTATTGAGTATGCACTCAAAGGTCCAAATCTTGCGAGCGTTACAGCTTGTGCAGCAGGCACTCACGCTATTATTGAAGCGGCAAAGACTATTATGCTCAATGGTGCTGATGCGATGCTTGTTATCGGCTCTGAATCTTCAATCTGCCCTGTGGGAATTGGTGGATTTGCTGCTATGAAGGCTTTAAGCGATAGGAATGATGAGCCACTTAAAGCCTCACGCCCATTTGATAAAGAACGCAATGGCTTTGTTATGGGAGAAGGTGCAGGAGCGTTGGTGCTAGAGGAATATGAGAGTGCAAAAAAACGCGGTGCTAAGATTTATGCTGAGCTTATCGGCTTTGGCGAAAGTGGCGATGCAAATCACATCACAACCCCAGCTCCTCAAGGCGAAGGTGCATTGCGTGCAATGAAAGCCGCACTTAAAATGGCAAATACTTCTATAGATTATATCAACGCACACGGCACAAGCACGGCTTATAATGATTTGTATGAAACTATGGCGTTAAAAGTTGCGTTTGGTGGCAAAGATTCTGTCCCACCTGTGAGTTCTACAAAGGGACAAATTGGACATTGTTTGGGTGCAGCGGGTGCAATTGAGGCGGTTATCTCTATTATGAGTATGCAAGAGGGGATCTTGCCTCCAACTATTAATCAAGAATCTAAAGATCCAGAATGCGATCTTGATTATATCCCAAACACTGCGCGTCAAGCAAAGGTAAATGCGGTAATGAGCAACTCATTTGGCTTTGGTGGCACAAATGGTGTTGTTATATTTGGTAGAATCTAGGGTAAAAAATGGCAACTTATCTTGATTTTGAACAAAAGATTAAGAATCTTCAAGATGATATAGAATCTGCTATTGTTCGTGGTGATAATGATGCAAGGCTTATACTTGAAAAAGAGCTTGAAAAAGAGGTGGCTAATGTATATTCAAATATAAGTGATTATCAAAAACTCCAGCTTGCTCGCCACCCAGACCGCCCCTATGCTATGGATTATATTGAACTTATTTGTAAAGATGCCTATGAGATTAGTGGAGATAGACACTTTAAAGATGACAAGGCAATCGTATGCTTTATTGGCAAGATTGGCGAACAAACCGCAATGATTATCGGTGAAGAAAAAGGACGCGGCACAAAAAATAAGTTAGCGAGAAATTTTGGTATGCCAAGCCCAGAGGGCTATCGCAAAGCTTTGCGTGCTGCAAAACTTGCTGAAAAGTTTAATATCCCTATTTTGATGCTAGTAGATACACAAGGTGCGTATCCCGGACTTGGTGCTGAGGAGCGTGGGCAAAGCGAAGCCATAGCTAAGAATCTCCAAGAATTTGCCAAACTCAAAACCCCAACAATTGCTGTTGTTATCGGTGAAGGTGGAAGCGGTGGAGCTTTAGCGATTGCTGTAGCCGATAGGCTTGCGATGATGCAATATTCTGTCTTTAGCGTTATCTCTCCAGAGGGCTGTGCGGCGATTTTATGGAATGACCCCTCAAAAATAGAATCCGCTACAAAAGCACTCAAGATTACACCTATTGAGCTTAAGAAATGTGGGCTTATTGATGATGTGATAGATGAGCCACTTATTGGTGCTCATAGAGATAAGGAAAATGCAGCCAAAGCTATTGAATCTTACTTCCTTAAATCACTTGAAGAAATCGTCCAAGATGACAAATATCTCTCTAAACGCTATGATAAACTTATGAGCTATGGGGCATTTACCTAAGAGGAAGCTCTCTAGATTCTGCTTGCACAGGTAAGAGCTAGTTGAGCTAAAGTGCGTTGTGATAAGCAAAATCACTTTAGATCCTACAAAGAGTCACAAGTAAGTTTGCAAGATTCTATGTAGAATCTCAATTCCCACATTCCCAAAAACTAAGATTGTGCAAAGATAGATTCCACACAAAGTATTTTACCCCGCATATTTACCTCCCCTATATTATTTTGTGGCACAATCGCTACTTTCCTACATTACTTTACAAAAGGAGCAGAAATGAAAAAATGGATTGTGGCGTTATTTGCTGCTGTGTGTGTTATTTGGTTAAGTGCGTGTAATGATAACAAAGCTCAGGCTGAAACTTCAAGCGGTGTAGAGCAAATCAAACAAAATGGCGTGTTACGCGTGGGCGTATTTGGTGATAAGCCACCTTTTGGCTTTGTTGATGAAAATGGCAAAAATGCAGGATTTGACATTTATATCGCAAAAAGACTTGCTAAAGACTTGCTTGGCGATGAAAACAAGATTGAGTTTGTATTGACTGAAGCAGCTTCACGCGTTGAGTTTTTACGCTCAAACAAAGTAGATATTATTATGGCAAACTTCACTCAAACCAAAGAGCGTGAGGAAGCGGTTGATTTTGCTAAGCCTTATATGAAAGTCTCCCTTGGCGTTGTCTCTCCAAATGGCGAGATTCAAAGTGTTGAAGACCTGAAGGGCAAAAAACTTATTGTCAATAAAGGCACGACTGCAGATGTATATTTTAGTAAAAATCACCCAGATATTGAGCTACTTAAATATGAGCAAAACACTCAAGCCTTCCTTGCATTAAAGGATAAAAGGGGCGATGCACTCGCACACGACAATACACTTGTCCTTGCGTGGGCTATGGAGAATCCGGGCTTTAGTGTGGGAATCCCAACACTTGGTGAAGAAGATGTCATTGCCCCTGCCGTTAAAAAGGGTAATACCGAGCTTAAAACTTGGCTTGATGAGGAAATAAACAAACTTACAAATGAAGGCTTTATCAAAGAAGCTTATGAGAAAACACTTGCTCCAATTTTTGGAGAGGAAAAAGCAGATTCTGTGATTTTTTCTAACTAAGCCTTAAGGCTATGGACTTTATCCCATAGCCTAAGCAAAATCCACAAAGCTCACGGGAAGCGACATAGTAGCAATACATTAAACTTATAAAAAACCAAGATTCTATTATACAACTACACTCAAAGATAAAATTACCTATTTTACAAATGCTTCAAGGATTTTTACAACAATGCGGTTTTTATAATAATCACACATAAGCTCAGCGTGTATATCTAGGCATTGTCCTACTTCACGCATAGTTGGTGCTAAAAACTCTAGCCCCACTACACAAACTCCACGAGAATCTACCAAGGTATATTCAAAATGCTTATTTTCCCTGCCAAGAGGCCTTATCTCTTGTATAGTAAGATTTTCTAGCAAAAATGCAATCTTAGGATTCCCTTCACCAAAAGGCTCAAAAGATTCTAGAATCTTAAAAAGCTCCCTATCAATACTCTCTGCCCCAAGTGTAAAAAAAGCCCCCCTATCACTTGCTTCTTCATACACCATACATTCTTGTAGCTTCTCTACAAATACCTCAAGCTGATTAAGTTCTAAACTCAATCCCACAGCCCCACTATGCCCACCAAAACTAAGGCAGTATTTTTGCAATGGCGTGATACTTGCAATCAAATTTGCCCCACCAAAACTTCGTCCGCTCCCCTTTAGCACACCAGCATTTTCACTCAACACAAAAGCACTTTTTTTATACATTCTAGCAAGTTGAGCTGCCACTATCCCAAGCACCCCCTCGTGCCAAGATTCCCCATAACTTAATACAAAATCATTTGTTTGGATAATCTTTTCCTGTGCCTTTTGGATAATGTCTTGCTGAATCTCCTTGCGTTTGGCATTTAGACTTTTTAGTTCCGTGTAAATATGAGCAGCGTGAGCTAAACTAGGCGAAAGCAAAAGCTCTAAAGCCTTATTTGCACTCTCCATACGCCCAGCACAATTGAGCAAAGGAATAAAGTCAAATGAAAGACTTTCTGCAGTTATGGGCTTTTTAAACCTCGCATATTCTTGATGTAAAAGGGTAGCAAGCACACTAGAAGAGGTGTTAAGAGATTCTAGCCCCTTTTTCACAAGAATGCGATTTATACCTTTGAGCGGCATTACATCAGCGATTGTAGCAATAGCGAGGTATTCTAAAAACATTCCCATATCAATCTTTGCCCCAAGACTACGCTTAATCGCCCCACAAAAATACCACGCCACAACCGCCCCGCAAATATTTTTTTGTATAAAAGTAGAATCTTTTAGCATAGGGTTTATGATAGCATCCGCTTGTGGGAGTGTGGGCGTGGGCGTGTGATGATCAGTAATGATAAAAGGAATGTCTCTTGCCTTGCACCACTCTCCTGCACAAAAAGCGGTAATGCCATTATCCACGCTTACAACCACAGCGGCATTATGAGCATATTTCTCCAAAAGAGCAGCACTCACACCATAGCCATCTTCAAAGCGATTTGGGATAATAAGCCTAAAGTGTTGATAACCCAATGTCTGAAAAAAACGAGTCATAATCGCACTTGCACACACACCATCTGCATCATAATCACCAATGACAAGAATCTCCCTATTCTTTTCCATAGCTTGAGAGATGATTTGTGCGGCAGATTCAATATGATTTAAACTCTGTGGCGTGGGCAAATCTCGCAGTGTGTGGATGCCACACTCAAGGTCGCGAGATTGCAATATATGAAGAATCTGTTGTTTTGTGAGATTGTGCATTTGAAAGCTTATTTTGTCTGCCAACCCCATTTTTTCCATACTTGTTGTGCATCTTTAGACTGGATAAAAGTGATAAACTGCTCTGCTTTATCTTTTTGTTTAGAAGTATTGCTAATGGCAATTTCAGCGGCTCTATAAATGACCTCATCAGCTTTAAGTGGGATAAATGCTGCACTTTCATCTCCAAGCGTATGTGCCCAATGCGACCAAATGATCAAGGCATCAATGTCTTTATCTTGATTCCATCTCTCCACCGCAGCCTTGGAATTTGGTGCATAAAAGACAATATTTTTACGCAACGCAACAAGATTTTCTTGCTTACCCTTACGCAAAGCAATATCCTCATACAAGCCCACTTGCCCAGCTCCATCAACAATCATTACTTTTATGTCATTTTTTAAGATATCATCAAACTTTTTAATCTTTTTAGGATTATTTGGACGGACAACAATCCCTGCTTGACGAATGTTAAGCACTTGTATATTTTGTGCATTTAACTGATTTGGTAAAGTTTTGATGAAAGTATCCATCATTGATGAATTACCAGCAAAAATAATATCCGCATCTTTTTTTGCTTTCTCTATCCAAGAGGGTGTGGGACCAGCGATTATTTGCACTTTCTGCTTTGTTTGCTCCTCAAATTGTTTTGCTAACTCCTTAAGCACTGGAGCAGGACCACCTGGACCATATACCATAATATCCGCCTTAAGCCCACTACCAAGCAACGCCACCATACTCAAACTTAATATAACTCGTTTTAGATACATTATCTTTCTCCTTTAGGTTTTGAAAATAAAGGCGGATTCTCTCTAAATAAAACTAACTTTCAAGCAACAAGTCATTGCTTCTTATGAGCTAGTGTTTGCTTGACAAATGCTAAAATAATCGGGTTTGGATTTTGCAGCCTTGAGGTAAATTCAGGGTGAAACTGCACCGCTACAAACCACGGATGATTTTCCAGCTCAATAGATTCTATAAGCCCATTACATTCCCCGCTAATTATCATACCATTGCGAGTAAAAAGCTCTCTATATTTTGGATTTGCCTCATATCTGTGGCGATGACGCTCTTTGATAAGGTCTTTTTGCCCATAGGCTTCATAGAGTTTTGTGCCTTTTTTGATATGGCATTCATACTCACCTAGTCGCATAGTCCCACCCATAGGCGAGGTATGTGTCCTAAGCTGTTTATTGCCCTGTGTGTCAATAAAGTCCTCTATTAAATATATAATAGGCTCTTTGCTCTGTGGATTAAACTCCACAGAATCCGCCTCCTTAATCCCAAGCACATTCCTTGCAAACTCAATGAGTGAGAGCTGCATACCAAGGCAGATTCCAAGAAATGGGATTTGCTTCTCCCTTGCATAGCGTATCGCCTCTAGTTTCCCCTTAATCCCTCGCTCACCAAAGCCACCGGGCACCAAAATAGAATCCACATCATAAAGCAATGAAGGCTCCTCTTCTAAAGATTCACTATCTATCCACTTGATATTGACCTTTGTATCCGTATTTGCTCCAGCGTGGATAAGCGATTCAATCAAAGATTTATAGGATTCTTTTAGGCTTAAATATTTACCCACAAAGCCAATAGTTACGCTTGATTTTGGTGCGATGATTTTTTTGACAAGCATATCCCAATTATCCATTTTTGGCTTTAATTCTTTTAACTCCAAATGCCTTGCAATAGGCGTTAGAATCCCCTCTTCTAAGAAATTTAAAGGACATTTATAAATACTCTCCGTATCTTCAGCTACAATCACACTATCATCATCTACATCACAGCTCATCGCAAGCTTTCGTTTTAGCTCTTTATCTAGGCTTCTTTCACATCGTGCTACGAGAATCTGTGGTGAAATGCCTATGCGTCTAAGCTCTTGAACTGAATGCTGTGTAGGCTTTGTCTTTAACTCTCCAGCAGCACGCACAAGGGGAATGAGCGTTACGTGAATAGAAATGACTTGTTTGCTTCCTAGCTCGTGCTTCATCTGCCTCATTGCCTCAAGATAGGGCATACCCTCAATATCACCAACGGTTCCACCAAGCTCCACGATAAGAAAATCACTCTTTTCTCCAGCAAGTTTGATACGCGATTTTATCTCATCAACGATATGCGGCACAATTTGAATAGTCTTCCCCAAATATTTGCCCTTGCGTTCTTTTTCAATCACAGACATATAGACTTGTCCGGTTGTAAAATTATTTGTTTTATAAAAATCTTTATTTAAAAATCGCTCATAATGCCCAATGTCTAAGTCCGTTTCGGCTCCATCACAGGTTACAAACACTTCGCCGTGTTCTAGCGGACTCATCGTGCCCGGATCAACATTAATATAAGGATCAATCTTTAAAATTGACACATCAAATCCACTATGCTGAAGCAATGTCGCTATTGATGAGGAGGTAATGCCCTTGCCAAGAGAGCTTAACACCCCGCCTGTTACAAAAATATATTTTACTGCCATAATATAACCGCCTTCATTTAAAATTTTGGTGCAATCATAATAAATCAGTGGTTAAAAGCTTGTTAATTTACCTTTTTTTGTATTTTCTCACTTATGATTGTGCGTGTTTATTTCACAAAGGAGATTTTATGCTTATTGCTTTTGTTTGTTTATTTATTTGTCTTTATGCCCTGCCAAGCATTATTCTAGCACTCTTACAAATCAAACATATTAAGCTAGAGTTACACAAACCCGCCATCTTGCTTGAATCTGAAGACTATAAGCAGGCTGGAGATTATGCAATCGCGTCATTGCGGCTGAGTATCCTTACACATCTTTTTGAGATTCTCACCTTTAGTCTATGGGCTGTCTTTGGACTAAAATTTTTATCACTATGGCTTGAAAATATACTTAGTGGATTTTCATCTATATGGCAGGAGATCGCCCTTGTCTTAGCTTTTGTGATAATTGGAAGTATCATTGAGCTGCCTTTTGCAATTTATAAAACATTCTTCCTTGATAAGAAGTTTGGGTTTTCCAAGCAAACGCCCAGTCTCTTTATCATTGACACACTTAAAAGCTTGGTTTTAAGTATAGTCATTGGCGGGATTATTGTGTGTTTGCTTGTGCTTATCATTGAAAATATCGCTTTATGGTGGTTTGTGGGCTTTGTAGCTTTGCTTGGTGTTGTGATTTTAGCAAATCTCATCTATCCCACCCTCATCGCCCCGTTGTTTAATAAATTCACTCCGCTTAATGATGAGAATCTCAAATCCCGCATAGAATCTTTAATGAATAGCATTGGCTTTAAGAGCAATGGCATATTTATCATTGACGCTTCTAGACGAGATGGACGGCTTAATGCGTATTTTGGCGGACTTGGCAAAAGCAAACGCGTTGTGCTATTTGATACACTGCTTGATAAAATCAGTGCCGATGGGCTTATAGCCATACTTGGACACGAGCTAGGACATTTTAAACACAAAGATATTTTCAAAAATATTGTTCTTATGGCGTGTATGCTTTTTGTGCTATTTTTCATCGTGGGGCATCTGCCAGAAAGCCTTTTTAGCACATTGGGCTTAGTGCAAAATGGAGCGGGAGTATTGCTTATTATGCTACTTATCTCACCTGTGGTTGGCTTTTTCTTTTTGCCCATTATTGGCTACTTTAGTCGCAAGGCAGAATATGCCGCTGATGAATTTGGTGCCAATCTATCAAGTAAAAATTGCCTTGCTAACGCACTTGTGCGACTTGTCAATGAAAATAAAAGCTTCCCAAGCTCCCACCCAGCATACATCTTTTTCTATTACACTCACCCACCACTTTTACAAAGATTAAAAGCTCTTGATTATGACCCACACCATTGATACGCTCTTAGATTCTGCTATTTTAAAACTCTCGCAAGTAGCAGAATCTTTGCAGCTCAAACCACGATTTGAGAGTGAAATTTTACTTAGCTTTGTATTGCAAGTTAGTCGCGTATATCTCCACACACATAATAAACAAAATGTGAATCTTACTCAAGCAGAGCATTTTCTCGCCCTTGTTGATGAGCGAACCAAAGGCAAACCTATTGAATACATTACCCAAAGTGCAAGTTTTTATGAACATATTTTTTATGTCAATGAATCTGTGCTTATTCCGCGACCTGAAAGTGAGATTCTTGTCCAAAAAGCCAGTGAGCTTATAACGCAGCATAATCTAGAATCTATCGCCGAAGTTGGCATAGGATCGGGTATCTTAAGCATTACACTTTCACTTTTGCACCCACAATGTCGCTTTTTTGCCACTGATATTAGCCAAAAAGCCCTAGAAGTTACGCAAAAAAACATAAGCATCCTTGCTCCAAATTCCAACATCACACTTAAACACTGCTCCTTACTCCCAAGCTCGTGGCAAGATATTGAGCTTATTATCAGTAATCCACCCTATATTTGCGATGATTATCCTATCAGCCAGCCTTTGACTTATGAGCCTAGCATTGCCCTTTTTGGCGGAAAAGATGGGCTAGATATACTTAAAGCTCTGATTTTAGAGGCTAAAAACCGCCAAGCATACTTGCTATGCGAAATAGGCTATGACCAAAAAAATGCCCTCGCACATTTTTTGGAGCAACACAATGCAAAGGCAATCCACTTTTACAAAGACCTAAGCGGATTAGATAGAGGCTTCTGGTGCAGATTCTAAGATTCTAGAATCCTAAGATATTCTAGCTTAATGCAGCTATTCTCTTCATAGGCGATGTGATGTTCTTTGGCAAGGTTAGCAGATTTTGCATTATGAAGCCCGAGTTGCACCCATACACATAGATGATGTGCATTAAATGAGCTAAGATTTTTTAAAGCTAGAATCTCTTGCATTACACCTTCTAAAGCCTCGTTTTTTCTAAACACATTGATAATATCGCATTGCACGCCCCTTTGTGCCAATGCTTCAAAAGCCTCTTGTAGTGTCAAGTAAGCCTTCTTACCTAGAATCTCCCCACCTCGTGGGTATATTGGCACGATTTCATAGCCTTTGTTGAGTAAAAAATCCCCGACTTGATAGCTAGGCTTATTTGAATCTGGACTTAGCCCAATGATAACAATTACTTTTGCCTTTTGTAAAATCTCTTTTTTCTGTGTATCACTTAGTCCCATTCTCTGCTCCCTTAAGATTCCATATACAAATTAATCCGCACAATGTAGCATAGAATCTATAAAAACTTTCATAAAAACATATAAAAATGCTTTGTTATAGGTAAATGCGTTTCTTTACATTTTTTTTACTTTGTAAAATTCTATTTTTTACATAGATTTTTTACACTGCTGATGTCAAAAACTTTGACAAAAAATCATTCCATAAGGAACTCGTATGAAAACTACATCATTGACAGGTAGGATTTGGGCTTTGTGTTTTGTCGCTTTGGCGATTGTTGGCGTGAGCGTTGGCTCTGCGCGTGCTGATGATAATATTCATCCTATTTCACGCGAAGATGGTTCTGGCACAAGAGGTGCGTTTGTTGAGCTTTTTGAAGTATTTAATAAAGTAAAGGACAAAAAAGTAGATGCAATCTCTAAAAAAGCTGAGATTACAAACTCAACAGCAGTAATGCTTACAACCGTATCAAAAGATGAAAGTGCCATTGGGTATGTATCACTTGGCTCACTGAATAAGTCTGTTAAAGCGGTTAAGATTAATGGTGTTGAAGCAAATGCAGCAAATGTGAAAAGTAAAAAATACCCTGTGTCTCGCCCTTTTAATGTCGTTACACTCAAAAGCAACGCGTTGGCTGATGACTTTTTGAGCTTTGCAACTTCTAAAGAGGCACAAGATATTGTTACAAAAGCGGGATATATTCCAACTGATGCAAAAAGCTTTAAGCCTAAGAATCCCGAAGGTAAGATTGTCATTGCTGGGTCAAGCTCTGTAACACCACTTATGGAGAAGCTCAAAGAAGCGTATTTGAAACAAAACAAAAAAGCAAAAATTGAGATTCAACAATCAGATTCAACAACAGGTGTAAATGCAACTGTTGAAGGTATTGCAGATATTGGTATGGTAAGCCGTGAGCTTAAAGAGAGTGAGCTAAGCAAGGGGCTAAATGCTAAGGTGCTTGCTATTGATGGACTTGCTGTGATTGTTAATCCAAAAAATGGCATAGATTCTCTTAAGCCAGAGCAAGTAAAAGCAATTTTTGAAGGTAAAACTACAAAATGGAGCGAAGTAAAATAACTCCTTTTGCTTCTCTTGCACTTTTACTTAAATAACAAGTAAGACTTCACTTTTTCTCCTTCCCCTTTAGAGACTTTACAAAACTCTAAAGGGATTAAACTACATATTTCAGGCTATTTTCAAGCTTTTTATTTTTAAGTATTTTTTGATTTTACATTTTCTTTACATTTGAATCTGTGTGATTTTACATAATATTTTTATGATACGCATACTCAAAAAGGTGTTTGAGAATCTTTGTTTTTTAAAATCCCAAACACAATAAGGAACAAAATGGAACAAATTCAAGCAGCAAGTTTTAAATCTGTATTTATAGAAAGGGCGATGCAACTACTTTTTGCCCTCTGTGCGTTTGGCTGTGTTTTGGCAGTTGGTATGATTTGTATCTTTTTGTTTGCCAATGCTATCCCCACAATCGCAGAGATTGGTTTTGTGGATTTTATCTTTGGTGATTTGTGGGAGCCAAATGCGGAGATTTTTGGTCTTGCTCCTATGATTGTAGGCAGCTTGTATGTAACAGCCCTTGCCATTGCTTTTGGTGTGCCTTGTGGGGTGCTTTCAGCCATTTATCTTGCTTTTTTTGCAAGCAAGAAAGTCAAACTTGCCATTACTCCTGCTGTGGAACTTCTAGCTGGGATTCCAAGCATTGTGTATGGATTTTTTGGACTTATAGTTATTGTGCCTTTTTTAGCACCTATTCTTGGCACAAGTGGAAAGGGCTTGCTTGCCGCCTCACTTTTGCTAGGCATTATGATATTACCAACTATTGTGCTTGTGTCAAAAACAAGCCTTGAATCTGTAAGCGAGACTTATTTGGAGGGGGGATTAGCCCTTGGGGCAAGTAAGGAAAGGGTTGTGTTTTTTGTTATGCTAAAGGCGGCTAAAAGTGGGGTGCTTGCAAGTATTATTTTGGGTGTAGGACGAGCTATTGGCGAGGCGATGGCAGTGATTGTTATTGCTGGGAATCAGCCTATCTTCCCCGAATCTATAAGTGATGGAGTAAGAACACTCACGACTAATATCGTGCTTGAGCTTGGGTATTCTGCGGATTTACATCGTGAGGCATTGATAGCTTCAAGTGTGGTGCTATTTGTGTTTATCTTGCTTATCAACCTAAGCTTTAGCGTATTAAAAAGGGAGAAACATCTATGAGTGAAATAGCACTAAATCAAACACGGCAAAGCGATTTTGTCAAATCAAAAAGTATTTTTGCACCTTTTAGCCAAATGTGCCAAGAGATAAAGCAAAAGGATATGTTTTCACTCTTTTTTTACATCATTGTGCGTTTGGCTATTTTGACAAGTGTGGCGACATTTGCATTTATTATCGGTTATATTTTATATAATGGCGTGGAATATCTTACACCAAGCCTGTTTGAATGGACTTATACGAGTGAGAATGTCTCAATGATGCCAGCCATTATCAATACAATTACTATGGTTTTGCTCTCGCTCCTTATTGCTACACCAATTGCGATTTTTGGCGCTGTTTTTTTAGAAGAGTATGCAAACTCCAAATCTCGCAGCGTGCAGCTTATCGTAGTTGCTGCTGAAACACTTACGGGGATTCCAAGCATTGTATATGGGCTATTTGGTTATCTAGCATTTGTTATTTATTTTGGGCTTGGGCTAAGCTTTGTAGCTGGGGCATTGACACTTGCAATTATGGTGTTGCCACTTATATTACGCAACACACAAGAAGCCATAAAAGCAGTTCCCATTATGTATAAGGAAGCATCTTTTGGACTTGGGGCTGGGAGGCTTAGGACAATCTTTGTGATTATCCTGCCTTGTGCGATTAGCGGGATTTTAGCTGGTGTGATTTTGAGCGTTGGGCGGATTGTAGGGGAGAGTGCGGCTTTGCTCTACACAGCTGGGACGGTAGCACAAGTGGCTGATTTTGGAGATTCTGGGCGGACATTAAGTGTGCATATGTATGCACTTTTAAGCGAGGGGCAATATATGGAGCAAGCCTATGCGACAGCGGTTGTATTGCTTATAATTGTGATAGGGATAAATTTTGTCTCTAATGTATTGGCACGATATTTTAATCCTAACAATCTCAAATAAGGAAAAAGAATGAGTGAAGTAACTTTTGATATTAGCAATATGAATTTGCATTATGGGGATTTTCACGCGTTAAAAAACATTAATCTTGCTTTATTGCGTAATGAAGTGAGTGCGTTTATAGGACCTAGTGGTTGTGGTAAATCCACGCTTTTAAAAAGTCTCAATCGTATGAATGATCTTGTGCCAAATTGCAAAATTACAGGCAAGATTTTGCTTGATGGGCAAGATATTTATCAAAATTACGATGTGAATGCGTTAAGAAAACGCGTGGGTATGGTGTTTCAAAAGCCAAATCCATTTCCTATGAGCATTTATGATAACATCGCTTTTGGACCACGCACACACGGCATCACAAAAAAAAGTGAGCTGAATGACATTATTGAATCTTGCTTGAGGGGTGCAAATATCTGGGAGGAAGTCAAAGATAGACTTCATAAATCAGCACTTGGGCTAAGCGGTGGGCAACAACAAAGGCTATGTATCGCTAGAGCCTTAGCCGTGCAGCCTGAAGTCATTTTGATGGACGAGCCAACTTCCGCCCTTGATCCTATTTCTACGCTTAAGATTGAGGATCTTATTAATGAGCTTAAAGCAAAATATACCATTATTATTGTTACGCATAATATGCAACAAGCAACGCGTATATCGGATAAGACGGCATTTTTTCTTATGGGTGAGGTTGTGGAGTTTGACACCACGGAGAAAATCTTTAGCTCTCCTAAGGAGAAAAAGACACAAGATTACATTACAGGGAGGTTTGGATAATGCGAGACATTTACTTAGCACAGCTTGAGGATTTGCAAGCTCAACTCAATACTATGCTTACTCTTTCTTACGATGCTTTGCGTTATGGGGTGGATTTTCAAAGTGTAAAAAGTTTAGAGGAGATGGGGCTGATTGTGGAGCAATTAAACACATTGGAAAAGGACATTTTCCATTCGTGCGAGATGCTTATTTTAAAACAGCAGCCTGTGGCACAAGACTTGGAGTTTATCACTCGCACGATTAAGCAGATTCACGATTTAAGACGCATAGGCGAGATTTCACTCAATAGTGCTAAGATTATCTCGCAAATGCCAAAGGAGTGTATGCTTGAGCTATTGGAGCAAATGGCAAAATTGCTTTTTGAGATGTTTGATGCGTTTAAGGATTTGAGTGTGCAGCGTGTAGAGGAGATTGAGAATCTTATGGATTCTTGCTTTGGGCAGATAAAAGAGCAAATCGCCCAAAAATTGCAAGATTCTTATTTGAACGCGCATTGGTGGCTTGAGATTCTTATGTTGTCAAAATATTTTGAAAAAATTGCCGACCATATCAGTGCAATGGCGTATGCTTAGGCTATAATTATGCTTTTACAAAGGATATGAAGTGATTTTTATACTTGAAGATGATGAGGGGATTTTGAGCCTTGTGCTATATGCACTAAACTCCGCAAATCTCAAGGCAAAGGGCTTTAGTCTGCCTAAGGAATTTTGGGAAGCTATGGCAAAAGAAGAGCCTTCCTGTGTGGTGCTTGATGTGATGTTACCTCAAGAAGATGGCTTGAGTGTTTTGCGAAAAATGCGTCAAAATCATAAGACAAAAAATATTCCCGTGATTATGCTAACAGCCTTGGGCAGTGAGTTTGATAAGATTAAAGGTTTAGATAGTGGGGCTGATGACTATCTCACTAAGCCTTTTAGTGCATTGGAGCTTATCGCTAGAATCAAGGCTTTATTGCGTAGGAGTCATACACAAGGTGATCTTGAGATGAGCTTTGGTGATTTGAAGTATTCAAAAACAAGTCATAGCGTGAGTATAAGTGGAGAATCTTTGCACCTTACTTTAAAGGAGTTTGAGTTGCTTGGTTTGCTTATGAACTCTCCAAATCGTGTTTTTACACGCGAGGAGCTACTTGAAATTGTGTGGGGATATAATATCTCTGGCACACGCACGATTGATATACATATCAATACTTTGCGTTCAAAGCTTGGTAAATATGGCAAATGTATCAAAACAATACGGGGAGTTGGGTATCAATTTAGCGGAGATTTATAAGAAAACTTGATTTTTTGCGATTTTAGCCCATAAGAGGAAAGAGATGAAAAAAAAGATTTTTTATGCTATTTTTTTAGGGATTCTAAGCGTGCAGATTCTAAGTGTGCTAAGCGTGGCTTTTATCCTTGATAATCTCATTAAATCACAAAGCTTTGAGAGATTGCACTACACACTTAAGCATTTAAATAGCACGGATATCAGCGAGATTCTCTCCCATAAAGAAAATATTCTCTCCGCTCCCTATCGCATTACACTTATTTCTACCGAAGGCAAGGTGCTTTATGATAGCAAAGCACAAGTAGAATCTATGGACAATCATCTTTGGCGGCAAGAAGTGCAAGATGTATTGACACAATTTGCAGCTCACGCAAACAAGCCCATTTTCACCCAAAGAGAATCTGCTACGCTCAATGAGCAAACCCTCTATGTCGCCACGATGATGAGTGTGGATTCACAAAATATTATCGTGCGTTTGAGTGAGCAAAAAAAAGCACTAAGCCTTGTGCTTTTTGATTTTTTACCCTATTTGTGTGTGTTGCTGCTTTTTGGCTTGGCATTAAGTGGGATTCTAGCTTCAATTTTGAGTAAGAAAATCATTAAGCCTATTGAAAATATTAATCTCGCTTCACCTATGCGGACAAATCCCTACCCAGAGCTTCAAATCTTTATGCAAAGAATTGCCAAACAAAAAAAGAAAATCAAAAAGCAAATCCGCATTATCAACGCACGCCAACGCGAGATAGAGACGATTATCCAAAATATGAAAGAGGGCTTTTTGCTCCTTGATAGCAAGGCTTGTATTAAATCTTACAATCATATCGCCCTTGAATATTTGCAGATAGATTCTAGTGCGACCTTACTTGAATCTCCACATTTGACTACATTGCACAATGAGTTACAAAAGATTATGCAAGAGCCACAAGTGAGTGATTGTAGCTTTGAATGCGAGATAAAGGGACGCACATTATATATCATCGCCTTGCCTGTTTGGGTCAAAGCGCAACTCCAAGCTATCGCAATGGTGCTTATTGATAAAAGTTCGCAAAAACAAGCCCAAGATTTTAGAAAAGAGTTTAGCGCAAATGTTACCCACGAGCTAAAAACGCCTCTAGCCATTATTTTGGCAAGTAGTGAAATGCTAAAAAGTGGGCTTGTAAAAAAAGAAGATGAGGCGGAGTTTCTCACAAAAATCTATACAGAATCTAAGCGTTTGCTGACATTGATTGATAAGATTTTGCGTTTGTCATTTTTTGATGAAAATAGCATTGAGCTAGAAAAAAGTCCGCTTGATTTGAGCGAGATTCTAAAGCGGGTGAGTAAGAATCTTAAGCCTTTGGCTGATGAGAAGGGCATTGATATTGCTATCCATTTGGGTAAGGAGCGTGAAAGTAAGATTTGGGGGATAAGCTCTTTGATTGAAGATATGATTTATAATCTTGTGGAAAATGCCATTAAATACAGCAATGAAAAGAGTCAAATCACATTGAGTTTAAGCCAAAATACTCAAGGTGTAAGCGTATGTGTGAAAGATTCAGGCATTGGCATTCCGCTTGAAGAGCAAGAGAGAGTGTTTGAGCGGTTTTATTGTGTGGATAAAAGTCGCAGTAAAAAGCTTGGCGGCAGTGGGCTAGGACTATCAATTGTAAAACATATTGCTAAGATTCATAATGCAAAAATAGAGCTTAAAAGTCAGCAAGGCGTTGGCACGAGCATTTGTGTGGATTTCCCACTCAATCTTTAAAGATTCTCTTATTTATAAAAAGTCCCAAGCAGGTGATATTCTCCAAGTAGCAATGCCATAGCATAAAAGGCAATATACGCACAAAGTGTGAAAGCTAAGCGGTAATGTTTGATAAAAATAAGAATAGCAAATATAAGGCTATATGAGAGTGTTTGTGCAAGCAGATATGTCCAAGAACTATAATGACTTTGAGAAAACACATAAACACTAAAAACCCACACAAAAGCAAAAATAAGGAAAGCTTTAAAATTGTGCTTATAGATTCCATTACTGATAAAAAAGAGGCAAAAAATACCATAAGAGACTAAAATATGAGGGTATTCTCCACGCAGATGTAAAACTAAAAGCCCACCCCAAAAGAGCGTAGTGTAAAAAAGCCATTTAAGCTGAAAACTAGTGATAGAATCTAGCTTTTTTCTTTGCTTCTCTTGTGTGTTTGATGACATAGGAATCCTTTTATGTGTTGATACAAGATTTGTTTTGCAATGATTTTGTAGCGGCTGAATGCGTAAGTATTTGTGCTTAATGTTGTTAAAATCTTGTATAAGAGTCTAAGAGTTTTTTTGAAGACTTAAAAATAGATGGATTTACACTTACATTTTAGAAGTGCAAAGATTCTTAGACATATTTTGTTTAGAAGTGTCCATAACCTTTGCACCTTATATTCCCTGCTTGATAAATTGTTTGTAAGCACAATACTAATCAACGCAAAAGTCCCGCTTAGATTCTAGCTTCAATCATATCGGTAGAACGCGGATTTTAGAATCTAGCTGCTCTTGCAAAATAGATTCTATAGCATAGAGTGTGCCTGTTGCCCCACTCGCACAGCCGCTGCACGCCCCAAGATAGCGGATATACACGTCAATGAATCCATCGCTTGTATCCTTAATGTCTAAAATCTCCATATCGCCCCCATCCATCATAAGCATTGGGCGGATATTTGCGTCAATGACTTTATCAATCGCCTTTACTTTTTGCACCATTGTCATTTCAGCAAATGCAATATCTCCGCCTTTATCCGCGACTTTTTTCACAGATTCTTTATCCATCTCCGCCCTTACTTGTGCGAGTATATCTACCAAATAATACTCCCTTGCCTCGTGTCCGCCGGGCTTAATACAGCTTTTACAAAACGCCCCTGCTTTTGTGTAGTTGGTAATGTCTTCCACACTTTTTAGGTCATTTAGCTTGATGACTTCTTTAATGGTAGATAGGCTAACTCTCGCACATTCACACACGATGATTTCACTCTCAAAGTCCGCTGCGTCCTTGCCTAGATAAATCCCCGCCGCTTTTTTAATCACATCATACGCCATAACAGAACAGTGCATTTTCTGCCCCGGGACAGCTGGCGTATCAGGGTCATCACGCAAGGCGTGCTCTACATCAAGGTTGGTGATTTTTACCGCGTCTTGCACCTTTTTGCCAAGGCAGAGTTCCACCATCATATCGCTACTTGCAATCGCCGTGCCACAGCCAAAGCTCTTAAATTTTGCATCAATGATTGTATCATTGCTATCCACAAGCCAATACAGCCGCACCGCATCGCCACACGCCTCTGCGCCATAGTCTGCTACGATGAGTTTCGCTCCCTTTTCATCAGCGTCCTTTTGTGTCAAAACGCCTAAATGCGTGGGATTGTCCATCCTCTCGCTTACTTTGTTTGAATATGCGTCCCATAACGCACCACCGATTAAGTCATTCTTTGCCATTTTATTTCCTTTCAATTATGATTATACGCATTCTCGCCGTGTAGTCTAGAATCTAGCCCGTGTTTCTCTACTTCCTCATCTACACGCAAATCTGTAAAAAACGCTATAGCTTTGAAAATCACATAGCTTACCACAGCCGATAGAGCGATACAAATCCCGATTGCATAAAGCTGCTCAATAAGCAGCTCAAACTCCCCGCTTATAAACAAGCCCTCACCTAACGCCCCTTGTGCTACTACTGCTGGATTCACCGCACCATTTGCAAAAAGACCTGTGGCGATTCCGCCCCAAATCCCACCAATGCCGTGCAAACTAAAGGCATCAAGCGAATCATCAAGCTTCAGCTTATCTTTGATAAAACTTAGCCCAAAGTAGCAGATACAAGCACCCAAAGCACCGATAAGCACACTTGAGCCAACACTCACAAAACCGCAACCGGGCGTTATACTCACAAGCCCAGCCACAAGCCCACTAAGTGAGCCTAGAATCGTGGGGCGTCTGTGTATGACCCACTCTAATAGCACCCACATAAAATAGCCACTTGCAGCAGAGATAATGCTAACAACAAAAGCATTCACAGCAATAGAATCTACTTTTCCAGCACTCCCAGAGTTAAACCCAAGCCAACCGATGAAAAGCAGTATCGCACCCAAAAACGCATACGGCACAGAATGCGCACCTTGCGTATAGGGGATATTCTCTTTTCTCGCACCTACAATCAGCACTCCCACAAGCCCAGCTACACCAGAGCTAATATGCACCACACCGCCACCAGCGAAGTCTAAGCCACCTCGTGCAAGTAAAAAGCCATTTTCACTCCAAATCATATGTGCCAAAACATCATACACAAAAGTGCTCCACAAAAGCAAAAACACCACAAGCACACCAAGCTTGATACGCCCCACAAGTGAGCCTGTGATAATTGCCGCAGCGATGAGAGCAAACATCATTTGAAAGATGACAAACAAAATATTTGGGATTCCATTTTCATTGACACTAGTAGTGTTTGCGACAAACAAATGCTCCAAGCTCCCCACAATCCCAAACCAGCTATCCGTCCCAAAACTCAAGCTATACCCCACAACAATCCATTGCAGAGAAATCACCCCAAAACCAATGAAGCAATTCATAATGGTATTAAGCGTGTTTTTGGACTTCACCATTCCAGCATAAAACATCGCAAGAGATGGTGTCATAAGTAACACTAGAAGTGAGCAAAACATAATGAACAGCGTGTTGGTAGGACTCATTGTTTCAATAAAAGCCATTTAATACTCCTTAGAATCTACGCTAACTAGCTACCTAAGTCATTACCCAAAGTATGACCGCCTATAAAGTCTTATCAACCACTCTACTCAAAAGCAAAGTAGAATCTAGCGCATTTCGCACGCACTAAACATACTGCGGAAGTATCTTTGAGAAAATCAGGCTCTCAAGCAAGGCAGAATAAAGCCATTCAACGCAAACCTAGATTCCAGCAATTCTAAGATTGTGGTGCTAGTTTGGTGGTTGTCGAAAAAATCGCGATTGAGCTTACTTAAGCGTAAGTGATTGAGCGATTTTTGAAGACTCCGCCGAAATAGTGCCGCAAGCTGAATTGCCAAGCCAAAGATACAAACGCAATCAGTTTTCATAGCTACTAGAAATCGCTCTCAACCTCTCCACCGCCTTTTTAAACACTTCAAAAGTGTAGTCCATCTCGGCTTGCGTGTTGTAGCGGCTTAGAGAGATTCTAATCGCCGTGTGAGCTAGCTCTTTATCCGCTCCAATGGCTACCATTACAGGATTTGCTTCTAAATCTTCACTCGCACACGCACTGCCCGTTGATGCGGCAATCCCAGCCTTGTTTAAATCCCATAGCATTGCCTCGCCTTCAATCCCTCGCACACTGATGAGTGTCGTATTTGGCACACGATTTTCCCTTGTGCCAACGACAAATACATCAGGTATGCTTAAAAGTGCGTCTTCTAGCCTATCCCTAAGCTTTCGCACTTGTGTAAGCTCAAAGTCTAGGTAGTCTGTGGCAAGCTTCATCGCTTCACCCATACCAATGATATAGGGGACATTGAGTGTGCCAGAGCGTCTGCCCCGCATATGTTCTCCGCCGTGCAAAAGTGGGGTAAGCTCCACACCCTTTCTAATGTAAAGCCCACCAACGCCCTTTGGTCCGTGAAATTTGTGTGCTGAAAAGCTTAGAAAATCTACATTTGCCTTTTTTACACTGACTGGAATCTTGCCGATAGCCTGCACCGCGTCAGTATGGAAAAGCACACCTTTTTGTTTGCATAATGCACCGATTTCTTCAATGGGGAAAATAAGTCCGGTTTCATTATTCGCCCACATTATGCTAACAAGGGCAGTATCTTCCCGCAAGGCTTCTCTCACTTGTTCTGTGGTGATTGTGCCTTGTGTGTTGATAGGCAGATAGGTAACTTCAACACCCAAAGTTTCTAAAAAGCTACAAGTTGCCCTAACTGCTGGGTGCTCCACCTCTGTGGTAATGATATGCTTCTTGCCCTTTTTCACAATCTCATCAAAATACACGCCTTTAATCACCCAATTATTTGACTCTGTCGCACAAGAAGTGATAATAATATCATCATTATCGTCCGCATCAATGCCAATATAGAGTTTCTCTATGGCTTCAGCAATCGCTGGGTGCGTCTCTGTGCCGTATTTATGCAAACTATTTGGATTCCCAAACTTTTCGCAAAAATAAGGCTCCATCAATGCCTTAATGCTAGGGTCTAGCATTGTCGTAGCATTGTTGTCTAAATAAACCTTTTTCATCGTAGCTCCTAATTGTTGTTTATTAAAAAAGTAAAGTTTATTTTAACCTTGACTAGCAAAGCGCTAGATTCTATCATTTTATAATTAATTGATATTATCTTTTTTCATAAAATTGTTTCCCTACTCTAAAAACCATCGCCAATACGCAAAGGCAAAGATACTCACCGCTACAATCCCCACAACACTTAGCAAGAATCCAAATCGCACCATATCCCACACTTTGATCCCGCCTTTTTCAAAGACTATGGCATTAGGCGGCGTGGAGATAGGAACCATAAAAGAAAAGCTCGCACAAATAGTAATCGCAAGCATTGTGATTGTCGGCTCATCTGCTACTAAAAACGACTGCGTGGCGGTATAAATGATAGGGAGTAAAATAGCAATCAGTGCCGTTGTGCTTAAAAAGCCTGTGGCGATAATCGCACAAACACAAGCAAGAAGCAAAAATACAAAAAATGGCAAATTAGCAAATTGCATAAAATAGCTTTCAAACACCCCACCAAGCTCGGATTGAGAAAAGGCAGTGGCGATACAAAACCCCGCACCAAACAAAAATATCAGCTCATAAGGGATAGACTTAGAATCGTCCCAATCCAAAAACCCAAGCTTTGGCACAAACATCAATAGCCCAAAGGCTAGTAAAATCACATTTTCATTTAGCCCCAAGCCATCATACAAAGGCTTAATGGGCGAGTTGAGAAACAGCACAACAAGCAAAAGAGCGATGAAAAATAATAATCGCTTATGTTCAGCACGCACTTGTATATTTTCAAACGCCTTAAACTCCACGCTATAACCCTGTGTGCCAAAAGATAGGATATAAATCATTGTATAAAGCATAAGGCAAGTAAGTGGAGCCATCATAAAAATCCAAGTGGTAAAGCTTATACCATCAAAGCCAAGCTTTTCTAAGAATCCTAGAAAGATAAGATTAGGCGGTGAGCCAATAGGCGTTGTAATCCCGCTGATACTCGCCCCAAACGCCACAGCGAGTAAAAAACGCATTTTAAGAAAATAATCCTGTGTGATTGATAAGGCAATAGGCAGGAGCAAAATAGCGGTTGTGGAGTTTGATAAAGCTGTGCCAAGCACACAAGAGGCAAGCCCCAAAGCAGAGATGACGCCCTTAGGATTTTGCGGAAAAAGGGAGAGAAACTTTTTAGCGATAATGCGATGTAGCCCAATTTTTTCTGTGGCGGTAGCGAGCATAAAACCGCCCAAAAAGAGATAGATAATAGGATTAGCATAATTTTCTGTGGCACTTTTGGTATAAAGTATGCCAAAACTTGGGAAAAGGATAATGGGCAAAAGTGAGACAACGCCTAGCGGCAGGGCTTTATTCGTCCAGAGTGTAACAAGCAGGGCAATAATGCCAAGCAAGGCTGAAACCTTAAAAGACGCTCCAAGATACACTCTTGCTAAAATCGCTGCAATAATGCCAAAAATAAGAGCTAAGCCCACACCTAGAATGATTTTTATTGTGCGTTCTTCTTTTGGCGCAGATTCTGATTCTATGGAATCTAAACTAGATTCTAGTGTAGCTTCTTTGGCGGAATCTTGCGGGGCGGATTGAGTGGATTGTGTAGATTCTTGTGAAATAGAATCTTGCAATGCACAATCCTGCGAGGTAGAATCTAAGTGAGCTTGGGAATGCAAATCTGTGTGGGTTTCTTTATAAGAGGTGGATTGCAAAGGTTGATGATTGCTTTGTTGCGGCACTTGTGTCCTTGAAATAAGATGATCCATTATAGCACATTTCTTAGATTCTAAATCCCCATTCCTTTTGTGCGTTTAGAATCTGCTCTTTTTCAATGCTTACAAGTAGCATTCCCTCTTTATCGCTAAGATTTTCTTCAATCTCGCCATTTGCGTTAATAAACAAGCTATCGCCATAAAATCGCCACTGCGTTTCATCATACACACCGCTGCCTACGCGATTGACACGCAAAAGTGCCATAGAGTTTGTAAAAGCACGCATAGAGCAGAGATTTCTCCATCGTGTCTTAGAGCCAAAAGTATTGCTACAAGGCATAATCACAACATCTACTTTGGCATTCTTAAGCTTTAGCCATAGCTCATCAAAATGTGCTTCAAAGCCGCTAATCACGCCAAGATTCAGCCCACATCTCTCAAATACAATGGGTGTTTTGGGGGACTTTGGAATCTTATTGTCAAAAAATTTTTTTTCATTCCAATGCGGATAAGCGATGAGGCGTTGCTGATGGTATATGTCTATGGTGTTTTTCTCATCATTGTGAATATGGGCGATGGATTTATAGAGTTTGCCATTATTCCCATTATCACCAAGCAGCAGAGGGGCGATAATATCAAGCTTGTATTTTTTGGCTAATTTTTGCAGTGAGCTTAGAGCATTGTGCGAAATCGCACTAATCATCTCTTTAGAATGATTCTTATCAAACTCCCTAAAAAATGGGTTAAAGACATATTCCCCAAACGCCACAAGACTAACCTTTTGCTTTTTGCAAGTGCTAAGGTATTGATGCAGCCTTGTATCAGTGGGGGAGAGTGGTGGGAGCTGCAAAAGGGCGATATTTAAGGCGGTATTCATATAAATCCTTGTGGTTTTAGAATCTAGCTTGTGATTTTCACATTTATCATTTTAAATCCGCGATTGTAGCATATTAAGCTTAGATTCATTATAATTATCTCTACAAAGGCGGGTGTAACGCGGTATAGACTTAAAAAATGATGAAGGAGCAACAATGGTAGAGAGATACGCAAGAGAGCAGATGAAAAAACTATGGGATATGAATGCAAAGTATTCCGCGTGGCTAGAGGTAGAAAAGGCGTTAGTTAGAGGCTGGAATAAGCTTGGGCTAATCCCTGATAGCGATTGTGAAAAGATCTGTAAAAATGCAAAATTTGACATCGCTAGGATTGATGAGATTGAGGCAGTTACCAAACACGATCTAATCGCCTTTACCACTTCAGTAGCAGAATCTTTAGGCGAAGAATCTCGCTGGGTGCATTATGGGATAACTTCTAGTGATTGCATAGATACCGCAGTGGCGTTGCAAATGCGAGATAGCTTAAATATTATTTTAGATGATATTAAACAAGTAAGAGAAGCGATAAAAACAAGGGCTTACGAGCATAAAGACACGCTAATGGTGGGGCGAAGCCACGGAATCCACGGAGAGCCTATCACCTTTGGGCTAGTTTTGGCGATTTGGTATGATGAGCTAGGGCGGCATTTGAAGGCGTTAGAATCCACTTTAGAGGTCATCTCTGTGGGGCAACTCAGCGGGGCTATGGGCAATCTTGCCCACACACCTATGGAGTTAGAAGAGCTCGTCTGCAAAGAGCTAGGGCTAAAACCTGCGCCTGTGAGTAATCAAGTGATACAAAGAGATAGATACGCTAGGCTTATGAGTGATTTAGCCCTTTTGGCTAGTAGCTGTGAGAAAATCGCCGTAGAAGTGCGACAACTGCAACGCACAGAGGTCTATGAAGCAGAAGAGTATTTTGAATCTGGGCAAAAGGGAAGCTCTGCTATGCCACATAAGCGAAACCCGGTTTTAAGTGAAAACATCACAGGGCTTTGCAGAATGATACGCTCTTATGCAATGCCCGCAATGGAGAATGTTGCGTTGTGGCACGAGCGGGATATTAGCCATAGTAGCGTGGAGCGATTTATTTTGCCAGATAGCTTTATCACCACAGATTTTATGCTAATGCGTTTAAAAGGGCTGCTTGAAAAGCTAGTGGTGTATCCAAAAAATATGATGAAAAATCTCAATCTCACCGGCGGGCTTGTCTTTTCACAGCGAATCTTGCTAGAGCTGCCTAAAAAAGGCGTATCACGCGAAGATGCCTATAAAATCGTGCAAAGAAATGCGATGAAGGTATGGGGTGATTTGCAGGAAGGCAAAGCGGCGGTAAATGACAAGGGCGAGAGCTTATATTTGCAATATCTTTTAGCAGATAGCGAGCTTGTGGGGCTTATTGGCGAAGCAGCAATCCGCGAATGCTTTGAGTTTAGCTACTACACAAAAAATGTGGATTCTATCTTTCAAAGGGTGTTTGGGGATCAATGACAAAACCAACGCATTTAAGCACACAAGAAAAAGTCAATCTCGGCAGTTTTTACACTGCTGATTTTTTGGTCAATGCAGTCTATACAATGCTTAAAAAATATGTAGATTCTAAAGATTATGTGCTGCTTGATAGCTCGTGCGGAAGTGGAAATTTCTTGCAATCACAAGCTATGATTAAAAGCGGATTTGCCAAAGATAGCTTTAGCAAAATCATAGGTGTTGATATTGATAAAACAGCTTTACATATCGCAAAGCGCACGCTGGATTCTAAGGTGATTTTGCTTCATAAAAACGCATTGCATAATGTCGCTAGGGAGCATTTTTCCATCACGCAAACTGATAGGCTTATCATTGTTGGGAATCCGCCCTATAACGACAGGACTTCTATCGTGCAAAATCATCTTAAAAATAAAGATTCTATACAAATAGATTCTGCCCTGCAACACAGAGATATAGGCATAAGCTTTTTACGCTCTTATGAGAGATTAAAGGCGGATTTTATCTGTGTTTTGCACCCACTTTCTTATTTGATAAAAAGGACTAATTTTAAGGCATTAAAAGATTTTACAAAAGCTTATAAACTCATAGATTCTACAATCATTAGCTCTCAAATTTTTTGCAAAGATTCTAAGGGGTATTTTCCCATAATTATCGCCCTATATAAAAAGGATAGTAAAGGAATGGATTATGAATATATTTGTAATTTTAAATTTAAGACAATAGATAAAAAAGAATTTAGCCTAAAGGGGTTTGATTATATTGGTAATTACATTGATAAATACCCCAATAAAAAGCGCGTGGAAAAATCGCAAGTCAAAGCAATGTTTTACACAATGCGTGATATAAATGCCCTGCGCCGTTCTAAAACTTTTATAAACAAAGAAAATAACAATACAATTTTTATAACAAAAGAAAAATATAGCCTGTATTGCTATGTTGATGTGTTTAAGTCATTTTTGCCGCATATCCCTTATTATTTTGGAAATTGTGATGTAATGATTGACTTTCAACAATTTAAAGCTCTAGAATCTCACTTTATAAAGGCGAGTGAAAGTAAGATTCTAAGCCCTGAAATTTCGCAGTATTTTAGGGATTTATTGGGGGTGCATTATGAAAAGGTGTAGTATAATTTGAATCTTAAGGAGAGATGATGACACAAGCACATAAAGAGACACTGAATGTTATATATCCATTGTTGATAAATAAGCCTAACATAGAAGCACACATTATGCGTTATGCACTAGACACAATAAAGCCACAACAATTTGATGAGCATCAAAAAATACATTCTAACAATATTGACGAGAGCATTATTAGTGTCTTTAAAAAACACAACTTGCCTTTATGTCTTGAAACTTTCAATGTGCTTTTTGAAAAACTTTTAGAGCAATCATACAAAAATGAAAATGGTATTGTTTTTACTCCAAAATATATTGCTGATTTTATTTGCAAAGATATGTTGAAAAATGAAGTAAATTTAGATTCTATAAAAATTATTGACCCAGCTTGTGGTTGCGGAATTTTTTTAATTTCTGTAATAGAGCTTATTAAAGAAAAAACACATAGAAGTATAAAAGATATAGTAAAAAATCAAATTTTTGGATTAGATATAAGTTCTATCAATACTGAAAGGGTAAAAATTTTACTTAAAATTATGTGTTTAATGAATGGTGAAACAATAAAGGATGATGATATAAATATACAATGCGTTGATAGCTTAAAAGAAAATTGGAATATGCTTTTTAACATTTCTTTTGACTATATTGTAGGCAATCCCCCTTATGTAAATCCACACACTTTAAACAAAAAACAAGTAGATTTTTTAAAAAATAATTTTAAAACAACAAGCAAAGGCGTCTTTAATATTTTTTATGCCTTTATAGAACAAAGTATAAAATTTTTAGATAAAAATGGCAAAATTAGCTTTATTGTACCAAATAATTTTTTAACCATATAGTGCAGCAAAACCACTGCGAGATTTCATAGAGCCTTATTTGGTAAAACTTATTGATTTGCAAGATAATATGGTTTTTAAACCGATAAGAACTTACAATGCTATTATTACGCTTGATAAAACAAACACAAAGAGCTTAGAATATGCAAACTTGTCAAAAACAAATAATATTAAACAAGCCTTGCAAACTATACATTTTCAAATGCTTGATAAGCAGAATGTTTTTTTAGAAAGATGGCGTTTTTTAGATACTAAAACAGAATCTAATATTGCAAAAATAGAAAGTCAATTTTTTAATTTTGCTACTTTTATCAATGCAGGTATTGCAACACTAAGAGATGAAGTATATAGGGTAGAATATGATGGGAAGCAATATTATAAGGATGTAAATGGTAAAAGATACACTATTGATACAGA
This sequence comes from uncultured Helicobacter sp., assembly GCA_963559865.1. GTDB lineage: Bacteria > Campylobacterota > Campylobacteria > Campylobacterales > Helicobacteraceae > Helicobacter_C. The sequence goes on from CAUWMC010000010.1 coordinate 49,832, forward strand.
ATTGATAAAACCCATTTATAAGATTCCAGAATTTAAAAATACTGGGCAGTGTGGTTATTTTATTTTTCCTTACGCAATTATTAAAGATAATGCTATTATTGTTGATGAAGTTAGAATGCAAAAAGATTTTACACAAACTTACAACTATTTGCTTACCAGAAAAGATGAGCTTGACTCAAGAGATAAAGGCAAAATAAATACAGTAACTTGGTATGCTTATGGGCGAACACAAGGGCTTAATCGTTATGGTAAAAAATTACTTTTTGGCACTTTTTCATCAAAGCCAAATTTCATATTGATACAAGACAAAAAGGCTTTATTTTGCAATGGTTATGCAGTGTTTGAAAATCCTATAATGGAAATTGAAATTTTAGAAAAAATTTTTAATTCTTGTGTTATGGATTATTATATAAAACATACAAGCTACCAAATTGAAGGGGGCTATTTTTGTTATCAAAAAAAATATATTGAAAAGTTTAGCGTTCCTTTTTTAGATTCTAGCGAGAAAGAATTTTTACTTAAAAGCAATAATAAACAAATTGATAGTTTTTTAATTAATAAATATAGTTTGGATTTATAATGTTTGTTTATAGATTTTTAAATAATTTTAAAACAATGCTTGAAGATGCTATTACAGAAAATGGGGAACAAGGATTTAGCAATATTATTCGCTCACAAAAGCCCATTAATTGTATCCACGAAATTATTAAGCACGATTTGATAAGATGTGGAGTAGATGAGAAAAATATCTTTCCACCACTCAATAACTCAAAACCAGAAATTAAACTCGCAGGATTTTTAAAACAAAAAGACCAAGATATTTGTGTAACACCAAACAATATTGAAAAGAAAGCAATTTTAGTAAATTGGGGACCTTTAAGCTTTGAAAATAAAGAAGATGTTTATGGTTTTGATTTTTCACAACATTGTTTGGTTATTAATATCCGCTCACAAATGAGAAGTATTGCTAAAAATACAGACACGCTTTTTGAAAGAACTTTTGCTGAAAGCCTAAACTTGCATATGCGTTATCCAAAAATGGTATTAGGAGAGCTGTATGTTATTCCCATACAAGAATATAGCTTTGAGTTGTCAAAAAAGAAGCAAATCGGATTTGAAAATAGAATGGTAAATATTGAAGAGTATATTTCATTTTTTCACGCTATAAGCGGTAGAAAAGATGAAAAAGATTCTTTATGGAAATATGAAAAATGTTGTCTATTGATTGTTAATCTTTGTTCAAAAATACCTTTTTTCTATAATAATAGTTATGAGCTTATTTGTGATGGGATAATATCAAAGGATTTTAAAATAGAATATGCAGATATTGGTTTTCACAATTTTTACACAAGATTTACTCACACAATATGCAAAAAGATTTGACATTAAAAATTTACAAACTTACTAGGAGTGCATTATGAAAATACAAAAATGTGAAAATAGGCAAGTCTTTGTAGAAATCCCACTTACCACGCAAAGTGGCAAAACGAGAGTAAAAACTCGCAATAGCTTTTATGAATATGGACTGCCTACTGCGACAAGACAGATTCCATTTTCACAAAAGCATTATATTGAGTGGCAAATCGGCTATGATGTAGATAAAAATGATAAAGAAAAATTAGCTTTAAGCACTTTGCAGGACACAGAATTTGTAGGAGCAAATGGCAAAACAAAAGCTCTATATGAGCTTTTGTTATATCTTTACTATTTCACGCAATGGGGGATTATCACAAAAGATGAAATTACAAATTTATTAACATTTTTGCAAAATATTAACGATGATGAGTTTTTGGATTCTAGGAGCGATTTGCAGATTTTACGAAGCCACCCTATAAGCAAAAAGATTTTAGGTGTGGAGTTTTATAAATCTCAAGTCAAATATCCGCTTTTGGTGCATAAATTTAGCAATTTTGATGTGCTAGTAGAAATCATTATTAAAGAAAAACAAAGAGCAGTTGGCGTGCAGCCTATGCTCTATGTTTGTTTTCCTATCACAGAGCTACATTGTAGCCCTACACTTTTAGGCAGAGTGGCAGAATCTAAAGAATGCGGTTTGCTTATCTTAGATTCTAAGGATAAAGACTTTTTGCTAGAAACTTTTAAAATCTTTGGAATGCTAAGTAAAAATCACAATTATGATGTGTGCGAGATTATAAAGATTATTTTAAACACATAAACAAGGATTGTCAGCATTTTAAATGGGTTAAATCTAACCCATTTTACACATCTTTTGGCGGATTATCATCGTGGATTTTCTCTGGCTTGCTAGGCACTATGCTTGCATCATCGCCTAGCTCTTTTGGCTCTGGCATTCTGCCATTATCAAGGTGGCTTAATAACGCCCTTTTGAACGCTAAAGTAGAATCCACTTTATAGTATTTCCCACCACTATCCCTGCTTAATTCCTGCAAAAACTCCACTTCTTCGCCCAAGGCAAAGCTATGAAACACCACTTGATTGATAGCAAGTTCTGGCTTTCCTTGCGTGATGTTGCGATTGAGACTTTTCATCGTGCTAAGAAGTGTTTGTGCGCGGAAGCTATCAGGGGGCGTTGGGTTACTTGCAAAGATATATAGCTCTTTTACTAGCCCATTATCCTTAGTGAAATACTTCATACTCTCAATCATAGCGACATTAAGAAGATAGAGATATTGCGGATTTAGGCTAATCTCTTGCACCGCTTTATCAAATGATTTTGGCTCATAAAATGGTCCAAGCGTATTTGCAAGCATACTTTTATAGTCATTTACCACCACCTTTGTGAAGAAATCAGGCTTATAAATTCGCTTTGCAATATAGGGGGCGATTTCTTTAAATGCCTTGATATAAGGATGCACATTAAAGGTGTTGCAATACACAAAGCCCATTTCCTTATAAGGCTTTTCACGCAAATAGATTCCAAAATCGCCATTTTTTTGCGAGAAATTTACTAGGGTAAAGCTTGTCTTTTTACACACAGAAGTGATACGCAAAAGCCCAGCCCCACTAACATCAAGGCTATATACAAACTGCTTATCATCACTCATATAGCTCCCATCGTTTTGCAAGATCCCACCATTTAGGATTCTATCTGCAAAGCAAATCCTTTTATCCGTGCTAGAAGATTGGATACTCTGCCCATCTTTAGCATAAATCACGCCTTGTTGCTCTTTATGCTGCTCTAAACTCTGCTTAGAGCAGTCCATACCATTGATAAGATTACTAAGCTTTTCAAACACGACTTTTTCATCAATTGGGTCAAATTCTGTCATTTTCACTTCCTTTATGTGAGATATGTGAGATTTACTTGTCTTTAATCATTGCGTATTTTTCACTAATCAAAGGCAAATATTGAGATAATATGCCAGCGTTGTGGCTTTTAAGTTACTTTTGGAATCTAATGTTATAATTTTACTTACATTACTTTAAGGATAAAAATGCAAAAGAAAATGACATATTTGGAAGTGGCAAAAGCTGTGCTAGAGAGTGCAACTGCTCCGCTTAAAGCTACGCAGATTTGGGATATAGCAGTAGAAAGAGGCTTAGATAAAAATCTAGCAAGTATCGGTAAAACCCCAGAACAAACCATAGCAGCACAACTTTATGTAAATGTAAGAGATAAGCAAGATTCCATCTTTATGAAAACTTCAATTAACCCCACAACCTTTTGGTTAAGGGCAAGAGAGAATGAGCTACAAAAGGGATTAGAATCTATAATGCAGACAAGTCAAATAAATCAGCCAAAGCAAAAAGGCAGGGGCTTTCACGAGCGGGATTTGCACCCGCTGTTTGTGCGGTTTGCAAAAGATTATTTTGATGTGTATGCAAAGACTATTAAGCACGAAAAGAGTAAAAAGACGCAGAGTGGGCAGGATAAGTGGAACTACCCTGATATTGTGGGTGTGCATTTCCCATTTAATGATTATAGTGAGAGAGAAACGCTAGAGCTAAGTCAGAATCTAAACCGCCGTGATTTTAAGATTTACTCCTTTGAGCTAAAAGTTTCACTTGATTTTAGCAACTTAAAAGAAAGCTATTTCCAAGCGGTGAGTAACTCTAGCTTTGCAAATGAGGGGTATTTGGTGGTGTATGAAGAGCTAGATTCTGAAGTGTTTGATGAGCTAAGGCGGCTGCATAGTAGCTTTGGCATTGGGCTTATAAAGCTAGAGCTAGAGCCTACTGAATCTTCTGTGCTTTTGCCCTCAACGCTAAGAAACTTGGATTTTAGAACCATTGATATGCTGGTGAATAAAAACGCTGATTTTAGGGAGTTTATTGACACAATAAATGGCGATATACAGACAAATGATAAAAGGCGGATTGCCCTGCAGTATTATGACAAAGTGCTTGATGATGAGGGTTTGGAAAAGTATTTGAGTGAGAAAGGATTGCTAGGTTAGGATTCTGTTGAGTGGGCTTTATAGCGTAGTGGAAAGCTAGGCTTTTTGTATCTTGTTTAAAACTTGTGGGGAGAAGCTTGATTTAGGGTGAAAACTGAAGCTGGAAAAGGGGTGTTTATGCGACTTGTTATGATTATGCTATGTGTGATTTGGGCGATAGTGGCAGTGGAAGCCAGAGGTGCGGAATCTAAGCAAGAGTGCCTTACACAAGGGCAGATAGAGCAAAAAGCCTTTGCTGTGCGTGTAAGCAAGGAGTGGTTTGACACAGATGAAACAGAGACTATATTGGGCAAGCTTAAAAGCCTGTATCCACAAGTCATATTTACTAGGGCGTTATCGTGGGGGAATGAGAGTGAGATTCTAGCTTTTGAAGTGCCTGTGAAAGATGTGCGAGTGATAGCGCATAAAGATGATAAGGAGAGCGTTGATGATTGGTTCCCTAATGGCAAAGGGTATTGGGACTTTAGAATAAATGGGCGTGAAGTGTTGTATAAAGAGTATTTGCCAAAGGGCAGTGTGCTAGCAGTCCAAAGTGCCACGCCCGGAAGTGCGAGTATCGGCGGGGTGGTGGAGTTTGTGCTTGAAAATGGGGTAAAGATAGAGCATAGAATCCACGAAGACGCCATAGGCACAGATTATTTTTACAATATGCAAGGGGAGATGCTGATAGAGTGTGATGCGATAGATTAAAGGTTGTTGTGTGAGGTTAGAATCTTATGGCTAGACTGAGAATTTATTCTAAAGTTATGAAAGTCTAACGATAAAAATATATTTGCTGTTAAGCTGAAAATGAGAACATAAAAAAACTCACTATGGCAGAGGGGAAGGGATTCGAACCCTCGAAAGCTTGCACTTTACACGCGTTCCAGGCGTGCTCCTTCAACCACTCGGACACCCCTCTATAAATGACAAGGGCGGAATCTTACCTAAACTCTTTCTAAAACTTGCTTAAAAATCACGCCATCAATGCCAAGTTGTGCGATTTTTGCGAGTTGCTTTTGGGATTTAATGACGCAAAGTAGTTTGCAATCAAGCAAATAATGCTCAATTACTTTTTGAAAAGCCCTTGCCTTATCAAGCTTATCAAGCAGTAAAAATTGCGGCGTGAGATTAGCAAACAGCACAAGCTCTTCTAAAGAGTGTATTTTCACAGCATATTTCACCTGAAAGTTATAGCAATGTTTGGCAAGCTCAAGAGCAGAATCTAGCTTAAGCTCGTGTGTATCAAACCACACGACACATTCAGCTCCAACCTTAGCAATATCTTCAACGCTTTTCACTCTCATAAATGGGCTAAAGCTAATGGCGTGATGCCCGATGATAGTCATTTTGCCCCCTTTTGCAGACATTCTTTAGAGCAAAAGTATCTCCCATTTGATAGAAAAGATTCATTGACAGAGACATACACGCCACAACACGCACATTCCTGCATTTCTTCAATGCCATTGGAGGTTTTGTTTGTCTTAAGCAATGGGCGTAAGATAAGATAAGCTAACGCTAAAAGTGCGAGTAAAATAACAAAAAACTTCATATATTTCCTTTGAGGCTAAGATTTACAAATCACGGCTATGTTTGTAGTAGTAGATTCTATTTTCTCGCACGAAGCACTCTTCCACACTCATACTTGGCATTTCTTGTCTAAAATTTGTGCCTTTGTAAAAGAGAAAATATCCATCGCTTTGCAAAAACTTCCTTGAAAGAGCGATAAGATTTCTAGCGTCCATTAATGCACGAGATGTGATAAGAGCGATATTATTGACTTCACTGATTGGCACTTCTTCAATCCGCATTGAACGCACTTCTACATTTTTTAGCCCAAGTTGCACGCTGATATTTTGCAAAAATGAAGCTCTTTTGGCACGCGGCTCTATAAGAAAAAATTGCGATTGTGGCTTAGCAATAGCTAGAGGCAGGGCAGGGAAACCTCCACCAGAGCCTATATCCATACAAGATTCAAAATCATCAATAAATTTCAATGGATATAAAGAATCAAAAATATTCTCAAGCACAGATTCCATACAGCTAGCACCTGTAAGATTGTGAATCTTATTCCACTTCAAAAGCTCTTCGCCAAAGATTTGGAACTGCTTAAAGCACTCATCTCCTAGCATAATGCGGTGTTGTTGTAGTTTATCTTGTAAATCTATCATAGTATCAATATCCCATCTCCATAAGAATAAAATTTATAGCCTTTTTCCAAAGCAATATTGTAGAGTTCAAGGCATTTCTCTCTACCCACCATTGCACTTACTAGCATAATGAGTGTGCTTTTTGGCAGGTGAAAATTTGTCAGCAGATAATCCACCCGCTTAAACTCAACGCCCGGATATAAGAAAATATCGCACTCTCCGCATAAAACTTTATATCTCATCATATATTCCACGCAACGCGCACTTGTCGTGCCAACACATAGCACCTTTTTAGCGTGAGTGATAGCCTTAGCACTCGCACTTGAGATTGAAAAGTATTCTTTGTGTATGGCGTGATGGCGAATATCTTCACTCTCTACATTCATAAATGTCCCAGCCCCGATATGCAGGGTAATAAAGCAAGTTTGAAAAGATTTTTGCAAAGATTCTAAACTTTGCTCACTAAAATGTAAAGATGCCGTGGGAGCAGCCACAGAGCCTAGCTCTTTAGCAAATACACTTTGATAAAATACGCTATCTTCTTGCATAGTTTGATGAGAGCCATCGCGTTTGATATAGGGTGGTAGCGGAATATAGCCGTGATGAGTAAAAAGCTCAAGCACTTCTTTGTCATTTAAGATTCTGTGTTTTTGATTTGCTAAGCATTCTTGTGGTGATGTATCGGATTCTATAAATTCCACAATACGCATACCATTTTCACAGCACTCAAGCACTTGGGCGATAATAGGCTTTGTAAAGTCTTTGTGAGATTGTAAAATCAGCCTATCCCCGCTTTTAACCCTACCTTTAATTTGGACTAAGAATCTAAAAGAATCTAACACTTTGTGGAAAAATATCTCCATACGCTTTGGGTTAGGTTTGGCTTGTGAGTTGAGCTTATGAGCGTAGATTCTGGCATTTATGACTTTGGTATTATTGAAAACAAGCAATGTATCTTTGGGGATAAAATCGCTAAAATGATAAAAATCACTATGCGTAATTTTGCCGCTTTTTCTTTCATACACAAGCAGTTTTGCGCTCTCTCTAGGAATGCTTGGGCTTTGTGCTATGGCACTTTGTGGCAGGGTATAATCATAGCTTGAAAGCAAAAAATCTTTCATAGAATCTTCAAGATAGGACATTGCTACTCTTTGGTAGAATCTTTAGAATCTTGCGTTGTAGGTGTGGTAGGCGTGGCTTCATCACTCTCATCTTCATTAAAATCAGCAAGTTTGGAAGCGGGATTGACAAACTTAAGAATAATGATAGAAAGCCCATAGAGCATAACAAGCGGAATAGCTAAAAGCACTTGTGAGATGACATCAGGCGGGGCGATAATGGCTGCGATGATAAAGATAATCACCACAGCGTATTTAAAAAATCCTTTTAAACTCTCATCTGTGATAAGCCCCACTTTACCAAGGAAAAAGCACAGCACAGGCAGCTCAAAGGCTATGCCAAAGCCGATAATCAAGCGGATAAAAAAGGCAAAATAATTCTCCGCCGTAATATAGGCTTCAAACTGATCATTACCAAAAAGCAGGACATTTTTAATGATAAAAGGCAAAACGCCAAAGTAAGAAAACGCAACGCCAAGGGCAAACATAAATGTGCCAAAAAACACAAAAGGAATGACGATTTTTTTCTCGTGTTTATATAAGCCCGGAGCGACAAAAATCCAAATCTGCCAAAAAATCACAGGCATAGAGATAATAAGTGCGGCAAAAAGTGCAGACTTCATCGCGATAAACACACCCTCTATCATACCCGAAGCGATGAATTTACCCCTAATCTCACTGCCTAGCACATCTACAAGGGGTAGCTTAATATAATAAAATATCTGCTCCCAAAAGCCCAAGCACACGCCAAAAGCCCCCAAAAGCACAAGGATACTGATAATAAGGCGTTTGCGTAAGTCTTGGATATGGGGTTTTAAATCTTCTAGCATTGTTTATCCTATGTGTTGGGGGGTGGAATCTTGCGACTTTGAGTTTGTAGCATTTTTGTATGTAAGGGTAGAATCTTGCGTGGATTCTGCAGATTCTAGGTTTTGAGCTGTGGCGTGTGGCATATTAGATTCTGCATTTTTAGAATCTTCACTTTTGGAATCTAGGCTTTCATAGCTAATCTCTGTATTAAGGTTTTTAAGTGTGCTGTGCAAGGCATTGGTTTCTTTGTCAAGCTCCTTTTTCGTGTCTGTCAGGCTCTCTTGCAGGGGTTTAAGGCTATCGCTTAAATCATTGATGTTAAGCTCTCTCAACTCATCAAGCTTCATATCTTGGGTGAGTTTATCTACTTCATTTGAAATGGTATTTTTGTATTTGAGTGCTTCCTGTTTGATTTCGCTAAGCTCTATCTCTTTGTCAAAGCTCTCTTTTGCTTCCGCCATAGTTTTTCTTACCGCACGGAAAAACTTGACAATATCAATGATAGTTTGGGGGAGTTTGTTAGGACCAAGGGCGATAATCGCCACAATTAAAATTACAAGTAATTCAAAAATACCAATGCCAAACATACCTTTTTGCCTTATCTTATGAATCTAAAAAAGCGTATTTTATACTAAGTTTAGTAATTTTATTTCATTCCTAGATAAAAAACATTTTTATTTTTCATATTGAAGCCAATTTGATGAAACAAAGCTAAAAGTTAAGTAGCTAAGCGTTAAGTAGGAGAGTGAGTAAGACTAGCCTACCCCCTTAACTACAAGGTAGGCTATGGATTATCTTAGTAGCACTTGACTATTATTATACATAGCAGTATAATGCCGACTAAGATTTTGCAAGTAATCTTACTCATCGTAACCTCCTTTGTAAAGAAGTAGGTTACTCTAAGAGAGGTCGCACTCTCTTAGGCAACCTCTAATCGCAATTATATCACATTTTAAAATCCCACATTAGAATCTAAAGAATCTAAACTTAGTTTTTATCGCTACTTGGTTCAATTCTATTTCTTACTACAAGCAGATTTAGAATCTCCATCATCAAAGCCATAATAAACGCAAAAAAGGCTTAGATTTGTAAAGAAGTTGTAAATAATGAGTAAATATTAAAACAAATTGTAAAAAAATATTCTAAAAATTTGTATTTTTGAAATTATTTGGCTAAAATTGCTGCCCTTACAACTTTTATTTTACTTTTCATCAAAAAAAAGGAAGGAAACTTATGAAAACTTTGCATAATAACGCCCATACTCGTGCGGGGGGGGGGGGGTAAATAATCTCTCTCTAAATGCTGTAAATCCTACAGATTCTCAAAAACTAGCTAAGTCCAAGGCTACACGATTAAGTTTAATATGCTTTTTTGCCCTTAGTGGCGTAATGTCGGCATCCACCATACCTACGAATGATCCAAATAGTCTCACCATTACTAATGGCAGAAATGTGGATCGCACTATATGGGCAGCGGGAAGCAAGGGTGGGGATGTAACAGATCAAGGCGGGTGGAATCGATACGGCGGTGATTTAAGCACTATGAACGCAAACAAATATCCAAATACCCTTGACTATTTTAGTGTCGCCTATAAATATACAGATTTGCCTAAAATCAATTTATTTATGCGTGAGGGTATGACAATCAACCACCTTGCAGTGAATTATAAAAAAGTGGGTGGAAGCACTCCTTGGCAGGATATGTCGGCAAAAGCGATGAATACTAGTGGGGTTGGCAATACCAACCTTAAGATCGGCACCTTTGATGTCATCGGTGATGTGAAATTTGAAATCAAACTAGCTGGCACGAGCAATATCGCTACCCTAAACAATGAAGCCGAGCGTTTAAATATAAAAGTCTATAATGAGAATATTGATAAGCTAAATATCAATACACTTAATCAAACCACTGCAAATGGCGAATCCCAAATCTTCAAAAATGTCAGTGTAGATACTTTCAATCTCCATAGTGGTAAATCCTATCAACGCGGTGGCAGAGTAGGGACTCTAAACCTACAAGGTGGAGAATACCACCTAGGAGCCACAGATGGCATTGCTGCAGCTGAAGAAGCTGGCACCATAGGCAATCTAGTCTTAGCCGAAGGCACATTCAAGCAATACAAAGGAGAGATACACAATATATCTCTAACAGCTGATAAAAAAGAAGCCCATTTCACCACTAGCAATAGTTTCAAAAACGGCTCTCAAGGAACATATAATGGCTTAATCACCCAAATCGAAAAAACAGCTAATGGGAAAAACACGGTAACCTTTGGCAATAGTGGTGGCACAATCACTAGCACGGTAACCAAAGGGCTACTCACTATTGATAACAAAAATGGCGATATTACCAATTATGGAGAAGTATCATCGCTAGATGTCAGTAACAAAGTCGGTAGTGCTGTTGTGAATAATAACGCTATTATTAATACGCTTACATCAAACAGCAACTCCACTATTAATAATCTAGGTAAAATTACCACACTTGACTTTAAAGGCGGCTCTGTAAGCAATAAAGGCGAAATTACTAACTTAAACTTAACAAGTGCAAATGCTACATTACATAATAGTGGTGTAATCACTAACCTAATAAGTGGCACTACCACTACTACAAAAGCATTCCGTGCTACTGCTAACAAACACATTAGCAACGCCGGAACAATAGATAAGCTAGTCCTAAATGAAGCGAGTGATGTAACTAATAGTGGCATTATAAAAGAACTTAATGTTAATAAGGGCAACTCTACTATAAACACCCTAACAGGTGTAGCACAGAATCCAGACACAAAACTCTCCAATATAAATATAAAGGCAAATGGCGCTAAACTCACCGTTGATACACTAAGCGTTGGGCTTGATGGTAATAATGCTATAAAAAGAGTAGAAATCAATGGGAATACAGGCGGTAATGGTGGTGGCAAAGAATTTGCTGTGAATAAGATACAAGTCTCTTATATCAATGGCACTTTTGATCCAACACAGAATATCAGCAATCAACTCAAAGACTATGTAAGCAATGGTGTTAGCCAAAGCTATATTGATCAAAACAGCAAACCAACCTTTGAAGCGAGTCCAGAGCTAGAAGGGGGTCCGGGGATTAAGTTTAATCCCGATGGCACACCACACTTTGATCCACAAGATTCTATATCGGCAAGTATGACTTCTATGATACTACGCCAAAGCCTAAGAAGAAAAATGCTCCTAGATACCTATCTAGCCGAGCAAAGCAGAAGAAGCCTTAAAAATAAAGAACGCCGCACAAGACAACGACTAGAAAAAGCCACATTAGGTGAAGCAAGGGCTAAATATGAAGCCGATCTAGCTGTGTATAATAGACTAAAAATGGAATGGGACAAACTAGCAAACACAAAGCAAAATAAAGCTATCATCGCCAAATATGAAAAAGATGAAAAAGACTACCAAAAAGCTCTCAAACAATATGAGCAGGACTACAAGAAATACGAACAAGAAAGTAAAAAGCTAGAGGAATTAGCCAAAGCTACAAATATAAAAATCCCTGTAGAGCCTAAAGCCCCTATAAGACCAAATGTCAAACCAAATGATAAAAACTATAAAAAGCTTATGTCTGCTTATGAAAAAGAAGAAAAAGCCTACCAAAAAGCTTTGAAAAAATACGAGGAAGACTATAAGCGATATGATCAAAAAATCAAAAGGTTTGAAATCTTAGCTAGGGTGAGTAATCTAAAAGCTCCAGTAGCTCCTACTAAGCCAAATGTAAAACCTAATGATAAAAACTACAAAAAGCTTATGGCAGGATATGAAAAGGCACGGAAGGATTATCAGCAGTCTTTAAAGACATACGAGCAGGAGAAAAAGAATCTAGAAGTGTTAGCTAAAGCACATAAGATAGATATAAAAATCCCTATAGAGCCTAAAGCTCCTGTTATACCGGCGATTCTAGCCAGTAAGCCTATAGCACCTATTGAGCCAAAGCTTGGCGAAGTGAGTGCGGAGCTTGTAGCAGAACACGAGGTTAAGGGAGACTTCTTTATCCGCGCGTATGGTGGCACAGGCACACATAGCTTAAATAATGGCGCACAAACTACTTCTTGGAGTGCAGGAACACTACTTGGTGCAAACTGGAATCTAGCTCTTGGTCAAACTAGTGGAAATTTAGGCTTTTATGGTGGATATGAGTATATCCATAATGGTTACGAACAAGCCCATATCAATGCCCAAGGACATAATGGCTTTGTAGGGCTTAGATTCTCACATTTGTTTGTCAAAACGAAGTTAGCAGGATTCTATTACATTGCTGATGTCAATGGTGGATATACAAATATAGATGTCAGTCAAAGTATGAATAATATGCTTTATAGTGCAAATGTGGGGAATATCAATATAGGAGCATCATTCCGTTTAGCTTCTGCGGTATATATGTATGGAACTAAATCTATGCTTTTCCCTTCAGTTGGGCTAGGAGTAGATGGTGGCTATCTTGGAGAATTTGAAATGAAAACCAACAAAGCAGGAGAGCTACGATATGGTGGGCTAGGACAACCCTATGCGGTAACCTATGCTCAAGCAAATCTTAACTACTATCAAGAGTGGGGTAAAAGATTTTCTACTACACTAGGAGGTGGGATTAGATATTTGCTTAATAATGATGTGTCTATTATGCCTACACTCAATGGTAAGACTTATAGAATTGATGAACAAACAGGTAAGGTGGCTTCTGCACATCTAGCACCATTTTTCTACCAAGGCACCTTTATGGTGAATTACCATACTGATAATGCAGGGAATCTATCTGCTGGTTATGTAGCAGTAGGAGGAGAAAAAGGACTTACACATAATATCTCTGCTAGATGGCATTATTTCTTTTAGTGGGGGAGCTTTAGTAGGGTAATCTCCTTTATTCTCAAAGCAACCTCCTTTGTAAAGAAGTAGGTTACTCTAAGAGAGGTCGCACTCTCTTATTTTTTGCCTTTTAGGCAACCTTTAATCGCAATTCTACTACATTAACTACAAACTTTCCAACTTGTTTCTTGAGACTTAAATTGCTCTTTGACTTTAGGCTTTTTAGGGAATAAAAAATGCTTTTTTTAGGCTAAAATTGTTTGCAAATTTAATAAGAACTAAGGATAGGGATATGATTGATACAAAAGCCTTGATAAATGATTTTGAGAAGGTGAGTGAGCTGCTTTGTATAAAAAAAGTGAGTGAAGATACACTCAAAGCACTAAAAGATCTTGCCATTGCGTATAAAAGCACGAAGCAGGAGCTTGAATCTCTTCAAGCTTTTCAAAATAAAACATCAAAGCTTTTTGGCGAATATAAAAGAGAGGGCAAAGATATTAGTGAGCTAAAGGCGAATTTAGATTCTAATAAAGTTCAAATGAGTGGCGTAGAATCTAAGCTCAAAGCTATTGAAGAAGAGCTTGAGAATCTTGCCTATACTATTCCAAACTTGCCCGATTCTGCTACACCAAAAGGCGAAGATGAGAGTGATAATATTGAGCTAAAAAAGGTGCTAGAGCCTAAGGTATTTGACTTTACCCCAAAGGAGCATTGGGAGCTTGGTGTGAATAATGGCTGGATTGACTTTGAAGCGGGGGTGAAGTTAGCTAAAAGTCGCTTTTCTGTTCTGCGTGGAATGGGGGCTAAGCTCAATCGGGCATTAATTAATTTTATGCTTGATTATAATGAGAAGCAAGGCTTTGAATCTGTGGTAACGCCTGTAATTGCTAATGCTAGGACACTTTTTGGCACGGGGCAGTTACCAAAGTTTGAAAATGATATGTTTAAGGTGGATTCTCATTTTGATGAAGAAGGGAGTGAGCACGATTTATATCTTATCTCCACATCAGAAATCACGCTTACAAATCTTTATCAAGACAGCATTATCCCTGTTGAAAATTTGCCTATAATGCTAACTTCCCACACGCCTTGCTTTCGCAAGGAAGCCGGTAGTGCAGGGCGAGATACACGCGGTATGATACGCCAACATCAATTTGACAAAGTAGAGCTTGTAGCTATCACTCACCCAAGCCAAAGTGAATCTATGCAGGAAAAAATGCTCCAAACAGCAAGCGGGATTCTAAGTGAGCTAGGGCTTCCACATCGTTTTGTGCAGCTTTGTGGTGGGGATTTGGGCTTTAGTGCGAGTAATACCATTGATATTGAGGTGTGGCTACCCGGGCAGAATTGTTACCGAGAGATAAGCTCTATCTCAAATACACGGGATTTTCAAGCACGTAGAGCAAAAATCCGCTATAAAGAAAATGGCAAAAATACCCTCGTGCATACGCTCAATGGTTCATCTTTAGCAGTGGGAAGAACACTTATTGCGATTATGGAAAATTATCAAAGAGCTGATGGGAGTATAGAGATTCCAGAAGTGTTGCATAAATATCTTTGAGAGTGAGTATAAAGGGAAGGTATGGCAGAGGAAGTAATAAATCTTGATGAGAATTTAGAGATTGAAGATTCTGCACAGGCAGCACAAGGGACAGAAAACAAAGAGCCTACAAGTGAATCTGCACAAGCCACAGCAGCTAAAGAGGAGGGTAAATTACAAAAGATTCTTTCTCCTTTAAAAGCGAGATTAAACGCTCTTTTTACAGTTTTAAAAGAAAATAAGATTCTAATGATTGGGGCGATTGCTATTGCAGTGCTTGTGCTTGTATTTTTAGTGCTGATTATGGTTTTAATCTTTAGTGGAGGTAAGGAAGAACAAACAGCCCAAACTACTTCCATTTCACGCAAGATTATCCAGCCAGCCCCTATTTTAAGTGGTTCAAAGCGTTTGGAAGTAGATGATACGGAGCTTGGCAATATGATACGCAAAGCAAATATCCTTTACGCACAGGGCGATAAAATGGAAGCCCTAGATTTGTTTGACAATATTGCTGCGTATTCTCAATCTCTTGCTGCATATAATTTGGGTGTGATTAAGCTTAATGAAGGGGAGTATAGCAAAGCTATCTCCTCATTTGATAATGCCATTCACGCTGGAGAGGATATAAGTGTGAGTGCATTTAATGCTGCGTATAGTGCGTATATGTTGGGCGATATGAATTTGTATGAGTATTATCTTGGCATTAGCTCAAGCTATTTGTATCACACGGCAAATCAGCCACTTTACTCTTACTTGTATGGTTTATTGCAATATTACAAGGGCTTTTATTTTGAATCTCTCTCCCCATTTCTTAATCCCTCTTCGCCAGATTATGTTAAAGAGAGCAAGAAGATGGCTTCTGAAGCATTTTTGATTTTTGGTGATGAGTATAACGCCCTAGCACAGCTTAAGCAGGTTGGCGATAAAGATGATAATCTTGCCATTGGTTTGCTTCACGCACGACTTGGGGAATACACACAAGCAAAGCAGTATATCTATGAATACCTTGGGAGCAATGTGGGCGATCCACAGGCATTAATGGCATTGCAACTCATTGAAACAAAAAGTGGAAACTTCAAAGAGAGTGCATTAATCCTTGAGCGATTGAATGCTGCGGAGGAGACACAAAAGGTTTTTGATGAATATCCTATTAAGGCAAAATTGCGTGATGATTTATTTGATGTAAATCTCGCACAGGAAAATTTTTGGAATCGCCGATTTGAGCATAATAAAATATTGGGCTATAAGATTCTGTTCTATTATGCTCCTTTTTTAGTTTTTGATGCTAAAAATGCGTTGGCAATCATTGATGATGGGAATCTTAACGCTCACGCTAGTAATATAGAGACTGCAAAAAATACCTTGCAAGAGGGGCAAAGGGTTTCGCAAGTCAATCGCTCAATCGCACAGAATCTGCGTTATTTAATCAACAATCAAGATATACGAGAGACTATTAAATCTATGGAGCGTTCTCTTAAAGATTACCCAAATCATTCTGTTTTGCATTATGACCTTGGGCTTTTGTATGCACAAATGAATGACTTTGATAATGGATATTTGCATTTTGTTCGTGCCTATCACCTTGATAATAACAATACAATGGCTGGAATCTTTGCCCTTATGTGTGCGGAGCTTACCTATCGCGATACTTCTCGTTTGAGCAATACGATCTCAACGGATTTAGCGGAGATGAGTTTTTCTAGTAAGCTAGAGCACGACTTTTTGCTTTCATTATTCCGCTATACAAGTGATTCTCCATCAGATTCACTTGATTGGTTTGACACTTTGCATAAGCAGCCCTTGCACGAGCGAAAGCCTATCTATTACGCTTTGCGTGCAGTGTATGGAATCTATATGGCTAATGGCGCGCAGATAGCAAATGCCTTTGAAGCGATGAAGAGTTTTTATCCAAAAGATGCAGTTACACATACGATGTTTGAGCTTGGTAAGAGATTTGGGAGTAATTTGAAGGATTTTGCCTTGCAGATGAATATTATCTATAAAGAAAAGAATCTTGATATGCGTTCAATCTACTATGGACCCTCTTTGGCAAGGGAATTGTATGTGTATGTGGGCTTTGTAACAGGCTCGTTGCGTTCTATACAAGAGGAGCTAGAGGCAAAGCTTGTTGTTGAGACACAAACAAGTAATGGAATCTTGCAGGCTTTAGCACTTTCAAATATATATAGCAATGATTTTGAAAAGGCTTTTGCGATATACAACTCTTTGCTTGATGATTTGGGCGAGAGTGATTCACAAACGCGGTTTTTAGCTGCTATCGCGGCGATGGGAGCTAATCGCCACGAGAATGCTGTGGCACTTTTGCAACTTGCCAAGATAGAATCTGCCACAAACTTTGAGGCTAAATACGCACTTGGCTTACTCTATCAAGAGGGTAAAAATATGAAGGCTGCTATTCAGCATTATGACAAAATCTCTCATACAGGCTTTGAATCTGAATTTTTTGATTTTGAGATTGATACGAGTGAATTACTCAATCCACAAAAAGACGAAAAAAAGGAAAGCTAGATTCTAGCAATATTCTTAAATGTGAGAGCTTTGAGCGAGAATTTGAAGCAATGATATTTTTCATATGAATCTTATCTCTAAGCAGGGGAATTATTGTAAGCGGAATTACTCTGCTTACAATAGGTGGGGCAAAGTAGAAACTAGGATTTATTTTTTTTATAGCATTTGCGTCTGGCGCGTTGGGCTTTGCGTTTTGAAAGGAACACTTGATAATGTGTTCTCCACCAAATATAATCTTTGAGTCGTGAGCGTTTGTGTGTATCATAAAGCATATCAGCATTTGGCTCAAGAGATTCTACAATTTGCAAAGATTCTTCTATAATTTGTTCAAGGTCTTGGTAACCGCCTTCTTCTTGCTCTTTGGCAAGGAGTTCAAGTTTTTCTAAAACTTCTTGAGGCATAAGCTCCCGCTCGGCTTTTGTGATATTGAGCAATGGTGCGAGTTCTTCTCTGTCTTGAGTTGTTAAAACAACTTTATGTTTTGACATATCCTTTTCCTCCTTTTGTAGGTTTGTTCGTGTATTATACAAAAAAATCTACAAAACCCCACAAAAATCGTTAAATTAAGAATATATTAAGTTTAGAATCTATATTTCAAACCAAGGGTAAGTAAATGTAACTGCCCTAAGCCATCTTTGCTTTGGATAAAGCTTCTCCTATTGTCTTTGAGTGCGAGAGAGTAGGCTATACCCACATCTGCTTTATTATCCCAAAGACTATATCTCGCACCAAGTCCTAGCATATAGGCATTTGCATCTGGGATTCCAAAGCGATTTTTGCCTTGAGGCACGGGGGTGGCGTCATAGGCTAGACTGCCCATAAACTTGAGCTTTGGGGAGTGGAGATAAGTCAGCCCTAGGCGAAAGGCATTGCTATTTCTCCAGCCGCGTCCCATTGCCACGGCGTTATAATCGGCTGCTGTTACGCCGCCTAGAATCATCTCATTTGCGGGTTTGCCATTTGAGTCGGTAAAGACTTGATTGCTGTATTGAAACTCAAAAATATCAGCCTTATTCCAAAAAGTATGCTCATAGACAAATTCAGCTAAAAGCTTTTCAAATTGGTGAGCTAAGCCTAAGCGGATAACATCGGGTATATCTGTGGAGAGATTCAAATTTGCAGCCATATTGACATTTTGGTTAAGTATTGGAACTTGAGTTATGGCATTGAGTTTGCCTTTCATATTAAAATGTGTTTTAGAGCGATAAGTTACTGAAAGCATAGTTTTTTCTGTGAGCTTCAACGAAGCAGCGAGATTAAAGCCCACACCCCAAGATTCAGTGCTAGAAGTTTGGGTAACTTTTGTTGTGCCTTTAACTGGGGTTCCCGGTGTGTTGGGTATAAGACTAAAATCATAATCAAAAGGCACATAGAGAGTGTTATCAAAATCACCATTAGCGTAGATAAATCTCAGCCCCCCCCAGTGAGAATCTATTGAAATATGTGAGTGCCATAACGGGATTTATCTCAATCATTGCAATACCGACATTGTCCATAAACTCACCACCTTCTTTACCCCAGTCCATTGTAAGCCCAGAAGGAGTGGTAACTGATAGACCAAAGCTGCTTTTAAGCACTTCATTTACTTCTAGGGCTTTAGTCTTAAAAAACATTTTTGGCACAAAGGCGAGAGTGCTATGTGCCTTGCCATCTACAATAGTGTTTCGCCTATCTGGATTTTGTTGTGTTCCTCCAAAATTTAGCCCAGCATCTCTACTATTTGTTGTAAAATCAAACCCCGGGATAAAAATCATTGTGGCATTAAGCTCTAGCTCATTATTATCATCAAAGCCCATATTTGCGGGATTGTAATAACTAGAATCTGCCCCATACGCCCCAGCGACATAGGCGGAATTAAGTGCGGTGCCATTGAGGCTTTGCTCATTTAAGATAAAGCCAGAGGCATAGCTTAGGCTTGTGCCTAAAGTAAGTAGTAAAGCAGATGTAAAAAAACGCATAGAACGCATATATTGCTCCTTTGTTATTTTTAGTGTAGTGAAAGAAGTAGTTGTATATACAACTACTTTTAAAAGAGCGGATTCTACATTAAAGTAATCTTGCGTGTCAAGTGTGTTGGAGTGTGTTGGATAGGTGTAATTTGTATCATTTGGCACTTTTGGTGTCAGTTTAGCACAAAAATTTAATTTTTTTTTGACTTTATTGGGTGTTTGTGCCATAATGGAAGGGCAATTTAGATTCTAAAACTCAACACAAAGGAGAGGTTATGGCAACCATTACGCTAACAAACAATGAAACAAAAGAAAGCTTTGATTTTGAGCTAATTGAATGCACAAGAGGTCCAAAGGCGGTGGATTTTTCTAAGCTTTTTGAACGCACAAATATTTTCTCTTATGACCCGGGATATGGCTCAACAGCTGGGTGCAAATCCACTATTAGCTATATCAATGGCAAGGAGGGCGAGCTACTTTATAAAGGCTTTCCGTTAGCAAAGCTTGTGGAGAAGTATCAATTTACTGATGTGTGTAAGCTTTTGATTACAGGTGATGCACCAAATAATGGAGCAGAATCTAAAGAGTTTGAAATAGAGCTTATGCATAGGAGCTTTTTGCACGAGGGCTTAATCAATATTTTTAATGCCTTCCCGGATACTGCTCACCCTATGGCAAATCTATCTGCTGCCCTTTCAGCCCTCTCTACATTTCACTTTCATCATTTGGATATGAGTAATGAAGAGGAGCGGCAAGTGATGGCAAGACGCGCGATTGCTAAGATTCCAACACTTGTGGCTTTTGCGTATAGGCATTCGCTTGGGATTCCATATATTTATCCTGATGTGGAGCGTGGCTATGTGGAGAATTTCTTGTATATGCTTCGTGCGTATCCGGGTGGGAAAATGAAACAAACAATTAGCGGTCCGGCTGAGATTACACCTTTAGAGGTTGAAGCATTGGATAAGATTTTCACACTTCACGCAGATCACGGACAAAATGCCTCTACAACAACGGTGCGTAATGTCGCTTCAACCGGGGCACACCCTTATGCAGCATTGAGTGCGGGGATTAACGCATTGTGGGGAGCTGCACACGGCGGAGCAAATGAAAAAGTGCTTGATATGCTTAATGAAATTGGCGATGCAAAAAATGTGGATAAATTTATCGCTAAGGCAAAGGATAAAAATGATCCATTTAGGCTTATGGGCTTTGGACATAGGGTGTATAAAAACTACGACCCACGCGCGAAGATTCTTAAAAAGCTTAAAGATGATTTGGACGCTAAGGGTATTAAAATGGATTCACGCTTGAGTGATTTGGCACATAAGGTTGAGGAAGTAGCACTAAGTGATAGCTACTTTGTGGAGAGAAACCTCTATCCAAATGTGGATTTCTACTCTGGAATCATTCTTTCTGCTTTAAAGATTCCCGTTTCGCTCTTTACGCCTATTTTTGTTATTGGGAGAATGCCCGGCTGGTGTGCGCAGCTCCTAGAGCATATCAAAGATCCAACAACAAGAATCACACGACCTCGCCAAGTTTATATCGGGGAATAAAGTGTCTTTAAGGGTTTTTAGCTATAATGCGACCCTTAAATTTTCAAAAAGGACTGACAATGTTAGAAGGACAAATTAGAGAGAGTATTTCAAAATCTCAAGCAAAGGCTTTGAGGAATGATGGTTATCTAATTGCAAACATCTATGGTAAAGGGCAAGAGAATATCCATTGTGCCTTTAAACTTAATGATTTTATCAAAGCGGTAAAACATAAAAACACTTTGATTTTTCCTGTAAAGGTTGGTGGAAAAACTTTAGATGTTGTGATTCAAGAATACCAAAAAGATCCTGTTACAAATACCATTATCCACGTGGATTTGCTTTTAGCTCAAAAAGGTGTGGTAAGCAAGTATAAAGTTCCTGTGAGTGTAAAAGGAAGTGCAAAAGGGCTTAAGAATAAAGGTGTGTTGTTTATCTCCACAAAGCGTATTAGTGTAAAATGCACAGCTGAAAAGCTTCCTAATACTTATGAGCTTGATGTGAGTGATTTAGATGTGGGAGATTCTATCCTTATCCGTGATTTGCCACAGCTTGATGGTGTGAGTGTGCTAAATCGCCCTTCTGTTGCAGTAGTTGGAGTTATTAAAGCAAAATAATGCCTGCCCTTCTCATTGTGGGGCTTGGCAATCCGGGTGTCAAATATGAGAAAACTCGGCATAATGTCGGGTTTATGGTGCTTGATTTTTTATCAAAAGCATTGGGTTTTGATTTTGCTTTTGATAAGAAGTTTAATGCCGAGCTTGGAGTGCTAAAAGCCTATAATCAAACGCTATATTTTTTAAAACCTCAAACTTTTATGAATCTTTCTGGAGAGAGTGTAACTCCTTTTGCTCGGTATTTTCAGCTTTCAAAAGTGCTTGTTATCCACGATGAGCTAGATATTCCCTTTGGCGATATTCGCTTTAAATTTGCAGGCTCAAGTGGCGGACACAACGGGCTAAAATCCATTGATAACGCGATGGGGAATGAATATGTGCGTTTGCGTTTTGGTATTGGCAGGAGTGCTACACAAAGTGTGGTGGATTATGTGTTGAGTGATTTTAACGCTCAGGAGATGAAGCAGCTTGATATACTTATGCCACATTTGCAAAAGGCAATTTTGGATTTTGCACAGATGAATCAAGATAGCCTAAAAGATGTTGCGATAGCGTTGCAAAGTCGCTTTGGTATCAACGCAAGACAAAATACTTCTAAACAAACCGCACAAAACAAAAAATCGCAAACTAAAGATTCTGCAAACTCTCTAGATTCTAAAAACATTCCTTTAGAAACTCATAAAATAGAATCTAGCCCTAGTTTTGCAACTAATCGTAAGGGTGGCGAGAAATGATTGTTCGTTTTGTGGGGTTTTATTATCTCAAGTATTTTCTTATCATTTTTTTGGGCTTGGAGGGATTTTTTCTCGCGATTGATACGCTCAAATATATTGATGAGTTGCCAGATTCTGCAAACTTGTTAATTTTATTTTTATTTTATGATGGGATTTTTGCGCTCACTTATACTTTGCCCATCTCACTTGTTTTATGCTCTATTATGTTTTATATGGCATTTCTCAAAAGCTCCCAGCTCACCGCCCTTATGGCTCTAGGCTATTCAAAGCGACAGATTCTAGCTCCTTTACTTTTTATTTCAAGCTTACTGACTATGGGTTTTATTGGGCTGAATGCTACACCATTTGCGTATGCAAAGGAATATGCAGAATCTATTATTTATCAAAATGCACAAAATATTCGCGAGAATCTATTACTAAAAAGTGGCGATGAATATATATTCTTACGCAAACTTTATCCATTATTTGATGGCGAAGCAAGGGCGGAGGGTATTAAGGTTTTTGCCCTAGATAAAAATGGCAATTTAGTTGCGTATCACGAGGCAAAAGAGGCGTTTTTTGAAAAAAATGTGTGGGTTTTAAAAAAGGCTAGAAGCGTGGATATTACAGATTCTCCAACACTTGGCGAGAAGGCTTTGGAGGTAAGTCTAAAGGAGGAGCTTGAGATTCTTAAAGGCTTTAGCTCAAAGGTGCTTGAGACAATCGCTCAAGATAAGCCAATAGCCTCTATCGTTGATGCTTTTGCTTCATTGAAGATTGCCAAAAAGCAAAAGGTGAGTTCGGACAAAATACGCGGAATCTTGTATGGGTTGCTTGTGATACCATTTTTTGTGCCTTTGTGCATTGCAATTATTGCCTATTATATTCCCTCACTGCCTAGATATGGGAATCTTACGCTTATTAGTTTTGTAAGTATTATTGCGGCTTTGGCAATATGGGGCGTGTTTTTCTCGCTCTCACAGCTGAGTGTTGCTGGGCTTGTGTATCCTGAAATAGGCTTGTTACTACCTATGGGGATTTTGTGTGCGGTGTTTATGTGGCATATTTGGCATTTGAATGAAAAATTTTCATAAGATTATAAAAGTTTAAAGCAAAACTAACAAAAAACTTGGCATAATCTGCACCATCTATAATGAAAAGGGCGTTACTATGGATAATAGAGTTTTTACTTTTGCCGGTCTAATTAATGGCGATCACGATTTTATTATTGGCTTTCATACATTGCTTGTGGCGGTCATCATTTTGATTCTAGCACGCGTTGCGACACATAAAATGCAGGTTGTGCCAAGTGGCATACAGAATGTGTTTGAATATATCATTTCTGGTATCATCTCATTTGCCAAGGATATTGTGGGTGAGGATATTGCGCGTAAATATTTTCCACTTGCTGCAACTATCGCGTTTTTGGTGTTTTTTGGTAATGCTATTGGCATTATCCCGGGCTTTGAATCTCCCACTTCAAGCTGGAGCTTTACACTCGTCTTAGCTCTTGTTGTCTTTTTCTACTATCACTTTGAGGGGATACGCGCTCAAGGTATTTTCAAATACTTTAAACATTTTATGGGACCTGTATGGTGGTTAGCTCCACTTATGCTTCCTGTTGAGATTATCTCGCATTTTTCTCGTATTATCTCGCTTTCTTTCCGTCTTTTTGGGAATATTAAGGGTGATGATATGTTTTTGCTTGTTATGCTGATGCTTGCCCCTTGGGTTGTGCCTGTAGCACCTTTTGCTATTCTTACTTTTATGGCATTGCTTCAAGCATTTGTCTTTATGATTCTTACTTATGTGTATATTCACGGCGCAGTAGTCGTGGATGAAAACCACTAGTTTCACCCCTATTCTCATCACGCCTTGCATTGACAAGGCATATCTACAAAATCTTCCATTATATGCAGAATCTGCTTCTTGGCTTATGTATCGCCATATTAATGATGAATTTATTGATAAATTTTTAGAGATTACTCGCCCTTTGTCTCATAAGACACTTTTGCTGAATCTGCCTTTTGCAAGCCTCAATCAAGCCATTGCTCTATCATCAAGATTTGATGGTGTGCATTTAAAATCTAATCTTTTAGAGTTTATTGCTCCATTAAGGAGTTATTTTTTGCATAATAAAATTATTGGGTATAGCGCACATAGCGTTGATGAGGTAGAATCTGCACTTGCTTTTGGGGCGGATTATTGCACGCTTAGCCCTATATATCCTAGTCCAAATAAAGGCACGCCTTTGGGCTTAGAGATTTTAAAAAATATTCCTCAATCTTTACGCTCTCACATCGTGGCACTTGGCGGTATAAAGAGCCAACATATCCAAGAGCTTATGAATCTAGGATTATTTGGCTTTGCAGGGATTGGCTATTTTTTAGAATCTTAGTGCAGATTCTGCTCAATCTCTTCTTTGGCTTTGTGGATTTGCCACAAAATAGAGTAATTAAAAAGTTCATTATAAAGTGTGGCAAAATCTTTTTTCTCTTTAGGGTCAAAATGCTCATTTGTCGAGTGTAGTCCAAAGTATTTTTTAGAATCTTTACTCACCTGTGAATCTTGCCACAAATATCCTGCCTCTGTTGGAATAGGGTAGATTCCATTATTATCAATCCACATTGAACTATTAAATCCAAAGGCATATTTGTCATTATCTTTTTTTGCAAGCATATTTCTTCCACCAAGACTCATATATGTCGCATTTGAAAGACTAAGCTCATATAAAGTTGGCAATATGTCCTTGTGCGAACCCACGCGAGATGGGTCATAAAGGAGATTTGCTCTATAAGCTTGTGGCACATAAATGTAAAAAGGCACACTGCAATATAGGGCTTTGTCTGTGATGGGGTTATCCCCAAAATCCCTTATGCGATGATCACCTGTTGCACCTACAATGGTGTTTTTGGCAAGATGTGAGCGTTTGATTTCACTCATAAACTCCCCAAAAGCGTCATTGGCATATTGAAAGAGTTGTGTGGCGAGATTGAATCTTGCTTGAGATTGTGTTGTAATTTTTGAAAGAAGCTCATTTGGTAATGAGATGGGCTTAGGGGTGTAATTATGCGGAAGCTGGTAGGGCGGATGATTACTTGTTGTTAAAATGGCGATGAAAGTTGGTTTTGTGGCATTATCTAAAATTTCAAATGCAAGTTTGTAGGCATACTCATCAGGCACACCATAAGCACTTTTATCTTGTTTGCTTTCAGGATACTTATCCATTAGTGTAATGGCATCATAGACTTTATGCGCTCCTTGAATCTTGGTGTAATCTCCAACACCACGCCAAGAGGCATAACCGGAGGTGATATAAACAACCTCATAGCCTGAATCTGCATAGATTCCAAAAGGATTGTAAGGAAGCTTGATGTTTTTTGCGTTGCCAAGCGAGATTTGAGCATCAGGAGCATTAAAGAAAAGTCCTACCAATGAGGCAGCTGTGCCATTTGCCCCACTTAAAAAGCGATAGAATACAAAATCAGATTCAAAATGCTCTCTCAAAGACCCAAGCAAATCATTTTTGTCTAACTCATCATACACAAGCATATTTGTGCCAAAACTCTCCATCAGATTCAAAACAATATGCGGCGGATTATTGCGTAAAAAGCTAGAATCTGCCGTGGTATGCAAAAGCGGAAAGAGCCTTTCTTGCAGTGCTTCACCCTTTTGCACATCAGGCTTTGCAAAATGCGTATCAAGCCTATAATTTGTCCTTGCCCAGTCAAATGCAATAAGCGGATTTGTGCAAAGGTGATTAAAAAGTGGCAATGGCGAGATGTTATGATTATTTTCTGATATGGGATAAGTCCCAAGTGAGCCACGAGCCGCAATAAAAAGCAATATAATAAAACAAATATGAATAATCACATAGGCAAAAAGCGTGATTGTATTGAGAGTAGTGCTAAGTTTGTGCTTGAAAAAGTCATATTTGAGTGGAATCTTATAAGCAAAAAGCGTGATTGTATTGAGAGTAGTGCTAAGTTTGTGCTTGAAAAAGTCAT
>CAUWMC010000011.1:0-71808 GCA_963559865.1 uncultured Helicobacter sp.
TTGCTCTAAAATCACCTGCTTCTATTGTTTTAGCTGTTTGCACTGATTGAGCTACGGCTTTAGAATCTTGTTCTAAGCCTAGTTTTGTTTTTTCTATGTTTTCGTTAATAGCGTGAGCCATAATGCCTACTTCATCGTGTGTGTTGATTTTCAAGGCTTGTGGGGCAGTTTTAGTTTCGTAGTTAAGGTATCTAAAGAATGCCACTAGAGAATCTTTAATCGTGTTAATTGGGTTTGTAAAGAATCTAATAAGGAAGAATATCGCTACCGCTCCTAGCACGATCATCACTGTGGCTAAGATAATTGTTTCTACAAGACTTTTATTGATAGCTTCTGTGTAGTCGGCTTTATCGGCGGTAGAAACGATAGTCCAGCCAAATGGGAATTGCTTATAATATCCAAACTTATCAACCACCTGCCCATTTCTCAAGGTTAAGTCATAATCAATAAAGCCATTTTTATCTTTTGCAAGTGCATTTTTAAGTGCATTTTCCACTTCTTTTGACAAGCCACTTTTCACAAAATCCATATCTTCGTGTGAGAAAATCGCTCCACTTGAATCTGTCAAAAACACACTCATTGAGGGCAACTCTGGATTCTTAAAGGAGCTAAATCTTGCCTGAAAATCATCTACACCGATGTCAAATCCCACAACACCAACAAACTTACCATTTTTGATGAGAGGCATTGTAGCAGTAGCAAAAGATTCTCCCTTGTGCTTACCTACTTCACTGACATATACAGGTGTGATGATTCCAGCTTGTTTTGCCTTTGTTTCTACATACCAAGGGCGTTTGCGTAAATCGATACCACCCACATCTTCCCAATTTGGAGAGAAAGTGGCTGTGCCGTGCTGATTATAATCCTGCAAAATCGCCTTGCCATCATCTTCATATACGATAAACATTAAAGGATATTTAATGAGCGATGAAGCTGAATTAAGAATAATTCTTTGCTGCACCACATTGCTTTTATCAGTATTGACAATATCTCTTGCTAATACCCTTAAATGCTCCTGGGCTTCATCGCCCATACTAATCATAATGCTACGATAGGCTGATTCTAGTGTTTGGGCTTGAATGCCTTGGTAGATGTCTGTTACATCATTTTTTGTCTTATTGAAGTTAAAGGCACTGATGATGATAATGATGATAGAGAATATCGCTACTGCCCCGATAGTGAGCTTTCCACTTAATGAACGAAACATAATATCTCCTTGAGGTTTGTTGTTTGTAAGATTTTTGTAAGGCGGGATTCTATCTTTTTGAAGTTTAAGTTTTGCTTTATATTTTGCGTGTTTTGAGAGATTATTTAGAAAATGTGTAGCATATACCTAAAAACCGCTCTCCTAGCGTGTGCAAGAGCGTTTTAAGCTTGTGAATTTCTTTAAGATAAGTATTATATCCGCATTGTTGTGAAAAAGTCTGTAATAATTCTAGAATCTGCATTTTTTCAATTAAAACTTTTGCTTGTGTATCGCAAAAGATTTTTTGAAATCCATTTTCACACAGCAGGGAATCTAGCAGTGTAAAATCCACATCGTAGGTTATATCCGCATTTTGATAAAGTGTGTGAAAATCCCCATCTTGCTCTAAAAAATCTTTTAGACTTAGCACTTGATGGGATTTATAGAATCTTGGGTTATTGTGTAGCGGATTGTAGTATTTGGCGTTAGGATTCTGCGTTTGGCTAAGATTCTCCCTGCCATAGTCAAAGCTCACAAAATGGCTATTTTTATGGGCTTTAGCAAAGCGTGAGAGATTGCAAATAAAATCCTGCCATTGTGGCAGGAGTCCGCGAAACTCCAAAGGATTGCATTTGAGTTTGTCTAAAATCTCAAGGCTTTGTCGCGGTAAAAGGGCGGAGAGATTTTTGGCACTCAAGTTCTGCCAGATTCCACACCATTTAGAATCCCACTTGAGATCTTGGCTTACACAAAGCATTTTGCCAGAATCTAACACATCGCAAGGGAAGCTATCAAAAAGTTCATTAGCGATGACAAAGAGGCTTGAATCTTCGCTTTGCGGGAGATGTGAAAAATCTTTGAAAATGTGAAACTTTAAGGCACAAGAAAATCGCAAACTTTCCAAATGGGCTTTTTGTGCTTGGGCGAGGGAGGAAAGTGGCTCTATGATAATAAACTCACATTGTGGTAAAACTTCACCTAGCGCATCAAGAAACAGAGCAATATCGCCTAGCAAATAGCCCTTATCCGCACCAATCTCCACAATCCTTAAGGGCAGACTAAGCGCGTTAGATTCTAAAAGTGAGAGGATATAAGAGGCGATCGCTCCACCGAAAAATTTACTTACACTCACAGAAGTGTAAAAATCCCCAGCCTTGCCTACTTTATTAGAATCCGCGTAATAGCCCTTCTCTCCATAAAGGCTTTGGGACATAAATTCACTAAAAGGGAGCATTATGGAGTATTATAGGGCTTTGAGAGCAGATTCTAAACGCGAGAATCCTAAGTCAATCTCATCTTTATGAATGCTCAAAGGTGGGAGCAAACGCAAAACGCCCTTGCCAGATTTTAGCACCAAAACGCCGTGATTTAGGGCAGATTCTACAATTTGTGGAAGTAAATTAGGATTTTGCGTGTGGATTCCGCACATTAGCCCCAAGCCTACTTTGTGGCTGAAAATATGCGGGAATGCTGCCACAAGAGAATCTAGCTTTGTATGAAAATAATGTATGCTCTCTCCCAAAGCCCCATTTTCGTGCATTTGGCTTAGAATCTCAAGGACTTCTAGTCCTGCCGCACAGCTCAAAGGATTGCCCCCAAAGGTTGAGCCGTGATCACTTGGGGCGAAAATATCAGTGAGTGTTGTTAAAACTGCACCGATAGGCACACCACCGCCCAAACCTTTTGCAGTTGTGATGACTTCAGGGCTAATGCCATAAATTTTTGAGGCAAAAATCTCGCCGCAGCGGTAGATTCCACTTTGCACTTCATCTACCATAAGCAGAATTTGCTTTTGCTTTAGATGTGAGGCAAGGACTTGAATCTGCGTCTTGTCCAAAGGACACACGCCCCCTTCTCCCTGCACGAGCTCTAGCATAACTGCACAGGTGCTAGAATCTATAAGGTTATAGATGTCCTTAATATCCTTGGCATACACAAAACCATCAGGGAATGGTCCAAAATGCTCGTGCATTTTTTCTTGTGCGGTGGCTTTGAGTGAGGCTATCGTGCGTCCGTGAAAGCTAGAATCTAGCGTGATAATCTTATAAGCATTGCGTTGTTTGCCATATTTTCTAGCAATTTTTATGGCACATTCATTTGCTTCTGCTCCGGAGTTGGCAAAAAACGCACGCATAGGCAAGGGGGCATTATCGCGATAGAGCGTGATGAGATTGTGTGCTAGGGCGGCTTGATTTTGAATATAGTAGAGATTTGAGGTGTGCAGGAGCTTTGCGGCTTGTTTGCTTATAGCTTGCACTAGGCGTTGATTGCTGTGTCCTACACTGACTACGCCAATGCCCGATCCAAAGTCAATGTAATCTCTGCCTTGCGTATCATAAAGTGTGGCGTTTTGCCCGTGTGTGAAAGCTACATTAAAACGAGCATAAGTGTGCAGCACAAACTCTTCATCAAGCTTTTGTATATGTGAAAACTCCATCTCTTGCCCCCATTTATGCCTAAGAATATAAAAGGCGTTGATTTTACATTAAGAGTTTAAATTTTTTGTGATATGTGGAGCGATTTTTGCTAACGACTTGTGCGAAATACCCAAAGGAGCAAAAGTGCAGATTCATAATCTCAATCACACCCCCCAAACGCCTATAAACACAAGCTATGCAAGGAATAAGGATAATTTTAGCATTAACAATAATGAATCTTATGCTATGGATTCTAAATCTCAAAAAGATGAGAGCAAAAAAAGTGCAACCACTAATATTGAAGCACAAAATGTAGGCGAAAACTCTACCCAAGAAGTGTCAAAAACACAGCCAAATGAGCTTGAGCCAAATGCCCAAAAGATTGAGAATCTAGAGGGGCATAAAAATCGCATTACCTATGGGCTAAAGGTGCTAGAGCTAATGAGTGATGAGGAGTATAAGGCGTTTTTGTGGGCGAGTGAGGGAATGAGTGAGATGGAAAAAATGCTTATGGCACAAAGTTTGTATCGTTTCACAGAGTTTTATCAGGGCAAAGATTCTAACAATATGGAGCAGGGGCTTGATAATCAAAAGATTCAAGCACAAAGGGCTTTTGGAGTGGAGCAGAAGAATATTGATGATTTTATTAATCGCTATAAAAATGCCTACGATAAAGTGCTGGAATCTCAATATGCCCTTAAGGCTTCAGGGGCTGTGCCAAATGACTTGATGTGATAGATTTAAGATGTGGCTAGGGCTAGGGAGTGTCGCCGTGTCGCACAAAACTATTTTTAGAATCTTTGGCAAAGTGAGACAAAGTGTGTAAAAGTGTGAAGTTGGGCTTTTGTGGAAAAACGCTTGACTTATTATTGCTTTTTGCTTAGAATTGCGACTTTTGTTTCTTTTAAGATTTAAATTTTCTTCATAGATTCTTAGTTTTTAGGATTCTTCTTTTAGAGGTCAAAGTAGCTCAGCTGGTTTAGAGCGCTGGTCTCATAAGCCGGAGGTCGGGGGTTCAAGTCCCCCCTTTGACACCATATTCCTTAAGTCTTATGTGTTTATTTCATTGGAGCTTCAAGGGCGATTTCTACTTGCGACCAAGTAAGATTTTCGTGTAACTCTCCCACTGCTTTTTGCAATCCTGCTCGTGCATTTTCAAGCCCAAACTCACTCAAATCAAGCACACCCTTTGCTACAAGTTTTTTATTGGCGACTTCATACTGCATTGGCACTTTTTGTGTTTTGCCATTCATACGCACATTTGCTAGAATTGTGCCTTTGTCCTTGCCCTCAATGACATCTTTGAAAGTTACTTTGATGGGATCTTTTTTAGCAAAATTTCCAAAAAAATGTGTTGTAACATTCTCATTTTTTTGTGGATCGCCAAGATTGACTTTCATAATATCAATAGTTGCTGTGGCATTATTGAGCTGAGATTCTAGGCTTTGAGTCTTATTTGGTGTGCCAAATTTAAACACCACGCCATCAAAACTCCCGCTTACGGCAATTTTAGCCGGTGTCTTAAACGCTGTCCATTTGACTTCTGCTTTGTCTGTGTCAATACTTGCCGCACAAGCTATGCTGCCTATAAGTGCTAGTCCTGCAATGATTTTTTTCATTTTTTGCTCCTTGTAGAATAAATTTGCATTTTCATTGTGAGTTAAGTTTATAAATGCCTTTGCAATCTTGCTTGAAGATTCTTGCATTGTGAGTAAAGAAGTAACTCAAAAAAGCAAAGCATAGCCGTTGCTAGAATCTTGCTATAATGCCGAGAAAATCCACTACAAAAAGGATAAGATTATGGAGATTTTGCATAGTATTAATGATTTTAATGAGGCAAAGCAAGTCATTCCCGGTGGGGTGAATTCGCCTGTTAGGGCATTTGGCTCTGTGGGTGGCACACCGCGATTTATCGCTAGAGGCAAGGGAGCGTATATTTATGATGAAGATGATAATGCCTATATTGACTTTGTGCAAAGCTGGGGACCATTGATATTTGGACACGCTGATGAGTTTGTAGAATCTGCCCTTACCCTCGCACTCAAAGATGGGTTGAGTTTTGGTGCGCCAACGGAAAAGGAGACAACACTTGTTAAGCAGATTATCTCTCTTACTGGGAGCGTGGAGAAAATGCGACTTGTAAGCTCGGGGACTGAAGCGACTATGAGTGCTTTGCGTTTGGCTAGAGCATTTGCTAACAAAGATGATATTATTAAGTTTGATGGCTGCTATCACGGGCATAGCGATAGCTTACTAGTTTCTGCAGGCAGTGGCTGTGCGACATTTGGGACTCCTAGCTCACCGGGCGTGCCAAGCGATCTTTCAAAGCATACTTTAGTAGCAAGATATAATGATATAGATTCTGTGAGGGCGTGCTTTGAAAAGAGCAAGAATGTGGCGTGTGTGATTATTGAGCCTTTGGCTGGGAATATGGGCTTTGTCCCTGCGGATAGGGAGTTTATCCACGCATTACGAGCATTGTGCGATGAGTATCAAGCACTTTTGATTATAGATGAAGTGATGAGTGGCTTTAGAGCGGGGCTAAATGGAGCATTGGGGATTTATGGTATTGAGGCGGATTTGGTTACTTATGGCAAAGTCATTGGGGGTGGTTTGCCCTTAGCAGCTTTTGGTGGGAGGGCTGAAATTATGGATATGCTCTCTCCCATTGGAGGTGTGTATCAAGCTGGAACATTAAGTGGCAACCCCATTGCCGTAAGTGCGGGGATAGCTACACTCTCTCTTATCAAATCAAAGCCAAATTTATACAACGACTTAGAATCTTTGGCAAAAACTTTGGTAGAAGGGCTAAAAGCCGCCGCACAGGAATATAAGATTCCATTGCAGGTGGATTATCGTGGCAGTATGTTTGGCTTTTTCTTTCATAGTGAAATGGTAAAAAATTTTGATGATGCGAAAAAGAGTGATGTAGCGATGTATGCGAAGTTTCATCAAAAAATGCTAGAAAAAGGCGTGTATTTTGCGTGTTCGCAGTTTGAGACAGGATTTATTTGCTCTGCGATGAATGAGGCGATTATTGATGAAGTGATACAAAAAGCTAGAGAGAGTTTTAAAGAGATACATTTTGAGGATTAAAAAGTGGAAAATATGGATAAAAAACAGAAACTAGATTCTACTCAAATGACTAACTCAACGCTAGATTTAAACTTGCAAGATTCAAAAGTATCTCGCCTAGAATCCGCACAAGAATCTACGCAAGAAGCCCAAAAAAAACCGCGTTTAAGCGTGGTGGTCAGCGGAGCAAATGAACTCAGTCTAGGCATATCAATCGTGGTAGCTGTGGCGATAGGGATTGGCATAGGCATTGGGCTAGAATATCTAAGTGGTGCGAGATGGAGCTTTTGGCTTGGTGTGGCTTGGGGCGTTGGAGCGGCTATTTTAAATATTTACAAAGCCTATCAAAGACAGCAAAGAGACGCACAAGAATTAGCCAAAAATCCACGCTATGCCTACAAGCCGCAGGATTCAAAAAAAGCCCAAGATGATGATGAGGAAGAAAATGGCAAATACTACTAAAACCTTGCAAATAGGCTTAATCATTCTAGGCATAGCTTTGCTTGGGGGAATTGTGGCTTGGTTTTTTAGTGTGGGGGCATTATTGAGCTTTGAGGTGGCATTTTTGGGATTTTTGTTTGTCGTGGGGGGTTCATTTGTGGGTGTGCTAAGAAGAGTAAAAGCCCAACAGCAAGATTGTATCTCTCAAGATTCTATTTCTTTAGATTTGCAACAGAATCTCACACAAGATTCACAGCCCCAAGATTCACAACTTGCAGAAGAATCTAAAGAGTCTCTCAATCAAGCAAATCAGGATAATTCAACCTTTTCCGCTCGTTTTGTGCTTGGCACACAAATGAGCTTTTCACTTTTAAGAATGCTAGGCTATATTGTTTTTACAGGGCTTATTTTGTTTTTATTGCATTATAGGCTTTTTGCTCTTATGTGGTTTTTTGCGGGACTATGTGTGGCACTTGTTGTGCTTGTGGGGCTAGGTATGTTTATGGTAAAAGCTTGTAAATATACCAAAATGTAGTTTAGATTCTATACAATGCCAAAAATCAGCTAAAAAACTTAAGGAGTAAATTATGGGTGTAGAAAGATTTAAAGTATTTGTTGATGAGTATCAAAAAAGTGGGGAATACAAAGAACCACTAGGCTTTGGGATTTCACGCGTAGAGATTGGCAAAAAATCTAAAGCAGTTTTATGCGCGACTTATCCTACAATGAATTGGAAGGGTGAAAATCTAGGCACTTATGCGGTGCTATGTCAAAGTGCCAAAGAGGCGGAGCAAATCTCGGTATCTCAAAATGAGGCAGTGTATGGCATTAATCAAGAGTTTGTTAATAAAGCTTTGGAGCTGTATGAGCCATTTTTAAGTGAGGCTTTAAGTGATCCATCAGCACACAAAAATATTCAAGTGATATTGGAGCTTAAGAAACAAGCCAATAAAGGTAAGCTCAAAACAAAAGGTGGCAGGGCAAGATATAGATTGTGTATCATTTATAAAGATGAAAAGTGTGAGAGTGTAGAATCTGCGTATTTAAAACTTCTTGCACTCTCGCTTGGCAAAGCTCCATTGCGTTCCTTACAGCTTGATGGAATCTTTGGGCTTTTGCAAAATGTTGCGTGGAGCGGGAATAAACCTTACGAGTTAGAATGGCTACGAGAGAATGAAATCCGCCTAAAAATGGAGGGCGAATTCCCACATATTGATTTTGTAGATAAATTCCCACGATACTTAATGCAAGTCATTCCACAATATGACAATATCCGTCTTTTAGATTCTGCTAAAACACGCTTTGGTGCGTATCTTGGCAGCGGTGGATATACACAAATGCCCGGAGCAAGTTATGTGAATTTTAATGCTGGTGCTATGGGTGCGTGTATGAATGAGGGACGCATTAGCTCAAGTGTTGTTGTGGGTGAAGGCACGGATATTGGCGGAGGAGCGAGTATTTTAGGCGTGTTAAGTGGGGGTAATAGTGAGCCAATTAGCATTGGTAAAAATTGTTTGTTGGGCGTTAATAGTGCCACAGGAATTAGCCTAGGTGATGGCTGTATTGTAGATGGTGGCATTGCAGTGTTAGCTGGTGGGGTATTTTACATTAAGCCTGAGGAGGCGGCAAAAATTGCAGAAATTAATGATACCTTTGTTCTTAAAGAAAGCAATCTCTATAAGGGCAAGGAACTCTCTGGCAAACACGGAATCCACTTTAGATGTGATTCTCAAAGTGGCAAAATGATAGCTTTTAGAAGCAATCGTAAGATTGAACTCAATAGTGCGTTGCATTAAGAATCTAAGGGATAGAATCTTTGTTTTTAGTAGGCTTATGCAATGTGGCACTTTTTTTGCTTTAGAAGCTACAAGCTTTAGGCGATTTTTCTAAGTCATAGGATACACGATGAAAAAACTTTGTATGCTTTTTTGTATGGCAATAGCGGTTAATGTGCTACTTGCAGAGCCACAGGAGACTGCTGGGGAAGTCAGTCAAACTCCTAGCACACAAGAGAATGCTACTCCTAGTGTTACTACACCTACTCCGCCACAGCAAGACAATGCACCAAGCGGACTTCTAGGCTCACAGCCTCTCACTCCTGCTAATCAAATCACAGGTGCTCCGCTTGATGATATGCTTGAAAATGTTAATGAATCAAATACCGCGCTCAAATCGGCAATGAGCTTTGCAAGGCAGGGGGATTATGAGAGTGCATTGCAGCTTTTCGCACAATCTTGCGACCAAGGTAATGCGGCTGGGTGTTTTGGCTCAGGGCTTATCTATATGTATGGGGCAAATTCTGGAGTGCCTAATCCCCAAAAAGCGGTGAGCTATTATTACAAGGCTTGTGTGGGTGGCGATGCGGTTGCGTGTGCGAATCTTGCTATGGCGTATGATAATGGACAAGGTGTTAAGGAAGATAAGGAGCAAGCCTCTCAGCTTTATGAAGTAGCGTGTCAAGGTGGAGATTCACTAGGCTGCACAAATATTGGCTGGATGTATGCTAATGGGGTTGGTGTGAAGAAAGACTACCAAAAAGCTTTAGCATATTATAATAGTGCGTGTCAGCTAGGGAGTGATTTGGGCTGTTACAATCTAGGGCTTATGAGTAATACTTATAATATTTATGGTATGACAAAGGATAAAATGAGCTATGTGGAGATGAACTATGTAGCGTGTCAGCAAGGCGATATTGTGGGCTGTGGGAATCTTGGCTGGATGTATGCCACAGGTTCAAGCGGAGCTGAAAAAAGCTACTATAATGCAGCAAAATATTTTACTCTCGCGTGTGATAGCGGACATATTCAAAGTTGCAATAATCTAGGTGTGCTGTATGATGGTGGATTTGGCGTAAGACAGGATAAACGCAAAGCCATTGAGCTTTTTGGTTTAGCGTGTGATTATGGCATAGAATCTGGGTGCAATAACTATTCGCTGATGAGAACAAGAGGGAGTGTGAGTGCTGGGAATAACTTCTTTGGTTTGAAGTAATGCGTCTTAATCAATATATTGCTCATCATACAAAATATTCTCGGCGTGAGGCTGATAAGCTCATAGAATCTGGACGAGTGAATATTGAAAAAACTAAGGCGACATTACAAAGTGTGCTGCAAGAGGGTGCGAGTGTTTTTATTGATGGTAAAAGAATCGTGCCAAAGGAGCAATTTACCTGCATTGTCTATCACAAACAAAAAGGTGAGCTTGTAAGTAAAAGCGATGAGCGTGGGCGGAGAGTGATTTATGATAGTCTTGAAAGTCGCTTCAAGCATTTTGTGTATGTAGGGCGATTGGATTTTGCAAGTGAGGGGTTGCTTATTTTGACAGATAGCACGCCTGTTGCTAAGGCTTTAATGGAATCTCACTTAGAGCGGACTTATCTTGTCAAAATTGATGGTGAAGTTACAAAAGAGATGATAAATGCTATGGAGGAGGGCTTAGTAAGCGAAGATGCAAGAGCTGGTGGGCATAGCAAAAGTGAGATTGTTACAATGGAGTTTGCACCATTTGCATATTATGAGATTTTGAAAAATGATAAAAAATATTCCAAACTTAAAGTAAGTATCACAGAGGGAAAAAATAGGGAATTAAGGCGATTTTTTGGGGTATTTGGCAGAGAAGTGTTAGATTTACGCCGCATAAGTTATGGCTTTGTGAATCTTAATGCCCTGCCTTGTGGCAAGAAGCGATACTTTACAAAAGAAGAATACAAGAGTTTGCATACATTTTTAAAAGAACAAGCCGTGCTGGGAGATTCAAAAGCACCTAAAAGCATTCCGCAAATTCTCAAACACACTTCGTGAGATAAAGCAAAGAGAGATAAATATTAATTTGACTTGATGGTTTGTGAGATTCTAAGGTAAAACATTCTTAAGAAATTTAAGCATAAATTTTTAATTACATATTGTATTTTTAAAAAAATGTGATATAATCCCAATTTTTATAACATAAAGGAGTGCGTGTGATAGAGCTTCGTGGCATTAACAAAACCTACCCTAATGGCTTTGTAGCACTTAAAAATATAGATTTGAGTGTGGAAAAGGGCGATATTATGGGGATTATTGGCTATTCTGGTGCGGGAAAAAGCACCCTTATTCGTATTATTAATCGCCTTGAAGAGCCAAGCAGTGGGGAGATTCACATTGATGGTGTAGATTTGTTGAGTCTCAAGGAAAAGGCATTGCAAAAAGAGCGTCAAAAAATAGGTATGATTTTTCAGCATTTTAATCTTTTGAGTGCGAAAAATGTCTTTGAGAATGTGGCTTTTGCCCTGCATATAGCAAAGTGGAAAAAAAATGACATCGCTAAGCGTGTAAGTGAGCTTTTAGAGCTTGTGGGGTTAAGTGATAAGGCGTATCTCTATCCAAGTCAGCTAAGTGGCGGACAAAAACAAAGAGTGGCTATTGCTAGGGCATTGGCAAATCACCCAAAGGTGCTTTTGTGCGATGAGGCAACTTCTGCACTTGATACTAAAAGCACAAAGTCTATCCTTGAACTTTTGCGTGATATACAGCAAAAATTAGGCTTAAGCGTGGTGCTTATCACACATCAAATTGAAGTGGTGCGTGAGATTTGCAATAAGATGTGTGTGGTGAGCGGAGGAGAGATAGTAGAGCGGGGCAGCGTAGATTCTGTATTTGCCTCGCCAAAACACGCCATTACAAAGGAGTTGATTTCATTTTTGCCCCAAGATGAAGAGCGTGTTATTTCGCATTTGCAAAATAAAGACAATGTGTATAAGATTATTTTTACAGGTCCGTATGCACAAAGCCCCCTTGTTTCGCAGATGATTCGTAAATTTGATATTGATGTGAATATTTTAAGTGGTAATATTGATGAACTTGCCACAGGTGAAGTGGGACATTTGGTCTTAAAATTTATTGCCAAAGATTCTGTTGTGCAAGATTCGCTTAGATGGCTGCAAGAACAAGGCGTGAGTATAGAATCTTTAGCTCAAGATTCTAATAATGTTTCTAGCGGTGAAGATTCTGCTAAAGGAGGCAAATAATGCTTGACTTTTTAAATTTTTTTGAAAAGCAGTTTTTGGAGCTGTTGGGGAGTGTTTTTAGTAACCCTATTGCTTTTTCTCTTGCAAAGTCGTGTTATGAAACAATCTATATGGTGTTTTTCTCTACATTATTTGCTGTGATTTTTGGACTGCCTTTAGGCGTGTTTTTAAGTGTGATTAAGCCTTCTGGCATTATGGCAGCCCCAAATCTATATAGAATCTTAAGTGCGATTGTCAATGTAGTGCGTTCTTTTCCTTTTATTGTGCTTATCTTTTTGCTTTTGCCGCTCTCAAAAATGCTCATTGGCACAAGCATTGGCAGCACGGCGGCAATTATCCCCCTTGTGATAGCAGCTACCCCATTTATTGCACGACTTTTTGAGGGTGCATTTGATGAGGTGGATAAAGGGCTAGTGGAGGCTACGATGAGTATGGGTGCGAGCAAGAGGGTTGTGATTTTTATGATGATTTGTGAATCTTTGCCCTCTATTGTTAATGCCATAACAATTACTTCAGTAAGCCTTGTTGGCTTTTCTGCAATGGCTGGGGTTGTTGGGGCTGGTGGGCTAGGTGATTTGGCTTATCGCATAGGGTTTCAGTCCTTTAAACCTGATGTTTTAACCTATGCGGTTATATGTATCATCATTATGGTGCAATGTATCCAATCAAGTGGTGATTTGTTTGTCAAGCGTTTGCGTCAATATCGTTAGAATCTAAAAACTTAAAAAGGAGGCAGTGAATGAAAAAAGTCGTAAGTTTAGCTTTTGTAATAGCTTTGAGTGTAGGGCTTGTAGCCTGTGGAGATGAGAAAGGCTCTCAATCTGGCAAAGATGAGAGCAGTCAAAATGCCCCATTAAAAGTTGGTGCTACTCCTGTGCCTGCTGCGGAGATTTTAGAGTTTATTAAACCTCAACTTCAAGCAAAAGGCGTGGAGATTCAGATTCAAAACTTTACTGATTATGTCGTGCCTAATACTTCTTTGGCAGAGGGAAGCAGTGATGCGAATTTGTATCAACATAAGCCTTTTATGGATAAAACAAATGAGGAGAAAGGCTATAAGCTTACTGCTCTTGCACCTGTATATGTCGTGCCTCTAGGCTTTTACTCACAAAAGGTAAAAAGCATTGATGAGATTCCACAAGGAGCAAGCATTGCTATTCCCGGTGATGCGTCAAATATGGCAAGAGCATTTATTTTGCTCCACGATAATGGGGTAATAAAGATTAAAGATCCTAGTAACCTTAGCACAACTGAACTTGATATTGTGGAGAATCCAAAAAAGATTGTTTTCAAGCCTATGGAAGCGGCATCTTTGCCATTAGTGCTTGATAGTGTTGATGGTGCTGTGATTAATGCAAACTATGCCTTGCAGGCAAAAATGAGCTTAAAATCAGCTATTTTTCACGAAAATGATAAGAGTGCGTATGTAAATGTGCTTGTGGCACGAGAGGATAATAAAGATGATGAGCGTATTTCTAAGCTGAAAGATGTGCTTTTAAGTAAAGAGACGCGTGAATTTATCCTTTCAAAATACAAAGGGGAGATTATCCCTGTGGGTGAGGCAAATTAGGCGAATCTTAAAAGGAGATTCTAAACATTAAAAAAGGAGATAAAAATGAAAAAGTTACTTTCTTTGATTTTTGTGGCGAGTTTGGCGTTTGTTGGTTGTGGTGATGATAAGAATAAGAGTGCAGATTCTAGCGATTCTAATAAGACGGAAAAGCAAGATAAAATCGTGCTAAAAGTTGGTGCTACTCCTGTGCCACACGCGGAGATTTTGGAGTTTGTAAAGCCTGATTTGGCAGAGCAGGGCATTGATTTGCAAGTAGTGTCTTTTACCGATTATGTTTTGCCCAATATTAGCCTGAATGATGGCTCACTTGATGCAAATTTTCATCAGCACAAGCCATTTTTAGATGCACTCAAAGCGGATAAAGGCTTGAAACTAGAATCTATTGCGAGTATTCACCTTGAGCCACTTGGGCTATATTCTAGCAAAATTAAAAGCATTGATGAGCTACCTCAAAATGCGACTATAGCTATTCCAAACGACCCAAGCAATGGCGGTAGGGCTTTGCTCTTACTTGAGGCAAAGGGCTTGGTTAAGCTTAAAGATTCTAGCAATCTCACCTCAACTGAACTTGATATTGTAGAAAATGCTAAGGGCATTAAAATTAAGCCTGTTGAAGCAGCACTTTTGCCTCGCACACTTAATGATGTTGATGCAGCTGTTATTAATGGTAATTACGCATTGCAAGCGGGGCTTAAAAGCACTGATGCCTTAGAGCTAGAGGGCAAGGAATCGCCTTATGCAAATATCCTTGTTGTGCAAGAATCTAGAGTGAATGATGAAGCGTTGCAAAAGCTTAAAAATGCGTTGCAAAGCCAAAAGGTAAAAGATTTTATTGAGACGCAATATAAAGGTGAAATAGTTCCTGCGTTTTAAGTCATTTTGCAGAATCTTGATAGATTCTGCAGGACACCACTCTTACTTCCATTATCTCAAGTTAAAAAAAAGTTTATCAGTTAATTAATATTTGCTACAATCCCGCCTTTGTCTCATAGATATATTAAAATAATTCATACAATAAGTTTAAGGATAGGGAATGGTTGATTTGGGAAAAGAGCTAAGTAATTCTACATTGATAACTTCAAAGACGGATTTGAAAGGCAAGGTCGTGTATTGTAACAAAGACTTTATAGAATACAGCGGCTACAAGGAAGAGGAGATTTTTGGCAAACCTCACAGCATTGTGCGACATAGCGATATGCCTAGAGCGGTTTTTAAGCTCTTGTGGGATTATGTGCAAAGGGGAGAGGAAATTTTTGCCTTTGTGAAAAATAAAACCAAAAGTGGTGGGCATTATTGGGTGTTTGCTAATGTTACTCCATCATTTGATACGAACAATCAAATTGTGGGGTATTACTCCGTGCGAAGAAAGCCAAATGCAAAGGCGGTGGAGAAAATCGCAGAGGTGTATAGAGAGATGAAAAATGCAGAATCTCAATCTTTAGAGGCAAGTTTAGCAGTGCTTCATAAGATTTTAGATGAAAGCAAAATGAATTACAATCAGCTTGTCTTAGCGATGCAAGATAAGGCGTAGGGGGATAGTATGAGTAAGATTAACATCATTTCTGTTGTGCTTCTTTTGGTAGGTATTGGTATTGATGGTTATTGTAACAGCTTTAGTTTAGCAAGTCTCATTTTTGCCCTTCTTGCTGGAATCTTATGCGTAAGATTTTATTTGGCACGACACGATGAGCGACTTTTTAAAACTTTGGCTTACACGACAAAAGAGTATGCTTTAGGCAAGTTTGATTCACGCATTACGCACATTAAGGGTAGTGGTGCTGTTGTGGAGATTTGTGAGCATTTGAATGATTTTGCCGACCATTTGGAGGCGTTTTTGCGTGAGGTAAAAAGCTCCATTGAAAGCTCACAAGAGGGGCGATACTATCGCAAAGGACTTGCTGGTGGGCTAAATGGCACATTGGCACAAAATATTGAAGGCATCAACAAAGCTCTAAGTGCGATTGAGGAAAATGCCAAAGATTCTATCCGCAATGCATTGTCTAAGAATTTGATGAATCTTAGCCTAAAGAGTCAAAACACGAATCTTGATAGTATAGCAAATACGCTCAATGATGATATTGTCTATATGAAAAAGGTGGATTTAAATATCCGCGATATCCGTGATGCTTCAATAGAAAGCCGTGAAGATGTGAGCAATTTGACAGAATCTATTAGCGAGTTACTTGCATTGATTGAGAAAAACAATCAGTCTATTCAAAGTCTTGCTGAAAAATCCCGAGATATTGGCAACATAGTCGCACTTATTGATGATATAGCTAATCAAACAAATCTTTTAGCACTCAATGCAGCAATAGAAGCAGCAAGAGCGGGAGAACACGGAAGAGGCTTTGCTGTTGTAGCAGATGAGGTAAGAAAACTAGCAGAAAACACACAAAAAGCCACAAATGAAATTTCTATCTCCATTCAAAGTATGCAGCAAGAGGTGGGAAGCATTGAAGAAAGCGGTGATGAGGTGAGCAAAATCGCCTCTGTGTCTGAATCTAAGCTTCATACATTTAATGAGGTGTTTGACAAAATGGAAGCCAATAGTGCATCTTTAGATGAGATATTTGCCCAGCTTTATAGGCAGTTGGTGCTTTCTGTAACAAAGCTTGATCATATTTTGTTTAAATCAAATCTCTATCTCTGTCTTAATACACAGGAGAAAAATGAGAATCTTGCCTCGCTTAATCCTATCTCTCGTTTGCTTGATAATGAAGATACGCAAAGTGTGATTCTTACGCTCTTGCCACAAAGCAAAGCAGATGAGATAGCTCAAAAACTCTCTGCAGATTCTACTAAGGCTACATCATTTATTGGGCAGGAGATTACACAAAGTAACTCTACGGAGATTATCCAAAGTGTAAGTAACTTAGAGCAGACTTCGAACAATTTGCTTGAAAGCTTGAGTAAAAACTAGAGCGTATTCAAAAATGCTTCAAGTGCTTCAATCTCATCTTGGCTTAAGCCAAGTGGTTGAAGTAGTGAATCTGTCTTAGGATAGGGGAGATTTTCTTTTGCCTTGCCCTTTGGGTGGAACATTCCTCCATTGTAGGCGTTCAACACACCGCGTAGATGTGGAAAAAGCCCGTTATGCATATAGGGAGCTGTTTTTGCGACACTTCTAAGGCTTGGCGTTTTAAATTTGCCTATGTCTTCTATTTTGCCTGTGGTGTGGTAGTATCCCAAATCCTCATATTTTCTTCCATAGTAAGTAAGCCCAAGATTATGAAAGGTATCATCGCTAAAACTTGCTCCATAGTGGCAATTCATACAACGAGCTTTGGTGCGAAAGAGATGTAGTCCCCATACTTCTTTGTCGTTGAGAGCTTGAGCCTGTCCTTTCATAAACTTATCAAAACGACTATGTTTTGGCATAAGAGAGCGTTCATAAGTGGCAATAGCTTGAGCCAAACGCGTAGCGGTGATATGTTCACTGCCAAAAGCTTCTTTAAACATTGCTCTATATGTAGCATTTTGAGATAACCTTTTGATGGCTTTTTGTGGAGAATATGCCATTTCCTTTGGGTCGGCTATGGGAAAAAGAGCCTGAGATTCTAAGTCCTTTGCTCTCCCGTCCCAAAACTTTTTTTCTCCAAATGCTGACATCACAACACTTGGGGCGTTGCGTTTGCTAAGTTGGCGATTATGTCCATAGCTCACACTTCGCCTATCTGCAAACCCAAGCTCTTTATCGTGGCAATTCGCACAAGCGATTTGTTTGCTTTGTGAAAGGATAGGGTCAAAAAAGAGCTTCTCTCCAAGTTTAGCTTTAGATGGAGAATAGGGATTAGATTCTGGATATGGCGGAGTGTCTGGCAGGGCGGAGATTTCCTCCCATAGCACACCTGAATCTACTTGAGGTTTTTGCCATTGAGATTTGGGTGAGAGATACATTTTGCGTAGGACTTGTATATCTTTTGGCATAGTGTAGGCTGAAGTTATACTAAGCACGCATATAAACACGATACACATTCCTTTTTGTGTCAAATATAAAGCGTAGTTATTCAAAATTTGTATCCTCCTTGAATCCAAAATTGTCGCCCTATTTCATATACTG
The DNA here is from genome assembly GCA_963559865.1 of uncultured Helicobacter sp. Classification (GTDB taxonomy): domain Bacteria; phylum Campylobacterota; class Campylobacteria; order Campylobacterales; family Helicobacteraceae; genus Helicobacter_C. The sequence continues at coordinate 17,758 of CAUWMC010000011.1, forward strand.
CCACCGAGGTGCTTGAGGGGATACCGGGTATCACCGCACCATTTGTCCCACTTAATGCAGCCTTATTGCGAGTGTTAAACACATTATAAATATCAAGATTTACAAAGGCAATATTACCCTTCCATACATTGACTTCAAAGCCAAGCCGCATATCCCAAGTAAAAGCCCCATCAAAGTGCATTTTACCATATTGCTTTAATGATGAGCTGGGGTCATATCCCGGAGAGTTTGTGTTTAAAAGCACCATAGTGTCATATCCGGCACGATAGCGGAATAAATTATTAAGAAGCCATTTTGTTTTCCATACATTAAATGTGTGTGTCGTGGAAAGTCGCAAGGTAAAAGGTCGTGCGAAATTTTCCGCAGGGCGATCCCTATACTTGATACGCTCTCCATCATAAATAATCTCATCATTATCGAGGTAGGCATCATCTGGGGCGTAGAGATTATAGCTTCGTATTGTTTTTGTGTAGTCAAAGGCAAACAATATATGATTTTTCACGCCATATAGCTCTAAAGGTTTGGTATTTTGTAGGCTAAGTGTGATGATATGGCTTTGGCTTTTTCCATCATTTGACCAAGTGGTTATTTTGTTGATTGTCTTTTGCATTACTTCATCTTGCCCATAGCGATAGATGTATTTGGCACTTAAATTAAAAAGCCCAAAATTCTGCATTATGCCTCCTACAAGCTCATCGCTATAAGGGACATTGAGCCTTTGAAAGTCATAGTTTGATTGACCTGCTGTTGTTGTGCTTGGTATCCAAGGTGAATTAGAATCTTGCCTATTATATTCTTGTGTGTTATTTGCAATAAGCCCATAGAGGCGATAGTTCAAAAGATTGCGTCCATAGTAGCGATTTGCCCCAAAGACAAGCTCACTTTTATACTTTTCCCAAGGGGCAGTGTAGTTGAGACTAAATCGTGGGGCTAAAGTGTGCTTTTGCATATAGGTATCGCTATCTAGACGCATTCCAAGCCTTGCGTGAATTTTGCCTGACGATTCTAAATCAAGCAGGGCAGAATCCTCAGCATAGATTCCATACGCGAGGTTATCAAGGGCTATTTTGCCGATTTTGTTTTCTGTAACTTTATTAAAATATTGTCCTTGCAAAGCATTAGGATTATTTGTTGGTGTGTTAGAGCAGGTTTCAAAGTCAAACATACTATCAGGACTGCAAACTGCTCCATTGCCTAATCCCACAGGATTGCCAAACGCATAGTAGGGATTTTTGCGATTGCGATAAGCGTGTGTGTAGTTTGCCTCAAAGCCTATGCTAAGCGTGTGTTGAGATATCCATAAATCCCAAGATTCAAAGCTCATATTTGATTTGTAATTCAGTGTGTTTTGAATCTGCTCCATATCGCCATATCCGCCCTCACTCGCCCTTGCATTAGCTGTGCTATTTGTCCCCGCCCAGTCTTTATCTCCTTGTGAATAATACCACGACATAAAGTAGTTTTTCTCACTCTCTCTTGAGTTTTGCATAAAAGAGTAGCTTAAAGTATTGCTCCATAGCCCCAAATCACTATCATATAGAGCTTTAAATCCACTTTGAATTCCCCCGCTTTTCATACTATAAAAACTATTTTTTGATGTATTGTTGTAGTAGGTGTTATCTTGGGGCATATAGGCAAAATTTGCCTCAATGGTAAGCTTGTCATTTGGGTTGTAATATGTTTTGATATAGTAGTTATCAATGTAGCGGTGCTGCTCTCTTGTAGTATTTGCTTCTGTGCCGATATTCCACGAATAGCCTTTTAGTGGGATAAAGCTTCGCGTGGTGGAAAAGCTTGCGATAATACCTAGATTCTGCGTAGCATAGCCTTCAATATTGGTACGGATAAGGTGCTTTGTAAAATTTGGTTGATAGTTTTCATTTGAGCTTGTGATAAAGTTTGCCTCTTGGCTAGGGTCTATGAAGTATTGTGTCAAATCACTCCCTGTAAATTGGTAGCTTAGCCCTCCGTGCCACCCATATAAACCGCCATTATCGCGTCTTGGCTTTCGCACATTGGCTTCTATAACACCACCTGTAAAGCCCCCATACGCTGCGGAGATATTAGAATCTTGCACTTGAATAGATTCTAGAAGGCTTATATCTACGGCTAATCCTTGACTTTTTCCACTTTTTAGGGCATTTGGTCCATTTGTTGTTCCGCCATTTGGGTCTAGGTCATTGTTTATATTAAAGCCATCAAGCTGAAAATTGTTTTGATAAAAGAGACCGCCGCTAATGCTTATATTTGCAGGGTCAATTTCACCGGGTGTGGAGGACTTGAGCTGGGCGTTATCAAAATGAACATTAGGAATTATTTTTAATATTGAAGTAATATCACCATTGCCACTTGGGTTGGCATTCAGCATATTTTTGTTGAGTTTTGAGCCATTTTGGTAGGTTGTGGTAGCAGGTGTTGCTGTAACGATTGAGGTAGGGAGCTTTACACTTCTTTGTTGCAAACCCTGCTGCGTGAATATGACAGAATCTTCTGTGGCATACAGGGCAATATGTATTATGCAATAGAGTAAAAATACTCTCAAATAAATAGTATTTGTTTTCATTATTGATACTCCAAGTGAAAATGTGAATTGTAGGTTAAGGATGCTGAAAATATTATAAAAACAATTCTTATTTTAAATATTTTACTTTTTGTTATCTTTTGTGATATAAGCTAGGCTTTTTTATTTTGAATAAAAGGAGTATTGATGAAAAAAGTCGGTTTGTTTTATGGAAGTGATGGTGGAGCGACACAGGAAGTTGCACAAAAGGTTGCCGATAAGCTTGGGGATTGCCAAGTGTTTGATGTAGCATCGTGTAGTGTTGAAGATGTGAGTGGATTTGAAAATCTTATCCTTGCTACGCCAACTTATGGCTCTGGTGATTTGCAAGATGATTGGGATAGTTTGCTCTCCAAACTTGATGAAAGTGCCTTTAGCGGAAAGACAATTGCACTTTTGGGTCTTGGTGATCAAGAGATTTATGGCGACACTTTTTGTAATGGTATTGCTCATCTTTATGCAAAAGTCTCTAAGCAAGGTAAAGTGGTAGGGCAGACTAGCACAGATGGCTATACTTTTGATGATAGTGAAGCTGTGGTTGATGGTAAATTTGTAGGTTTAGTGATTGATGAGGTGAATCAAGAAGAAAACACAGAGCAGAGAATTGCAGCGTGGGTTGAAACACTCAAAAATGCCTTTGCCTAAATCTCTTTAAAATACCAAGTCTTGCTTTGGCTTTAGAATCTTAGCTGCTTCCCTAGCTATATGGCGCTTATTATGGAGTTAAGAATCTCACTCTGCACTAGCGTCATATAGCTTATTGTTCCACATACAATGCTAAGCACGGGGATTCTAAAAAGAATATGTATGCTACTTACAATAAATACTGCGATAATCTCATTTAGCCCATAAGGCATTTGTGAGAAGTTTGTATCCTTTAAGCAATACACAATAAGCATTGCAATAATCGCACTAGGCAGCACTTTGCCCAAAAAGACAATGTAACTTGGTGTAGATTTGGCAAAAATAATAAAGGGCAAGAATCTGCTTAGAAAGGTATTTAACGCAATAAGAGCAACAAGCAACATAGAGTGATAGACTTCAGGATTCAAGAGAGCCTCTCTTTAGTGTGAGAATGATACAGATTCCAACAAGGGCTGGAAGCAAAAAATGCTCTGCTTTAAAAATATACAAACAAACAAGGCTAACAAGAATCCCAATAAGTGCAGGTGTTCTCATTGCTTTATTCCGCCACTGCTCTATAAAAATCACTACAAAAATCGCACTCATTACAAAATCAAGCCCCTTTGGTTCAAACTCCACCAAACTCCCTAGAATCGCCCCAAGTGTGCAGCCTATAATCCAATAGCTATGATTAAGCAGAGCGATAAAAAAATCAAACCAATGCTTATCAATGTGCGGTTTTGGATTTTTGAGATTAAGCAAGGCAAGGGTTTCATCAGTGAGAGAGTAAATCATATAATAAGACTTTTTACCCATTTGCTTAAAACGATCTAGCATACTGATGGAATAGAAAATCTGCCTTGCATTAATCATTGAGATAAGCACGAAGCTTTCCCATAGTCCAGCACCACTTGCCATAAGCCCAACAGCGATAAATTGTGTCGTCCCACCATAAATGACTATTGCCATAATAAATGCCCATAATGCCCCATAACCTGCCTTTTGAAGCAAGATTCCAAATACCATACCCATAAACACATAGCCAAGTAAAATAGGAATAGTATGTGGGAATGCGTCTTTCAACGCAGGCAGGGCATTTTTTGGCATTTTACATTCTTGTTTTTGCTTCAATGCCAAGCAGGGCTAGAGCGTGTGTGAGCGTTTGGCTAACGACTTGCAATACATATAAAATATCGTTTTGATTTGGGGTTTGCAGGATTTTATGCGTGTTATAAAAGCTATGCAAACTTGCGGCAAGATTCTTAAGATATTCGCATATTTTTTGCATTTCTCTATCGCGGAAGCTTGATTCTAAAATATGTGTAAGACACAAAGATTCAAAAAGCAAATGTTTTGTAGAATCTTCAACCGCAGAATCAAAGCTTAAACCTTGAATATTTTGCCTCAAATCCTGCATAGTCATATTAGCTTTTTCAAAAATTGTGTGGATTCTCGCATTGGCATAGTTAATATAGTAAATGGGATTGCTTGAATCTTGTTTTTTTAGCTCATCAATGTCAAATTCAAGGTGTGTATCGGGCTTTTTGGAGAGAAAGATAAATCGCAGAGCATCACTGCCAATATCATCAACAACATCTTTCATAAGGATAAAATTTCCCGCCCTTTTACTCATTTTATAAGGCTGTCCAGCTTTAAGAAGGCTTACCATCTGTGATAAAAGCACTTCAAGCTTATGCTCATCATAGCCTAGAAAATGTATCGCCGCCTTAACCCTTGGGATATAGCCGTGATGGTCTGCACCCCAAATATTGATATAGCGTTCAAAGTTGCGTTGAAACTTATCTTGATGATAGATAATATCCCCTGCTAGGTAGGTTGGCTCACCACTCTCACGCACGATAACACGATCTTTTTCATCATTAAGACTTGAAGAGGCTATCCATACTTTTGAATCTTTGGTGTAGATTCCATTATTTTGCTTTAAAGTTTGCAGTGTGGTATCCCAGCGTTCATAGAGGGCTTTTTCACTCACAAAGTTATCAAAGCTAATACCAACTTGCAAGAGATTATCTTTAATTTCCTGAAGCATAGCATTTTTGCCAAAATCCGCAAGTGTGGGGATAGAATCTTCACTTTCAAAAATACTCTCTCCAAAATGCTTTTGACACTCATAAGCCAAATCTGTAATGTATTCTCCACGATAATAACTCTCTGGATACTCCACTTCACGCTTTAAAATATGCTCCTGCCCCGCAAGAAGTAGAGATAGTCCAAGCATTTGAATCTGCGAGCCTGCGTCATTTATGTAATATTCCGTGGTAATATCATAGCCCAAATGCCTACCAACTCGTGCTAATGCATCGCCATACACAGCACCGCGAGCGTGTCCTATATGCAAAGGTCCCGTTGGGTTGGCACTCACAAATTCAAGCAAAATACTCTCTTTTTGTGTGGTTGTTACGGATTCTGCCTTGCTTAGTTCATATAGAAAGTCCGTAGAAAGTGTGAGATTAATAAAGCCATTAAGGGATTCTACCTTGCTAAATGCTTTATTTTTAGCAAGAGATTGTGCGAGTTCTTCAGCCAAAACTTTGGGATTTTGTCTTTTTATCTTTGCAAGACTAAAAGCAAGTGGCGTGGCTAAATGCCCTAAATCCTTGTTTTTAGGCTTTTCTAGGACAATTTCATTTTGATTTTCAATGCCACAGCTTTGGGCTAAAATAGCCTTAATGCGTTGATACATTAGGAATCTTGCTTTTGAGAATCTGCCTTTACATTTGAAGGGCTAGATTCACTTGCTTGAGTTTGTTTAATCTGCGAGGTTTCCTCTTGATTTTTCGAAGGCTCCTCATCTTCCTCTTTTACCGCTTTTTTAAAGTTTTTAATCCCACTGCCTAAGCCTTTAGCAAGCTCTGGAATCTTCTTTCCGCCAAAAAGCAACAACACAATCGCTAAAATTAAAACAATCTGCCACATACTTGGGGGTGTCATAGGAACTCCTTTGTGTTAAATTGAGATATTATACCGAATCTTGCCATTAGTCTTGCCACTTTTGGATAATATGTGCAAAACGCTCAATCTGCTGATATTTGAGCGAACGCGCAATAGAGAGCATAGCTTCTTTGGCGGTATGTATATCATCATTAATAATAAGATAGTCAAAATCATCAATATGCTGCATTTCATTATGTGCTTGTATCAGGCGAAACTCAATGGTTTGCAAGTCATCAGTTTGCCTAGCCACAAGCCTTTGTTTTAGAATCTCTTTATTTTTTGTGGTGATAAACACGGATTTAGCAAAATCGCCAAAATATTCCTTGATGCTGTGATGTCCTTGCACATCTACATCAAAAAGCACAATTTTATCTTGTGCTAGAGCGGTTTTTACAGGCTCTAATGAAGTGCCATAGAAATTTGTATGCACCTCCGCCCATTCTAAAAAGACATTATTTTTTATATCAGCAAGGAATTTGTCTTTATTGACAAAGTGATAATGCACCCCATCAATCTCACCATCGCGGATAGGGCGTGTAGTAGTAGAAATTGAAAAATACACATCAGGGATAGAATCCATAATCGCCTTTGTAAGTGTGCTTTTACCACAGCCACTTGGTCCGGATATGATAAGCACGGCTCCTTTTTGCCCTAGAGATTCTTTGCTCATTTGCTTTTGTCCTTAAAGCTGATGTTTATGGTTACTTCAAGCCCATCAAGCATTGATTTGAGATTGTTTGAACTCAAGCTTGAGATACTGCTCTGCACGGAGTTTGCTATCATATTTTTGACAATCTCTTGGGGCTGTGTGCCTTGCTCGTGGCTATTTTGTGCCAAAGAAGATTCTGCTTTATCGTGTGAATCTAGGGACATATTTTCAAGGCTCTCATCAAGTGCTTCATCATCACTTTCATTTGATTCATTAAGAGAGAGTAGCTCTTCTGGAAGCTCCTCGCCGAGTGCTTGAGCGACTTCAGGCTCTTTAAGCGAGGTAAAGTCCGCACTCTCCTCATCAAGAGATTGAAGAGCTTTGCTCACCTCGCTTACTTGCTCTTTATCAAGCACAGGCTCATCTAAAGCAATTTTTTCTACATTATCAAGTAAATCATTCTCTAGCAAACCTTCACTTGAAAACTCATCATCAAGTGGCATAGGAGAATCTTGAGTTTCTTGTGTGGTGTCCTGTTGTGTTTCATCATTTGTATCAAGGGAATCCAGCTCATCTAACTCATCAAGGCTAAGTGCTTCATCATCCAAATTGCTTAAAGATTCTGTATTTTCTGCTTCCAAATTTTCTTCATTCTCTTCGCTCAAAGATTCTCCACCTAAGTTTTCACCAGCAGAATCTGCAGATTCTATATTGTGTTCCATTTCATTTTGAGATTCTATGTCGTCTAACTCCGTTTGTCCTAGCTCATTTTCAAGCCCTGCCAAATCTCCCAAACTATCCAAATCATCTAAGTTATCTAACTCACCCAAATCATCAGTGTTTTGTGTTTGTTTTGTTTCTCCTAGATTGTCATTTCCCCCTGCGTCATCATTGAGATTTTCCAAATCATCTAAACCGCCCAGCTCATCTTGTGTAGATTCGGAACTTTGTGTTTCTGCAATTTCTTGTGTAGAATCTAGCCCCGCTATCTCATTATCCAAATCCCCCAAATCATCTAAGCCTTGAGATTCTATCTCCGTGTTTTCTTGTGCTACATCTTTAGAATCTTCTCCTGCCTCATCTGCCAAGTCAAGCTCATCAAGGTTAAAATCATCTTCTAAGCTTAAAGCTTCTGCTTCATTTTGCGTGTCAGTAGGACTTTCTTCAGTTGTAGAATCTGGAGTGCTTTCAGTCAAATTTTCATCTTGTGTTAAGTTGTCCAAATCGCTTAGATCCCCTAAATCTCCCAAATCATCTAAATTATCCAAATCCGCTATATCTTTCACTTCACTTGCATCTTCTGTTTTCTCTTCTGTCTCTTGTGAATCTGCCATAGATTCAGCAGTATCAGTCTTTTCCTCCTCATCATTAAAGCCATCAAGCTCATCAAGGTTGCTTAAATCAAGATCAATATCCAATCCCTCATCTAAAGTTACTTCAGGGTTTAGCCCATCGCCCGCTTCTATATCAAGGGTTGGCTCTTCAAGTGCTGTGTCCTTGTCTGCCACACTATCCGCTTGAGAATCCCCATCATCGTTATTTTCCGCTTCAGCAGATTCTTGCTTAATTACATCACTAGAATCTGTTAGGCTAGATTCTGCATTCTCAAGGGTATCATCAAGCAAGCTATCAATCTCCTCTAGCCCTTCATTTAGGTTGTCAAGCTCAATAGGAGCGCTCTCTGTGCCATCTAGGCTATCTTCATTGAGTGCTGCATCAAGCTCCGCTCCAAGTGCTGAATCTACTGAATCTAAAGGTGTTTTTTCAGGGTTTTGTGTAGGGGCTTGTTTGGTCAGCTGTGCGGTAAAAATATCTAAAATGCTTGTTGGCAAAAAAGGCTTTTGCACATAGTCATCAAAGCCTTCAATGCGTGTGCCTTGCTTGTTGTAAATGAGACATTTGCGTTTATCTTTAAGTGCATCTGTATAGGCTTGTGAATCTAGTCTAAAACAATCATCATCAACAAGAATATAATCATATTGCTCTAAATCTGTGAGTTGGCTAGATTCTGTTATTGTGGTGAGATTTGCCCCCGCTTTTTTGGCTGTGATTTCAACGAGTTTTTGGACGATTTGATTAGTGTTGATGAGTAAAAATTTCATATACAAGCTCCCCGCTTTTATTGCTTTTTGTGTAATAATAACCTATCATTATAACCAAATCCATAGCACAAAGGAATAAAATGCAAGTAAAAATGACAAAAATATTAAGAAAATATGTGATTGTAGGCATATTACACACTTTTTTATTTGCCCCATTTGTCTTTTCTGCCTCAAATGACACATTGTATATGCTACCTTATGAGCAAAAACAAGCTATCAATGCATTGCAGGGGGCGTTAAGCAATGCAAAAAATGAGATAAAGATAAGTATTTATAGCTTTACAAATAATGATATTGCCAAGATTTTAAGAGATGTCGCAAAAAGGGGAGTGAAAGTAGAGATTATCTTTGATAAAGAAAGCAATGTGGATAATAGAAGTTCTGTCATCGGCTATTTGGCAAAGTATAATAACATCTCTGTGTGTTTGCTAAGTGGGGTGAAAGCAAGAAATGGCAAGTATTATGGGATAATGCATCAAAAAATGGTAATTATTGATGATGAGATTCTTGCTCTAGGCTCGGCAAATTGGAGCAAAAACGCTTTTGAGAATAACTTTGAAACCCTACTTTTTACCTCTCAAACTCACCTTGTTCAAAAGGCAAGCAACGCATTTGAAAAAATGAAACAAAATTGCTTGGGATTTTAGGGTGAGTCGCTGCAAGGCTATTTGGCAAAAGGAGATTCTATTGCAGAATCTCCTTTTATTGTAAATATTTATAAGACTATGTGGTAAGAAAATGGGCTTATTTTTCTCCGCAATCAAAAACTTGAGCGTGGATTCTATGAGAGAGCAGTTTGCCATTTATCGCATTGCTTGGTAAGCCATCGGTGCATTTTATGGTTTGTTGCGTTTTGCCTTTTTTGCCTTCAAGCACGACACTGCACAATACTTCTTCATTAGTGATGTTAAGCATAATTCTTTTGCCCACTCCTGCTGTATCCCCAGCTTCATTTTTAAGGTCGTTTAATGCACCCTCCCTTAGCAACTCTCGTGTTGCTCCTCTTGTGCCATTTGTGTTATCTTTCCCTTCAACTTCACCTAAAATTTTACAATTATAAGGTGTGCTTTTAGCGATAGTGATACCCTTTCCTTGTGGTTCTATACTTTTTGGCTTGTAATGTGGTAACTCAGGGACAGGATCTCCACAACCGACAATCAAAAGCCCAAATCCAAACGCCATTCCCATTTTGAGTGCAATAGACAATGTGGAATTTTTCATTTTTTCTCCTTGTTTTGTAGTTTCTCTTGAGAGAGTTGGAGATTCTAGGTAAAAAATACTTAAAATAATATTTATTTAGAAAATATTTACCTAATTTGATTTAAAAAACTTTTTGTGTAGATTCCAACCCAAAAGAATCTAAGGGATATGATGAAATACACACAGCAGGATATGGCGCGTATTATTGATGTTACGCCAAAGACTTTGAGAAATTGGCGAAAGCATAAGCCAGAACTTTATAAGCGTGTGTTGCTAAGTTTTAAATATGATGAGATTGTTGAAGATTTGCATAAGCATATCAGGGAGCTACAAAATTTAGAGCCAAAAGAAAGGTAGGCAAAATATAGTTTTGGCGTAAGACTAAGTGAAAAGATAAAAAAAGAGTGCAACATAAAATCTAAAAAGATTCTATGTTGTAGCTTTTAGAATAATGGAGCGATGGCAAAGCCAAGGGCTACGGCAAACACGATAGCTATAATACCCGGGAGTATGAAGCTATGGTTAAAGACAAACTTACCAATGCGAGTAGAGCCGGTATCGTCCATTTGCACCGCACCAAGCAATGTTGGGTAAGTAGGAAGCACAAATAACGCTGATACAGCCGCAAAACTTGCTACCAAAATATACGCAGAATCCGCATTTGTAGCGGTGATACCGAGTGCAGCAATCACAACTGGCATAATCGCCTTAGCCGTAGCTGCTTGTGAGTAAAGAAGCATACTTGCAAAGAAAAGGGCTACTGCTAAAAGTGCGGGATAGCCACCCTCTTTAGGATTTACAAGCTTACCAGCTAACTCGCCAATCTCTGCTTTGTAGCCATCAACAAAAGTATTGCCAAGCCACGCTACACCTAAAACGCACACACACGCTGTCATTCCCGCCTTAAATGTGCTTGCATCAAGCAGTTTGCCCGTTTCTACCTTGCAGAAAATCACAATCAAAGTCGCAATCATCAGCATAAAGCTCATAATCGCCCCATCGCGTGGCAATCGCACAGGGTCAATATAGCTTTTCACCATCGCTGACAAGTTTGCCAACATTCCATCTTTTTGTGCAAAATCAGGCAAGATAGTGTTTAGCTCATTAGAGAGTGAATCTAGCTTAGATTCTATAAGCTCAAGGGCTTTTTCATTATGCTCATTTTTAGCAATGGCATTAATCTCATCTTTTGCCGTAACAAAGGCATTTTGTAAGTTTTGTGTATCACTTGGGTTTGCCTTAATCGCAGGGATAGAATCTACATAAGCTTTTTTCAAAGATTCTAGCGGCGTGCTAAGGTTTTGTTTTTCTAGCTTTAATTGCTCACTATCTTTGAAAGCTAAAAGCGAAGTCGCCTCTTTTTTGATAGAATCTAGCTCTTTATCGACATACACAGGGATATTTTTACTTACAGAATCTAGCATAGGCTTACGCACAACATCAGATATTGAAGTCGCATAAATCACCACACAAAGCACACCTATAAGGAAGATTCCAACGCTTAGCTTTGCTCCCTTTTTTAGCTCAATATGTGCTGTGCCATTTGCGGATTTCACAAGCCCAGCCTTTAGTCGCTCTTGATACACGGGGTCTTTACTCAAATCAAGTGGGAAAAACTTACTCACCACAAAAGCAGTCAGCATACACGCACTAAAGGTTGTAACAAGCCACACTAAAAGCAAAGTAGGATAGCTCCAGCCAAGCGGCTCTAGCACACCAGTCATATACACCACAGCCGCACTCACAGGACTCGCGGTAATGGCGATTTGACTAGAAACAACAGCGATTGAAAGCGGGGCGGAAGGCTTAATATTTTGCTCCTTTGCCACTTCCACAATCACAGGTATCATAGAAAATGCCGTATGTCCAGTCCCTGCTAAAAATGTCAAAAAGTAAGTAACCGTTGGGGCAAGGTAGTTAATGTATTTTGGATTCTTTCTTAGAATCTTTTCAGCCACCTGCACCATATAGTCTAGCCCACCAGCAAGCTGCATTGCCGCAATCGCCGCAATAACGGACATAATGATGAGAATAACATCCCAAGGAATAGCACCTGGCTTCATACCCAAAAAGAGACAAAGCACAACTACGCCAAAGCCACCAGCATAGCCTATCGCCATACCGCCAAGCCGAATACCGATAAAAATAGCTCCAAGTAGCACGGCAACTTGAAGTATAAGCACTAACATTTCCATTGTAATCCTTTGGTTATTTTGTATTAAAAAGCCTTAGATTCTAGAATCTAAAATTATGCCCTAAACTCCCTATCCCACGCTGATTCGGTTTAGAATCTAGAATCTAATAAAAATAGTTTGTCATACTGAGCCTTTAGGCGAAGTATCTAACATAGAATCTAAACAAGATATTTCGTGCTTACGCACTCAAGATGACAAGAATCTAGATTCTATAAAAAACGCGTTTGGTGTATTTTGGGTCATCTTGCACATAACAATGTAGCTATTTAAGCTAATATTGCGGTTTATGAGAAACTTCCCAAAAAATCAAAAATTTAGGCTCTTGCCTTTGCACTCAAAGCCTAAATTTCTTACGCAAATGGCGAATTCTTTTGAAACTTCGCTTTATCTTCCGCACTCATATGAGGGTTTAGCATATTTTTTGGTTGGAAAATCTCATCAAGCTGCTCTTTGCTTAAAAGCTTTCTTTCCAATGCGATTTCTTTTACCGGTTTGCCTGTTTGCAAAGATTCTTTAGCGATAGACGCAGAGTTTTCATAACCGATATATGGGTTTAACGCAGTAACGATACCTATGCTGTTATACACAAAATCGCTACATACTTTTTCATTCGCTGTGATTCCATCTACACATTTGCTTGCAAGGGTAAGCATTGCGTTTCTCATCATAGAGATAGAGTTAAAGAGCCCATAAGCGATAACTGGCTCAAATACATTGAGTTGCAATTGCCCGCCTTCACTTGCAAAGCTCACAGTTACATCATTACCGATAACCGCATAGCACACTTGATTGACTACTTCTGGAATCACCGGATTTACTTTTCCGGGCATAATGGAGCTTCCGGGTTGCATTTTAGGAAGATTGATTTCATTTAGCCCAGCACGAGGTCCAGAGCTTAATAAACGCAAGTCATTACATACTTTAGAGAGTTTTACCGCTACTCTTTTTAGCACACCGCTTACTTGCACATACGCGCCTGTATCTTGGGTGGCTTCAATCAAATCATCAGCAGTTTTGAAAGGGTGTCCTGTAACTTCGCAAAGATATTTTTGCACGATTTTTGGATAGTCTGGGTGAGAGTTTATCCCTGTGCCGATTGCTGTGCCACCCATATTGATTTCTGTTACAAGGCTTCTTGCTTCTAGCACTCTAGCAATATCTTCGCCCATCATCACTGCAAAAGTGTGAAACTCCTGCCCTAAAGTCATAGGCACAGCGTCTTGGAGCTGTGTGCGTCCCATTTTTAGCACATCTTTAAACTCTTTTGATTTATTTTCAAAGGATTTTTTAAGCACTTCCATATCTTTAGCAAGGGCTGAAAGCTCATCATAAAGGGCTACGTGAATAGCTGTTGGGTAAGAATCATTTGTAGATTGAGAGAGATTGACATGGTCATTTGGGTGGCAATGTTGATAATCACCCTTTTTATGCCCCATAATCTCTAGGGCAAGGTTTGCTACCACTTCATTTGTATTCATATTTGTGCTAGTCCCTGCCCCGCCTTGGATCATATCTACGACAAATTGGTCGCGTAATTCCCCAGCGATAAGCCTATCACACGCTTTGCAAATGGCATCTTTTTTCTTATCATCAAGTAGTTTTAGCTCATTATTTGCTAGAGCCGCTGCCTTTTTTACCTGTGCGAAAGCTTTAATAAAGCTTGGGTAGCTACTGAGTTTATCGCCTGTGATGTTGAAGTTTTGCAAAGCTCTAAAAGTTTGCACTCCATAATACACATCATCAGCAATTTCTAGTTCTCCTATAAAATCGTGTTCTACGCGTTTTCCCATAATAAACTCCTTTGGGTGAGATGGTGTTACCACATTGTGATAACTTCGGCTATGATTCTATGCCTTAGAAACTGAAAATAATCTAAAAGATATAATTTTTTACATTTTTTTAAGATAAGTGAGATGTTTTTTTACAAATCCTTTAAAATCATTTGAATCTTTGAGCCAAAACTTAGAGTGATAAAACCCTAAGATTCGGCTCACACATCGCGGACTTGCCTAGATTCTATTAGCTTAATCCTTAGTTAAAAATCAAGCGTTACATTGAGCCAATATCTTCGCCCATCAAGGATAAAGCGGTAGTTGTTGGCGTATGTGGCGGCATTACCATTTGTAGCGACATTATCAAAATCAATAAAGCTATGATTTAAAAGATTGTAGATTCCAGCGTTTAGGCGAACAAAGTCATTAATCCTATATTGTGCGCCAAGGGTCAGCACGACATAATCTTTGTAGTATTCTTTGTAAGCAATTTTATCTGTGTTGCTATAAAAACTATTATTTGGCGTTTTTGCTTTGTATTCTGTGCGTAAATAGGCACTAAAATCTTTATACATATAGCTTACCTTTGCATTGAGTGAATGCTCGGGGATAAAGGAGAGCTTTTGCCCTTTGGTTTTACCTGAAGTTACTTCTGTGTCTGTCCAAACATAGCTTATATCAAAGCCCACGCCATAAATGGGCTTAATCCCAAATGTGCTTTCAACCCCTTGTGTGTAGGCAGTATCGGCGTTATAGAGTTGGTTGCAGCCATTGGCATAAATGCTGTTGCCACAATAGGCATCAAATGCTTCGCCTGAAGTTACTTTTTGCGAAGTGATTTTGTTAGAAAAGTTATTCCTGAATCCTGTAACACTAAAATCCACATAGTCATTATCAAACACCAAGCCTAGCTCATAGTTGATTGAAGATTCTGGCTTTAAGTCTGGATTCCCCAAAAAACCTAAAGCCCCTTGACTCCCATAGCCATACACACCGCTTACAAGCTGGTTGGTATAAGGGGTTTTATACCCTGTGGATACACCGCCTTTAAGCGTTAGAGTATCTGTTATATCAAGCACACCATAGATTCTAGGCGAGATGTGATTGCCAAACTTTGTGTTATAAGTATCACGCAGCCCAAGTGTAAGTGTAAAAGGCTCAAAGATATTCCACTCATCTTCTACAAACGCACTGATTGTGTGGAAGCCAAATCGGTTTGGATTTGCCGCTCTATCGTGCATTTGCTCACTGCGATACTCTGCCCCAACATTGAGATTATTATAATCCCCAAGTGGAAGCAATAATCGTGAATCTAAATAAATATCCTGCCCTATAATATCGCGGCTCTTGCCCACATCAGCATCGGCAGTGTATTTGCCCACAACCTTGCGTCCAAGATTGCGCGTATCCATATATTGTAATGAAGTTTTCCACTTCCCAAAGCTATAATCCCCATCGTGTCCAATAAGTCCCACAAGTTTAGATACATTCATATAATCAGTATAGCCGCCTGTCAGCCCATCATTGCTATTATTTGGGGCGGTGTGGCGTCCTATTTGTGCCTTAGTATTATCAAAAGTGATTTTTGTATAATCCACATCAAAGATAAAGGTGTTTTTAGAATCTGGCGTGAAATTCAGCCTTGTGCCGATGTTGTAGGCATTGCTTTGAGCGCCAAAGAAGCTTGTAGTTGTGTTGCCATCATTTGTTTTAAAGGTATTTCCCGCTTCAGAGCGATAGAGATCTCGCAATCTCACATTCATACCCACGCTTTTGCTTAATGCTCCTGCGGCATAAAATAAAGCCTGATAGGTGGATTGATAGGTTTTAGATTCAGGAATATTTGCCTCAAGGCTTAATGTCGCTCCCCATTTTTCTGGGATTTTTTTCGTTACAATATTGACCATACCGCCCATTGCATCACTTCCATAGAGTGTGCTCATAGGTCCGCGTATAACCTCTATCTTTTCAATCGCACTAAGCGGGGGCATAAAGGCATTATACATAGATTCCATACCATTATTATTTGTGGCGATTTGTCCGCCCGGCTTGGTGCGTCTGCCATCTACAAGCAAAAGCGTATAGTCTGCTGGCATACCGCGTATAAGGAATGAAAATCCTCCAAGCTTCCCTGCACTCGCATCAATTTCAACGCCGGGCACATTCCTTACTGCTTCGGCTAAATCGCGATAGGGCATAGTCTGCAACTCTTCTTGGCTGATAACGGTGGTAGAAGCCGGAGCGTCTTTAACAAGCTTTTCGCTGCCTGATGCAGCTGTAACTACGGACTTATTGAGCTTGACATTGCGAGTGGAGAGAGAATCTGCTTGATTGCTTGAAGATTGTGCAAGATTTGTTTGATTTGTGGCTATGTGTGAATTTTCATTATTAACATCTGCAAGGGAGATTGAGCTAACAAGACAAATTGCCCCCCCCCCAGTTAAGATTCTGTTTATTGTTTTCATTTGATTCCTTTGTGTGAATTATGTGTGAAAGTGGGAGAATAATATAACTCAGCTTAAAATATAATTTAATTATAGGAATAATTATTAAATATGACTAAGTATTGAGGTGCAAAAAGAAAGAATACTGCGTGTTTGAATCTTGCAAATCTAAAAATGTAAAAAGCATAGAAACTTTACAATGCTCTATAAGCCTACAATACTTTCTTGTAGTATAAAAATGCTAGAGTGTAAGAGCGGATTCTACCAAGCTTTTGGTGTGATTTTATATCAAGAAAACAAGTTGGATTTTGGCAATGCAATCTATTTTTCAGAGAAAATAAATTGAATATAAGCTCGCAAATAGCTTTGATAAGTATTCTTAAAATAGTAGATTCTATTTTTACAATTCTTGATATTGGCATTTTAATCACAAAAATGGCGGATAAACTCTATATTGAGATTATCAAACTTGGATTATGCGATACTATCTCGCTTGGGTAATCACTCCTCCGCCCAAAACACAATCATCTTGATATAGCACTAAAGCCTGTCCTTGAGCCACACCATAGGCAGATTCTAGCAATTTTGCGTGGATATATTCCCCTTCTATATTTATTTGAGCTTTTAAGGGCACACTGCGATAGCGCACTTTAATGTCATAAACTCCGCCATCAAAGGTTTGAGGGAGACTTTTATTGAGAGCTTGTATAGAATCTATGGCAAGTTCTTCTTTTGTGCCGACAATAATTTCATTATTCTGTGGATTAATCGCCTTGACATAATGCGGCTCGTGTGAGCCAAAGACACTAAAACCCTTTCTCTTGCCAATGGTGTAGTGCATATAGCCCTTATGTGTGCCAACAGCCTTGCCACTGCTATCCCGCACAATGCCTTCCATATCAACTTTTTCGTGGAGTTTTAAAATATCAATGTAGCTCTCTTCCACAAAACAAATCTCTTGAGATTCTTTATATGTCTCTAATGTGCCAAGGAAAGGCAGGAGCTTGAGGGCAGTTTTTTTCACTTCC
This sequence comes from uncultured Helicobacter sp., assembly GCA_963559865.1. Classification (GTDB taxonomy): domain Bacteria; phylum Campylobacterota; class Campylobacteria; order Campylobacterales; family Helicobacteraceae; genus Helicobacter_C. Next base: position 35,287 of record CAUWMC010000011.1, read on the forward strand.
TCTTTGGTAAATGCCCCAAGTGGAAAGATGATTCTATCTATGGCATTTTGTGGCAAGGCATAGAGAAAGTAGCTTTGATCCTTTGTATCATCAACAGCCTTTGCTATGCGTTTAATGCCATTAATCTCCTTAATCTGTGCATAATGCCCTGTGGCGATAAACTCACAGCCTAACTCATCGGCTTTTTGTAGCCCTAAGCCAAACTTCATAAGAGGGTTACACACTGCACAAGGATTGGGCGTTTGCCCTGCTTTGTAGGATTTGATAAACGCATCATAGACATTTTTTTTAAATTCCTCACGCAAATCCACCACTTCAAAGTGGATTCCAAGCTGACTAGCGACTTGCTCGCAGTTTTTAATGTAAATCTCGTGTTTTTTCTCTTTATCGTGAAGCTTGAGATACAGCCCTATGACTTCATACCCTTGAGATAAAAGCAAATGTGCGCAATAGGAGCTATCCACGCCCCCGCTCATAAGAAGTGCTACTTTTTTCATTAGAAAACCCTTTGTGTTTTTATAGTGTTTGGTTGCATTTGTGGCTTATAAAGTTTGGGAGTGTAGCATTTGCAAGTAAAAGTTATGTAAATCGCATAGAAACGATATTTATGCTATAATCTAGCCTTTTTTGATACAATCTTAGAAATGTGATAGGGGGCAGGGTGATTTTAGAGCACGAGCTACCACAAGGGAGCAAGCTATATTTTGATACTTCAGCAAAGCTAAAGCGTGAGGTAGAATCTTGTGCCATTAAGGCATTTTATGAAAACGACTACAAAGAGATTGTAACACCTACTTTTAGTTTTTTAGAGCATCAGGGCGATATTTTTAATCGTGAGCTTGTGCGGCTAAGCAGTGAGAGTAATCATCAAATCGGCTTGCGGTATGATACGACACTTGATGCGATGCGTATTGTTACAAAGCGTATAACGCGTAGCAGTGAGCATAAGAAGTGGTTTTATATTCAGCCGGTGTTTAGTTACCCAACTACGGAGATTCACCAAATCGGTGCGGAACATCTAGGCGGAGAGAGCCTATCGCCGGTAATGTGCCTAGGTATTGGAATCTTAGCCGAGCTTGGACTAAAGCCATTTTTGCAAATCTCAAATATGAAGATTCCACTTCTATGTGCCAAGCATAGCGGTGTGGATATTGAAGTTTTTGCCTCTAATGATATAGAGCGGCTGTTGCAAATGCCTCCTTATATCGCAGAGCTTACACGCGTAAAAACTAAGCAAGATTTGATTAAAGCCATAGCAGATTCACCGGTATTTTTAAAAGGAGAGCTTGAAAGGCTGCTAGAGTGTGCGAGTTATTGCGAGTATGAAAATAGTATTTTTTCCCCTCTTGCGTATGCGCCTAGCTCATATTATGGCGATTTGTTTTTTAGAATGTTTTTAGGGAATGCGACCTTGCTACAAGGAGGCAAGTATAGTATATTTGAAGATGGGGTAGAGAGTGTAAGCTCGTGTGGGTTTGCGATATACACTGATGAAGTGGTTGAGAGCCTTTTGGCATAAGATAGATTCTAAATTATTAAGGAGAGAGAATGGCTGATTTGATTGTGGGGATTCAGTGGGGCGATGAGGGCAAGGGCAAGATTGTTGATGCATTGGCTGGGGGGTATGACTATGTAGTGCGTTATCAAGGGGGGCATAATGCTGGGCATACAATCGTGGTAGATTCTAAAAAAATCGCCTTGCATTTGCTTCCATCTGGAATCTTGTATCCACAATGCAAAAATGTTATTGGCAATGGTGTTGTGATTAATCTTGAGGCATTGCTCAAAGAGATGAGTGCATTTACACATTTGCAAGAGCGGCTTTTTATCAGCGATAAGGCGCATATTATCCTACCTTATCACGAGATTTTGGATAAGGCAAAAGAAAAGAGCAAAGATACAAATGCTATTGGCACAACAGGCAAGGGCATAGGACCTTGCTATGGTGATAAGGTTTCACGCAATGGTGTGCGGCTAATGGATTTAAAACACCCTCACATTTTGAAAGCTAAAATAGAATCTATCTATCAACAGGCTCAATATGCAGCAAGTCTTTATGGTGCAGAGCTACCAAGTGTGGAAAATGTGCTATCTCATTTGGAATCTCTAAGAGAGCAGATTCTGCCTTTTGTTACAGATACAACACAGCTTTTATGGGAAGCCCAAAAAAAAGGTGAAAAGATTCTATGTGAGGGCGCACAGGGCAGTATGCTAGATATTGACCACGGCACATATCCGTATGTAACAAGCTCAAGCACAATCGCCGCAGGAGCTTGTAGTGGTAGCGGACTTGCCCCACGAGATATACACAAAGTCATCGGCATTGCCAAGGCATATTGCACAAGAGTGGGTAATGGCGTATTCCCAACTGAAGAGCTAGGGCAGATAGGAGAGAGATTAAGAGAGGCTGGAGGCGAGTTTGGCACGACAACAGGTAGAGCTAGACGATGCGGGTGGTTTGATGCTGTGGCGGTGCGGTATGCGTGTGCTTTAAATGGTTGCGAGAGCTTGAGTATTATGAAGCTTGATGTGCTTGATGGATTTGAGCGTATCAAGGTGTGTGTGGGCTATGAGTATGAAGGTAAAGAGATAGGATATATACCGACAGATTATGAGTGTGTAAAGCCTATTTATAGGGAGTTTGAGGGTTGGGATAAAACCTGTGGAATCCGCGCATTTAATGCTTTGCCAATGCAGGCTCAAACCTATATCAAAGAGCTTGAAAAAATCATAGGTGTAAAAATTTCTATGGTTTCTACAAGCCCAGAGCGTGAAGATACTATTAGGCTTTGAGAAGAATGAAAACGAAGTTTAGTGCGATTGTGAATCTCCGTAAAAATGATATGCAAAAGCTTGAAAGAAGTATTATGCAAAATGAGAATAAAATCGCCAATAAACAAAGTCAAATCGCTGCATTGCAAGATGAGTTTTTGGGACTTAAAATGCCAAGTGGCGGGGCTTTTTATGCTTTTAGGGCATTTGAGGAAACAAAAAATATGCTTTTAACGCATCTAGCTTTACAAAATGCGGAATTAGAATCCTTACAAGCTAATAAAGCCTTGTTGCAAGAGCAGTATAAAAAATCCCATATTGAATATGAAAAAGTAAAATTTTTAGAAAAAAAAGAGCAAGATTCTATGCTTCAAAAGCTCAAAGAGCAAGAGAGGCTTGAGAGTGATGAAATTGCACTGATGCTTTATAACAATGCAGGAGGTAGAGCAATATGAATGTGTATTTGAGATGTGGCTTACTTGCTGTGTTGTGTCTAGGCTCACAGGCTTTGGGAGAGAACTCGCGATTGCTTGATTGCAGTGCCATTTTTGAGGCGCGTAAGAATGAGGTAAAAGCCCAACTTGATGAGATAGATGAGCGGCAACAAGCCCTGCAAGTTTTGCAAAATGCAACGCAGGTGCTACTTGATGAAAAAGAGCGGCAACTCCAAGATAAGCAAAAAGAGATTGATGAAAAGATTGTGATTTTTGCAGAGGAACAGGAGAAGGCAAAGGCTGAACTCACAAGTTTAAAGGAGAAAAATAAAGAAGAGTTAGAGCAAAAGGAGCAAGAGCTACAAGATTTGATTGCAAGGAATGAGGAGATTCTATCCCAAATCAAACAAGCCAAAGATGATAAAATAGTCAAGGCTTATAAGGGCTTAAAAGAAGCCAAGGCAGCGGCAATTCTCGCCGATATGCCAGAATCTGAGGCTGTGGAGATTCTCTCTCAAATGGAAGTCAAAGATATGACAAAGATTCTAGGTAAGATGGATGCTCAAAAAGCGGCAAAAATCACATCACAAATCCGCCAAGTAGAGCCAAACCGCTTAAAATCAAAAGATGATGAATCTAAAACTTCACAAAGCCCCAACACACAAGATGAAGATTCTACGCAAACACAGACATTGCAGCAAGAGAATGAAGCTCAAGGCGATGAATCTAGCCAAGAGCCAACGCAAGATTCTACAAACGATACAAATCAATCCTCCTTTGATAAATCGCCTAGTGATGAAGCTGCCACGCAAGAATCTCCCACTCAATAGCAAAATTGCAGAATCTCAGCCCCAAAATGAGCGATAAACTTTTTTATAAATAACGATTATTCCACGATATAAGAGACTACACAGCCTACAAAATATATTGACTAAAATAACGCTTTTTCAGTTGATTTTAATCAAGTTTAACTAGAATTAAATCTCCTTAAGTGGATATAACACAAAGTAAAGGAGGGCAAATGAGAATATTTGCAAGGGTGGCAGTATGTATAAGTGTGGTGTTTGCATATTCGTATGCCGGAGATGTGAAGTATGCCTCTAAGGTTAAATCTCTTTATAAAGAGGGGAGTGATAAGGTTGTGGGGAGATTGCTTCCAACAGCTCAAGTGGAGGTGCTAGAGCAAAAGGGCGATAAGGTCTTATTAAAGATTGAGGGCTACGCACAGGCTGATAAGCAAGTGGCGTTGTATTTTGCCCCTAATCGCAGAATCTTAAATGCTGGGTTTTCTAAAAATGCAGATGTGAAATTTAAGATTGCAGAATCTTTTCAAGAGAGCGAAAGTAAGCAAGAGTGGATAAAAGCCAGTGTTGAGCTATGGAGTGAAAATGTGGATTTGATAGAGAGTGTGGAGCCACTCTATAAGGAAGCGCAAGAGCTTTTTGGAAACTGCTCTGTATGCCACGCATTGCACCCGCCAAAAGAGTTTAATGCTAATCAGTGGCCAAGCGTTGTAAAGTCAATGAAAAGCCGCGTGGGGTATGATAGTAACCAAGAATACCTTGTGTCTCAATATTTGCAAAAAAATGCCAAAGATATGCCAAAAGATAAGTAAGGAGGGGCGTGATGAGTAATATTAGCAGACGACAAATACTTCAAGCAATGGGGAAAGGACTAGCAGTTTTTGCTCTCGTGCCTTTTGTGGGCTGTGATGATTCAAGCAAACAAGCAAGCGTAGAATCTGGATTAAAAGCATTTAGCGAAAATCTCGTGCTAGATGGAGAGGTGATTACAGGTGCGCATTGGGGCGTTTTGAAAGCAACTATCAAAGATGGCAAAGTTATTTCTAGTGTCAATGCCTTGCAAAATAGTGTGCCAAATCCTTTGCATAGCACGATTGCGGATTTAATCTATACACCCACGCGTATCAAATATCCAATGGTGCGAAAATCTTACCTTGAAAATCCCGCCTCCACAAAGCCGGAATTGCGTGGAGCTGATGAGTGGGTAAGGGTAAGCTATGATGAAGCTATTGCACTTATTGCTAAAGAGCTTAAGGCAACCTACAAGCAAAAGGGCAAAGAAGGGGTTTTTGCTGGGTCGTATGGCTGGAAAAGTAGCGGGAATCTTCATAATTCTAGAATCTTATTGCAAAGATTTATGGGTATGGCAGGTGGTTATGTAGGTGTAACGGGAGATTATTCTACCGGGGCATCACAGGTGATTATGCCCTATGTTGTGGGCAGTATAGAGGTTTATGAGCAACAAACCTCCTTTCCTATGGTGTTAGATAACTCTCAAGTGGTTGTGATTTGGGGTGCAGACCCTATGGCAACTTTGCGAAATGCTTGGGCTTTGAATGAAGGCACGGGACTTGACTTTTTTGAAAAGCTTAAAAAATCAGGCAAAACGCTCATTAGTATAGATCCTGTAAGAAATATGACTTGCGATTATTTGGGAGCAGAGTGGATTGCTCCCTTGCCAAATACCGATGTGGCACTAATGCTTGGCATTATGCATACAATGCTAAAAACAAATCAGTATGATAAAGAGTTTATTGAAAATTACACACAGGGCTTTGATAAGTTTAGTCAATATCTTTTAGGCAAAAACGATGGTGTGGTTAAAGATTCTGTATGGGCGTCTAAGATTTGTGGTGTTTCAGCACAAAAAATAGAATCCTTAGCCAAACTCTTTTTCAAAAATCGCACAATGCTAATGTCTGGCTGGGGAATGCAACGCGCTCACCACGGCGAACAAACGCACTGGACATTGGTAACGCTTGCGTGTATGATAGGGCAGATTGGTTTGCCCGGTGGCGGATTTGGTTTATCATATCATTACAGCAATGGTGGTTCTCCTACGGCTACAGCTCCTGTTGTAGGTGGCATAAATCTTGGCAATGTCAGTCAAGGTGGTGCAGAGTGGCTTATGCAAGGCAGTGAGAATAACTTCCCATTAGCGAGAATAGCCGATGCATTGCTGAATCCGGGTAAAAGCATACAGCACAATGGCAAGACAATCACTTATACAGATATTGATTTTATCTATTGGGCTGGTGGGAATCCGCTCGTGCATCATCAAGATACCAATACCTTTCTTAAAGCGTGGCAAAAGCCTAGAACGATTGTAGTCAATGAGATTTATTGGACGCCAACGGCGCGACACGCTGATATTGTTATGCCAATTACCACAAGCTATGAACGCAATGATATTTCAATGAGTGGGGACTACTCAAATCTCCATATCGTGCCGATGAAACAGCTTGTGGAGAAGCAGTTTGAAGCCGTAGATGATTATAAAGTCTTTTGTGATTTGGCAAAGGCATTTGGCGTGCATGATAAGTTTAGCGAGAATAAAAGTGAAATGCAGTGGCTTGAGGAATTTTATAATCAAGCCCTCACTCAATCAAAAGGTTTGTTGTTAGAGCTACCTGATTTTGCGAAGTTTTGGGAGGCAAATGAGCCACTTCAGTTTGAGATTCCAGCTGAATCTGAAGCATTTGTGCGATATGCAGACTTTAGAGAAGATCCAATTTTAAATCCGCTTGGGACAGATTCAGGCTTGATTGAGATTTACTCTCAAACGATTGAGAAATATGGATATAAAGACTGCCCAGCTCACCCCACTTGGCTTGAGCCAATAGAATGGCTAGGTATGAAAGATAAGCCAGCAGAATTTGCACTCATTACCTCTCACCCAGCATTAAGGCTGCATTCTCAACTTGCCAATACTTCACTGCGTAAAGAGTATGCTATTGGCGATAAAGAGCCTATTTGGATTAATCCAAAGGACGCACAGGCTAAGGGCATTAAAACAGGTGATATTGTGAGTGTGAGTAATCAAAGAGGTGAAGTCTTAGCAGGGGCGTTTGTAACTGATGCAATTAAGCCCGGTGTCGTGCGTTTGTGTGAAGGGGCGTGGTATGACCCACAAGAGCCGGGTAAAGTTGGCAGTATATGTAAAAATGGCTCACCAAATGTGCTCACCCTAGATATGCCAACCTCAGCCCTTGCTAATGGTAATATCGCACATACAGGGCTTGTGAATATTAAAAAATATGAGGGCAGTGTTGAGCCTATCAGCGTTTTCACTCCACCAAAGGGTGCTTAAATCCTCTCCTCAAATATAGAATCTTGGCAGCGTATGCTTAGATTCTATGTGAAGTTTCATAGAATCATCTTAAATTAAGCAAGCAATGAGTGATTTTGGCTATAATAAATGTAATTTACAATGCTTAAAGGAGTGATATGAAAATCTTAGTCATACAAGGACCCAATCTTAATATATTAGGACATAGAGAACCACACATTTATGGGAATTTCACACTTGATCAGATTCACACAAATCTTCAAAATCAAGCTAAACAAAATAATGCAAGTTTGGAGTTTTTCCAAAGTAATTTTGAGGGCGAGATTATTGACAAACTCCAAGAATGTATAGGTGGAGAATATGTCGGCGTGATTATCAATCCTGCGGCATTTTCTCACACTTCCATTGCCATTGCTGATGCGATAGCAAGCTGTGGTGTGCCTGTGATTGAAGTGCATATTAGTAATATTCACGCACGAGAGGAGTTTAGGAGCAAAAGCTATACAGGTGCGGTAAGTGCGGGAGTAATTACGGGATTTGGTGCTTTTGGCTATCATTTGGCACTAATGGGAATCTTGCAAATTGCAAGTGAAGTGCAAGCCTATAAAGCCCAGCAAGCCGCTCAAGCTCAACAAAAATAATGCAGCCTTATTTTATACTTGATGAAAACGCACAATATTATGAGTGCGGTTTTAGCTGTGATAATGCTATTGTTGTGCGTGTGGAGGATACGCGGTTTTTCATTACAGATTCTCGCTACAGCCTTGAAGCAAAGCAGTTTTGTAACAAGCATACTGAAGTTATAAGCTCAAATGATTTTATTCAAAGTTTGCTTGGTGTGATAAGTAAGCTTAGTCTTAAACAAATTGCATTTAATCCTCAAGAGCTAAGTGTAGCGATGTATGAGAAAATTATCTCATCTCTTAAAGCCCAAAAATGTGAGCTTGTGGCTAAACCAAACTTTCATCAGCAGCTTAGAATCTGCAAAAGCGAAAAAGAAATTGCCCTTATTGCTACATCGCAAAAATTCAACAAAAAGGCTTTCAAGGTATTTGCCAAGCGTATTGCTAAGATTCTAAAACAATCCCCGAGCGAAAAAGAGCTGCATTATCAAGCCAAGCAGATTCTAAGCCATTTTGGGACATACGATTTGAGCTTTGAGCCTATTGTTGGCATTAATGAGAATGGAGCAAAGCCTCACGCCTTGCCTTCTAGCAAATGTATTTTAAAAAAGAATGATATTTTGCTTTTTGATGCGGGGATTAAGTATAAGCGGTATTGTTCGGATATGACACGCACAGCGGCGGTGTGTAAGGATATGCACTTTGGCAAGGAGCAAAAGTTTAAAAACAGGCTTCATAGCAAAATTTATGAGATTGTGTTAAAGGCACAGGAAAAAACTATAAGCAAAGCAAGAAGCGGTATGAGTGGCAAAGACATTGATGCTATTGCACGAAATGAGATTGAAAAAAGTGGATATGGAAAGTATTTTGTGCATAGCACGGGACACGGAGTGGGCTTAGATATACACGAGCTGCCTCGCATTTCACGCTTGAGTGAAGATAGGATTGAAGATAATATGGTGTTTTCCATTGAGCCGGGCATTTATCTCCCAAATGAGTTTGGCGTGAGAATTGAAGATGTGGTTGTAATGAGAAATGGACGCGCGGAGATTCTATAAAAGTCTAGAATCTTGCCCCCTAGATTCTATGCGATACATTCCAAAAGGGCAGAGATGAAAGAGCAAGCTCTCACACTCTCCCAAATTGCACAAAGTGGTGATTTAGAAGGGCTGAATGCCTATATTACAAAGCGGTATGCGATTAATATGGATTTTTTTTCTACCCTTAATCCTAAGCTTTATAACGAGCTCCAAAATAAACCTAGTCAATATACGCTCTATTGCAAGGATAATGAACTCAATATTATTGATATACAAAATAATGCTTTTGTTTATCCGGTGGAAAATGCCAAGCATACAATGATTGCTCAAAATCTTAGTCTTGCTGATAATCCTTTAAACAATCCCGCTTTTACACTCTATACCAATCATCTCGCCCTTCATAAGCTAGATTCACAAAAAATCCCACTCACTGCTCATATCTGCAACCCTATGATTGAGCTTATGCAAAATGATTTTGGTGGGACAAATCGCTTTCATCTCCCTAACAACTTCCTGCCAAGTAGCACATTTTTTGGGCTTTTGGGCGGTATGTTTTTGCAATTTTTACTTGAAAGGGGCTATTTTTTTCATTCACTGCTACTTTTTGAAGAAGATATTGATTTATTTAGAATCTCACTTTATTTTGTGGATTATCCGCTTTTATTTGAATCTGTGAGTGATCGCTCCTGCTACCTTTTTGTGAAGGATTTACTCCATAAGGAATTTGTGCAAAATTATTTCACGCAAAGACGCATTACAAATAATTTTCTCCGCCTTGAGTTGCAGCTTTATGATAGCCCAAAGATTCAGGCTGTTAGAGATAATGTCGCACAAGCTTATGCGATTAATTCAAGGGGTTGGGGGAGCTTTGATGATGAGATGATAGGGGTGAAAAATACCTTTTGCAATCTCGGTAAGAGCGAGATTCTGCCCTATCCCATTTTGCATTTGCCACAAAGGGTGAATGTGCCAATATGTGTTGTGGGGAATGGAGCGAGCTTAGATTCTCTTTTGCCTTTTATCAAAGCAAATATGGATAGAATGATTATTTTTAGCTGTGGGACGGCGTTAAAGCCGCTTAAAAATGCAGGAATTGAGCCGGATTTTCAAATTGAAATTGAACGGATTGATTATCTTAAAGGCGTTTTAGAATCTGCACCATTGGGGGATACCACACTGCTTTGTGGAAATATGGTGCAGCCAAGTGCTTTGGGTCTTGCTAAGGAAGCATATATATTTATGCGTGGGGGTAGTGCGAGTGCGTATTTTGGCAGGGCAAAGAGTGTTGTAGAGTTTGCCGCACCTTATGTGGGGAATGCGGGATTTGCCCTTGCGTGTTTGTTGAGTGAAGAGGTGCTGATTTGTGGGCTGGATTGTGGGTATATCAAGGGAAAAACAAAACACGCTAAGGGTTCATTTTATGGCGATGAGCAAAGTGAGATTCCAAAAAATGCCTATCGTGTGCAGGGCAATATGCAAAGTGAAGTGTATGCTGATGCGTTATTTTCACTTTCTTCTGCGATGATGACAAAGGCGATTGAAGCTTTTAGCCCAAGGCTTGTTTTGAATCTAGGCGAGGGGGCGTATATCCGCGGAAGTCGCTCTAGCAAGATAGATGAGTTTGAGTTAGCCAAAGTAGATAAGGCTCAAGCCATAGCACAGCTTAAGGGCTATATGTGTAGGGACAAGCATAAGGTGCTAAGCGGCGTGGAGCATCACACACAAGAGATTAAAGCGTATAAAGAGCATATTTTACAAGCGATGAAAGTTAGTGTGCGTGGAAAAAGAGAGCTTTTTGAAAGAATTGATAAGATTCAGGCTCTAAGTCTTAAAAAGGCGGCAGAAACGCCATTTGTGGGGGTGCTTTTTGAGGGGAGTATCTCACATATTTTGCATAGCATAATGCTGTGTGCGTTGCATATTCCAAATGATGATATTGCTCTATTTTACGCACGATGTGTGGAGCTTGTGGAATCTGGGCTTAATAAAATGGTAATGAGCTACACACTCCTTGCCACAACGCATACAAGCTAGATTCTATATCCACGCAAAAAAGGTAGCTATGAAGCACACAAATGGTAAGCTTAAGCCAAAGCCCACAAAGAGTAAGGGCAGAATCTTTTGTGTGGAGCGCAAGATTGTAAGAATAAGCCCAAGGGCAGAGTAGGTTAGCCCACCTATATGAGCGGATAAAAAGGTATCGCGTATGTAAGGCTGAAGCGAAGTAAGCCCTAGCTCATTCATATCTTCTAGCGTGATGAAGCCTTGCGTATAGAGAAAAGTTTCTGTTTCTGCAAGCAAAGATGTAAGCTCTATGTCTTTTACTTCAATAAGTGAGCTAAAAAAGAGTAAAGAGTAGATAAAACACGCCATAAGCCACACATAGCCTATAAGTATTCCTGTTTTAGCAAATCGCCCTTTTTGTGAAAAGAGTATAACTCCTGCTGCAATCCCAAAAGATGCAAGCCAAGTGGGGATATTTGGGATATTATAGGCTCTCCAAAAAAAAGAAAAAAGTATGATAAACCCAACCCCCACAAATAGGCAAAATCGCTGGAATCCAAAAAATTGCTGCTCTTTATAGTCTAGCGTGAAGTCAAACATAATGTCCCTTTTGTGAAAATTCTTACAAGATTAAGAATCTCATTAGATTCTTGTAAAAGTGGTATTTTAACAAAAAAAAAAAAAACAAATCCCCAAAAAAACGCGTTACCAATTTGGGGATTTAAAACTGAATCTAGGAGTTAAACAAAGTGGAGAGAGTTATTTGCGAAGCTCTTTAATTCTCGCAGCTTTACCGCGTCTTGTGCGTAGGTAGTAGAGTTTAGCACGGCGGACACGACCGATACGCAACACTTCTATGCTCTCCAAACTCTCACTATAAAGTGGGAAAGTCTTTTCTACGCCGATATTGTTTGCACCCATTTTTCTCGTTGTGAATGTTCTATCTACACCATTTCCGCGTATAGCGATGCACACACCTTCAAAATGTTGGATTCTGCTTTTATCACCTTCTTGAATCTTTATCCCCAAACGGAGTGTATCTCCTGCCTTAAATTGTGGCACTTTTCTCTCGCCGATTTGTGCTTTGTTGAAGCTCTCAATATATCTGTTTCTCATAGGTTACCCTTTCTTTTGGTCTTTTTTGGCGTTCGCCCAGTTGAAATATGAGCTAAAACGCGGTATGTTTGATACAAATCCGGTCTAAAATATTTCGTCTTGCATATCGCCAAGCGTTTTTTTAAGTCGGCGATTTTACTATGATTTCCCTTTGAATACACTGAAGGCACAGCTAAATTTTGTAAATTTTCATTTGGACTTGTGGTAAATGGCGGACTTTTGGCAAAATTTGGTGCTTCAAGCAAATGCTCCGCAAAGCTCTCTCCTTGCAGAGATTCTGCGTTGCCAAGCACACCTTGAATCTGCCTTGTAATACTATCACACAGCACAAGGGCTGGAAGTTCCCCACCTGTTAGAATACAATCGCTTATGCTAAAGATTTCATCAGCATACATTTCTATGGCACGCTCATCAAAGCCCTCATATCGCCCACATACAAAGCTTATATGGGTTTTTTGGCTTAAGCGTTTGGCGTCATTATTGTTAAAAGGTTTGCCACAAGGGCTTAGGAAAATAATATGTGAGTCTTTAAGCGGCTCTAATGCTCTGCTTAATACATCTGCCCTTATCACTTGCCCTGCTCCACCGCTGATTGGCGGCTCATCAACCTTTTGATATTTGTTGGCAGCATAATCACGGATATTGATTGTCTCAATACTTATAAGATCAGCAGTAATAGCGCGTTTGAGAATAGAATCTGTAAAGTAAGATTCTATCAATGCAGGAAAAAGGGTCAAAAATGAAAAACGCATTACAATCTCTTAACTCTCTTGTAGGAGCAAAAAAGCGTTTTGTGTCGCAATATAATCTGTGCTGATGGAGAGGACATATTGGCTGATATTTGGGATATAAAACTGCTTTGGCAACCCTTGAGAGACAAGCTCTGTATGTGTGCGGATAAGAAAATAATCAATTTCGCCAATACGCTCTATATCTTTGACAACACCAAGATTCCTTTGTTTTGTGTCTGTGGTATCGCTAATAGGCGTATTTATAAGCTCCTGCCATAAGATTTCACCCTCTTTTAGAATCTGCTTACTTTCCTCAAGCGTGGAGTAAAGCTCACAATTTACCAATTTTGCAGCAGATTCTCTACTTTCATAGCCTTCAAAAGTAACGAGATTTGTTGTTGGATTAAAAGTGTGGATACAAAGCGTGCCTAGGGAAGTTTGAGTTTGGAGATGAAAGGTCGCTTTTGGCACGAAAATAGAGGGAAAATCACTCATAATATGAAGTTTTAAAGCCCCATTTACACCCACAAGCCGCCCAATCTTAGCAACTAAAAGCATACAAGTTTTTTTTGAATGTTCCATTATTTTGGATTAGCTGTATCAGTGGGCTTGAATAGCGATTTTATAATTTTTTCCATCTTTAGCTTTTAGCCCTGAGATGAAAGTTTTAAGCGAACCAACCATCTTGCCATCGCGTCCAATTAAACGCCCAACATCTTGAGGGTCAGCAAGAATAGTTATCTCGCAAGTATTATCTTCCAAATTTTCAAGCTTGATTTCAATCGCCTCTGGATTGTTGGCTATTTTTTTTGCGTATTCTCTTACAAAATCTTGAACCATTGTCGCTTCTTTATTTTGAAGTGAGTTTTGCTACCCTTTCACTCATCTTTGCACCGACACTTTTCCAATATTCCAATCGTTGTGCGTCATACTTAACAAGTGCAGGTTCAACCAAAGGATTATAATAACCAATAGATTCTATCCAGCCTCCATCGCGTTTTTTTCGTGAATCTGTAACTACGATGCGGTAAAAAGGCTTCTTTTTGCGTCCCATTTTAGTAAGTCTAATCACTGTTGCCATTTTTTACTCCTTAATTAATTGTATTGTTGGCTCTTTAAAAAGCTGAAATTATAATGTGTTTTGCTTAAAGCACGATTATTTTGGCATACGCATATTGCCCATCATACTCATAAGCTCTTGCATACCGCCTTTTTGTGAAAGCTTCTTGGCTAACTTTGCCGCTTGGTCAAATTGCTTAATAATACGATTTATATCGCTCACTTCCAAACCACTCCCTTGAGCGATTCTCTTGCGTCTTGAGCCATTGAGCAAGTCTGGATTCTCTCTTTCTTTTTTTGTCATAGAATTAACCATTGCACGGATATTTTTAATCTCATTTGATTTATCTAAATCCACATCTTTTAGGGCATTTGCCATTCCACCAAGTCCGGGAATCATTGAGGCAATAGAGCTCATTGAACCAAGTTTTTTGACATTTTCAATTTGATTAATGAAGTCTTCAAAGCCAAATTGTCCTTTTTTGATTTTTTTGGCTATGGTTTTGGCTTCATCTTGATTGATGACACTTGCGGTTTTTTCTGCTAGTGAGGCAATATCCCCAGCACCCATAAGACGCGAGATAATGCGTTCAGGCACAAAGACATCAAAATCTGCTACTTTCTCTCCGCTCCCTATAAATTTCAGTGGAACACCGATTTGATAGGCAATAGATAGGGCAATCCCGCCTTTGCTATCACTATCAAATTTTGAGAGAATCACCCCATCAATGCCGATTTTTTCATTAAAGTTTTGTGCGGAGCGGATTCCATCTTGTCCGCTTAACGAATCTGCAACATATAGGCATTCTGTGGCATTGATAGAATCTTTAATTTGTGAAAGCTCCTCCATAAGCTCTTCATCAATGCTTAAGCGTCCCGCACTATCTATAATGACAATATCATAATGTGCATTTATCGCTTTTTGCTTGGCTTCTTTAGCCACTTGCAGGGCATTTTCAGGCTTTGAGCTTTGGCTAGGGGTGAAAATATCCACTTCAATGCTTGCAGCCAACTGACTAAGCTGCTCAATAGCCGCAAGTCTATGCAAATCACACGCTACAAGCAAAACTTTCTTGCCTCTTTGTTTGAGATAAAGGGCGAGTTTGGCACTTGAGGTTGTTTTACCGCTTCCTTGTAAGCCCATCATCAAAATCACGCTTGGCGGTGTTGGTGAAAGGCTAATGCCATAACTTTTTTTAGATTTTAGAATCTCATTTAAAGATTCTTGTAAAGCATTCATAAAGCTTTGTTTGCCTATGCCATTGCTTTTGGTGCGTTGGCTCACTTCTTGGATAATCTGCTTTGTAGCTTTGTGATAAACATCATTTTTTAATAAAGTCTTTTTAAGCTCATCACACGCCCTCTGCAAGGATTTTTCATCATCAGCAAAGCGGATTTTGTTAATAATGCCTTTAAATGAGCTTGTGAGTGTGTCAAACACGATAACTCCTTTGTGAAAATAAAATACGATAAAAGGCGGGATTCTACATAAAAATCACTTTTATTATGCTTTTATTTGCTTCAAACTTATATATTTAAGGGCAATAATCCATAAAACAGCAAGGAATTGTAATGATAAATTTTGAACAATCTCTACGAGAGAATCAGCTCAAAATTACACCACAGCGAATCGCAATGCTTGATAGGATTCAAAAAAACGGGCATATGAGTGTAGAAGAGCTATATGAGCAGATTCGCTCTATTTTCCCATCTATCTCACTTGCTACGATTTATAAGAATATTCACGCACTTTGTGAAGCAAATATCTTGCGTGAGATTAAAGCACCAAAAGATAAACAAAAGTATGAGCTAAGTAGCGATAGGCATTTGCACGTGTATTGTGAGGTGTGCGGTAAGCTTGAAGACATTAGGCTTGATACACAGGCTTTAGAAAAAGATTGCAGTCAAAATAGTGGATATAGTATTTGTGATATTTCTGCGGTGCTTATAGGCAGATGTCCGCATTGCAAAGATAAGGCATTAGCTCAAAATAGAATCTAAAAGTCCCACCATACTTCGCGTTTAGGTGGAGTGGTGAAGTCATACACTTCGCCAAGCATAGGCACACTGATAGGAATATTTGCCCTATCGCATAAGGCTATGAGATTTTTGAGTGGCTCATTCCACGCGTGGGAGCCAGAGACAAAGCGTCCATAGTGAATGGGGATAATCATTTTTGCCTTTAAGTCAATAGCGGTTTGCAACACCTCATCTGTAAAAGAGTGTGAAAATTGCCACGCTTTATTGTATTGCCCATTTTCTAAAATCGCCACATCAACCCCACCAAATCTCCTTTCAATCTCCTTAAAATGTGTGTAATAGCCACCATCACCACTTAAAAATATTTTTATCCCAGCCATCTCTAATATATATGAACTCCAAAGCGTTCTGTCCCATTCTGTTGTGCGTCCAGAGCTGTGTTGTGAGGGCGTAGAAGTGATTGTGATAGAGGGGCTAGTTTTAGGCTTTGCCACCATTGTAATTCTGTGATTTTTTGAGAATCCACACCCCAAAATCGCAGATGAGAGCCAACACCAAGTGGCACGATAAAATGCTTTACTTTATCCTTTAAGGCAATGATAGTAGGATAGTCTAAATGATCATAATGGTCGTGTGTAATCACAAGCACATCAACACTATCAAAGTCATCTTTGCCCCAATGGATATGAGAAGCAAAAGCACGATTGATGAAAGGATAAGGCGAGGCGTAATTACTAAACACAGGATCAACAAGAATCTTAAAGCCCTGCATTTCTAGCATCAATGAAGAATGCCCAAACCATACAATAGCAGGGTTTTGTGTGTGAAGTGTTTTGAGATTTGTTTTGACAAATGGCAAGGGGTGTTTGGGCTTGGCATTTTTAGGTGTAAAAAGATAGAATCTTGCTACTTCCCACCACGCTGCGCGTTTAATGTGCTTTGCGTGAGGGTTAAGATTTGTAAAATAACCTTTTTTAATGCCATTTTTATCTTCCCTCCATTCAAAATTTGGCGCTGAAGAAAATTTTTGCATCTCTTCAGCATTTGGGTTGGAGCCTTTTGCAAGGTTTTTAGAATCTTGGGAGATTCCGCAAGTGGCATAGCAAACCATAATAACAAAAATTATGTGTAACTTTACATTTGGCAACAATGCGGTGCCTCCGTGCTAATAGGCAGTTTTAAATCTTTCCACGCGTTGAATCCACCAACAAGATAATATACATTATTGTAGCCTAGCTTTTTTGCCCACATAATCCCTACAATCGCACTTCCCATAGGTGAGAATCCATACTCTCCGCTATCATAAAACACGATTTTGGCATTTTTATCCTCTCCAAGCAAAGATACAAGCTCATTTTGTGAGCGAGAAAGCCCATCAGCTTCCCAATTCCATTCACTGCCATTGTCATTAAAACTAGGGCTTAGGGCAAACTCAAAATGCTTTGCATTGGGGATAAGCCCTAGATTATACACGCCGCGTGGTAAAGTCGCTATAATCGTATAAGATTCAAGATTTTTTGCAAGCTCATCTGGTAGGATAATGGTATAGCCAAATTGCTCTGCGCGTTTAAGAATCTGCAAGGCATCTTGGCTTATTTTTTCATCTAGCTTGATGGCTTGAAGTGCTTCTTTAGCCTTTGTAGCTCCCTTTTCATCACCCTTTAGCTTTGCACTCTCAAGCGATACAATCATTGGCATAGCCTTTATGAGCTGCGTGTAGTGAGTATCTTCTTGCTCTATTTTTGAATCCCCACAGCCTATGAAAGCCACACAGCACACCGCCAAAAGCGTGTTTTTTATATTTTTTCCTTGCAGTAAGTTTTTCATTTTTCATTCTCCTTTTTTATGATTGCAAAAGCGTTTTAAGCTCGTTTTGAATCTTAGCATATTTTTTTTGTGCGAGGCTAAGGGCTTGTGTATTTTGCTCTAGCACAGCTTTTGGAGCATTTTTGATAAAGTTTTCATTGCCTAGCATTCCTTGAAGTTTTGCTATTTCTTTTTCAAGCTTTGCTTTTTGATTGTTTAAACGCGTGATAATTGCACTTAAATCAATGCCTTTAAGATTCATATAGCTCTCACTTAGCTCACTCACATCGCATACGCAGCCCTCTTGTTTGCCCTGCACAATGTGCAAACGCGTAACTTTAGCAAGCTTACATACAAAAAGCTCTAGCATATCCTTATCAACACTTGCATTTAGCTTTACAAAGACTTCTTCCACATTTGCATTGCCAAGCTCTAGCATTGCTTTTAGTCGGCGGATTGAGACAATCACATCTTCAATAACTTTAAATGTCTGCTCTATACTAGAAAATTCTTCGCTTATGGATTTGGCTTTTGGATAAGGGGTTATCATAATAGAATCTGCAGATTCTATCTCGCTTCCATTAAGACTATGCCAAAGCCAATCGGTAATAAAAGGCATATAAGGGTGCAAAAGCAGTAACGCACTCTTAAAAATCGCCCCAAGCTCATACACAGAATCTTTGCTTGCCTTTGTCAGTTCAATACCCCAATCACAAAACTCTCCCCACAAAAAGCGATACAAAATACTTGCCCCATCATTGAAGCGATAAGATTCTAAAGCCTGACGCACCTCGCCAATAGCCACTTGCAAACGCACAAACATATACTTACCAAGTGGCGTTTTTATCTCTATGTCATCTAAGTTTTTAAAGGCTTTGAAGGTTTTGCCTTGAATCTCATCTTGTTGAGAGGCATACATTTTTAGAAACTGCGTTGCGTTGTAAAGTTTGTTTGTAAAATTTTTAGAAATCTCACAGCTTTGCGTGGAGAGCTTCACATCTCGCCCTTGAGCGCACAAAATGGCTAGAGTAAAGCGGAGCGTGTCTGCCCCATAAGTATCTATCATCTCCAATGGGTCAATGACATTGCCCTTGCTTTTACTCATTTTTTGCCCTTTTTCATCACGCACCAACGCGTGAAGATAGACATCTTTAAAGGGCAATGAGCCTAGTAAAGATTCTCCACTTAAAAGCATTCTAGCCACCCAGAAAAATAAAATGTCAAAACCCGTAATCAGCAAGGAATTAGGATAAAAATCACTTAAATCTGAATCTGTAAAAAGGGCAGATTCAGTAGATTGAGTGGATTCAGCTGTTTTACTCGCTTCAGCAGATTCAGCATTTTTACCATCTTTTTCATTGCCCCAACCAAGTGTGCTAAATGCCCAAAGCCCAGAGCTAAACCAAGTATCAAGCACATCTTCATCTTGCTTTGTAATGATGGCTTTGCATTTAGGGCAGGTGGGATTATCACTTTCAGCAGCAATCTTTTCTCCACATTCACAATACCACACGGGGATTCTATGTCCCCACCATAATTGCCGAGAAATACACCAATCTTTTAAATCCCTCATCCACGCATTGTAATTATTCAGCCATTGATTTGGGAAAAATTTTAGCTCCCCTGCATTGACTTTTTCAATGGCAATTTGTGCGACTTCTTTTTTGACAAACCATTGCTTTGAGATATAAGGCTCTACTATGCTGCCACAGCGATAGCATTTGCCAACTTGATTTGTGTAGTCTTCAATCTTTTCAACAAAGCCAAGAGATTCTAGTTTTTTTACAATGCTCTCTCGTGCCTTTAATCTCTCTTGCCCTTTAAACTCCCCAGCATAGGCATTAAATATACCTTTTTCGTCAAAAATAGTGATAAATTCTAGCTTATGGCGTTTGCCTACCTCATAGTCATTAACATCGTGAGCGGGAGTTACTTTCACACAGCCAGTGCCAAACTCCATATCCACAGCCAAATCCGCAATGATTGGAATCTCTCTATTTAAGATTGGCAGCATTACGCTTTTGCCGATAAAATCCTTGTATCGTTCATCATTTGGATTAACCATTACAGCACTATCACCAAAAAAAGTCTCTGGACGCGTTGTAGCGACAATAAGGCTTTGTGTGCTGTCTTTGATGGGGTAGCGTAAATGGTAGAGTTTGCCGATATTTTGTTCATACTCTACTTCAATATCAGATAACGCACCGTCATTGACACACCAATTAATCATATAGTTATCCTGCACGATTAAGCCTTGATTATACCACTGCACAAAGGCTTTTTTAACCGCGTTTTGCAAACCCTTATCCATTGTGAATCTTAGACGAGACCACGCTGGGGTGATACCTAAATGACGCATTTGATTAAGGATTGCGCCCCCACTTTGCTCTTTCCACTCCCACACTTTTTTGATAAAGGCTTCTCTCCCTAAAGATTCTTTACTTATGCCTTGAAGTGCGAGTTGTTTTTGCACGACATTTTGCGTGGCGATTCCTGCGTGGTCAAGCCCGGGCTGATAGAGTGTTTTAAATCCGTCCATTCGTTTAAAACGCGTGATAATATCTTGCAGAGTGAAAGTGAGTGCGTGTCCTATGTGCAAAACACCTGTAACATTAGGTGGGGGCATCATAATACAAAATTTTTCTCCATTTTGAATATGTTTGTTCCCATCAATTTCAAAATATCCCCGTGTTTGACAGACATTATAGAATCTAGATTCTATGTCTTTGGGGTTGTAGCCTTTTTTTTCCTGTGTTGTGTTCTCCATAAAATGCCTTTGTGGTATTTAATTTGCTTTAAGTGTATTATAATACCAAATTGCTAAAAACAAATGGAGGTAAAAATGACTTATGAGCTAAAGATGCCAATTTTGGGCTTTGATGATGTGAGCAGGGTGGAGCTAGAACAAATAGATGAGACTTTTAGTAAGCTCCGCTCACTTGATGGAACGCGTCCTTTTGAAATCACACTTGTAAATCCATTCTCTCTTTGCGAATACAACTTCACTATTCCAACAGCTGATGAAAAGCTCCTTGATTTAGATGAGACAAGGGGCGATAAGGTGCTTGTATTTTGCGTGGTGGTCGTGCAAAAGCCTATTGAAAATTCTATTGTGAATCTTATGGCACCTTTTGTGTTTAATCCAAGCAATGCTTCTTGCTTGCAGGTTACAACTCTACCTGTGGCTGAATATCCGCAGTTTAGCAAAGTCCAACCCCTTAAAGAGTTTTTATCCCCCGAGATTCTGCAAACACTTAGCAAATAATGCCACTCTCTAATCTTAACCCCGAGCAGTTGGCTGCTGCTACTGCCCCAAGCGGACATAATCTTGTTATTGCTTCAGCTGGGACGGGTAAAACCTCTACGATTGTGGGGCGTATAGCCTATCTTTTGCAGCAGGGTTTTAAGCCTAAAGATATTTTATTGCTTACTTTCACAAACAAAGCAAGTAGCGAGATGATTGAGCGGGTGGGAAAAATTTTTGGCTCTAGCCTTGCCAAAGAGATAGAATCTGGCACTTTTCACGCCGTGGCGTATCGCTATTTGCGACAGCTGAAAAATATTCATCTTAAACAACCCAAAGAATTGCAAATGCTTTTTAAAAGTCTGTATGAAAAACGCGTTTTTAGCCAAGATTCTACTAAGCCTTATTCCGCACAATATTTGTATGAGATATATTCTCTTTTTGTTAATGCCGCATATAAGGGTGGTTTTGGGGCGTGGATAGTGGATAGAAACCCGCAACAAGAGCCATATATCGCCATTTATGAAGACATAATGGAGGAGTTTCAAGCACTTAAAAGCACACATCATTATGCGGATTATAATGATTTACTTTTGCTGTATCGTGAATCTTTACTAGAGCTAGAATCTCCACTATTTATGGAAGTGCTATGCGATGAGTATCAAGATACAAATCCTTTGCAAGATTCTATCCTTGATGCACTTAGACCTCAAAGCTTGTTTTGTGTGGGGGATTATGATCAAAGCATTTATGCCTTTAATGGTGCGGATATTAGTATTATTAGCGGATTTGGAGATAAATACATAGATTCAAAAGTTTTTACTTTAAGCAAAAATTATCGCTCAAGTAAGCATATTCTTGATTTGGCTAATAAAGTGATAGAGAAAAATGAACGCGTGTATCCCAAAAGGCTAGAAGTGATTAAGCAAGGTGAGTTTGCCCCACCAAAGCTTGTGTGGTATGATGAGCTATTTTTGCAGTATCAGGGTATTGCTAAACGCATAGCTCTAAGCAATACGCCTTATGAAGATACCGCCATTATTTTTCGCAATAATTCTAGTGCCGATGGGATTGAGGCGAGTTTAAGAGAGCTTAATATCCCTTCAAAGCGTAAAGGAAGTGTGAGCTTTTTTGACACAAAGGAAGTGAGCCTCATACTTGATATTTGCTCCCTTACGCATAATCCACGCGATATGATGGCACATATTCATACGCTAAGCTATGGAAAAGGCATAGGCAATAGCATCGCTAAGGATATTTATGAGGCGTTATTTGCATTAGGTGAGGGGGATTGCCATAGGGGTATGTTTGAGCCAAAAAGTGGCATAAAAGCCTATCAGCAAAGAGCCAAAAACACTCAATTGGGCTTGTTTGATGATTTTTTTGCTTTAGAATCTCAAGGTAGGTTTAATGAATACATCACAGAGGGTTTTGCTTCACACCCGCTCTTACAACACCCAAAGATTCAAAAAGAGGGAGCTATATTTTTAAGTGATTTTTATGAAATGCTTCAATCTATTAGGCATATTAAAGAGCCAAAAAGTTTGATTACACGCATTGTGAATGCAAAATTTTTTACTGATATTATGCAAAATCTTGCTAAAACTCGCTCTAAAACAAAAGATGGCAGTATAGATTCTGCAAGGTTTGATCAAGCTCTAGAATCTATTAAACGCAAATGTGCCCTCTTGCTTGATCTTTCAAAAAATCACAATGATTTGGGCAAATTTTTAAATGCGATGATTCTAGGCTCAAGTGAAGCTAGTGAAGGCAGCGGGGTGAATCTATTGAGTATCCACGCAAGCAAGGGCTTAGAGTTTCAAAATGTATATGTGGTAGATCTTATGGACGGGAGATTCCCAAATCGCAAGCTGATGAATAAGGGCGGGAGCTTGGAAGAGGAGCGGCGGCTGTTTTATGTGGCAATTACTCGTGCAAAAGAGAATCTGATTTTATCTTTTGCTAAAAAGGATAATGTAAAAAACATTGATTACACCCCATCAATCTTTTTATACGAGGGTGAGTTATTAAACAAGGATAGTGTGATTTAAAGGTTTCTGTCAATCCTAATCTCTCTTAAGTCTTCTAGCCTTTTGTTGTCTTCTTGAAAGCATTTATCAATAATCTTTTTGTGTTCTTGTAGCTCCTTTTCTTTTTTGATGTCTTCTTGTGGGATAAGCTTGAAAGTTTTTGCGGCATTTTCGCAGTCTTTGATTTTATAATAACCCCACGCTAGAGAATCTAAATACGCTGGGTTGCGAGGGGAAATCTCAAGGGCTTTTTTGACATATTCTATGCCCTCTTGCACATCAATGTCATAATCAATCATCAAATAGCCCAAAAAATTAAACAAAAATCCTAGCTCGGCACTTTGTGAATTTTGCAAAGCAGTATCAATGCGTTCATCTTTTGGTATATCTTTGGTGGGTGTTTGCATAAGTTTTATGGCATTTTTGAGGTTTTGAGTGATATTTGCTATGGCATTTTTGTCTTTTTTGTTGCTAGATTCAAAAGTATAAATTTGCTCTAGGGCTAGAAAATAGGGGTTTTTATTCTCATCATACGCATATTTTGCTTGTTTGGCAGCGTTTGCATAATCTTGTTGAGCAATATAAAGCTCTAGGAGAATCTCCGGCTTAAAGGGGAATTGCGAGGCAATTTGAGAGGCTTGTTTAAACTTCTTTTGGTGGGCGTAAATAAGAATAAGATTCTGGGCATTTTCAATGGTAGGCTGGGCTTGAAATGATTTTTCAAAAATGTTTTCAATCTTGGGGAGTTGCGAAAATTTGCCATACACTTCAATGCTAAATTTACAAAAACTACCAAAGCAACCATAGGTTTCAATATGAGAATCAAGCAACTTTAACGCCTTCTCTTTTTGGGATTGGCTTAAATACACAGCGACAATTTTTTGCAATACATCTTGTGATTGACTTGTTTTATATGCGGATTCAAAGTGGATAAGGGCATTGTTAAAATCCCCAAGTGTCGCATAAAGTGAGCCTAAAATATCATTAAGCAGGGCAGAATCTTCGCTCTTAGCAATAATTTTTGCTTCCTGTAATGCCTCTTGTGTCAGCCCCAATTTGAGATAAGAATCTAAAAATATCTTATGTATGACAAGATCCTTTTGCCCACCTTTTGCAATATATTCATTAGCAAAATCAAGCGTAGCATTGGGATTATTGAGCGTTGAAGAGAGGATTATGGCTTCTTTAAAATACTCTAGCTTTTTGGTTTCCTCATATAGCACAAGATACAAATCCCTTGCTTTATCAAATTGATTTTGCGCTTCGTATTCAATGGCTTCAAAGAGATAGCTATCCTCATCAAATGCCCCATAACAAGAGCCTAGAATCATAAGACATAGGGTAAAAACACGCAAAATCTTCATACATTTTCCTTTAACTTGATACCCTTGCACTCATCGCATAGGGTTTGCAAGTCGTTCTTATCAAGATTCTTATGTGCCTCCCAAAATGGATAAGTGCGACATTGCTTTGGACGATGGGCATAAATACTGCATTGCTTAGAATCTGTGTCAAAAAACACACACGCCAATGCGTTTTGATAGGGTTTTTCAATAAATGAGAATCTATATCCAACCTTCCTTACATAGCTTTTTGTAAAAGATTCAAATTCTAGTGCGAGAAAAGAGGCAATTTTTTGCATCTCATCAATACTTGCAAACACATAGCCACTCTCCCCCACGCAGCACTTTCCACCACAGCCCTCGCACGCGGAGCCATCAAAGTTAAAGGGATAGTCTTTATCGGTATTCATAGAAGCTTTTTGCATCGCTTTTGTAGATTCTATTTGTGTATTCAACCTGCCCATCTCTCACGCGTTCATTAAAAAAGCGTTTGCCCTCATTGATTTGAGCTGCAATAAGCTGCTCCACCCCTATGGCAGTAGCATAATTGACCCAATCATAGCGTAAATCCCCACCTAGAAGCGAAGTGTATTCTATAAGTTTTGGATTTTGATTATTAATCACATTGGCAATGAAGAGATTCTTGCGATCTTCTTTTTGTATAAGCAATAGAATCTGTGGGTGAAAATTTGTCTGCACGGAGAGAAATTTATCAGGTTTATTTTTAGCAAGCCCAAGTTGCGAGGCTACAAGTCCCGTTCTTGCTGGAGGGGTATTGAAAAATACTATATTGTTGGCAATTAAACGATCGTGTTTGCTTAACTTTTGCATAAAGGTTTTAGCAGATTCTGAATCTATTTCTTCTTCAAAGACAACACGACTGCTCTTGCTTTTTAAGATTTCACCAAGTGTTTTACCAATAAGGCTTTTGTCATTATAGGCAATAATATTTTTATTCCCAGCAAGAGAGAGTAAAAGCTCAATTTGTGCCTCATAATCAATCCCACCAAAAATAAGATTTTTAGGCACGGAGCTTATTTGAATCTGTTTTTTGTTGATTGTGGGGATATAGGTGGGCAAACTTATATCAAGTGTGGCAAACTCTTTTGCACCTTTTGGCGTGAGAATGGCGATGACAAAATCATAGCCATTTTGCTCAATTTTTTTGTAGGCTGCATTTAAATTTGCTCTATTCTCATCATTGCTATCAAAAATCTCAAAAACAAAATCATTGCCTCGCGTCATAAGATAGGCAAGAATAGTATCAATACTGCTTGCCGAGTAGCGTCCAATGATTTTTTTAGGCATTAGGAGGGCAAGTTTAATTTTTCCGCTTCCTTGTAAGGTCGGTGGCAACATTTGATCAGCAATACCCAAATCCCCAAGCACAAAGGAGAGTTTAGAGCGAAGCTCGGTATTATCTATACTAGGATCAAAAGATGCGACAAATGAGAAAAACTCGCCCTTGGCAAAGTAATTCAACAAGCAAGAAGTGCTACATTTTTCTGTGCTTATGTTTAGAATCTCCTGCTGTGGCAAGGGTAGGGGCGAGATAATATAGCTTTTAGCAAATGAGCTTATGCTAAGTAGGGTGCAAAAACACAAAGCAATGATAGATTTTATAGAAGTATTCATAATTGTCCTTTCGCGATTAGAAAATCATTGTGGGCTTGTGTTTTAAGGGAAGGATTCCGCACAAGCTCATTGAGTGCATAGGTAATTAAAAATTTTTTGTTATTGTGCCATAAGATTCTACTATGTTCCAAACGATTGTCCAAAATATACTCACTTACCACATCGCCTAAAAGCACACAAACTTTAGGAGTTAGATTCTGCAGCTGTGTGAGTGCATAGTCCTTGCAGCTAAGAATCTCACTCCTTTCAAAATGGGGATTGAGCGGGTCGCATTTAATGAGTGAAAGGATAGAGACTTGTGAAAGGGGGAGCTTAAAGACATTTGTGATGATATTTTGCAACATTATTGCACTTTTATTTTGCACAAATGCTTGAGTATCGCTCACAAGTGGAATCTCGCTTATAAAACAAATGCTTGCTTGAGGGTTGATAAGCCCGATACTTGGCTCTTTGCAATGCTTGATTCTATTACAAAGGGAGCAGTTTTTGATAAGAACATCTGTATTGTGTGTGGGAAGTGCATTTGGCTGTGGGCGAAAAAGTGTATTTGTGTATCTTTCTCCACAAGCTTGGCGTTTGTAGAGTTGCTTTAACTGAAGGAGTTTTAGAATCTGTGCTTTCATAGCGTTTATATATCCATATTTAAGCCAACAGGGCAGTGATCGCTCCCAAAAATATGTGGATAAATCGCGGCATCTTTGAGATAAGGCTGTAAAGAAGCAGAACATAAAAAGTAGTCAATACGCCAACCGGTATTATTTTCCCTTGCTTTTCCCATATAGCTCCACCAGCTATATGCCCCCTCAAGCGTGGGATAAAAATGGCGAAAAGTATCAATAAATCCAGATTCTAAAAGCTCACTCATTTTACCTCGCTCTTCATCAGTAAATCCAGCATTTCTACGATTTGTCTTTGGGTTTTTTAAATCAATCTCCTTGTGGGCGACATTAAGATCTCCACAAATCACCACGGGCTTATGTTTCTCAAGATTCTTCACAAATGCCCTAAAGTCATCTTCCCACTCCATACGATATTCTAATCGCTCTAGCTCACGCTTGGCATTTGGCGTATAGACATTTACAAGATAGAATTGCTCATATTCTGCGGTAATGATTCTGCCCTCTTTATCGTGATGGCTAATCCCCATATCGTAGCTCACTTGTAAAGGTGGAATCTTACTTAGCACCACAACACCAGAATACCCCTTTTTTTCCGCACTATTCCAATATTCACTATACCCTTCAAAACTAAAATCGCCTTGCTCCTTTTGCATTTTAGATTCTTGGATACAAAAAATATCTGCATTCACTTCATTAAAAAAATCCATAAAGCCTTTATTCATACACGCACGCAGTCCATTGACATTCCACGAGATAAGTTTCATTATAGTCCTTGTTATAAGATAATATGTAGATTCTAATTAATGGCGACCCTTGAAAGATTTGAACTTCCGTTGCCACCGAGAAAGGGTGGTATCCTTGGCCAGCTAGATGAAAGGGTCAGCGGAAGTATAGCAAACTTTATTTAAGATTTTGCTACAATGCGTGGTTTGAAATGAATGCAAAAAGCGAAAGGACAACAATGTTTTCTACAAGGTTTTTAGTATTTCAAGTGGCTTTTACCGCGTCTCTCGTGGCATTTTTGAGTGGGTGTTTTGGCACACAAGCAGAACCAAATCAAGCCCAAAGTCCTTATGCAAAGGAGAGTAAAAAAAGTGAGATTATCACGCTAAGCTTTGTTGGCGATAATGTGCTTGGGGATTATTATGGGAGCAATGGCGAGACATTTAATTGGCGTTTTGCACAGCAAAAGGGGGATTATAGCTATTTTTTTGCTAAGGTAAAAGAGGTTTTAGAAAATGATGATATGAGTTTAGGCAATCTTGAAGGACCCCTTACAACACATAATAATGATAGATTGGTGAAACCATTTGCCTTTAAGGGTGATCCAAGCTATGTGAAAATATTACAAGAAGGAAGCATTGAAGCGGTAAATATTGCTAACAATCACACACGCGATTATGGTGTGAAAGGATTCCAAGATACACAAAAACATCTTAAAAATGCAGGGATTTATTATAGCGGGGAAGGGGTGCTAAGTATTTATGAGATTAAGGGTAAAAAAATCGGTATGGCAGGACATAGAGGGTGGAATCTAGCTATCAAGCCTCAAGTCAAAGCTGAAATTGCAAAATTGCGTGAGATGGGTGCGGATATTGTGATTTTTACATTCCATTGGGGTGAAGAAAGAGAGCATTATCCCAACAAGATTCAAAAAGAGATAGGTAGATTTGCTATTGATAGCGGTGCGGATTTAGTCATTGGGCATCACCCGCACGTGCTTCAAGGTATAGAGGAGTATAAGGGTAAAAAGATTGTGTATAGTCTAGGGAATTTTGTCTATGGCGGGGCAAAAAATCCCGGCGATAAAGATAGTGTGATTTATCAGGTGCGTTTTGCTTTTGGTGAATCTAGAGCAGATTTAAAAAATATGGCGGGGGAGTATATTTATATTGATAATAAGAAACTTAAAAAAGTAGCAGATTTAGAGCAATGGAGCGAACTGCACAGCTTTGTGCCGGTTTTGATTAGCGGGGTGAAGACTTATAACAATTATCAGCCTATTCTCGCTCAAGGTAGCGATAAAGAGCGTATTATCCAAAGAATGACAACCTACTCTACACCTTTAAACAAGTAGTGTGGGGAGAGAAAATACTAGATTCTTTAAATCTCAAGGAATAATAATGCAAGAGTATTTACAAGGGCTTTTTGTTGCTTTTGGATTGATTAGTGCTATTGGGGCACAAAATGCCTTTGTGATTAAATGTGCCATTCAAAAGCAGCATACTTTTTTGGTATGTGCTGTATGCGTGGGCTGTGATGTGGTATTTATGAGTATTGGTGTGCTAGGCTTTGGCTCTTGGCTCTCTCAATTTGATTTTTTAAGTAAGATTCTAGCTTTGTGCGGGGCTGTATTTTTATGCTACTATGGTTTTTTATCATTTAAATCCGCCCTGCACCCTAAAGCACGGCTAGATTCTACGCAGGAGAAAATACGCATTCCGCATAAGGCTATTTTGCTTCAAACGCTTGCCATTACACTTTTAAATCCGCATATGTATTTAGATACGATTATTTTGCTTGGCGGCATTGGTGTGAGCGTAGAATCTCAACTCCATTTTTTGCTAGGTTGTATCAGTGCTTCTGCAGCGTGGTTTGCTCTGCTTGGCTTTGGGGCAAATGCCCTATCATCTTATTTTACTTCGCCAAAAGCCTTTGTTTGGCTTGATGCAATGGTGAGTTGTGTGATGTTTGGTATAGCTCTTAGTCTTGTGGTATGGGTGCTAAAGAATTGATATGAGTGAGAATCTCCCTTGCACCATTTGGCTTAATCTTTGCCATAACTTGACTTGATTTTTGCTCCAAACTTTCGCCCTGCAAGGATTCTATAAAATCTAGCACACCTTGCACTTCAAGCTCATTTTCCCTTATTACCAAGCCTAGTCCCTCATCAGCAAAGCTTTTTGCATTAAAATATTGATGGTCTTTTGCCGCATAGGGATAAGGCACAAATATGCCAATAAGCCCATTTGCTGCCATTTCCCAAAGGCTTGAAGCACCTGAACGAGCAATGCATAAATCCGCTTTTTGCAAACGCATCACAAGATTCTTATCAAAAGCAAATAAATCAACTTGATTTAAGATTCCAAGATTCTCATATTCTTGCCTTATGCGTTCAAAATCACGCTCTCCGCACTGATGAGCGACATTTATATCCCTTTGTAAAAGCAAAGGAGTGAGTTTTAGAGCAAAATCATTTATGCCCTTTGCCCCTTGAGAGCCACCTAGAAAAAGAATATTTTTACACTCCTGCCTTATGCGAGAAGTGGTGAAAAACTCATCACGCACAGGATACGAAGTAGAGATAAAATTTTTAGAACTTGAGCTAAAACTACCAAAAACCGCCTTGGCAAAGGGAGTGAGAATCTCATTAAGTTTGCCTTTAATGGCATTTTGCTCGTGGATAAAAAGGGGGATTCTAGCCATAATCGCACCCATACTCGCCCCACCTGCACTGAATCCACCAACACTTATCACGTGTGTAACTTTATGGGCTTTTAGAATCTTCCTAGCTCTCAAGGCGGCTTGAAGCTGCTTAAAAATGGCTTTGAGCTTATGCAAACCGCTTTTATTGACCACGCCGCTAGATTCTAAAAAATAACATTGTGTGAAAAGCTCACTATGCTCAAACCACGCTTTATCTTGTCCTAAGGTTGAGCCTATATAGATAGCTTTAAGATTTTGAGATTGTAGTTCTTGTGCTAATGCTTTGGCAATGGCTAGATGTCCGCCTGTCCCGCCACCTGTGATTGCAAACATATTCTTCCTTTTTGTGGGATTAGATTCTAAGATTTAAGAGGCAAAAATGCCAGCCAAAAAGTTAATATTGTAGTGAAAAATATCAAATAAGGCATTAAGTTAAATTGCTATACAATCCCAAAATTTTATTTTAAAGGTGAATAATGGAAAAGATTGTTACGCGTTTTGCACCTTCGCCTACGGGCTATTTACATATTGGTGGGCTACGCACAGCATTGTTTAATTATCTGTATGCAAGGGCAAATGGTGGAGAGTTTTTACTCCGTATTGAAGATACGGATTTGGCGAGAAACTCCCTTGATGCGACAAAGGCGATTATTGAGGCATTTGAGTGGGTGGGGCTAGAATATGATGGCGAGGTGGTGTATCAAAGCAAACGATTTGATTTGTATAAGGAATATATCCAAAAGCTTTTAGATGAAGGGAAGGCGTATTATTGCTATATGAGTAAAGAAGAGCTAGATTCACTTCGGGCAGAGCAGGAGAGAAACAAGCAAACACCAAGATATGATAATCGCTATCGTAATTTTAAAAGCACACCACCTGCGGGAATAGAGCCTGTTGTGAGAATCAAAGCTCCACTTGAAGGCTATGTGAAGTTTAAAGATGGTGTGAAGGGTGAGATTAACATTCAGGCAAAAGAGCTTGATGATTTTATCATAGCACGGAGTGATGGCACACCCACTTATAACTTTGTTGTAGCCGTTGATGATGCACTTATGGGGGTAAGCGATGTGATACGCGGCGATGATCATTTAAGCAATACACCTAAGCAGATTATCGTGTATGAGGCATTGGGCTTTAAAATACCTAGATTCTATCATGTGCCGATGATTTTAAACCCACAAGGTAGGAAGTTAAGCAAACGAGATGGGGCAATGGGCGTAATGGACTATAAGCAAATGGGCTATTTGCCTGAAGCCATTTTAAACTTTCTTGTGCGGCTTGGCTGGAGCTATGGCGATAAGGAGATATTCTCAATCCAAGAAATGCTAGAGCTTTTTAATCCAAATGATTTAAATAGCTCACCTAGTGCGTATAACGAGACAAAATTTTTATGGCTCAATCAACACTATATAAAGCAAACTCCAAATAAAGAGCTTGAATCTTTGCTGCAAAACTTTGGCGTTACAAGTCTTGAATCTTGCAAACGCGATGTGCTTTATGCGGCATTAAAAGATCGTTGCAATACGCTAATAAGCTTTGCTCAAGGTTTTGATGAGGTGATGAATGCTCCTAGTGCGTATGATGAGAAAATGTATTCTAAGTTTGATAGAGCGGCTATTGCAGCTTTGGGGGCATTGTGTGATGAGCTTAGTTTGGCACAATGGGAGACTAGGAATCTTGATGAGCTACTTCATAGCTTTGCGGAAAAAAATGAGCTTAAAATAGGTAAGCTTATGCCTACCTTGCGTTGTGCTTTGCTAGGTAAAAGTGGCGGGATTGGCGTGTGTGAGGCGTTGTTTGTTTTGGGTGTAGAGCAGAGCATTGCGCGGATTAGGGCGTTTATGGCATTTGCCAAAGCAGAATAATGCGTGGTTTGACACATTGGCACAAAAGTTAGATAATTGCGAGTTTTGCCTAAACAAGTTATAAAATAAGGAGAACACAATGAAAATCAGTGCAAGAAATCAGCTTAAGGGGAAGGTCGTTTCTATTCAAAAAGGTAGTGTAAATGCGATTGTAGAGATTGATATAGGTGGGGGCAATGTCATATCTTCTACTATTTCTTTAGAATCTTTAAAGACATTGCAGCTTGAAGTAGGCAAAGAGGCGTATGCGATTATCAAGGCTACTTCGGTTATGGTGGGTGTGGAATAAAAATGTTTCATAGATGGATTCTCATAAGTTTATGTGCTGTGGAGTTTGCTTTTGGCGGGTGGTTTGTAGATTTTTGGAGTGTGGAAAATCCACCTACACTTGAGCAAAGTTTGAATGCTTTGTTGGAGGTGGATTGCAAAAAAGTAGAATCTCTTAAAGGCATAACGCCAAAGTCTCACTATAAAGGTAAAGAAGCCATTAGGCAATGTGAGATTGAGCAGAAGTTTCTTAAAGCAATTATTGAAGATGATGTGCAAACTTATCAGGAAATGATGAAAAAAGAGCAGTGGAGTAGATATTTTTTATTTTACACAACACAAGCCCCGAGACTTGAGATTACCCCACTTATGGTGTCAATCGTGTTTGATTCATACAATGTCTTTGAGCTTATTTTGGCAGAATCTGGCAGGGTTGATTTGCTCACAAAAGACAAGCCAAGATTCAATATCAATCGTATGATGGCCGATGATTACTCTTCACTTGGGGCATTTCAGCTCCAAGATAGAATCTTTGATGTCAATGGTGTCTCCGCACTAGATTTGGCTGCAATGTATCATCGCTATGGTATGTTTTGGGAGATTCTAAAAAAAGGTGCAGATTACAACAATCGCAAATACCCAAATAGCAATGGCATTGTAACCTTTGGGGATTCTCATATTTTGGAGCTTATGTTGTATTTTGATGAGGGCTTTTTGCGTGATTTTGGTGGGGGGAATATGCTGCATTTTGTCGCGCGTGATGGCAATATGGAATTGTTAGAGTATCTTATTAAAGACAAGCACATTCCTATTGATTCTCTCAAAGCGGGTGAAACGCCTCTTGATGCGGCACTTAATGCTAAAAATTTTCAAAAAAAACCGCAAGTTGAGATTGCAAAAAAGCTGATAGAATTAGGTGCAAAGCCAAGTGAAGCTAATGAGCGGCGACTAAAAAAGCTTTTGGAAAAAGAGCAGTGAAGAGGCTTTTATTTGTTTGATAAGTTAATTAAAGATTCTAGGGTGTTTGTGTAAAGTCTTGCGTGAGGCTTGCCCCAACAATACAAGATTCAAGAATAGTTGGTTTTTTAATGTGGAGCGTGAGCTTTTGAATCTTTGTGCTGTGATTTTTTAAAATTTTGGCAATATCAAGTAGAGCTGTTTCCAAAAGCCCATAGGCATTATTTTGTAAAGAAGAAGTGATGAGATTGCAAATCTCCACATAATCCAAAAATGCATCTGTGTAGGTGTAAGTAATCTCCGCACTCACCTCAACAGCTTGGGGAGTGCAACGCTCTTTTTCTAAGATTCCAATAATAGTTTGAATACGAAGATTCTCAATGTGTAGGGTAATACTTTTGCTCACAATACTTTGCTTTCCTTGCCACTAAAAAGTCGCTTAATATTAGGAATATGCGTATAAAGGATAAATAGCCCTATAAGCACAACAGGCGTGTGTGTGCCAATTTGTGCGACAATAGATATAGAATCTGGCAAAGGCACAATGTAGGGAATGATAAATGTAAGAATAATTCCGCTTAAAACACCAACAAGTGAGGAAATAGAAGAGATTTTAAAGACCTTACCTACAATGCCCCACACAATTAAGCCACAAATCCCTTCCACAGGAATAAGAAGCAAAACAGAGCCAATGGCTGTGGCTACGCCCTTGCCGCCTTTAAATCCCAAATAAGGGCTATAACAATGCCCTAAAATTGCCAGCAATGCAATGAGCCATTGAGCTGAAAATCCTAGTCCAAGCATTTTGGCAAACGCCACGACAATAAGCCCCTTTGTCGCATCAAGGATAATGGTAAGAATAGAAAACATTTTTGCTCTGCGTTCATCAATCTCTTTGACCGCACGATATACATTTGTCGCACCAATACTGCCCGAACCCACCTGCCGAATATCCCTTTTGTAAAAAATCTTTACAAGTAGCCAACCAAAGGGGATTCCACCAAATAAGAATGCGATGATGTAAAATAACACATTGATATTTGAAAGTGTGTAAAGAAGCTCTGAAAGAAGATTCATTATATATCCTTTTTGTTTTTGATTATAGCATTATTTTGCGATAAGCTCGAGATTGGCGTTGGCAAGGGAGCTAAACTCATCATCGTAAAAATACACATTCTCTAACCCCTCTTGCACAAGCTCTGTGCCTAAAATACTCGCCGTATGCCCAGAATAGCAAACAAGCACACATTTTTTATCTTGATTTTTTTTAATATGCGCATACACATCATAAGGGTTATTGAGCTGCATAGAATCTTTGATATGACAGAGTGCATAATCCTCAGGATAGCGAATATCAATAATACAAAAACTCTCATCTAAATCTTTGGCATATACGGGCGTGGCAAGACTTTTATTGTTTTTGCCTTTGAGTTCCCCTTTGAAATCCATAGCGTATAGTCCTTTGTGTAATTTTTGGCATTGTATCTTAAGTTAGTTAAAATCTCTTAAAAGGGATAAGATTTGAGATGTGCAAGAAGTGAGTTTGTGTGAGTTTGTATTGACTTTGGGAATTAAGAAAAGTTTTTGGTAATTTCTCATATTTATTTTTTGGAGATTCTATAAGTTTATAGAATCTCGCTTGATAAGCCCACTAGTGTTCTATGGCTTAGAGAGAAGTGTCTCGCTTTGGTCTGTTTCTTTTGTCTTGTTTTGGGACTTTGCTTTTGTAGCTACTTTTGAATCTTTGCCAGATTTTGGTTTGTCTATTTTGGATTCTGCTTTAGATTCTTGTTTTTTTGTAGCAGTTTTTTGAGCCTTTTTTTCTTTCTTTTCCGCCTCCTTGGCTTCTTTTAACTCTTTAAGTTGTTTTTGAATCTCTTTGGCAGGGTCAGTGTGTGAAGTTTGATATTGCGAGTATGTCCATACAATACTAGGATCTGGTAAAAGGCACACAGCGGTTTGATCCTTGCCTTCATAATCAATTTTGCTTAGAATATCACGAGCAATATTGAGTCTCGCGCGTTTTTTGTCGTTTGTATTGACAATCGTCCAAGGGCAAATGTGTGTATGAGTGCGAGCGAACATTTTTTCAAATGCCTCCGTATATTGCTCCCACAAATCAAGTGATTTACCATCAATAGGGCTAAGCTTCCACATTCTTAATGGATCTGTCTTGCGGCGTAAGATTCTGCGTTTTTGCTCATCTCTACCTACATCAAGGAAGTATTTAAAAATCATCGTTCCGCTTGAGATAAGCATTTGCTCAAGGTTGGCAACTTGTATAATAAACTCTTTGTATTGCTCTTGGGTGCAGAAATTCATCACTTTTTCAACACCCGCTCGGTTATACCAACTCCTATCGTAAAAGACAATCTCCCCACCGCTTGGCAATGTGCTGATGTATCGTTTAAAATACCATTCCGTTTTTTCTGTTTCGGTAGGTTTGTTTAGTGCTACCACACGGCAACCGCGAGGATTCATATGACTTGTTAGAGCCTTGATTGTTCCACCTTTGCCCGCCGCATCGCGTCCTTCCATAATGATGATAACTTTTTGCTTTGTGGCTTTTACCCAATTTTGCAATTTTAAAAGCTCAATTTGAAGCTTTGTGAGTTCCTCAAGATAAAAGTCCTCTTTCATACGCCCATTTTTTGCCTTATAAACCTCTTGGACTTGCCTCTCACTTTCTGGTCGAATAACGATTTGTCGCTCTTGCTTTGCCATATTGTCCTCCTCTCCTTGTAAAATTTAATGTAATATGGTGTAATATTTTTTGATAAAAATCAAGTCGTGAGAATGGATTTGTTTCAAGGAGTTACAAAATGAAGCCAAAAAATACTTTAGATTCTGTAGTTCTGCATAGTGATTTGGCACAAAAAGCTTTTTCGTTATTGTCTCAAAAGGGGCTTAAAGTAGGCATAGCTGAAAGCTGCACGGGTGGGTTATTAAGCTATCATTTCACCTCTCTTGCTGGAGCTTCTAATGTGCTTGATGGCGCGATGGTGAGCTATGCTAATGAGATAAAAGCATCTTGGCTTGGTGTCAATAAGGGCGATTTGCAGAAATTTGGTGCTGTGAGTGAGCAGGTGGTTAGGGCGATGTGTGAGGGGGTGCTGCGACAAACACAAGCCGATGTGGCATTAGCTACAAGTGGCATTGCAGGACCAAGTGGTGGAAGTAGCCAAAAGCCTGTGGGAAGTGTATTTATAGGTGTGCAGCCTAAAGGTGAAGCGGCGAGTGTTGTGTATTACCATTTTAGTGGCGATAGACTTTGTGTGCAGTCTCAAAGTTGTGCCAAAGCACTTGAAATGCTAATAACAGCATTAGACTCTTGACAAATTGAGTTAAACTCACTATAATTTCGCTCTTTTTGTGTCAAGGCTTTTAAAGTTGAGATGCAAGTTTGAAGGGCAGATGACCCGTTAGCTCAGCTGGTAGAGCAATTCCCTTTTAAGGAATGGGCCGTTGGTTCGAATCC
>CAUWMC010000012.1:0-55379 GCA_963559865.1 uncultured Helicobacter sp.
GAAAATCAAATAAGGCTTAAATTGTATCCAAAAAACATTAATTAAATCAAGCACACTCAAACATAGCACAAGTTGATAAATTACCCATTTGCTACACTCTAAAATGCTCTTTCAAACCCTCCCTGTCCGCCACTTTGCAGAATCTACATTATCTCTTTAAAGATTACAATCTCGTTTTTAGATTTTCTTAGAACTCTTCTAAAATGATAAATTTATATCTCAAGCTTTCTAAATCGTGCTTTAGCCGCTTGTTTTCATCAAGGAGCATATCGTGCTGGGTTTGCAAAAGTGCAATATCCTTACTCAAATAATAAATGCTATTGGCAAGATAAATCTTTGGCACACACGCTACAAGCACCGCACACAAGATAATCCCAGCTATTTTTAGCTCTCTTTTGCCTAGTCCTCTACCCTGTGTCAAACTCGCAGAATCTGTATCCTCAAAAAGCATATCCTTTTCTTCCTCGCTCACACACATTTTTACAGAATCTGGCAGGATAATATCATCAAGGTTTATGGGTTTATGCGGATTATACTCTTTCACACTTTTGCTCCTAATTGGAAGATTCGTAATTTTGCACTGCGAGAGCGTTTATTTTGAGCTATCTCATCTTGGCTTGGTAAAATGGGCTTTTTAGTGATAATAGACCCCAAAGCGTTATTATTGCCACACTCGCACTTCAAGGCACTCTCTTCACATTTGCAGCTTTTTGCCCATTGTTTAAAGGTCTGCTTAATGATTCTATCTTCAAGTGAGTGAAAAGAGATAATAGCCACCTTGCAATTATATAGCACACCTTTCATAAAAGCAGATTCTATACTTTGCAATAAAGTTTGTAGCTGCTCTAGCTCACCATTAACCTCAATACGCAAAGCCTGAAACGCCAAAGTCGCAGGGTGAATCCCACCCATACGGGGAAAATGCCTCTCAATCAATGAGCTTAATTCTGATGCACTCTCAAATGGTTTTTTCTCGCGTTGAGTAACAATAAGCTCTGCAAGTTTTTTGCTTTGGCGGATTTCTCCATAGATTCTAAAAATTTCTTCTAAACGCACGGCTGGATAAGTGTTGATAACCTTAGCCGCATTAAGATTCTGCGTAGAATCCATACGCATATCAAGGTTTGGCGAGATAAAGCTAAAACCACGATCTTTATCATCAAGCTGCATAGAGCTTACACCAATATCAGCTAGAATCCCCCGCACCTGTGCTAATTGCTCGCTGCCAAGTGAATCTAGGGCATCAGCAAAGGCACAATGCTGAATATGCAAGCGTGAAGCATAAGGGACTAGACGCTGCTTTGCCAAAGACAAGGCATTCTCATCTCTATCAAAAGCATAAATATATACATTTGGATTCTGCTCCAATAAGCCAAGACTATGCCCTCCATAGCCCAAAGTGCAGTCGATAACCGCCCCACTCTCTAGATTCAGTGCTTCTAGCACTTCATTTTTTAAAACAGAAAAATGCTTCATACACAACACTATGGCTTAAAAGAATCAAAACGCAGATTGTTATCAAGAATGATTTGATGTTCTTTGTAAGCGGAGTTTTTAAGGCTTATCATCATTACAAAATAAATCTGTTTGCTTTTCTCATCAAATTCCATCTTTAATGGTAGCTCAATTTTCGCAAAATAAGGCATTGTATTTGCCCAAAGGATAAACTCTTCAATGCTTTGAACTGAAGGGGCGTAGCCCTTAACCTGATAGCGTGTGTCAAAAATCTCAAGCTCTTTTGTATTGCTAATCGCTTTAACCTCAACAGCATTAAAATGCCCCTGCAAAAGCTCTTGAAGCTTGATCTCATCGCCCTTATTGTGAATGGCTGATAGGATATTGTAGTTTTGCACCACAAGGGTTTTGAGCTGGGATTGTATGGCTTGATAATCTTTATTGATTTGATTAAAAGCGATTTTTGATTTTTTTGTCTCAATGGCTTGTTTTTTATAGGTATCAATTTGGGGTAAAAGAAACTTGCTGATAGCAAACACACACACAGCCACAAAAACCAAAAACCACACAAAGTTTTTTATCGCATAGTCTGTGTTAAAGTCATTGTTCATCATTGTCTTGTTCCTTTTTGCCACTCTCAAGTGGCTTTAGGGCAGGATTAGCCTTACTCACTGACACAAAGTTAAACCACCCACTTGTAAGGGGGTAAAACTCTACTCTTGTTTGTGTGAAAACCGCACGCAATGGTGCCTCAAGCAAAAATTTATAAACCTCTTTAGAAGGGGTTAAACCACGCATTGTTAGGGCATTATAGTTGAGTTCAATACTTTTTGCCGTGATTTGATCAGGGATAAGTTTTAATAGATTTGAAACGCCATCTTTTAAAGCCTGATTCTGTGCTTGAATCTCTAGTCCAAGTTTGATCTCATAATCCAATCGTTCTATATAATCTTTCACAACAATGCTCTTAATCTTCACACTTTGAATCTCTTCTTCAATCCGCATTTGCTCATTAACCTTACTCACACTCTGTCTCTCAAGCACCTTTGCAAAAGCCAAAACACACACAACAGCCAACACACTATAAAAAAACCAAATCTTTGTATAGCGTTTAAAAATACTTTTTGGCTTTGGCTGAATAAAACTATATGCCATTTTTCTACCCTTGAGTGCCACTAAGTTCGGCTAGAGAGAGTGCAATCAACGCTTCAGGGATATTAAGCGCTTGCACCTCAATATCAAGCATCAACGCATTACGCAAATGCTCAACTGCTTGTTCGGTGATTCCATAAGTATCCAAAATCACAATAGATTCTATAAATTGTGTGCTTTCATAAATGGGATTACCATAAAACTCATTGATGGAATTTTTCAAAATCTCTGCTGCATTTGAAGCACGCGCAAGATCCCTTAAGCCCTCTAAGCGAGACATCTCCGCTTCTTGCTGTTGTTGAGAATCTACCTCCTGTGGAGCAAACTCTTTGCGTATCAGCTCCGCATCTAAATCCTCTAGCTCACCAATCTCATTCAGCTCATCAAGAGAGCCTAAAATAGAATCTAAATTACTTATTTCCTGCAAGGAATGCACTTCTATTGTGGAGATATTCTCATCTTCGCTTTGCTCTAGCTCCCCACCCATCATAAAAAATCCGCCAAAATACACACCCTTTTTATCCGCAACAAAAAGCGTAATGCTCGCCCTCTCCTGCAAGACATAAAGTTTTAGTTTTGAGCTTAGCTTCGTCTTAATATGCTCATACACAAGCACAAAAGGGGAAAAAAGATAATCCAGCCCTAACGCACGGATATATTTCACGCGATTTTCATCAACAGCAAGTTGTTGGATATAAAAAAGCCACTGATTTGGCATTTCCACAATTCGCGAGGTTTTTGCATTCACGCCAAACTTTATCAAATCGCCCTTTTTAGCACAATTTGCCAAGCCTTGATTATAGGTTTTACTCATCGCACTAAGGTAGGTAAAAGGATACCTACGCTTATAACTTTTAATAAGCTTTGCCGCCTCCATAGGAAGCTCTTTATCTACGATTTTATAATCCTTGCTTAGAGTGCTTTTTACACGCTTATTTTTCATCACAACAATTTTAAGTGAGCAAACTTTAGCGTCTAGATTCACCCCAATAAGCACGGTAGAAAAAAATGGTTTCAGTAGAAAATTTAACAACTTAGCAATCTCCGC
This sequence comes from uncultured Helicobacter sp., assembly GCA_963559865.1. Classification (GTDB taxonomy): domain Bacteria; phylum Campylobacterota; class Campylobacteria; order Campylobacterales; family Helicobacteraceae; genus Helicobacter_C. The sequence continues at coordinate 3,656 of CAUWMC010000012.1, forward strand.
AACATTTTAAACTCCACATTTCAAGGCTATTGTAGCAAAACTTTAATGAAGTTTGCAATTGATATAAGCATTTAGAGTTCCTTTTCTAAGTGAGAAAGAAGCAAAGCTTTTGCGTCCTCAAGATTCATATCCTTTGGCACAACAAAACCATCAAGCGCATAAAAGTCAATCCTTGAAAATGGCTTTGGAATCTTAAACTTATCCCAAGTTCTTAACTCCCAATACCGACTATACACCACACGCATAGGAATAATGCGTTTTTGCGTCTTTTGGCTCATTGCTATCACGCCATCTCCTATGCTGTGATATGGTCCTTTTGGTCCATCAGGGGCAATGCCCACATCATAGCCATTTTTAAGCAATTTAAGAGAATCTATAAGCACTTTTAGCCCACCACGAGTTGTTGAGCCACGCAAGGGCTTGAGCTTAAAATATTCACATAAGCTTACCATTAGCTGTGCGTCAAAATGATGAGAAGCGATAATATAAAATCCCTTATCCCGCCCTTGCTCCATTTGTTTCCTTAGCTGCTTATACAAAAATGGAAGCATACAAAACTCCCCGTGCCAAAACGCCCCAACAATATTCTCCTTGCTCGTATGTGGGCTGATAAAAAACCGATGTCGCGTTAAAATATACAAAATCCACACAAGCACAAGCATTAGCGGTGGGACAATCTTGCCTAGAATCTTGCGTTTTGTTTCACGACTTAGCATTACAAAGCTTTATTAGATTCTAAGGCTTGAGCCAAACTTAATTCAGCTATAAACTCGCCATATAGTCCGCCGCCATCATTATGTATAACTTTAACTTGAGCAATTGAACCAATGGGACATTTTTTGCCCACGATTTTTATAAGTTTATTTTGACTTGTGCGTCCCTCACTCCAAGTTTGCCCATTATCATCGCGGTGATTTTCAATCAGCACATCATATATTGAGCCAATCTCCTTTTGTGCCTTTTTTTGCAGAATCTGCTTGTGAAGATTCTGTAACCTGCTTAATCGCTCTTTAGCAACCTCCTGTGGCACAAGCATACTTTTATCATACTCATACGCACTTGTATGCGGACGCGGAGAATATACAAAGCTATATAGTGTATCAAACTGAGCGTAAGATAACACCTCCATTGTGTCTTCAAAATCTTTTTCAGATTCAGTAGGGAAGCCCACAATAATATCCGTGCCAATGCCGACATTTGGCAGTAGAGATTTAAGCTTTGCTATCCTATCAAGATACCATTGCTTGTCATAGCCGCGTTTCATCATTTTTAGAATCTGGCTTGAACCACTCTGTAAAGGGATATGTATGCCTTTAGCAATTTTAGGATTCCTAGCAAATTCCTCCAAAAACTCATCGTCCATATGCAGTGGGTGCGGCGAGGTAAAGCGGATTCTATACAGCCCATCAATCTCGCTCAAGGTGGATAAAAGCTCTGTAAAATTTGTCTTTTTATGTGGGGTGGAAAATCTCACGCCATAATGATTGACATTTTGTCCCAATAAAAGTAGCTCTTTAACCCCATTTGCCACAAGCTTTTTAGCTTCATTCACAAGCAAATCTGTTGGGATTGAAATCTCCTTGCCACGCGTGAAAGGCACGATACAATAGCTACATTTTTTATCACAGCCTATTGAGATATTAAGATGAGCTTTAATCCCCATATCTTGCGATGAAGCAAATACATAAGTGCTATCATCATAGTCTATATCCACTTCAACAGCTTTTGGCGTTTCTAGCACCTGCGTAATCTTAGAGACATTCCTAGCTCCTAGCACAAAATCAACGCTTGGAGCTTTTTTGATAATCTCTTCCCCCAAATGACTAGCCGTGCAGCCGCAGATTCCAATCTTAGCTCCGGGCTTTTTCTCCTTAGCAAACTGCCCAATTTCCGAAAAAAGCTTTTTTTCAGGCTTTTCCCGCACAGAGCAGGTATTGATGAGAATCAAATCCGCATCTTTGGCATTATCAGTTAAGGTATATTGCTTTTTTTCTTTCAATTCAGCAATCATATGTGCAGAATCTCGCTCATTCATCGCACAACCCAAAGTTTGTATAAAAAGCTTCATAATGATTAATCTTTGTAAAATTGTGGATTTTTAAAAATTAAATAATATGCAATTCATAAATATAACTACCCTCATCAAGCCCATAACGCACTTCATTTAAGTATGTGCTATGCCCTGCTTTTTCAAAAAACGCACACGCTTTTTGCATATCTTTATGAGAATTTTCTTTATCAAAGTAAAAAATATTTTCTCCCTGTGTGAGTTTTTTAAGCACATCTTCACAGCTTATTTTCGTAGCATTTGCCTTACTTTTTGCATTCAATGTTGTTTTAGCAAGTTTAAGCTCCATTCTCTCTCCTTTGTATTGTAGATGTAGATTTGTAGATAAATAAAATCGTGCATTATAGCTAAAAATAGGCATATTTGTAAAACTTTAAGCAAAAATTTATTATAATCCCCACTCTTCTTTTAAAGAATCCCAAAAGTGGCACATTTTAGAATCCTTATTCAAGCTACAAGGGGCAATCCACGCAAAACAACAGGAGCTAGTGTTTATGGAAAAGATTTTAGATATTATAGATTTAATTGCCTATGACAAGGGGTTGGATAATGGTGTCGTGTTGGAAATTGTCAAAAATGGCTTAATTAAAATCGCACAAGAAGAGATTAACCCTCTTTATGATTATATTGTTGAGCCAGATTTGAAAGAACGCACCCTAAAACTCTTCTATCGCAAAAAAGTCTGTGCAGATGATACAGCATTGACAGAAGAAGATTTAGCGACATTAATCCCCCTCTCTCAAGCTAAAGAGTTTGGCGATGTCAGCATTGGCGATGAGCTAGATTGTGAATTACAGCTTGAGGAGATGAGCCGAGGAGCGATAAATAAGCTTTTTTTGAATCTTGAATACAATTTGCAACGCTCCATTGAAGATCAAATCCTGCAAAGTTTCCGTGCTCAACTTGGCAAAATCGTCAATGGGCAGGTTGTAGGCGTTGATGAGCGTGGCAATACCTTTGTGGAGATAGATTCTATCCGTGCAGTGCTGCCACAAAAAAATCGCATAAAGGGTGAAAGCTTCAAGGTGGGCGATACGATTCGTGCGGTGCTAAAATTTGTCGGCATTAACCGCAATGGACTGCAAGTAGAGCTATCCCGCACAACACCAAAATTTTTAGAAGAACTCTTAGCAATGGAAGTGCCAGAGATTAAAGATAATGAAGTGATGATTTTTAAAAGTGCGAGAATCCCCGGTGATAGAGCCAAAATCGCCGTGTATTCTAACAACCCTAGGATTGACCCTATCGGTTGCTGTGTAGGTGTAAAAGGTGTGCGGATAAATGCGGTAAGCAAGGAGTTAGCAAATGAAAATATTGACTGCGTGGAATACCATAATACCCTTGAAATATTCATTGCCAAAGCCTTGACACCCGCTCAAATTGTGAGCGTGAAAATCCAAGAAGATGACACAAATCAGGAAAATGGGAGAAAAAAGGCAATCGTGCAGATTAAAAGCGATCAAAAAAGCAAAGCTATCGGCAAAGGAGGGGTAAATATCCGCCTTGCAAGTATGCTATGCGAGTGCGACATTGAACTCCAAGAGATTGACACACCAAGCACTGCAGATTCTAGCACTCCAGCCACAAGCGATACTTCAGCACAAAAAAGCGGACTAGACGCCCTTAGCTCACTCTTTAAAAACTAGAATCTATTGGGCTAGATTCTAGTTTATAGATTGTAGGTGTGGGTAAAGGCTTAAAAATAAATTGTGCCTTTGTGCATTGTGGTGAGTTTCCACATTCTTGTAAGAATCTTTCTCATTTTAACTAATTCTCAACAAGTTTATCCTATAATCTCTCCACTTTTTAAGCCTCAATTTTATAGACAAAACAAAGGATTCTAAATGAGCTTTACACATCTTCACTTACATACAGAATATTCTCTCCTTGATGGAGCAAATAAGATTAAAAACCTTGCCAAACGCATTCGCGAGCTAGGTATGGAATCTGTGGCGATAACTGATCACGGCAATATGTTTGGGGCGTTGGATTTTTATGTGAGTATGAAAGAAGAGGGGCTAAACCCCATTATCGGTATGGAGGCTTATCTCCATAATGGTGATGAGCTGAATGATAAAAGCACTAAGCAGCGGTTTCACCTTTGCCTTTTTGCCAAAAATGAGGTGGGCTATAAGAATCTTATGTATCTTAGCTCTCAAGCTTATATCAATGGCTTTTACTACTATCCGCGTATCAATAAAAAACTTTTGCGTGAGAGGAGCGAGGGGCTTGTGTGTTCTTCTGCGTGTTTGCAAGGCGAAGTGAATTGGCAGCTTAATACCAACAATCCACGCAATGTGCAGTTTGGGGCAAAGGGCTATGAAATGGCAAAGGAAGTCGCCTTAGAGTATAAAGACATTTTTGGTGAGGATTTTTACCTTGAGATTATGCGACATGGCATAAATGACCAACTCTTTTTAGATGAGCAGATTCTAAGGCTTGGCAGGGAGCTAGGCATTAAAGTCATTGCCACAAATGATACACACTATACATTCCAGCAAGATGCCAAAGCACAAGAAGTTGCAATGTGTGTGGCTATGGGCAAGACACTCAATGACAAAGATAGGCTCAAGCATTCTGTGAAAGAATTTTATGTCAAATCACAAGAACAAATGGCACAGCTCTTCCTTGATGTGCCTGAAGTGCTAGAAAATACACAAGAAATCGCACAAAAATGTCGCTTGGATTTAAAGCTAAAAAATATTGAGATAAAAAACAAGCACACAGGAGAGGTGATTTTGGAGCATTCTCCCGCTACTCCGCCAAACTTTAAAAACACACAAGAATACGCCAAAAATGAGAATCTCCCGCAGATTCTCAACTGCGATTTAGAATCTATTGATGATGCGGCTTATTTTGCTTTCAAATGTAGAGAGGGCTTAATAGAACGATTAAAGCATATCCCAGAGCAGAATCATCAAACCTATAAAGAGCGACTAGAGCGAGAAATTGAGATTATTACCTCTATGAAGTTTCCCGGCTATATGCTGATTGTATGGGATTTTGTGAATTTTGCGAAACAAAATGACATACCGGTAGGTCCCGGGCGTGGCTCTGCGGCGGGAAGCCTTGTAGCCTACTCACTTAGGATTACAAACATTGATCCGCTGAAATATGACCTACTTTTTGAGCGATTTTTGAATCCTGAACGGGTGAGTATGCCTGATATTGATATGGACTTCTCTCAAGAGCGGCGGCAAGAGCTAATAGAGTATGTTTCAAATACTTATGGTAAGTTTAATGTCGCTCAAGTGGTAACTTTCAACTCACTTCTAGCCAAAGGTGTGATACGCGATGTCGCACGGGTGCTTGATATGCCCCTTAAAGATGCCGATGGCTTTGCTAAGCTTATCCCAAATGAGCTTGGTATCACGCTTACCAAACAAATGGGTAAAGATGGCAAAGAAAAAGATGGTGCTTGGGAGAAAGAGCCAAAGATACAAGAGCTTGTAGATAAAAATCCTTTAGCCAAACAAGTGTGGGATTATGCTGTGTTGCTAGAGGGGCTAAAGCGAAACACGGGGCTTCACGCTGCGGCTATTGTGATAGATTCTAATGATGAGCTATGGAATAAAGTGCCGCTTTATACAAACGATAAAATGAATGGTGTGGCGGTGCAATACTCAATGAATTGGCTTGAGCCGGTGGATTTGATTAAGTTTGACTTTTTGGGCTTAAAGACACTTGATGTGATAAGTGATGCGATTAAACTTGTCAAAAAACGCTATGGGATTGATATTGATTTTAGCACGATGGATATGGAAGATTCTAAAGTCTATGAGACAATCCAAAGTGGTAGCACGCTGGGGCTATTCCAAATAGAATCTGAAGGTATGCAAGCTCTAGCTAAAAGGCTAAAGCCCAGCAATTTTGAAGATATTATCGCGATGCTTGCCCTCTATCGCCCCGGACCTATGGAATCTGGTATGCTTGATGACTTTGTCAATCGCAAACACGGCTTGGCAAGTATTACTTATGCTTTTGACTCACTAGAGCCGATTTTGAAACCTACTTATGGCGTGATTGTTTATCAAGAGCAGGTTATGCAAATCGTGCAAACTATCGGTGGATTCTCACTTGGTGGGGCGGATTTAGTCCGTAGGGCTATGGGGAAAAAGAAGCTTGATGAGATGTTGCGATTGAAAAAAGAGTTTGCCGATGGAGCGGAAAAACAAGGCTATGATCGCTCTAAGGCAGAAGATTTATGGGAGCTTATTGTCAAATTTGCCGGCTATGGATTCAACAAATCTCACTCTGCGGCTTATGCGATGATAACCTATCAAACCGCATATTTAAAAACCTACTACGAACACGAATTTATGGCAGCAATGCTAACAAGCGAAACCAACAAAGTAGAATCTGTGGCAAAATATATCAATGAAGTAAAATCGCTTGGCATTGAGATTATCCCACCACATGTGAATACTTCTGTAAATGATTTTGGTGTGGGTGAGTTTGATGGGGTGAAAAAAATCATCTTTGGACTCAGTGCGATTAAGGGCTTAGGCGAAGCACCTATTGAAAACATCATCACAGAGCGGGAAAAAAATGGTGAATATAAAAGCGTGGAGGATTTTATCGCAAGGGTTGATTTTTCAAAAATGACAAAGCGATCTTTAGAGCCACTCATTAAATCCGGTGGGCTAGATGGGCTTGGGTATTCTCGCCACACAATGCTTGAAAACATTGACTTGCTGTGTGATAAAGGGCGTGAGAAAGACAAGGCACACGAAATGATGAGCAATTCTTTATTTGGCGAAAGCGGTATGGAAATCAGCGTGCAGCTCTCCATACAAGACAAGGCTGAATACGATATACGCACTTTACTTGATTATGAATATGAATGTATGGGGATTTACATCTCTGGGCATCCACTTGATGACTTTAAAGACAATCTTGGCAAGATTAAGGGCATTGTCAAAAGCATTGAGTTAGAGGAGCTAGAGTTTAACTCTACTTGTATGCTTGTAGGGAAGATTCTAGATGTTAAACGCAAAATCAGCAAAAAAAGCGGTAAGCCCTTTGGGACGATTGACTTTTTGGACTATGGGGGGAAAATGGAAGTGATGGTGTTTGAGAAACACCTTGAGATTCTAGAAGGACTCAATCTTAATCATCCTTTGGCATTAAAGTGCAAGATTGAAGAGCGTGAGGAGCGGCTCAATGTAAGGATTCTAGAGATTTTTACCCTTGAACAAGCAATGGCAGAAAAATCCATAAAGCCAAAATATAAAGCCAAACAAGAAGTAGAAGATGAAAGTCAAAAGATTATCCCGCTTGATATGAAGCCAAGTGAGCTTGATGTCTGCACACCTTTGTGCGTGGTGGTGGATAGCTCTTGTGTGCAAAATGGAATCTTAGATAAACTCAAAGCACACTCGCAAAATCTTAAAGGCACAAGAGAGCTTCGGTTAAAGATTAAAAACGATAGCTTGGGTTACACATTTGTAAGCCACATTTTAGTGCATTCAAGTATCAAAGAGGCTTTCAAAGAGTTAGAATGGCAAGAATAGGGGTGTTAATTTAAATTTAAGCTAAAAAATCTAGATTTATTGTGATATAATGCCGCTTTTACTTTATTTTAAGGAGTTTGTATGAAATCTATAAAAAGCAAAGTAATAGCTTTTGGCATTTTTGGAGCATTAATGGTAGGCTGTGGGCAAGATTCACAAAAAGAGATTATCGCAAAATGGAATCTTGTCGCACTTAATGACAATGGCACGGCAATTAGCCTAGATTCTGCGGAAGAGCCTGTGTTTGTAACTTTTGATGGTCAAAAAATCAATGGCAATGCTGGGTGCAATAATTTCTTTGGAAACTACACTTTGAAAGATAATACCCTTATGGTTCAAGGTGTTGGTATGACTCGCAAAATGTGTAGTGAAGAGAGTATGGCGATAGAAGATAGTCTTATTAAAGTATTTGCTGATGGCTCAAGTCAGGCAAATATTAATGGAGCTGAACTTGTTATTCAAAAAGAAGGCATAAAAGCGACATTTAAAAAATAATGTAGCATTGTAGAATCTGCTTAGATTCTACAAATTCACCTTCCTACTTACTGCCCCAAAAATATTTTTCCCACTGCCAAAAACGCTTGAGAAAGTTCGTTTTTGAATGTAAAAATAATGCTTGAAATAGTCAGCACAAGCACCACAAAAGCAATGGCAATTTTCACAGGAAAGCCAATGGCTAGGAGGTTAAATTGTGGGTGGGTTTTCATAATCATTCCAAAAATAATATCAGATAGCAAGATAATCGCCAAAATTGGAAAAGCCATAGAAAAACCTACTGCAAATATATTGCCAAATGCTTTAATGAAGTATTCCACACTCTTTGGCTCAAAGACAAAGCCCCCAAGCGGTGTAGCTTGAATACTATGAGAGATAACAAGAAAAATCGTGTGATGAAAATCTAAACTTAAAGCAATCAGTAAGCCCAAAATCGCGATAAGCTGGGCAACTATGGGCTTTTGTGTGCCACTGACTGGATCATAAGCACTTGCCATTGTAAGCCCCATAGTAAAGCTTATAAGCTCCCCACCAAAACTTAGCATTGCAAATACAATTTGCAAACAAATAGAAGCAAGGAAGCCTAGCATAATCTCAAAAAGTGCGGCAAACAAAAACTCTACCATACTCATATCAGGCAAAGTATAAGACGCTAAAGGATAGAATGCCACACTCATAAAAAACACCATTGCCGCACGGACATTGATACTGATGAGCTGATTATCAAAAAAAGGGAAAAACGCAAACACCCCGCTAAATCGTGCCACAAGGAGCAAAAACACAGCAACACTATTTGGCTGCGTGATATAGGCTACAAGCTCCATTCCTAGTCTTTAAATTCTTGGTATTGCAGTTTAGCTTGTTCTAGGATTTCTTGCGCGTCTTTGAGATAACGCATACCGCTTTCATACAAGGCAAGAGATTCTTTAAGTGTAACCTCCTGCGAGTTGAGCTTGTTTAGCACGACTTTAGCCTTTTCTAGCATAGTTTCAAACTCGTCCTCTTGCGATTCTTGCGGAGTTTGTGAATCTTGCGAATCTAAATTGGGTAAAACTTCTTCTGCCATACTCCACCTCTTCTAACTTATCCGTGATAATTTGGTGCTTCTTTTGTGATATCCACATCATGCACGTGAGATTCTCTAAGTCCTGCTGAAGTTATCTCCACAAACTCCGCTTTCTCCCACAATGTCGCAATATCCTTGCTTCCCAAATAGCCCATTGATGACTTAAGCCCACCGATAAGCTGATGCACCACATCGCTAACCTTTCCACGATATGGCACTCTGCCCTCCACGCCTTCAGGCACAAGCTTATCTTGGGCTGTGCCTTCTTGGAAGTATCTATCCGCACTGCCGCGAGTCATTGCTCCCATACTTCCCATACCGCGATAGCTTTTATATTGTCTGCCTTGATAGATGATAAGATCACCCGGCGATTCTTCTGTCCCAGCTAAAAGACTACCTATCATCACGCACGATGCCCCAACGGCTAGGGCTTTAGCAATATCACCAGAATATTTTATACCACCATCGGCAATAAGCGGAATATTATGCTTTCTTGCCACTTCCGCACAAGATTCAATAGCTGAAATTTGTGGCATACCCACACCCGCAACAATACGCGTAGTGCAGATACTTCCCGGACCTATGCCGACTTTCACACCATCAGCCCCAGCATTGATTAAATCTCGTGTGGCTTCAGGGGTTACCACATTGCCCACCACCACATCAATGGCAAGCTTTGATTTAATCATCTCTAAAGTTTTAAGCACATTGATAGAATGTCCGTGAGCTGAATCTAGCACCAAAACATCAGCCCCAGCATTTGTCAAAGCCTCTGCTCTATCAAACTGCTTCACGCCAATAGCAGCCCCAACTTTTAACCGCCCAAAGCTATCCTTGCACGAGTTTGGATACTCAATCCTTTTTTGAATATCTTTAATCGTGATAAGCCCTTTTAGCGTGTAGTTTTCATCAACAATAGGAAGCTTTTCAATCCTGTGCTTATGCATAATCTCTTTAGCCTCCTCTAATGTCGTGCCGACTTTAGCCGTGATAAGAGAATCTTTTGTCATCAAATCCCCAACGCGTTTGTTTAAATCCTGCTCAAAGCGGACATCACGATTTGTTAGGATTCCAATAAGCTTACCATACTCATCAACAACAGGCACACCAGAGATTTTATAATTATCCGTAATTGCCTTTGCATCTGCTAGTGTGCTATCTGCACGAATATAGATAGGATCAACAATCACGCCACTTTCACTTTTCTTCACGCGTTTAATCTGCTCCACTTGTGAAGCAATATCCATATTTTTATGAATAATCCCAATACCCCCAAGCCTCGCCATAGCAATAGCAGTGCAAGATTCTGTAACGGTATCCATCGCCGCACTCACAAGCGGAATGTTAAGCGAAGTATTTTTGCTTAGCATTGTTTGTGTGCTCACTTCTTGAGGGAGAATCTCCGAATACGCAGGAATGAGCAAAACATCTTCAAAAGTTAGGGCTTTTTGTCGTATTTTCATTTTTAATCCTTTTATTTTTTTGAATCCTCTCTGCGAGTTTTGTAGCGTTAATCTTGTAGTTCTTTTTCCAAGCCATAGGCGATGTTAAGGATTGTCTGCTCTTCAAACTTTCCGCCAATAAACTGCATACCCACACTTAAACCTTCAGCATTTTTCATTGTAGGAATACAAATCGCAGGAAGTCCCGCGAGATTCACCCCAATAGTGTAAATATCACTCAAATACATCTCAAGTGGAGAATGAGATGAGCCAAACTTCGGCGGAAGCGTAGGTGCAATAGGGAGCAAAATACTATCGCATTCATTGAGTATTGCCTCATAATCAGCACAAATCTTTTTTCGCACCTGTTGGGCTTTAAGGTAATATGCATCATAATACCCACTGCTTAACACAAAGCTCCCAAGCAGAATCCGCCTTTTCACCTCATCGCCAAAATACGCACTACGCGTATTAAGATAAACTTCTTTGAGATTCTCCGCCTCCGCTCTTGTGCCATATCGCACCCCATCAAATCGTGCGAGATTAGAACTCGCCTCAGCCGTGCAGATGATATAATATGAAGAGATGTGATAACGCGTATCTAGCATTGACTTCTCCACAATGCTATGCCCCATAGATTCTAGAATCTTAATTGTTTGATAATACGCATCTTGGACTTCTTGTGTAGCATCGTTGAGAAAATCTTTTAACACTGCGATTTTATAGCGTTTATTAGAATCTAAATCCCTAAAAGTATTTAATGCAGGGAGATTGGCACTTGTAGAATCTAGACTATCATAGCCACTAATGGCATCTAGCAAGAGTGCTGCATCTTCCACATTTTGCGTGATTGGTCCAATTTGGTCTAAACTTGAGCTATACGCTACAAGCCCATAACGGCTAACCCTTCCATAACTTGGCTTTAGCCCCACACAGCCACAAAATCCAGCTGGTTGCCTAACTGATCCCCCTGTATCGCTCCCAAGAGATGCAATAGCAAGTCCGGCAGCTACGGCTGCGGCACTTCCCCCACTGCTTCCACCGGGGACACGAGAGGTGTCAAGGGGATTTTTCGTCCGCCCATAGCAGCTAGATTCTGAAGTGCTTCCCATAGCAAATTCGTCCATATTCGCTCGCCCAAAGCCACACATTTTATTTTGATGAAGTTTATTTATCACAGAGGCGTTATAAGGAGAGATATAGCCTTTTAGAATCTTACTTCCACAGGTGATTTCCCAACCCTTGACATTAATATTGTCTTTAATAAGGATTGGCACACCACTTGTTTGGCTCTCCATTATCTCGCCGATATAGGCATTTAGCTCCATATTTTGCTTTAGCTTTTCTCTTATGTCCTTTTTAATCTCTTTAAGCTCATTTTCACTTTTAGTTAATGCTTCTTTGAGTGTTATCATTCTCTCTCCTTATGTAAGAGTGGGATTATAGAATCTTCTTGCTTTAAAATAGCTATAACTCTCCCAAATAAACCTTTTTGAGAAAGCTAAGCTGGGAAGTGCTATGCAGCAAAAGCATATCAGCAATGACAAGAGCCACCATAGATTCAGCCACTACACTGCCACGCACCGCTACGCAAGGATCGTGCCGCCCTTTAATCTTACATACCTGTTGCTTACCATTGACATCAAGCGTGTCTTGGGGCAGAAAAATGCTCGGCGTGGGCTTAAAATGTGCCTTTACTCTTAATGTGTTGCCATTACTAATGCCACCTAAGATTCCACCACTATGATTTGTTTTAAAGCCTTGCTCATTCATCTCATCATTATGCTCACTTCCATATTGAGTGCTTGATAAGATTCCATCGCCAATCTCTACTGCCTTGATAGCATTTAACCCCATAAGAGCCTCTGCTATTGCCCCATCAAGCTTGTGATAGAGCGGCTCTCCTAAACCGGGAGGCAAATCACTTGCTTCTATCAATGCCACCCCACCGATGCTATTATGTGCATTTTTGGCAGATTCTATGAGGGCTTTTTGGGCGTCTTCTTTTTGCTTATCAAGGGCGTAAATCTCGCTATTTTTGGCGTATTCAAAATCAAATTCACTCCCCACAACATCACCAATGGAGCAGATCCCACTTCTTACTTGTATATTAAACTCTTGCAATAAAAGTTTGGCGATTGCCCCAGCGGCTACTCTTGCGGCACTCTCTCTAGCGGAGCTTCTCCCACCACCGCGATAATCTCGCACACCATATTTTTTAAAATATGTAAAATCAGCGTGTCCGGGACGAAAAATATCTTTAATATTATCATAATCGCTGCTCTTGCTTGAGGTATTAGCAATCCACAAGCCTATGGGTGTGCCTGTGCTAAGCCCTTGAAAAACACCGCTTAGAATCTGCACCCTATCAGCTTCTTTGCGTTGAGTGGAGAAGCGATTAAGTCCCGGGGCGCGTCTTTTCATCATAGATTCTATAAAAGATTCATCTATTTTTAATCCCGCAGGAAGCCCATCAATCACACAGCCTATACCCTCTCCGTGAGATTCTCCAAAAGTAGTTACACGCAACGCTTGACCAAAGGTATTCATAACTTCTCCTTGCGATTATTTGGGTGATGATTTTGATATAAAGCACTTAACTTTTCATAAGCAATTTGAGCAGATTTTTGTTGCGCATCTTTTTTTGAGCTACCTTTTGCCCGTGCATATTCTACTCCATTGACACTAAGGGCAATTTCAAAACTTTTTTGATGGTCAGGTCCGCTTTCACCCATAAGTGTATAAATGGGAATCTCCCCATACATCGCTTGTGTAAGCTCTTGTAAAGCGGTTTTATAATCTGTAAAGAGTGAAGCCAAATCAATTTTGGCATAATTTTGCTCCAAAAGCTCAAGCACAATATCCTTAAGATATGTAAGCTCAGATTCTAGATAAATTGCACCCATCAAAGCTTCAAAAGCATTTGAAAGAATAGAAGCCTTTTGACGCCCCTTGTTGTTCTCCTCACTTTGTGAAATGTATAAAAATGCTCCTAAATCAAGCGATTTTGCAAGTTTCATAAAGCCCTTTTCATTGACGATACACGCTCTTAGTTTGCTCAACTCACCCTCTTTGGCATTTGGAAATTTTTGAAATAAAAACTCCCCAACAAGCAAGTCAAGCACCGCATCGCCCAAAAACTCTAGCCGCTCATTGTTGTATGCCATTTTGCAGCTCTTATGCGTTAGAGCTTCAAGCAAAAGTTTTTTGTCTTTAAAAGTGTAGTTAAGCTTTTTTTCAAGAATCTTTGGGTCTTTGGGGGTATTATGCTTTGGCATTTTTGTCCTTATTTATGAGGTTTTGAATCTTCAATCTTTGCCACCCCATCTTTTGCTATCACATCTTTTGCTGCCTGTTTGGCAAGGCTATCGCACAGCTCATTTTGTGGATGTCCGGCGTGTCCTTTGATCCAATGGGCTTTAATGCTATGTGGTGAAGAGACTTGCAAATAAGTTTGCCACAAGTCGGGGTTTTTGACATTTTTAAAATCTTTTGCCACCCAATTTTTAAGCCAAGAGTTAATCCCCTCGCACACATATTTAGAATCACTATACAAATCCACAGCACAAGGCTCTTTGAGTGCTTTTAAAGATTCTATCACAGCAAGAAGCTCCATTCTATTATTTGTCGTGTGAGGCTCACCGCCACTTAGAATCTTTTGCTTATCTTTAAAGCACAAAATCCCACACCAGCCTCCGGCTCCGGGATTGCCTAAAGATGAGCCATCACAATAAAGGGTAACTTGCTTCATCTCTCACCTTTTGGACTTTATAAATCACATCGCTATTAAGCAGCTCCCCACAAGAAGAGCAGCGCGCATTTTCAAATGGGAAAATTTGCTTACAACTATGGCAGTGATACTCAAAGCCTAGTGTTGCTTTAAGATTTGAATATTGATTTAAGATTCTCATATTCTCTAGTTCAAATATATCACAAACTTTAGAATCCAAAATCCACCCCTTAGCCCGATACACATCAAGAATCTGCTTATTTGTGATTTGCTCTAGCGGGACATTTTTACGCTCAAATCCCCATAGTATATCAACATATTTTGCGATATTCTCACTCTCCTGCACCCTCTCCCAAAAGAGCGAAAAACTCACACTTTTAAAATATTGCAAAATCATCTTTTCAAGCCTCGGTTCTTTGTCTTTTAGCTCATCGAGCTTTTGAATCTTACTTACTAGAGAGGTGTTATGCTGATTGATAAGCAGCAGCGTATAAAGATAAGCCTTATTTAGACTAAGTGTGTGGAAAAAATGCTCCTGTGTAGAATCTTGATGAAAATCCTGTGGCAAAGAGGCACAATCATAAATCTCCTCAATGCACTCTAAGGCATCAATGGCGTTTTTATACTCACTTAAACTTTCATATGTTCTTAAGAGATATGAAAGCACTTGAGGATTCCTTGGGTAATTTTTCAAAATCTCTAAAAAAATGCCTTTTGCCCTTTGTAAAAACCCAGCATTAAAATACGCCTTGCCCAAATCCTGCAAAATCTCAATCCTAGCCTCTGCGTGAGAGTGCTTAAGATTTTCTAGTATGCTAAGATAAATTTTAATCGCTTCTTGAGTATTGCCACTTTGCATATACGCATTTGCGATAAATTGTAGCGTTGGAATGGGATTTTGACATAGAGCTAGAAACTCTTCAACCCCTTCAGTTAGCCCAACAAATTCATAAGATTTTGCAAGATTCTTTAAAGATTTATCTTTTTGCTTCTCCTTGTAGCGATTACGCCAATAATCAAGTAAAGCCACACTCGCCACAATGGCAATAAAAATCAAAATGCCAAAAAGTGGGTCTGTATAGGGAAGCATATTATTCTCTAAGTGTTACGATATTAGCACTAGAGCGGATTTTATTAAAATGTTCAGTGATGATACTTTGCTCTTTTTGTGCCATTATTTTTTGATTGATGAGTGGCTTTGCCTCCTCAAAACTTATCATTTTCTCTCCCAAACGCTCTTTAACCAAAAAGCTTACAAAACCATTGCCACCGGTTGTAAGCACAGGGGTAAATTCATTATTTGGTGTATGAAGAAATACTTGGGCAATTTGTGGGCTAAGGGAAGAGAGCGAGATTGTCTCATTGGCTTTTTGCACTCCTTGAATCTGGGCTTTTGGCGAGTGTATAGCCTTTTGTAAATCACCCTCATTATGTGCCATATATCTCACCACACGCACTGATGAAGGAAGCATAAACTCTTTTTTATGCTTTGTGTAATAGCTCAAAAGCTCATCTTCGCTTGAAATATTAATATTTGATGCAAGGATTCTTTGCATCAGCTCTTTAGTTTGAAGTTGTTTTTTGATTGAGTTGCGATATTCTTGCAAAGTCGTGCCATCACGCGTAGCTTTGGTAAGTAAGGCATCTTTACTCATATTTGCATTTGCGGCGATTTGAGAGATTTCCTCATCAATCTTAAATTCATCAACGCTTATCTTAAACCGCTCAATCTCATCATCTTTAAGCCGCTCATTAATCAGCATATCAATGGCGGCTTTTTTGGAGATTTTCATTTGTGCTTGAAGCTTAGCAATTTCATTGAGTGTAATGGCGTGTCCATTGACGCGTATTGCCACACCTGCGACAATCTCAGCTTGTAACATCACAGCACTAAAACACAAAAAACATATAATTTTTTTCATCTATATCCTTTGGAATTTTGCCTTATTCTATCATATTCAAAGCAACCTCAAAGCAACAAAAAAATAATGAATATTCTAGTCTAAAGGTAATATTACTCTTTCTTATTGCTTTTTGCAATCTTTTGCCTTCTTTCCCCTTGACAAACACTAGGTGTTAGGCTTTATACTTTTGTTTGAGAATCTAATATTTGCTTAAAAACTTAGATTCTATCAAATACTCAAAGGAGACAAATATGCAAGTAAATAGGCTTATCTTATCAGGTATATTAGCAAGTATAGTATCAATATGTTTCGCACAAGGAGAAAAATCTATGCAAGAGATTACAAAAGACGCAACAGAGATAAAAGGAGATTCTAGAATCTTTAGTGGTGATGTTAGAATTACAATGCTTTTTGAGAAAAATGCGTGGCGGAATTTTAGCGGTGCAAGGGTGCATTTTAGCCCAAAGGCTAGGAGTGCTTGGCATACTCACCCTGCTGGGCAGACACTCATTGTTACACAAGGTGTGATTTACACAGGCACAAAGAATGGAATCGTGCATAAAGCAGAAACGGGAGAGAGCATTTCTTGTCCGCCAAATGTAGCGCATTGGCACGGAGCGGGGCTAGAATCTAGCGGCACTCATATCGCACTAACGCAATATGACAAAGATTCTAATGTAATATGGGGCGATAAGCTAAGTGATGAAGAGTATTTACAAGCGATTAAAAAAGCACGATAAGGAATAAATATGCAAGATAGCAGAAGAGAGTTTTTAAAGACTTCAGGCAAACTTACCGCAATGGTAGCGGTGCTTGGGAGCAATATGGGTGTGCTTATGGCAGATTCTAATCCGCATAAAACTACACTGAATCTAAAGGGGCAAAGCCTTGCGCGAAGCTTAGGCAAAGTAAATCCTTTGCAAGTTTCCGCACTCGCATTTGGCTGTATGGGGCTAAACTATCATAGAAGCAAACGATTGAGCGAAAAAGAAGCCTCAAACATAGTCGCAGAGGCACTTTCGTATGGGATAAATTTCTTTGATACCGCACAAGTGTATGGACCAGATAGCAATGAGATTTTAACAGGCAAGATTCTAAAACCTTATAGAGATAAAGTCATTATTGCCACCAAGTTTGGCTTTGGAGCAAATAACGACAAGCTAGACTCATCACCAAAGAGAATCCGCCAAGTTGTAGAGCAGAGCTTAAAGCGATTACATTTAGAGAGTTTGCCCTTGCTTTATCAGCATAGATTTAACCCAAAAAACGCCCATAGAAGAAGTCGCAGATACAATAAAAAGCCTTATACAAGAGGGCAAAGTAATGCGATGGGGCGTGTGTGAGCTAAGTGCAAAAAGCATAGAGAAAGCACATAAAATCTGTCCTTTGAGTGCGGTGCAGAGTGAATATCATCTTATGTGGAGGAATGTAGAAAGTGAGCTTTTGCCGACTTTAGAGAGGCTGGGCATAGGCTTTGTGGCGTATTCGCCTTTGGCTAGGGGGTATTTAAGCGGTAAGCTTACAAAAAATAGCGACTTTGACCCAAATAATGATAATCGCGCGACTTTTCCTAGATACCAAGATGAAGCGATGAGGGCAAATTATCACATCATCACGCTTTTGCAAGAATTTGGCAAAGCAAAGGGAGTAAATGGCAAAGATGCAACTCCTGCACAAATCGCCCTTGCTTATTTACTTGCTAAAAAGCCCTACATTGTGCCACTTTTTGGCACGACAAACCCCACGCATTTGCTAGAAGATGTAGAGTCCTTGCAAGTTACATTGACGCAAAAAGATATAAAATGGCTAGATTCTAAGCTTGATAATATCATCATTGTAGGCGATCGCTACCCACCAGAACAAGCACAAAGAGTAGGGCAATAACCTTACAATTAGCCAAGAGATTCATAATTTTAAGGCAGATTCTATCCGCCACCATAAAACAAGGCTTACATAAGTATTGTATAATATGGCATTTATAGAATCTACGAAAGGCTAAAATGTTCTCTCTCTCAAATCGCCGCTACACAGGAGCTAAAACAAAGCTTTTAGATTCTATTGATGAAAGCATTTTAAAAAGCTTTGATTATAGAGAAAAGAAAAATCTTAGCTTGTTTGATGTGTTTAGTGGCACAGGGGTTGTGAGTGAGTATTTTGCTAAAAAGAAAGAGTTTAGTAAAATTATCATTAATGATTTTTTACATTCAAATTTCATCATTTATCAAGGCTTTTTTACACAAGATTCTTTTGATTTAAAAAAGCTAGAATCTTTTAAAAAAGAATTTGCAAAGCTAAAGCCTAAAGATATACAAGAAAATTACTATTCAAAGCATTTTGGAGCTAAGTTTTTTAGCAAGAATGATTCTTTAATTATTGGCTATGTGCGTGATAGACTAGATTTTCTTTTAGAGCAAAAAGCTATCAATGAAAAAGAGTTTTTTATCCTTTTAAGCTCCCTATTTTATAGTGTGGATAGGGTGGCAAACACGGTAGGACACTATGATGCTTATCGCAAAAATGTTATCTTACAAGATAGATTTAGCTATGAGTTAATAAGCCCTTTAAAGATTAATAAAAGCATTGAGATTTATAAAGAAGATTCTAATGTTTTAGCACAAAATCTAGCAAAGCAAAAAAGACAAATTGACATAGCTTTTATTGACCCACCTTATAATTCTAGGCAATATAGTAGATTCTATCATTTATTAGAGAATCTAGCTCAAAATAACAAGCCAGAGTTGTATGGAGTAGCCCTAAAACCAAAGCCTACAAATCTAAGCAAATATTGCAAGGTGGAAGCTAGAGAATCTTTTAAAGACTTGATAGAATCTTTAGCAAAGATATGCAAAGTTTTGGTGGTTACTTATAATAATACTTATACTTCTAAATCAAATTCAAGTAGAAATAAGATAAAATTGCAAGAAATTCAAACAATCCTTGAATCTGTTAGTAGGGTAAAACTTTATGAGTGTGATTTTAAGGCTTTTAGCAGTGGAAAGACAGATTTAAAAGAGCATAAAGAAATTATTTTTATAGGTGAAGTCAAATGACAATGCAGACAAGTTTTTTGCAAAATGATGGGGCTGATATTATCCGCTCTCCATTTTTTTATGTAGGCGATAAATATAAACTAATGCCACAGATTAGGAGATTATTTCCAAGCAAAATACAAACCTATGTTGAACCCTTTGTTGGCGGTGGAAGCTCATTTCTTAATACAAAGGCACAAAATTATAGACTGAATGATATAGATTTCTATGTTATTGCCCTGCATCAATTTTTACAAAATAATGCACAAAATCCCACTTTTTTCACGCAACTTTTTAGTTTGATAGAATCTTATAATCTTTCTTGCTCACTTAAAAACATTATCCCACCAAAAGATTTAAGACAAAACTATAAAAAAACCTATTTTGCTAAATTTAATAAAGAATCTTATGTGAAGCTACGCAATGAGTTTAACGCAAATAAAAAGGATATGCTAAGACTTTATATGTTGCTTATTTATGGTTTTAATCGTATGCTTAGATTTAATACTAAGGGCGAGTTTAATTTGCCTGTTGGTAATGTGGATTTTAATCATAATGTTTTAAAAGCTTTGATGGATTATTTTCATTTTATCCAAGATAAAGATGTTGAGTTTTTTAATACGGATTTTAGGGATTTTCTTAACTCTATCTCTTTAAAAAAGGGCGATTTTATCTACCTTGACCCACCTTATCTTATTAGCGGAAGTGAATACAATAAACTATGGAACGAAGAGCTAGAATTTAGGCTTTATGAGCTTTTAGAAAGACTAGATTCTAAAGGCATTGCGTGGGGACTTAGCAATCTTTTAACACATAAAGGCAAAACAAACACGCTTTTAAAAAACTTCACCAAAAAATACCCTACCTATACAATTCAAAGCAATTATATAAGTTTTAATGACAATAGCATTAAAAAAGATTCCTTAGAGGTTTATGTAAGCAATGTATAAAAATGAAAAATATAAAATCCTATCCTTTAGCACGACAATGCGAAATCCCCAAAGAATCGCTGACTTTTTAAAAGCCTTGCTACCTTTTGAAAATCATACTTTAACGCACGAAATTATAATGCAAATAATTTTTTATTTAATCAAGCATAAAACTTACACGCCAACCTATGCAAGTAAGCATTTTAAAGAGATTTTAGAATCCGATGAAGTTTTTAATGATACGCAAATACAAGAAATCATAGAAAATTCACCACAAGAGCATAAAGAAAAAGGATTTGATAGGGGATGGGATTCTCGTTTTGATACTTTTTATAAGCTATCAATGGAATTTGGCTTTTGCTTTTATGAGATGGGCAAACCTCTTATTATCTCGCACACAGGGCATTTACTCATAGACGCAGTCAATGAAATCCCAAGCAATGAAGCAAAAATTGCTAATATCTTTTTAAATTGTTTGATGAAATATCAACGCAACAATCCTTTTAGAAATGTTAGCAACACAAACGCACCTTTGATTTTATTGCTGAATGTTTTAAGAAAATTACAAGAAAAAACGCAAGATTCTAAACTTTCTATTTTAGAAATTCCTTTTTTATTATGCTGGAGAGATGATGATTATGCAGCCCTTACGCATTATATTTTAGAGTTTAGAAAAGCTTATCCTAGCTTTGCTTATAGCAAAGAGATTATTTATGAAAAATGCTTAAAGCTTTTAGAAACTACAAATACAAAACGCTTTAAATTTTCGCAAGTTTGCAAAGAATCCATAGATGAATATATTAGAAAGATGAGAATTACAGGGATTATTTCACTGCGTGGGAATGGTAGGTTTATAGACTTTAACACTTTTGAAATATCAAAGATTGATTATGTGTTAAAGCATTATTCACATTATAAAAAATTTGATGACAAAAAGGCTTATTTTGCATATATGGGCGAAATAGATTCTCATATACTAGAGCTAAAAGAGCAAATTAATACAAACAAAGAGAGCTTAAAACAAAAAACACTTGAATCTTTTGCCACACAATATAGCAAAGAGCAAATTTACCACGAATTAAGCGTTTTAACTAGCAAAAATAAGACAAGTAAAGATGAGATTCTAAGATTTATCCCAGAGCCTATAAGATTTGAGTTTCTAACCGCCATTGCTTTAAAGCAACATTTTGGGGACTTAGAAGTTATGCCAAATTATAGTATTGATGATGAGGGTTTGCCAAAGTGCTTTGCAGGTGGAAATAAACCTGATATTATTTGCAAGGATAAAGAGAGTGAAAGCATTGTTGAAGTGAGCTTGATTTGTGGCAGGGGGCAGGTAAATAACGAGCTTTTGCCTATTACAAGGCATTTAAAAGAAATGATAGAATCATTGAAAGATTCCCCTACTAAGCTTTGCTATTTTGCCATTTTTATCGCTCCAAAGATTTATGAAGATTCTAAAATTTATGTGGAATTTATTAAGTATAAAGAAAATTTAGACATTAAAAACTTAGAAATTTTAGAATTTATCCAAAATATTAAAATAACTTATGAGCAAGATAAGACTATAAAGAATCTTTGCATATAAACAAATCTACAAACAAACTTTATGTGGTATCAAACCCAAATTCACACAATGCTTGAAAATTTATAATTATTCTGCAAAATTTGCATTTTCCCCTTGACAGACACTAGGTGTTAAGCTTTATACTTGCATTGTAGATTCTAGGTTGTCATACTGAAGCTGTAAGCCGAAGTATCTAGCATAGAATCTAAACAAGATATTTCGTGCTACGCACTCAATATGACAAGCATCTAGATTTTAGTCAAATGTGTGCAGGGCAAAAGGGTGCATTTCTTTAGAATTTAAATCGCAAGATTGCTACTGGATTCTACAAAAACCTATAAGGATACAACTATGCAAGATATAAACAACAAAGGCAAAGACATTTTTACGCGTGATTTAAATGGGGAGTTAATAAGCCCAGATGATAAGGACTTTTCACAGATTCTAGAAATCATAGAAAACACGCAAAAGCTAGTCCATAAGCTAAATACGCAAATGCTAGATAAAGATTCTGTAAGGGCTATTTTTAGCGAGATTGTGGGCTATGAGGTGGATAGTAGCACTTGGATTATCCCGCCTTTTTATGTGGATTTTGGACGCAATATCAAGGTAGGCAAAAACTTCTTTATGAATAGCTCTTGCACTTTTATGGATAGGGGTGGGATAACGATTGGCGATGATGTGTTTATCGCCCCAAAGGTATGCCTAACCACAATCAATCACGACTTTAATCCCTACAATCGCAAGGCGACTTTCACAAAGCCCATTGTGATAAAAGATAGGGTATGGATAGGGATAAATGCCACGATTTGCCCGGGCGTTACTATTGGGGAAAATTCAATCATCGCCGCAGGGAGCGTGGTAACCAAAGATGTCCCGCCAAATGTCATTGTCGGCGGCAATCCTGCCAAGATTCTAAAAAGGCTTTAAGAATCTTAGCTGATGTAAAGCTTAAATGGTGTTTATTATCTTATGTGTTTATAGGATATGCTAACCTTGCATATCCCCCTTGTGTGCTTGTCCCCACGCACACATAGAATCTAAAATTGGTATGAGTGATTTCCCACGAGATGATAGGCTGTATTCTACTTTTGGTGGGATTTGTGGATATTCTTTGCGTATGATTAAGCCATCACTCTCAAGCTCTCGCAAGGCATTTGTAAGAGATTTAAACGACACACCATCAATATAGCGTTTTAGCTCATTATAGCGGACGACTTCAAAGCGAAAAAGTGCGTAAAGAATAGTCATCTTGTATTTGCCACTAATAAGGCTTAAAGTGTAGGCAAATGGGCTATCACAAAGCAAACAATTATGAATAGATTCTGTATTTTCTTGCATTATTATCCTTTGGGTTTATTGCTTATTATACTCTACTTTTGGTGCGTATCTTACTTTATTTTGCGTATTGTATTTTTGTGAGCTTTAAATTATAATTTTGTAGATTTTAGATTGGAAAGGATAAAACGATGTATAAAGTCAAAATCGAAGTGATAAAAACGCATTTTGATGAAGATTTGGCAAAAGAATATGGCGTAGATTCTGCGTGTCCTATGCACAAGGTTGGTGAGAGTTTTATCTCGCTTGGTTTTGATAAGCCGCAAGGGTTTTGCGATGAGGCGTGGAAGGCGATTTATCAATATGTGTTTGCACTCGCCCATAGCGATAGGGAGAATGTATTTTATTTTAAAGATTGGATTAAAAAGCCAGGCATTGCCATAAACTCGTGCAATGATGGAATCCGCCCTGTGATTTTTAAGCTCACAAGGCTAGATTCTAAAGCACAAATAGATAACTTTTACAAGGAGTGAAAATGCAAGCATTACTCATAAATGGCAGTAAAAAATTTGGCAACGATGGCACAAGGCTTAATGCGACTTTGCAAAGTGTGGCAAAAGAGGAGCTAGAATCTAAGGGCTATAAGGTGCTAGAGACTATCATTGATAAAGGCTACAGGGTAGAAGAGGAGCTAAAGAAAATTGCAGATTCTCATCTTATCATTTATCAAATGCCTGCGTGGTGGATGGGTGAGCCTTGGATTGTGAAAAAATATATTGATGAGGTGTATCTTGGTGGGGTGGGCGTTTTGTTTGCAAATGATGGGCGAAGCCGTGCTGATGAGAGCTTGAAATATGGCAGTGGCGGACTAGCACAGGGCAAAAAGGTAATGTTAAGCGTAGCACTTTGATTTGATGTGTTTGGAATGCCCCAAAAGAAGCTTTTATAGAATCTAGGGGCTTTTTTGAGGGCGTGGGAGTGGAGGGCGTGTATTTGCATTTACGCAAAATACACGAGTTTTGTGGTATGGAGTGGCTGCCGATTTTTATGTGTAATGATGTGGTGAAAAACCCACAAGTAAGGCAGTATATAAGCGAGTATAAAGCACATTTGCAAAAGTATGTGAAATAGCTAGAGACAACCAAACTAACCCTTAAACACATAGCCTAGATACACACACACGATCCCACATATATTGGAGAGCAGCACATAAAGCATTGCGGTAAAGATACAATGATTTTGCAAGAGTTTTAGCACCTCTAAACTAAAGGTGGAAAATGTGCTAAAACCCCCAAGCACACCAACAGCAAGAAATACAAACAGCAAAGAATCTTGCCCCTTTATCATCGCCACGCATAGCCCTATGCCAAAACACGCTAGCATATTGATACAAAATGTCGCTAGGAAACTATAATGCAGATATTGACTTGGCAAAATAGAGACAATACCATAGCCTACATAAAAGCGTAACGCTGCCCCTATACCACCGCCTAAGCTAATCAGTGCAAGTTTGGTTAGCATTTATGTCCTTTTGTATAAAATTTTCACACTATAATACAAGAAAATACACAGAATATAAAGGAAAATTATGATTATTCTAATCGGTGGAGAGAGTCATACGGGCAAAACACTTCTAGCACAAAGGCTACTTGAAATATATCATTATCCTTATATGAGTTTAGATCATTTAAAAATGGGCTTTATAAAAGGGCTAGAAAATCCGCCTTTTAGTGTGGAGGAAGATTCTAAAATCACTGCATTTTTATGGCGTATTGTAGTTGGCATTATTGAGACTTGCATAGAAAATGAGCAAAATCTCATACTAGAGGGTGTAAATTTAACGCCAAAAAATGTGCGAAATTTGCTAGATTCTAAGCCCCTTGCACCCATAAAAGTGCTTTTTCTTATCTTTTCAAAGCAATATATTCTAAAGCAGTATCACACAATTAAGCGTAAAGAAAATATTATAGAAAAACGCAAAGAATCTTATGTGGCTAGTAAAGAGCAACTTATAAAAGAGCATAGTGTATTAAAAGAACAATGCAAAAAATATAAACTCCCATTTATTGAGATACAAGAAGATTATGAGAGTGAAATGCAAGGGGCGGTTGTGGTGTAATATTTTATCTTATAATATCATAAACTTATTATGGAGTATTTATGGATAGCATAAGATTTTTGATTTTACTTAATGGTGAAGATAAAACAGAATCTATTACAAGCATAAAAGAGCAAGATAATCTATGGCACATCACATTTGCCAATACGGCAAAAACTTATACTTACAAACACGATAAAGTCATCTTTCTTACAAATCCGCAAAAGCATACAAAGCCAGAGAATCTTGGTATTTATAATGCTAAATTTGCCCTTATTTTTGAAAAGTATTGCAAAATATTTTTTGACAATGGGACAACAAAACTGCTAGAAACGACAATGCTATTGCCAGATACAAAAGGCTGTAATGCCGATGTTTTTTTGTATTGCAAAGAGTTGGCTACTATCGTAGGGGTAAAAAATGAGGAAAATAAGTCGCTTCTCTCAAAGGCATACAACAAAATAGATATGGTAGCAAAAGAGAGTGCTTTGAGTCATTATTTATGCGCAAGTCAGCCACACAAGAACGATATGGATTCTCCCATACTTTCGCCATTTGGCTTAAATGCTTCACAATTTCAAGCAATTTACAATGCTTTAGAATCTCAAGTAAGTATCATAGAAGGACCTCCTGGCACAGGCAAAACACAAAGTATATTAAACATCATTGCAAATATTATATTTCTTGGCAAAAATGTAGCTGTGGTTTCCAACAATAACGCCGCGACAGATAATGTCTTTATGAAGCTAGAAAAATATGGCTTGACACATCTATGCGCAAAGCTTGGTAAAAAAGACAATATCAAGCAGTTTTTGCAAAATCAATCACATACCTACCCAGATTTTGCACAATCCATCACACAAGAGGAAAAGGACACACTCTATCAAGCCATACAAAAGCTCAACACACAAGCACAAGAGATTTTTACTTTACAAAATGCTATCGCAAAGCAAAAATCTCTTCTTAGTGCATTGGAGCTAGAGTTTCGCCATTTTACAATGCAAGAAAATTTACAGATATATCCACATTTTTTGACATCTTTGCAAAAGGATTCTGCCCTTTTACTCAAGACAAAGATCGCTTTTGAAAACACCCCAAAAGGTTGGCGATATTTTTTGCTTGTATGCAAACTCTGCTTGATACAGCACATTGGAAATTTTGCTTTTTATAAACTTCCTTTGCAAGATATTATCCAACATTTTGAATACGCCTATTATGTGCAAAGTATCGCTACTGCCAAGGAAACACTCACCCACGACACAAAACGCCTAGAGACATTACGCACTGCACAAACACTAGAGCATTTGCAAGAATATTCTTTTACCCTTTTGCGTGAATCTGTGCGGATTAGATACGATAACCGCACGCAAAGACCTATTTTTAGCGAAAAGGATATGTTTAATAATGCAGAGCAGTTTTGCGATGAATACCCCATAATTTTTAGCACCACACACGCTATCAAAAATTGTTTTGGGCGAGATTTTCTCTTTGATTATTTAATCATTGATGAAGCCTCGCAGGTAGATTTAGTAACAGGTGTTTTGGCTCTAAGTGTGGCTAGAAATATTGTGATTGTAGGAGATACAAAGCAATTACCAAATGTGGTAGATTCTACAACATCTCAACAAATCCAAGAGATTACTACACACTATAAAATCCCCTCACGCTATGACTATGTGCAGCATTCTTTTTTAAGCTCTGTGTGTAGTGTTTTGCCAAATGCCCCTAGAGTTTTGCTTAAAGAGCATTACCGCTGCCATCCTAAAATCATCAATTTTTGCAATCAAAAGTTTTATGACAATGCACTTGTCATTTTAAGTGAAGATAATGGAGAAACAAATGTGCTAGAAGTGTATGTCAGTCCTGCTGGCAATCACGCAAGGGGGCATTACAATCAAAGAGAAATTGACATTATTGCCAATGAAATCCTGCCAAGCACCACCATAGAGTCGCACGAAATAGGCATTATCACTCCCTATAATGAGCAAAAAGCACATTTACAAAATGCAGTGGGCGAGATTGAAGCAGACACTGTGCATAAATATCAAGGCAGAGAAAAAGACCTTATCATCATCGCAACTACGGATAATCAAAGCAATGATTTTATCGATGATAGCAAAATGCTAAATGTCGCCATTACACGAGCTAAAAAACAGCTAAAACTCATCGTATCTTATGATGTGTGCCATAAACAAAACACAAATATCAATGACTTTATCCGTTATATCACCTATCAAAGTGCAAAACCCATAGAAAGCAAAGTTTATTCAATCTTTGATTTGCTCTATAAAGCAAATGCACAAGCAAGAGAATTGTATCTCAAGGGCAAAAGGCGTATCTCACAATTTGATTCAGAAAATATTGCCTTTGTTTTTATCAAAGACATACTTCAGCAAGATTCTTACCATAGCCTTGATGTTTTGCCGCACATACCCCTTGCTAAAGTCATTAAAATAGATGAAGCTCTCACGCAAGAAGAAAAGCTCTATGCGCAAAATCCACTCACACATTTTGATTTTATCATCTATCATATTATGGATAAAGCCCCTTTGCTTGCTGTTGAGATTGATGGCTATGCGTTTCACCATACACATAAGCAGCTAAATCGCGATAGGCTTAAAGATAGCATTTGCAAAAAGCACAATTTTCCACTTTTGCGCCTTAGCACCACACAAAGTGCAGAATCTAAACGCTTAAGAGATATGCTTCAGGTTTTGCTTTAAAAGATAAATGCGATATTGAATGTAAAAAGAGTCGCAAAAATTTAAAAATTTTAACGACAAGTTGGTAAGCTTCAATCTTGCTAAATTAAGTCATTAGATATTACAAATTCCACAAACTCCCTTGACAAACACTAGATGTCAGGCTTTATAATGCCAAGTTGAATCTAAGATTCAAAAAATATTAAAGGAAAAATAATGCAATACATCACCCTAAATAATGATATAAAAATGCCTAGTATTGGGCTTGGGACCTATGATCTTTGTGGGCAAAAGGGCATAGAGATAATGCAAAATGCCCTGCAAATTGGATACAGACTCTTTGATACCGCACAGATGTATAAAAATGAAAAGGAGCTAGGCATAGCCATAGCGTGGGCTATGCAAACTCTAAAAGATTCTAATTTGCAAACAAAAGAATCTAGGGTTTTTAGCATTCATTCCACAACACATTTAGATTCTAATAGCATTGTAGATTCTAACACCACGCTAATTTCAAGCCCACACAAGCAATCAGCCCATATAGAATCTAGCGAAGTTAGCTCAAACGATTCAAGCCACCCATTGCAAAGAAATAATCTTTTCATCACCACAAAGCTCTCATCTAATATGTCCTACAAAAAGGCGTGGCAAAGCATAGAGGGTAGCCTACAAAATCTAGGGCTAGAATATGTAGATTTGCTTGTAATCCACGAGCCTTACGCAAATGCTAAAGAAATGTATAAAGCCTGTGAAGAGGCGTATCACAAAGGGCTTATCCGTGCGATTGGAATCTCAAATTTTTATGGCAGATTTTTGGAGGATTTTTTAGATTCTGTGCGTGTTAAGCCGGTGCTAAATCAAGTCCAAGCACATATTTTCTTTCAGCAAAATGACTTGAAAAAATTTCTAGAATCTAAAAATATACACTTGCAAGCGTGGAGTCCTTTAGCCTGTGGGAAAAATGGCATTTTTACAAATGAGACTCTGCAAAGCATAGCAAAAGCCCATCATAAAAGCACCGCACAAATTGCTTTGAAATTTCTGCTAGATAAAGGAATGAGTATTATCCCAAAGGCTTCAAGTTTAAAGCGATTGCAAGAAAATCTCACACTTTTTGACTTTAGCTTAACGCGAAACGAGAGAGATTCTATCACACAGCTTGATAGCAATAAAAGCCTTTTTGGCTGGGATTGCTAGGGGTTATTCACTTTTTACCCTATAATTACAAGAAACGACAAGGACAACAAATGGCATACACAATCATAGAAGTTGAGAAAATGACAGGGATTCCATCAAGAAAAATTAGATTCTGGCTTGATAAGGGGCTATTCCCTCTTGTAGAACGCGATGAAAATGGGGTGCGTTACTTTGCAAAGAGTGATATGGAGTGGGCAAGATGGATAGAGTGGCTTAGACAATGTGGAATGAGTTTAAAAGAAATTCGCGAGTATGCGGAGGCTTTAAGCGGGGGTATTAAAACCGCACCAAAACGCAGGGCATTATTGCAAAAAAGCTACACAAATCTACAAGAGCATA
Organism: uncultured Helicobacter sp.; assembly: GCA_963559865.1. Classification (GTDB taxonomy): domain Bacteria; phylum Campylobacterota; class Campylobacteria; order Campylobacterales; family Helicobacteraceae; genus Helicobacter_C. The sequence goes on from CAUWMC010000012.1 coordinate 33,013, forward strand.
TCGCTGCCTTGCAAGAGATTTCACAAAAGCTAGAGACAAAAATTGGATTGTATGATGAGATGATAGAAAAGGGCATAGATACCTTTAACCCACAAAGCAGGGATTATAAAGAGTGTAAAAAGCAGTGTTAAGGATTACTAAAAGTCGCATAACTCTAACCAAATGGACTACATTTCTTAAGCTTAACTTTGAACTTCTAGCTACTTTCAAGCCTTAGCCTAAATAAGCTCAAAATCTTGCATTTTCCTCTTGACAGACACTAGGTGTCAGGCTTTTATGAGATTATTTTCACTATAAATTTATGTGGGGTTTTCTAATAATTCTTAATTTTTATTTTGGTATAATGGCACGAACTTGAGGAGTTTTAATGCGATTGAGTGGCGTTTCTTTGTTTGCTAGTGCTGGACTTGCTGAAATGTATTTAAATGATTGTGGGATTGACATTGTAGTGGCAAACGAGCTTTTAGAGCAAAGGGCTAAACTTTACAGACAACATCACAAAAATTCAAAAATGATTTGCGGAAATATTTTAGATGATGAAATTTTTAAAGAGATTTTAAAGCATACTCCAAAGCAATTAGATTTTTTACTAGCCTCGCCACCTTGTCAAGGTATGAGTGTGGCAGGAAAAAATAGAAATATGCAAAAAATGCTTGATGATAAGAGAAATTTTTTAATTTTTAGAGTCATTGAATTTATAAAAATTACAAATCCAAAATATATTTTAATTGAAAATGTCCCTGCTTTTTTGAAAATTAAATTTATCCATAATAATCAAACTAAAAGTATCATAGATATTTTAAAAGATACTTTTAAAACTTACAATATAGAGTTTGGAATCTATGATAGTGCCGATTATGGCGTGGGACAAACAAGAAAAAGGGCTATTGTGAAAATGTATCAAAAAGGATTAGTTTGGAATCAGCCAAACAAACAACGGCGTTTAAGCGTGAAAGATGTTATAGGCTCATTACCAAGTCTGGAAGCTGGGGAAAGCTCAAATTTAAAATGGCATTTTGCAAGAAAACACACAAAAGCACATATAGAATGTATGAGGCATACGAAAAGCGGTGATACCGCTTTTAATAATGATAAATTTTACCCACGCAATAAAGGCAAACGCATAAAAGCTTATAACACAACTTATCGGCGTATAAAATGGGACGAACCAGCACCAACAATTACAATTAGAAATGACGCTATAAGCTCACAAAATAATGTCCACCCAGGGCGATTAAAAAGCGATGGCACTTATAGCGATGCAAGGGTTTTAACACCACTTGAGCTTATGTTACTTAGTTCTTTACCAACTGATTGGGATATTCCAGCAGATACACCAGAATTGCTTATTCGCCGTTGTATTGGAGAGTGTATCCCACCACTTTTAGTGAAAGAAATTGTTTCGGGGATACAAGTATAGTGGCAAAACAAATTCAAAAAGAAAAATGGATTTTATATCGTCATACACGAAACTTTAACCTGCTTGTGAGTTTGGCAGAGATTCTTAAAAGTTTTTCAAAAACACAAATTAATAAAGAAGATAAGAAAAAACTTAATCTCCATTTAAAAAAACTTGGCTTGTATAACGAACGCAATCCAAATTTAGTTTTAGACGCAATTAGCCATAAAATCAACCAACTTTCTTTCTATATGTTTGGTTATCAAGCAAAAATCAACGGAAACAAACGCTTTTTGTTTAGTCCGCTTGGGAATTTATTTTTAAAAAATATTAATAATGAAAGCATAAGAACAAAGATTTTTCTTACTATGCTTTGGGGTATGCAATTTGAACACCCACACGGAGGTAGTGATAAAAAATTTAAGCTTTACCCATTTAGACTGATTTTTAGACTTTTAAGCGATGAGAGATTAGACTATAAATTGTATGCGTATGAAGTTGCTTATTTGGTCGTATTTGTAGAAACAATTAATAGAGACAGCTATGAAAATCTTATAGTAAATATTTTATCCTTAAGGGCAAAAACGCACAAAGAAATTGCAGATTTATTTCATAGCGACCCACACACTTATGTTAATGCTGTGTATGAGTGGGATTACTATACAAGTAATTTGTTATGTTCAGCTGGGATTTTACAAAAAACAAGTGGGGAAATCATCACACATTTACAACACGGCAATACTAATACTTTTAGAAAAATTACAAGCAATAGTGTTGCTATTACACATAGCTTAAAAGATTTTGTATTAAAACTAGAAAAATCGATTCCTTTTTAAATGCGCCTTTATTATTAAATGATAGTGAGCGATTGCGTATTGATGTAGTTAAAGAAATTTATGGCTACTATCCAAAAATCCTACTTGAATCAATCGGTGCATTTAGCGATGAAGTGCAAAGTTATCTTGAGATTCCAAAGCTTATAGAAACATACTCTAATAATCCTAACAAAGAAACAAGCGATTTGTTTGAAAATGTGCTTGTAGATGGGTTTAATATGTTTTACAACATAGAAGCTAAAAAACTAAGTGGAGCTGGTAAAACGGATATAGAATGCTTATATATCACAAAAAGAAAAAAATTCGCAGTAGAGGCAAAATCCACAGCCAACAAACTACTTGGAATCAATACAAGCAGGTTAAGAGAACATAGAGAACACATAGGTGGGGAATACACCATAATCATAACGCCACGCTATGTCCCAGCCACAAAACGAGACATTAGGGACACTCCAAATGTAATTATTTTAGCAAACACTTTTGCAGAATATCTTTATAACTGCATTGATAATAATATAAGGAAAATTGACTATGACGAATTTGATACTATCATTATGCAAAATTTAGGCAAAGATATAAGTGAGCATATTTCAAATCTTAGTATTTTAAAATTTGGACTTGGAAAATGATACAAATTACAAATGAAAACAATATGGACTTAATGGCAAGATACGAGGATAATTATTTTGATTTAGCCATTGTCGACCCTCCTTATGGAATCTTAAATAAAACTCCACGCGGAGGAGATTATAAATTTAATAAAAATGAGTATAGCAAATGGGATATAAAACCTACAAGCGAATATTTTAACGAGCTTTTTAGGGTTAGTAAAAATCAAATTATATGGGGTGGAAACTATTTTGGAGAAATTTGGGGTAGAAATCCTTACAATAAATGCTTTGTCATTTGGGATAAAAATCAACCAGAAAGCCTTAATAATTTTTCTATGGCTGAACTTGCCTGGACTTCTTTTGATAAACCATCTAAAATTTTTTATTATTCCGTGCGTAAAAATCGCAATAAAATTCACCCAACCCAAAAGCCCGTGCAACTTTATGAATGGCTTTTAAAAATGTTTGCTAAACAAGGCGATAAAATCCTTGATACACATTTAGGAAGCGGAACGATAGCCATTGCTTGTAAAAATCTAGGCTTTGATTTGGTAGCGTGTGAGATTGATGAAAGCTACTACAAGAGAGCATTAGAATTTATTCAAACTTAAAAATCTATAATCTATCCAACAAATCCACAACTCCCCCTTGACAGACACTAGGTGTTAGGCTTTATACTTTCACACATAGAATCTAAATTCTATATTTCACATTTATTTAAAGGACACATAATGAAAACAAAACAAAATCGTAGAGATTTTTTACAAAAAGTTGGCATAGGAGCAGGAGCATTACTTGTAGGCAACACGCTTTTAGCTAAAGAAAGTAGCCCAAAAGCTCAAAGCCCTAACACACAAAAATTTAGAGAAGAAAAGCTAAATCTTAGCACAAAATGGGATAAGACTTTCCCTAAAAGCTCTAAGGTGCTTCATCAAAAAGTAACCTTTCACAATCGCTATGGAATCACACTTGCCGCTGATTTGTATCTGCCAAAGAATCTTAAAGATTCTAAACTTCCAGCTATCGCATTAAGTGGTCCCTTTGGTGCGGTAAAGGAGCAAGTGAGCGGACTTTATGCACAAACTTTAGCAGAAAATGGCTTCATCACTCTAGCCTTTGACCCAAGCTTTACAGGTGAGAGTGGTGGGCTTCCTCGCTTTGTCGCTTCGCCTGATATAAATACAGAGGATTTTAGTGCGGCAGTGGATTTTTTAAGCCTTTATCCTAATGTGGATTCTAGTAAAATCGGCATTGTGGGGATTTGTGGCTTTGGGGGCTTTGCGATTAATGCTGCGGCAAATGACCCACGCATTAAGGCTACTCTTGCTTCTACGATGTATGATATGAGTCGTGTGTATGCAAATGGCTATTTTGATAAAGAAAATAGCAAAGAAGCAAGGAATAAAAAGCGAAAAGAGTTAGCAGACCAAAGGCTAAAAGACTATAAAAGCGGTGTGTATGCCCTAGAAGGAGGTGTGATAGACCCACTGCCAAGCGATGCACCAGAATTTGTAAAAGACTATCACGCCTATTACAAGACAAAAAGGGGTTATCATCAAAGGTCGCTAAACTCTAATGGCGGGTGGAATCGCACTTCAATGCTGCCCTTTTTGAATATGCCGATTCTAACTTATAGCGATGAAATTGAAAATGCAGTGCTTTTGATACACGGAGAAAAGGCACATAGTAGGTATTTTAGCGAAGATGCGTATAAAAAGCTTAAGGGTAAAAATAAGGAGCTTTTCATCGTCAAAAACGCTTCGCACACGGATTTATACGATAAAGTAGATATTATCCCCTTTGCAAAAATCACGGCATTTTTTAAGCAGTATTTAGTATAAATATTTTCAAGGAGAGGATATGCAAATAGGTAAAATTATTGCTGCTAGTATGTTGGCAGTATGTTTTACACAAGGGGCGGATTTGTATTGGTGTTGCCATTTTTAGGCGTTGGGTTTAATCCACTTTTTGCGTTGTCTATCTTTGTTTTGGTGCTAAGGAAGTAGTAATTTAGAGCGTAGAATAAGTGCAGATTCTCTATGATGGGTATGTGGAAACTGGTCAAAAAGCCCAAAATATAAAATCCTATGACTTTGTGTCAGCGTTTGCAAATCTTGCAAAAGTGTATGGGGATTGCACGAAATATACACAATCGTGCTAAATTGTTGCAAAAAATGCAGAATCTTTGCTTCACCAACGCCACTTCTTGGTGGATCAATCAGCACACAATCAAAAGCAAAATGCCCTATATCAATGCCCCTTAGCCTAAAAAACTCCCGCTCTCCACTTAATGCCACTTGCGTTTCAAGGGCATTAAGCCGCACAGGCGTAATATTTTCACAAGCATTAAGCTGCATATTTTGCTTTAAAAGTGAGATAGCAGACTTGACCACTTCAGTAGCGAGAATCTGCCTAAAAATGCCACTTAAAGCAATGCTAAAATTCCCGCCTCCACAATAAAGCTCAAGCATATCGCTCGTAGGGTGGGGGTAAAGCACCTTAAGATGAGTGCTAACAAACTCAAGCATTTTGGTATTGATGAAGGGATTAGGTTGAGAAAAGCTAGATTCTTGCTTGAGATAGGAATAAATCCGCTCCTGCTTAGAATCTGCAAAAAGTCTTAAGCTTTCACGCACACAAGAATAGCCAAGGACTATTTTTTGATTTTTAGCTCTTCCAATAATATGTGTGGGAACACCAAGCTTTTTATGCAGCCAATCACGCATAGCTTGAGCTTTTTGCTCCCATAGAGAATCTAGCCTTTTGTGATAAATAAGCGAGATGATAATCTCTTCTTGTGAGCCCATACTTGCCAAAAAATTACAGGCATAAACTTTTGTGCGTAAAAGCTCATCTGCCTCCAAACCCTCAATGACTAAGGGCATAGCTTTTTGAATTAAAGGAAGCAAAATCGGGCATTGTGTGATAGGGGTGCGATGATTTTTCTCTCTATTGCTCATCGCAAAATATAGCCTATCCTTATCCGTGTAGAATCTAAACTCCGCCCTTGCTCTAAAGCCCCATTCCACCGAAGCATACACGCTAAGTTGTGCGGGAGAAAATCCTGTGGAAGAAAAAATGGAGCTAAATTCCTGCTGTGTTTGCTTGAGCTTAGATTCTAGCTGTTTTTCATAATCTGAATCTAGCTCACAGCCGCCACATACACCAAAATGCTGACACTTCATAATGAATCTTAACTCAAGTCAAGCTACTTAAAGCCCTGCACAAGATTCCCAATCAGCAGATTCCACCCATCAACAAGCACAAAGACTAGAATCTTAAAAGGCAGTGAAATCATAACAGGAGGCAACATCATCATACCCATCGCCATAAGCACGGAGCTTATCACCATATCAATGACCAAAAAGGGTAGATAAAGCAAGAATCCAATCCAAAATGCTGTCTTTAGCTCACTTATCATAAATGCCGGAATAAGCACGGTTAGCGGCACATCATCAACGGTTTGGGGATTTTCAAGGTTGCGGATTCTAAAAAAGAGTGCCAAATCCTTTTCTCGTGTATTTTTAATCATAAAATCCTTAAAAGGCACAATGGCTCTTTCAAATGCCTCATCATAAGAGATTTGCTTTTCAGTGTAGGGCTTTATACCCACTTCATAGCTTTTTGTCGCCACAGGCTCCATAATAAAAAAAGTCAAAACAAGTGCGAGACTGACCAAAACTTGCGTTGGTGGGGACTGCTGTGTGCCAAGTGCCGTGCGTAAAAAGGCAAAGACAATGACAATGCGTGTAAAACTTGTCATCACAAGCACAAGTGAGGGGGCAATCACAAGCAGCGTGATGATAAGGACGATATTAAGCGTTGCAACTAGCTCGGTTGGCTCTTGTGGTGTGGTAAGCGATAAATCCACTGAAGGCAACACGGGGTTTTTAGGGAGCGAAGGCAGAGGAGCAATATTTGATGGGGCTGGTAGGGCTGGAGTGAGATTGGCATTTGGAGAATCTGGGCTTTGTGGATTTGCATAAGCAAAATGACACATACAAAGCAATACAATACCTATGAGTTTTTTCAAAAATTACTCCAAAAATGAAACTTAAGGGGCGTATTATAGGATTTAGTGTGTTAAAATTACATAAAAAGTGAAGTCAAAAGGAGTGAAAATGAGTGTATCGGTGGTGATTTTGGCAGCTGGAGCAGGAACGCGTATGAAGTCAAATACTCCCAAAGTGCTACATACCCTATGTGGCAAGGCAATGCTCTTTTATTCCATTGATGAAGCTTTGAATTTGAGCGATGATGTGCATATTGTGCTATTTCATCAAGAATCTTTGGTGAGAGAAAAGATTGCAGAATCTTATCCACAAGCTTGTGAAAATGGATATTTGCATTTTCACACACAGGATTATGCAAACTATCCGGGCACTGGTGGGGCGATTATGCAAGGCGGGAGTGGGGAGAGAGCAAAACACTCTTTTATGTATAAATACGATGAGATTCTTATCCTTAATGGTGATATGCCCCTTGTGCGTAGCCAAACGCTTAAGCAACTTTGTGAGAATCCTGCCAAAATCGTGATGAGTATTTTGCATCTTGAAAATCCAAACGGCTATGGACGCGTGGTGCTAGAACATAACAAAGTGCAAAAAATCATAGAGCAAAAAGACGCCACACAAGAAGAGCTACATATCAAAGATGTCAATGCTGGGGTGTATAAGATTCACAAAAATATTTTAGAATCTTACCTGCCACTTTTGCAAAATAACAATAACCAAAAGGAATTTTATCTTACAGATGTGATTTTTTATGCGGGACAGAATAGCGTTGAGATAGCCGCACTACAAGTTGAAGAGGAAGAATTTATGGGGGTAAATTCCAAACTTCAGCTATCTCTAGCTCAAGAAGTAATATTAAAGCGACTACGCAATGCGGCTATGGAAGAAGGGGTGATTATGCACTTGCCCCATACGATTTATATTGAATCTGGCGTGAAGTTTAGCGGTGAGTGTATCTTAGAACAAGGTGTGCAGATTCTAGGGAATTGCGAGATTATAAACTCTCATATTAAAGCCCATAGCGTGGTGGAATCTAGCATTATAGAATCTAGTGATATAGGTCCTATGGCACATATCCGCCCAAAAAGCCATCTTGTGCATACGCATATCGGCAATTTTGTAGAAACAAAGGCAAGTATATTGCGTGGTGTGAAAGCGGGGCATTTGAGCTATTTGGGCGATTGCGAAGCGAATGAAGGAAGCAATATCGGGGCTGGAGTGATAACTTGTAATTATGATGGCAAACAAAAGCATAAAACAATCATTGGTAAAAATGTTTTTGTAGGCAGTGATGTGCAGCTTGTCGCACCACTTGAGATTGGCTCAAATGTGCTTATTGGTGCGGGTAGCACGATAACAAAAGATTTGCAAGATGGGGATTTAGCCCTATCACGCACCCCGCAGAAAAATATCAACAATGGCTATTATAAATTTTTTGATAAATAATTTTTTGGCGACAAGGAGAGCATATGCAGATTTTACTCAATGGCAAAGTATATGAGCTAGAATCTAGCACGATTTTGGCACTGCTTGAAAAACTTGACATTACGCATAAGGCAATGGCAATAGCGGTAAATACACAGGTGCTAAAGAAAGAAAAATGGAGCGAATATATATTGCAAAATGGTGATGAAGTGGAGATATTAGACTTTGTGGGCGGTGGGTGATAAGATGTGTGCAATGAGGAAGATTCTACTTTTTATTCTTATGTGTAGTGGCGTGTTTGCCTGCACTGGGGATTGCAAAAGCTGCCACGCGAAATTAGATTATCAAAATGACATACGGCATAGTGCAATGCTGGGGTGTAAAACCTGCCACACTGATGCCAAAATGGCACAAATTGATATGGGCGGCTGCGGAGAAGACTGCTTTGCTTGCCACGATATAAGCAAGATTCAAGCTCCAAGCCTAGCTAAAGAGCATTATGTCATTAACTCCTGCATACAATGCCACACAAGTCTATCCAACTCTCCCCTTAACACAGGCGAAAATGTCTTTCAAAAAAGCTTAAAAAGCTTTAGCGATGGACTCGTGAAGTAAAATCAATGACTGATGCCTAAGCTACAAAACTATGCAAAAAAACCTTGCCCACAACACTTGCAAACAAAATTATGTTTCAGTCTCGCTTTATCGTAAGTTCTAAAACCATTGGCTTAACAGCATTAATCAAGTTATTACTAGTATTTTCTTTCCACCCTATATCTTTTCCATCTTCAATATTCTTTGCAAACTTGCCGTTTTCAAAGACAATCTCACGCTTTCCTTCAAAATCACCATTGATATATTCATACTCATATTTTGCGATAAACCCATTATTAATATGGAGCTTTTTTATATCCTTTTGAAAGTGATGTTTTTTTGCCTCATCAATCTCTATCACTCCGCTAACAGGCTTACCAACCTTATCCGTGCAACTAAAATAGCATCTTGAGCAATCATTTGAAACTGATTAGAAGGTGTGCCACTCTCTACCACACAAACCACATCGTCTTTTTCTAATGTGTTTCCACAACCTACTAATGTCAATGCCACTGCCGCACTTATTAGAATCCTTTTCATTTTCTGCTCCTTTTTTTAATGTTTCACATAAAGTGAGAGAAGCATTCTATTTCAAAAAAAAAAAAAACAGCTTAAGCTTAAGAAAAAACAGCAAAAAAAGTGAGCGTTTGGGATAAAAATTAAATCTAGAGCTAAAGATTCTAGATTTAATGGTAACAAGCAAGAGAAATGAGGGTTTATTTACCGATATTTAGCTTTGCATCAGTTGGGAGAATCTCAAAGAATCTATCCATATCAAAAACAATATTTTGTGTCTTAGCCTCTTTAATCAGGGCAACGGCATCTTCCATACTGTAAGCATTTCCTCCATTATATGGCTCAAAGACCTTATTAACTATGGCTAGAGCATAAGCATTTTTCTTAACCTCATCAGATGCGGCGTGAGGCATTGTAATATATGCTGTGCTTTGAATGAGAATCTCATCAAACTTCCAATGATCAAACAAAAAGCCCAAAAATGTAAGATGATCCAGTCCATAAAACTCGGTCTCAACCGCACCAATATCAGCAAAATTACTCTCTTTGAGCTGAGCTAAAAACTCCTTGTCCTTCCCGCTTTGAATAAGCGTATTGGCAAAAAGCATCATTCCCAAACGCAATAGCATAGCACAAGGCACAAGCACTTGAGCGAGTTTCTTATCAGTTTGTGAAAACCATTCAGAGATAAAATCCGCCTCTTTACTACAATTCCCCAAAAACTCCTGCGTATCTAATCCATAGGGCGAAACATCAATCTTAAAGCTTCCACGCAAAGAGTTAGCAATAGCGACATTTTTGACATTACTGATACCAAGCAAAGATACAACCTGATTGAGCGTAGAAATCTCGCGAGAAAATCCATAGTATGGAGAGTTTGCCAAACGCAGTAAATCCCCTGTCAAAAGTGGATCTTTAGAAATAATATCAACAACACCCTGCACTTGCACCTCAGAACCAGAAGAATCTACATATTGCTGCAACTTCATCACGGTTTTGGGCAATGGGGGTAAATTATCAATCGTCTTCAGTAAAAGCTCATTCATCAAATGTCCTTTGGAAACTCATTCTAATGTCATATTATCGGCAATGTGCGGATTATATCAAAAAGCAGTATAAATGCGTTTAAATTTTGCCTATTTTTTACCAAAACAAGCAAAATTACCCTAGCTTTCACATTATTTTATACTTTAGCCCTAAGAGCCTGTGCGATAAGCTCCAATGGGTGAGAAAAACGCACCTTAGAATCTATTTGTGTTAGAGCATTATCAATCTGCATACGACACGCCCCACACTCCGCACTGACAATCTCTGCTCCACTTTGCTCTATCATCTCCGCCTTTGGCACTCCAGCTTTAAGCGTAAGATCATAGCGTGAGCTTTGCATACTAATCCCACCAAACCCACAGCATCTACTTGAATCGCTCATCTCTTTTAAGCTAAAGCTTTTTGACAGCAATGAACGCGGTTCTTTATACACACCTAGCACCTTCCTAGCGTGGCAAGGATCGTGATAGGTAATCAGCCCTTTACCAATATTTGATGGGATAATCTCGCTTAAAGGCGTGTGATGATAAAGCCACTCACTCGCCATATAAATCTTTGGTAAAAGTTTTTCAAGCCTTTGTGCATAATCTGTGAGATTAGAATCTGAGCTTAAAGCGTGAAGCCAATCTTTTTTAATCATCGCTGCACAGGTTGCTTCAGGTATTATCATCGCATCAATACTATCCCAAAAACTCTCAAAATAATCAATATTTTTCTTTGCCAAATGCACCACGCTCTTCACATCTCCGGTAAAAAATGCCGGCGCACCACAGCATTCCTGCAAATGTGGGACAAATGCCTTAATACCCAAATGACTTAGAATCTCAAGCAGACTTTCCCCAACATTGACATAATTATAATTACTCAAGCAGCCAATAAAAATCGCTACCCTATTATGTTGTAAGGTATTTTTAGGAGCAGATTCAGCCTTTGGGAGAATCTCACCTTGATACTTTTGTAAAAATGACTTCCTCCACACAGGAAAAACGGAGCGTTTAGCCCTTTTAGAATCCGCACCCTTAAATAGCTTTAGCCGACTGATAAGCCGCCCATTTTCTTCCTTAAACGCACAAGGCATAATAAAATGCACAAATTTAAACACAAAATCCGCTGCTTTGCGATGACGCAAGAGGTAAAAATACACTCTCTTATACCACGCAATACCATATTTTTGTGCAATATCCACACGCACAGATTCTATTGCCACATCAACAGGCAAACTTGAAGGGCAGTGCGTTACGCAAGTGGTGCAAAGAAAACAAGATTCAAAAATTTCTTTACTTTGTTTATCTAGCTCCAAATCGCCTCGCTTATACGCCCCTAGCAAATCCAAAAACCCACGCGGAGAGGTAACTTCATCACGATTAGCCATATAAATGGTGCAATGAGGGATACACTTTCCGCACTTTACACACGCACTTGCCACGCTTTGTAAATCAAGCATCATCGCTCCTAAATTGTCTTGCTAAAACGCTTTGTATTATCATTTTGTAAATACGCATCAAATACCATAGCAATATTGCGGATAAGCATACCGCCTGTGGGCGAAGTCTCTATGCTTGAAGGCGTGATTTGTATAAGACTAAGCTCTTCATATTCTCGTAAAGATTCTAATTCATCGGCAAAATACGCCCTAAACTCAATCCCAAATCGCTTTTCAATGCTTTCAAAATCAAGTCGCAGATTATTCATAAGCCCCATAATCACTTCTTTACGCAAAATATCCTCTTCACTTAGTTTCACACCTCGCTCAACGGGCAATCGCCCCTCATCTAAAGCTCTCTCATATTCCTGCATATCCTTATAATTTTGGGAATAATACCTTAATCCCTCGCTAATGCTTGTTAGCCCTATGCCAATGGTTTGTGAGAATCCTCGTGTCGTGTAGCCTTGAAAATTACGGCGAAGCTCATTTTTTGCCTTAGCCAAATACAGCTCATCACTCTTTTTGGCAAAATGATCCATACCTATCATCGCATAATTATGCTCTTGTAAAAATGCAATCGTATTTTTTAGAATCTCAAGCTTTTGGGCGGGATTTGGCAGAGTTGTCTCATCAATTTTACGCATTGTCTTTTTCATCCACGGCAAATGTGCATAATTAAAAATCGCTAATCTATCTGGGCTTAATCCAACAACCTTTTGCAAAGTATCTGCAAAGCTTTGCTCACTTTGATAAGGCAGCCCATAAATCAAATCAAAATTCACAGATTCTATTCCAAACTCACGCGCAAGGGCAATGGCATTACTCACAATCTCAACGCTTTGCTTCCTATGTATAGCCTCTTGCACCCTTTCATCAAAATCCTGCACCCCAAAACTCAAACGATTAAAACCATTTGCCTTTAGAACAGCCATTTGCTCACGCGAAAAAAACCGCGGATCAACCTCGCAGCTTATTTCTGCATTCTTAGCAAAATTCCCAAACACGCCACGGATAAGCCCAATGACACTTTCAAGCTCTTTGGCATTAAAAAATGTCGGTGTCCCCCCACCAAAATGAAACTGCACCACTTCACGCGAAGTATCCATAGAATCTTTAAGCAAAGCAAGCTCTTTCTTTAGATAATGTATATAACGCTCTTTTTTCTCTTCCTTGCTTGTATAGACGACATTGCACCCACAAAAGTAACAAGCAGAGCGGCAAAATGGCAAATGCGTGTAAAGAGAAAGTGGCAAAGACACTGAATCTGCTTCCTTTAAAGCTTCTCTATAACTTATATCATTCCAAGATTCTCTAAACTCCACTGCCGTAGGATAGCTTGTATAACGCGGAGCTGATTTTGAATATTTCACAAAAGCATTAAAATCAATATTTTGGCTCAAAACTTCTCCTTTTATCTAGGCTTACGCAAATAATCAATATCAAAAAACAAATTTGGGTGCTTCTTTTTAATATCTTTGGCAAGAATGGCAGTATTGATCTCTGGCAAATTCCCATCTTTTAAACGCAAAGATTCTAAAATATTTTTCGCTACCGCCATCGCATCATCAATATCTATTGGCATTTGTGAAACAATATCTTTTTCAAGCTTCATTACTAGCTTTTCTTCTTGCATAGTCTTAATGCGTGAGAGGAGGCGAACAAAAAGCTTTTGTGGGAACACAACATACTCTTCGCCCTGCTCATCTTGCAAAAACCATAAATCATCTTTTGAAAATTCCCCGCGTTGCATAGCAAGGAGCATTGTGTCATCTTCAATCCGCCGCAAGATTCCAAGATTCTCTTGAGCAAGTTTTTCCTTAGATTGTAGCCATTTATCTTGCTTTGTGCTTTTCATTTATAGCTCCACTTCTAGGGGATAAGCAAGGGGCAAGTGATTAAGCTTTGCAAGAGCTAGCATAATAGCCTTTTGTGCGTGTAGGCGGTTATTTGCCTCTTGAAACACGCGGCTGTGCTTGCCCTCCAACACACTTTCACTGACTTCCTGCCCACGATACGCCGGAAGACAATGCAAAAATATGCAATCTTCTTGTGCAAGATTTATGAGTGCATCATCTACACAAAATCCAACAAATGCCTTTTCTCGCTCCTTTTTTTGCTCCTCTTGCCCCATTGATGCCCAAGTGTCAGTAACCACCACATTTACCCCACTTACCGCCTTTTGTGGCTCCTGCATAATGTGAATAACTCCACCACTTTGTTTGCATTGCTTCAAAGCAGATTCTACAATGTCCGCACGGGGAAAATACCCAAGCGGAGAAGCCACACGCAACTCAAAGCCAAGAATGGCTGCTAGGTTTATCCAAGAGTGAGCCATATTATTCCCATCGCCAATATAAGCCACAATGGGCTTTCTAAGCTCCCCATTGGCAAACTTACTAGGCACAGCAATGCCACACTCAAGCATTGTGAGATAATCCGCCATAAGCTGCACCGGGTGAAAATCATCGCTCAAGCCATTTATCACAGGCACAGATGAATATTGTGCAAACTCAACTAGCTTGTCGTGCTTATCTGTCCTCATCATTACCATATCTACCATAGAGCTAATAACGCGTGCAGTATCCTTGATAGGCTCTCCTCGCCCAAGCTGTATATCCTTGTGAGAAAGGAACATTCCGTGTCCGCCAAGCTGGTAGATTCCACCCTCAAAACTTACGCGAGTGCGTGTAGAGCTTTTTTCAAAAATCATCGCCAAAATCTTACCCTTGAGATATGGCGTATGATTATGTGCAAGTGCTTCTTTTTTTAGCCTCACAGCAAGATTGATAACTGCTAGAATCTCATCTTTTGAAAAGTCATTTAATGTAAGAAAATGTCTCATTTACCTACCTTATGTGTTTCTTGATGCGTTGTAAAGTGGAAATGGTGATTGTATCTAAAAATGGTAAGGAAACCCTAAAGTGATAAATTAGTTTGCAGGATTGCTTGGTGGAATATAATCCTCAATGCCGATAGTGATGTTGGCAGTAAGATTCTTAAATAGCACCTTGTTTTTGCTCCGCTCATAATAAAACTCCTGCCCACCTCGCACAAACCATTGCATAAAAAGTGTGCCATCATTTGAGACGCGTTTGCCCTCACCATCAAAAATATCGCGTGCAGCCAAAATATCGCTAAAAAGATTTGGATAGCTCACCTCACCAAAAAAGCTCTTAACCGCTATCCATTTTGAAGTGCATTGCTTTGCCATACACACTTCCTTTGGTGTAACGACAATCTCACTCACAGGCTTACCAAGCTTATATAGCTCTACATTGAGCTTTTTGCTTGTCTTGTTGTATTTGAATGAAGCAAAGTCGTAAAACTTCACGCGCGGTGTATCAATAAGTAGAATCTTAAACTTTGTGGGTTCTAAAACAGGAGGTTGATTGGGATTAATATCAGGATCTTCAAAGCTTTCAAGCCAAGCACAAGAAGCCAAAAAAAAGGGAAGTAGAAAAGGGAGCAAGAAAACAATGCTCCCTAAAAATGTTCGCTTAAAAATGCCGCCAATTGCATTCATCACTTCGCCTTAATCCCTTAAGCGCGTGCGTTTGATAGAATCTTGTGCCAGATTCTACCATCAAGTTTTAGCTCCATATTGACTTGACACAAGCCATCTTTATACACGGTCTCAAGCACTTCAGCATTGCGGATAAGTGCCTGCACTTTTGTTTTCACAGTTGAGCTTTGAAGCATCATATCACGCACGGTATCTTGTGCATTTACTCTAATACCATACATTTTTTCACCGATTTGGCGATAAGCATCAACAATTGCTGCTCTTTTTGCCATAGCAAAGGCTTGTGAGGGCGAGAGTGAATTCTCAGGAGACACGCCTATACCAACCGCACTTAGAGTGATTTCATTTTCAGGTGTGAGCATTGGGGAATTTGGAATATTGTTCGTATCATTCCTACCGATATACTCATCTCTATCTCTGTCAAACTTTGGCTCAAGATTGTCTTTATTTAAGCCCGGAACTTCAACTTTCTCTACTACAAGTGTATTAATCTTTTGATTGCCACTTGTTGGCTTGGAGATAAGATTAGGATTTGTGTTATAGCCAGGCATTGGCGGATAAGTAGGAGCTTGAATTGGTGAATACATCGGCTGATTACTAGCACTTGGTGGGATTAGCCCATTATTACTAGCACCACCAGCATCGCCTACATTCAGCAAATCTCCGCAACCACTCAATGCAAACACAGCAAAACTTGCAACAATTGAACTCTTAAGCAAACCATTTTTCATATTCAGTCCTTTGAATTAAATTTCACAAGAGCTAAAAGCAAGATGTGTTCCATATTTTATTTGTAATATTTTTTATTTTATGTCTATACTACTTCTTGCCGACAAAAAAGCGAATTAACTCTTTAAGTGCTAGGCGGGTCCTTTTAGGAAAACCATAGATTCTAGGAAAATGATAGCAAAAGCGATATTTTCCTTTCATATAGGGCAGAAATGGCTTTAGGTCATCTTTTGTAAAGCCAAGGTTTGAATCGTAGCCAATATAAGCCAAACATCGCAGTAGTCCCTTCACATCACTATACATAATAGACTTATAAAAATCAGCAAACTCTATGCAACCACCCTCCATCGCTTGTTGTTGTAATACTTTAAAATGTTGTAGAATTTTAAAACGACTAAATGCTATTTTTATTTTCTTCTCTCGCGTCTGCTTACCACGCATAGTAGAATTTGGCGATAGTCTATAATTATAAACATAAGTATCATCAATATAAAGACTTTGTGCTTTCATCGCCACTTCCGTGCAGAATGGAGCATCTTCATAGATAATATGCGGAATAAACCCTATATTGCTTTCAAAAAGAAAACTGCTTTTTATAATAAAAGCCCAAGCTGTAGCTATAAGCGTTTGCCCCTGCATATTTTCTAAAAGCTCCTTGGGCGTATATCGTCCTTTAATATGTGGAGCAAACACGCGATAATCACAGGAGGTGTTTTTGCCACCCTTTTCATCACGGACTATTATATGGCTTTCAACTAGCACATCTACATTCTCTTTTGTAAGAAGCTTTGATATATGCTCCAAGGCATTAGATTCTAAATAATCATCAGAATCCACAAAAACAATGTAGCTTTGCTTTGTAACATCACAAGATTCTTGCTGGGGGGGGGGCATAACATATTTCTGCCTAATTATCTCTAGTCCCTTGTTACGAGCCATTGATAGCCCTTGATTTTCCTGATGGACAAGCATTAGACGAGAATCTTTTTTCGCATACTCTTTGGCAATTTCCCCGCTAGAATCTGTGCTGCCATCATCAATAAGAATGGCTTCAAACTCCGTATATGTTTGACAAATGATAGAATCTAAACATTCCTCGAGATAAGATTCCACATTATAAATTGGCACGATGATAAAAAACTTTACCCCGCTCATCTCCCCTCCCTAAACACTTCTTCCCATAAAGGCATAATAGCCTCTTTTGAAAATTTCTCTTTTACTCTTTGCCTTGCTTGTAGCCCCATAGATTCTCGTTTTTCTTTATCACTCATTAGCTCTATGAGTTTATCTGCATAGCCTTGTAAGTCATTGTCTTCTATGAGATAACCGCTTGTGTGAGATTCTATAATATCACTTGGACCAGCGGCAATATCAAAAGCAATGCAGGGCAAGGCATAAGAACTAGCCTCTACAAGCACCATACCAAAGCCCTCAAAATGGCTAGTCATCGCATAAATACTTGCGTTTAGATACTCTTTTTCTATATCTTTTGTGAAAGGTTTTAGGATAATAGTATCTTGTAAGTTTTTTTCTAGAATCTTTGCTTGGATTTGCTCTTTCATTACTCCATCGCCCACGATAATAAGCTCCCAAGATTCTAAGTCTTTTTTGTGCGTTGCAGTTTTCGCACTGATTTGCTTAGAATCTAGATTCTTTTCGTGGTTGTCATTTTGAATTGTTATATTGTCATATTTGCAAGTGTGGGCAAAATCCTTGCGGATTGTGCGAGCCTTTAAAAAAGGCGAAATATCTTTTTTTGATTCTAGGTTTTTAGATGTTTCGCTTCGCTCAACACGACAAGAAGTGGGCGTAGTATGGCAAGGATCAGATACTTCGCTACGCTCAGTATGACAATGGGGAGAGTTGGTAGAGCAAGGATTAGATTCTAGCGTTTCACTATTTTGCACCCGCACATTCTGCACCCGCCCAAGTGGTGCAGATTCTAACTCTCCATTTATCCTTTCTTGCACCTTTTCCCAAAT
This sequence comes from uncultured Helicobacter sp., assembly GCA_963559865.1. Taxonomy (GTDB): domain Bacteria; phylum Campylobacterota; class Campylobacteria; order Campylobacterales; family Helicobacteraceae; genus Helicobacter_C. Next base: position 51,114 of record CAUWMC010000012.1, read on the forward strand.
ATCTATAAGCCTTAAAAAGCCTTTTTGATCGCCATTATCCATACGCCCTACGGATATGATTCTATGCTGATTAGAATCTGTGTTTTGCTGTGAGATAAAGGGTAAAAAGTTTGGAATAACTTTGATGTTTTCGTGAAGCTTGGCATACAATTCTTTTTCAAAACTAGACAAAATAACAAAAATGTCAAAAAACCTTGCCCTAGGATATAAGGGGGATTTGTGGCGGTATTTTTTAAATAAAAAATCAAAGTTATAATGCTCTAGGCGAATATATTTTGTCCTAGCCTTTTTGATAAAAGGAAAAAAATGATTGCAATTTGCGATAAGAATATTCTGCTCATTAGAAAGTTTTGAGTTTATTAAGATATTAAACTTAAGCTTAGATAAAAACACTTTGGGGAAAGTATGATGAAGATAGATAATTTTTACATTTTGTGGCAATGGGGCAAGTAAAGTAGGTTTTTCTCCCAAGTAACTGATGATTGTAATATCAAATTTTTTATAAAATAAATAACAGAGATTAATCACCACACGCTCTGTGCCACCCTGCCCGTGTATGTCGTGAATTGTAAGATATAAATGCGTTTTTTTCATCTCCCCTCCCTAAACACTTCTTCCCATAAAGGCATAATAGCCTCTTTTGAAAATTTCTCTTTGACTCTTTGTTTTGCTTGTAGCCCCATAGATTCTCGTTTTTCTTTATTACTCATTAGCTCTATGAGTTTGTTTGCATAGCCTTGTAGGTCATTATCTTGTATAAGATAGCCGCTTGTGTTGGATTCTATAATATCGCTTGGACCTGCGGCAATATCAAAAGCAATGCAGGGCAAGGCATAAGAACTCGCCTCCACAAGCACCATACCAAAGCCCTCAAAATGGCTAGTCATCGCATAAATACTTGCATTTAGATATTCAGATTCTATATCTTTTGTGAAAGGTTTTAGGATAATAGTATCTTGTAAGTTTTTTTCTAGAATCTTTGCTTGGATTTGCTCTTTCATTACTCCATCGCCCACGATAATAAGCTCCCAAGATTCTAAGTCTTTTTTGTGCGTTGCAGTTTTCGCACTGATTTGCTTAGAATCTAGATTCTTTTCGTGGTTGTCATTTTGAATTGTTATATTGTCATATTTGCAAGTGTGGGCAAAATCCTTGCGGATTGTGCGAGCCTTTAAAAAAGGCGAAATATCTTTTTTTGATTCTAGGTTTTTAGATGTTTCGCTTCGCTCAGTATGACAATGGGGAGAGTTGGTAGAGCAAGGATTAGATTCTAGCGTTTCACTATTTTGCACCCGCACATTCTGCACCTGCTCAAGTGGTGTAGATTCTAACTCTTCATTTATTCTCTCTTGCACCTTTTCCCAAATATCTATAAGCCTTAAAAAGCCTTTTTCCTCACTTAGTCGCCCTACGGATATGATTCTATGCTGATTAGAATCTGTGTTTTTATTTGAGATAAAGGGTAAAAAGTTTGGAATAACTTTGATGTTTTTGTGATAGTTTTGCCAAGTATTGGCTTGAGAAGATGCAAGAAAAATTATCGTATCAAATAGATTGTTGCGTTTGGCATATCTCTGTTGCACGGAATGCTGCACTTTTATATACTGACATTGTTTGTGTCTAAAAAATGGAGAAAATGTCCAATCGCTTACAAGTATGATATCTTGCTGTCCATAAGCCTTTAACACACGCAGGGATAAAAAAAACTTATAAAAATTCTTATAATATATTTTTGAGAACAAATTGCTATGTTGTTTCTTGGCATATTCCGCCTCCGAAAGATTGTGCCATATATGGAGATTCACGCTATCATCTAGCTCATAAGGTAAAGGCGTATTTGCTTGATAAAAGCTCAAAATACTTACCTGATGCCCAGCTTCATTCAAAGCATTAGCAAGATTCACGCATACGCGTTCAGCACCACCGGTTATGCTTATGTCATTAATCGTTAGAAGGATTTTCAACACACTTCCTTACAACAATATACCCCATAAACAATCCAAAAAACAACATAAGCGGGCGAAGATTAACACTATACATTACATCAAATTGCGTTTGAATACACATACCTATGACAAAAAGAACAACAACACTTCCAAGCAATGGGTATTTTGAATCTTGTAGCCCTTTTATGCCAATCAAACCGACAAATACAGCGATTGCCAAAAATCCAAGCAAGCCATACTCTATACTTAAGCTTATGGGTGTGGAGTGGATATGAGGATAACCATATAACCCATCTCCACCATTATGCATCGATACATCAAGATATACCCTATAAGGATCATCTTTGGCATAATAGGTATGTAGGTAAGTCCCTATATTCCACGAGCCTATTACGTGTGGTTTAAATGGCTCTTGCACAATCAAATATAGGGCAGATTTATACATAGCAATCCTTGCAAGAGAAGAATGCTCTATTGATATGTCATTTTTGCCATTTTGCAAACTCTCTTTTGAGCATACCATATACCCACCAAAACAACTTGTATCATATTGTCCCATTTCTATGGGGTTGGTATTCCACACAGCAATTATGTTATCCGCTATATGGGCAAAATTATATCTATCTGATAGCGTTGCTGTATAGAGATATACGCCATAACACAGTGGCACAAAAGTCAATAAAAAACTTCCTACAATATAGCGTTTATATTGATAACGCAACACAAAAAGACCTGCTATACACATACCTATCAAGGCTAACAAAAACGATCTTTCACCATTTGAGATTATCGCAAATACACACAGACACAAACCTACAAAACTTAGAAGCTTAACAGCAATTTTGCGATACACCAATCCTGCCAAACAAACAGCTACTGCTCCTAGTAGCCACACATTTAGCATCACAAGATAATCAAAATATAATGGCACATTGTGCGTTTCAAAGCTATTATCAACCCAAAGATATACACTAGCAATCACACAAATAGCACACATCAAGGTAAATATATAAAATAAGAATCTAGTGTGCTTTACTTCTGCATACAAAGCATAAAAATAGGCAATAAAGAAAAACAAGATTGTATTAATCGTATGCGTATTGATTGTTTTTAGTTTTTGAGCAAATGTCAGTCCCATTCTTGTGTCAAACAATGTCAGCAACCCACACAACAAAATAATCAGTAAACTTAAAGCAATATAGCGAATTTGAAGAATATCACGCCAATAAATCTTTTTATAACCAAACATAAGCACAAAAAAAGCCACTATATGAAACAATGTCTGTGTATTGAACGACTTACCAACGCCAGACAGCCCCAGCCCATATAGAATAATCCCCACACAAAACAATCCTAAAGTTAGCTCTTGATTATATTTTTTTATAAACTTCATAATGATTTTATTCCTTCTCTCATCTAAACCAACCAAAATAAATAAGACTAAAAATTAAAGACAAATACTATTCACATAACATTAATCTATCAAGCCTAAACAATTCCCAACAAAAAAATCCCACAAACAAAGAAGCAACTACTCCAACACCATCAACTTAAAAACTGAGATAAATAAACAAAAATACATCTAAAAAACATAACAAGTAAAACACAACAAGAAGTAAAAAGAAGATTTTCCCTATCCCTGCATCGACCTACATTCCCACACCTGAAAGGTGCAGTATCATCGGCGAAGAGAAGCTTAACTGCCAGGTTCGGAATGGAGCTGGGTGTTGCCTTCTCTCTATAGACACAAGGAAAAGGGAAATAAAGACAAACTCATTCAAAGCAGCTTATAAAGACTAGAGATTGTAAAACCCAAACAATCTCTTAAGCTTCATTGCTCTATGCTACCTAGTCTTTCTGCTTTAAGCCTATTTAGCCTTAAAGCCAAACTCACAAGAGCAGAGAAACAATACTTTACTTCTTATTCAAGGCTTACTTAAAAACCTCAACTTGTGGCAAACCCTAGCTCACAAATCCTAGTCTGCAATCTCTCAACCTATGAAGCTAAAAGACTTTAAGCCTAAAAGAGAAGCAATAGAATCTAAAAGCTAGTAAAAGCTATCTCAAGCCATAGAAAAAATAAGATAAGCCTTTTTAGCACCTTATGCTACTTCATTCTAGCTTAAATATATAAGAAGTGATTAGAAGCAAGTGCTAATCAAAGTGCTAAACTTAAACTTTTTCTACTTTATGGAATCTACAATCATAGTACTACTAAGCTAGATTCTATAAAGCTAAAAGCGTATTGCTCTTATCCTCTGCTTCTTTTGCTTTTGTCCTTATTTCCATTTTCCTTATAGGGTAAATGGTGTTAATAGCC
>CAUWMC010000013.1:0-51543 GCA_963559865.1 uncultured Helicobacter sp.
AAGACTTTGTAAAGGCAAAAGAGCTATATGGTAAAGCTTGTGATTTAGGCGAACAGCTTGGCTGTGATTCTTACAAAGAATTACAACAAAAGGGTTATTAATCTAGGCTTTGTATTATAAGTGATAAGTAGATTTAATCCACACAGCAACATTGTCTTTTTTGACATTCTTGCTGCCGCTTTGCTTTTGTCTCTTTTAGCTCTTTATCGTATTCTGCCTTGTGGCGTAAGAGTATGCCACCTTGACAAGCTCCCTCTGCGGGAAGGTATGTGCGTAATGTAGCATAATGCACAGATTCTAAGTTTTGGCACGGATAGGCAAAGAGTGAGTTAAGCTCATCTTTGTTTTCACAAAGTTTAGAAAAGATAGCCATTGTTTCTTGCTTTTGTTTAAGGAAGTTTGCATTGAGCTTTTCAAGGTCATACAAAGTCTCTAGGGTTATAAAATGCCCCTTGCTTTGTGTGGATTCACGCATTTTTTGACACACCTGCTTTGCTTGTTCTTCGCTCCATTTATCACTCTCTGCAAATGGGAGGATTTGATCATATATCGTCCCATTATCCTCGTAGGCTATGCAGAGAAAGGGGAGATTATAAGGCGAAGTGATAGGCTCACTTAATGGGTAGTGCTTGTGTATAAGCGATATTTGCGTTTGTTTTTCTAATGTATCACACAGCCTTATGTATTGGCTTTGTTTGTCGTATATTTGCTCATACGCATTTTTAAGCTTAAATTGAGAAAAAATAGCTTGTAATAAAAGGCTTGTATCAAGCGTAGAATGAGCAAAAGTAGAATCTGCTAAGTTTTTATCATACTTTGCTAGAAACGCACCATATAATGAGCCTAATGGGTGATATGTCTGCATACAGGAGATGAGATTATCATACTTGAGGCAGGAAGCAAGCAGGGCATTATCAACAAATGTGGGGCGAAAATATTCTTTTCTGCGAAAATTATAAGATTCCACTTCGTAAATGCTATGTGAAAGAGCAACGCAATGCTCTTTATGATTTTGCTCTGCTTGGGATAAATGTGGGCTATGGTAATGCACAAGGCTTTGTATAGATAAGAAAAGTTGGCGACTTGACTTGAGAAGCAGTTTTAAAGGGTGCTTGGCGGGATTTTTAGAATAATCTGTGCCAAAAATATCAGTATTATCACAAAGGTTTATATATTGTGTGTAAAGCTCTCTTTCTCGTTTTCCCCACTGCTTTTGTTGAATCTTTAGCCTCTCTGCGTTTTTGCCCCAAATGTGATAAAGGGGTGCATAATGCCAATGTATCCTGTCGCACGCTTCTTGCACACCATTGTTGCAGAGATTTTGAGCAGTTATGCCATTTTGTGTTTTGAGATAAGAATCTTGAATGAATAAAATCTCATAAGGGCTAAAATTTTTTATAGCAAACTCCAATGCTTGAGCGTAGCTACACAATACCACAATATATAAAAATAAGATTTTAAGTAGATGTCGCATACAAGTCCATTAATACTAAGTCTCAAATCCTTTAGAATCTAAATATCTCTTGCATCAAGGGCGCGATTGAGCGTTTTATTAAGCTCTCGCTCTAAGTCAGGGTTAAGCTCCCTTAGACGCTCTTCTGTGTGTATGATAAGCTCGGTTGAAGTGTTTCTATGAACGGTAATAGCAAAGAGAAAATTTTTCTTACGATAATCGCTCAAATCAAGCTCATCATAATGCTCAAAAAACATATCCACTGCTTTGGTAAGCTTTAATATATTGCTTTTTGGACTATCTAAAATCTTCATAATCTCTTCTATGCTGACTTTTTGCTCTTGTTCTTGCTCTTTGAGTTCTACTTTTTTGGGTGCAGGACCAAAAAGCCACAACGCCACAAGCAACACAAATAGAGCCACGCAAAATATACTCACAAGTATAAATACACTATCAGGGGACAACGACATAAAAATCCTTGAATCTAAAGAAGTTGAGCGTGATTTTAACATAATATTATGCTAATATGGTTAAAATTCTCCCCTTAGGATACCAAAACACAATGATTTGATTTTGCCAAAATGATGGAGCATAGATGAAAGATATAGACTACAACGCCCTTGCACAAACCTATCAAACACCACTTTATGTATATGATTTACAAAAAATTTCTTCAGCTTTTTTGAGTTTAAAAGATGCCTTTAGAGCGAGAAAATCGCTTATTTGCTATGCGTTAAAGGCAAATTCCAATCTCTCTATTATTCATCATTTAGGCACTTTGGGTAGTGGGGCAGATTGCGTATCTATTGGAGAGGTGAGAAGAGCGTTAAGGGCTGGGATACCAAAATATAAGATTATTTTTAGCGGTGTAGGAAAGCAAGATAGCGAGATTCAAGAGGCGTTGCAAAGTGATATTTTATTTTTAAATGTGGAGAGTGAGGAGGAGCTACAACGCATAGAATCTATTGCAAAAGCCCTTAATAAAGTGGCGAGAATCTCCATTCGTGTGAATCCAAATATTGATGCCAAAACGCACCCTTATATTTCTACGGGTCTGCACGAGAATAAATTTGGTGTAGATATACAACAAGCCAAAGCGATGTATATTTTTGCTAAAAACTCTTTATATATTGAGCCTGTTGGGATTCACTTTCATATCGGCTCACAGCTTACAGATATTGAGCCAATCCGCCAAGCTGCAAAAAAAATCGCACAACTTGCCCATAGTTTGATTGCTCTAAAGATTGATTTGAAATTTTTTGATGTGGGCGGAGGGATTGGCATACGCTATGAGAATGAGAATCTCATTAGCCCTTATGATTACGCACAAGCGATTTTAGAGGCGTTGTATGGGCTTGATTTGACTATTATTTGTGAGCCGGGAAGATTCTTGGTAGGGGAGAGTGGCGTGTTGCTCACTCGTGTTTTGTATGAAAAGCATAATGGCGATAAACGCTTTGTGGTCGTAGATGCGGCGATGAATGATCTTATGCGTCCTACGCTCTATCACGCCAAACATAAGATTGAATGTTTTGACAAGCAGGATTTAGAATCTACACCTTGTGATGTGGTAGGTCCCATTTGTGAAAGTGGAGACTACCTAGCTAAAAATATTATGCTTCCTCCGCTTGCACACGGCGATTTATTAAAGATTGAAAATGTAGGTGCGTATGGGTATAGTATGGCAAGTAACTATAATACGCGTTTGCGTCCGGCTGAAGTGGCAGTGCAAAATGGCAGTGCAAGACTGATTAAAAATCGCGAGCGTTTTGAGGATATTATCAGTGATGAGGAAAAGTTACTTGAAAATGTAGGGCATATAGATTCACACAGCAAGGGAGAGCTATAAATGGCAAAGTCTTTACTTGAGCTAAGAGAACAGATTGATGCCATTGATGATGGTATTTTTGAGCTTTTGCAAAAGCGTATGGCACTTGTAGCAGAAGTGGGAGCGTTAAAACACAAACAAGGTGGGGCAATCTACCGCCCAGAGCGTGAGAGAGAGATTATTGAGCGGTTAGGAAAGGCAAAAAGCAAATACCTTGATATTCGTGCGATTGAGGCAATTTATCAAGAGATTTTTGCGATTTCTCGCAACCTTGAGTTACCTGAAAAAGTAGCCTTTTTGGGTCCCATTGGGAGTTATACACATCAAGCAGCAGAAGAGCGATTTGGTGCGATGAGTGAGTATATACCGCTTAATACCATTAGTGCAGTATTTGAAGCTCTTTCACACAAACGCGTTAAATACGGCGTGATACCGCTTGAGAATAATACAAATGGTATGGTTGGGGAGAGTATTGATCTACTCGCAAGGTATGATTTTAAGATTATAGCTGAAGTGATTTTACCTATCCATCATAGTTTTTTGAGTAGTTGTGAGCATTTGGGCGAGATTGAAAAGATATTTTCAAAAGATATTGCATTTGGGCAGTGTCAAAAATTCCTTAACGCACATAATCTACACCATATTGAGCAAATCCCCACAGATTCCACAGCAAGGGCGGTGCAGCTAGCCGCAAATAGTCCGCATAGTGCTGCTATTGGCTCAAAAATAGCGGGCAAACTCTATAATCTACCCTTGATGTTTGAGCATATTGAGGATACGCAGCATAATAAAACGCGTTTTGTTATTGTGAGTGATTTTAGCAACGCACCAAGTGGGAATGATAAGACTTCATTATTTGTGAATTTAAAACGCAAAGATGAGGTGGGGGATTTGTTTAGATTACTTGGGGATTTTGAAAAAGAGGGCATTAATCTTACAAAGATAGATTCTCGTCCTGTGCGTGATAATGGGGATTTTAAAATGGGCTTTTTTATTGATTGTCAAGGGCATTATGAAGATGAGCCATTACAAAGGCTATTTGCTAAAAGGGGGGAAGAGATAAAATGGCTTGGAAGCTACATTTTTGCTGATATACGATAAGGGGCAGATTTTATGGAATATACTATGGAATATACAAAGCTTGATTTAAGCCATAAATCGCTACTAGAGCCTTTCACAAAGCAAAGTGGGCGGTGGCTTTCAGATACAAATTTCACAAATATGTTTATGTGGCGACATTCCCGCGAGATTTCATTTTGTATTTTTAACAATCAGCTTATTATCCAAACGCAATATCCTACGCAAACGCCATTTGTATTTTACCCGCTAGGGCAGGGTGAGAAAAAGCCTATTATCAACTCACTTATAGAGTATTATGCGACTTTGGGGCTGGGCTTAGAGATTCACTCCTTGCAAAAAGATGAAGCAGAATCTTTGCAGAGAGATTTTCCTGAACGCTTTGAATTTACCCAAAGACGCGATAGGTTTGAGTATATTTATAATACACAAGAGCTTATAGAGCTTAGTGGCAGGAAGTTTCATAAGAAAAAAAATCATCTCAATCGTTTCTATCTTCAATATCCTAATGCGTGTTTTGAATCTTTGGGAGCAGAAAATTTAGATGAGGTTTTATCTGTAAATAATCAGTGGTTTAATGCCGCTATGGAGGCAAAACAGGGTGAGCGTGATGAGGGATTGTATTATGAGAATCTAGGCATTAATGATGCGTTGGCAAACTTTGAGATTCTAGGTTTGAGTGGTGGGCTATTGCGAAATGAGGGGGAGATTATTGCTTTTAGCTTTGGTGAAGAGCTAGATTCAAAAATGGCACTCATTCATATTGAAAAGGCAAATATTACTTTTAGCGGGGCGTATCAGGCTATCAATCAAGCCCTTTTAAAAAATAAGTTTGCCCATTGTTTATATGCTAATCGCGAGGAGGATTTGGGCATTGAGGGGTTGAGAAAGGCAAAACTTTCCTATCAGCCAAGCTTTTTGCTTGAAAAATATGATGCGAGATTGAGAGTATGAATCTTAAAGGCGTGTTTGCTAAGATTTTTCATATAGGCAAATATGCTACGCGTTTATTTGTGGTGATTGCTTTAGCTCTTGTGTTTTTTGTATTGCAGCATAATGGGCTTGTGTGGTTTAATATGCCAAGTGATAAGAGCTATCCTATAAAAGGGGTTGATGTATCAGCTCATCAAGGGCGTATCAAATGGGAGATTCTAAAAAATCAAAACATTACATTTGCTTTTATCAAAGCCACAGAGGGTAGCACTTGGGTGGATAAACGCTTTGCATATAATTTTGAAGAGGCAAGAAAACAGGGGCTATATGTAGGGGCGTATCACTTTTTTAGCTTTGATAGCTCTGGGCTTACACAAGCACAAAATTTTATCGCTAATGTCCCAAATGTAGGAGATTCTAAGGCTTTACCACCGGTTGTAGATGTGGAATTTTATGGCTCTAAGGCAAAAAATCCTCCATCTCCCCAAAAAGTTTATAATGAGCTTGACACGCTCCTTTTAGCCTTAGAAAAGCATTATAAGATAAAGCCTATCATTTATACAACGCCAAGTTTTTATGATATGTATTTGCGTGGGCGGTATGCGGAGAATCCGCTGTGGATTCGCTCTGTGTTTTTTGCACCAGATTCAATGTGGGCAAGATTATTTAATGTGCATTTTGAATCTTGGAGTTTTTGGCAGTATGACCCACAAGGTGTGCTAAAGGGCTATTCTGGCGGGGAGAAGCACATTGATTTGAATGCGTTTAATGGTGATGAGAAAATGCTCAAATCGTGGCTAAAGCAACAGAGAAGACATTAAAGGAGAGTGTGATGCAAGTGTATAAAAATAAGAGTTTCATCTCAAATCAAGATGGGTTAGAGATTTTTTATGATGTATATATGCCAGAAGTGCCAAATACTCTGCTTATTCAAATCGCACACGGAATGGTGGAGCATAAAGACCGCTATGAGTGGGTTGGCTCATATTTAGCCCAGCGTGGGTTTATTGTTGTGATAAATGATCATCGCGGACACGGCAAAAGTATTGATGCACTTCACCCTTGGGGCGAGATGAATGGGCTAGATTCAAAACATACAGAATCTGGTGGGTTTTTAAAAGCTATTATGGATATGCACCAGCTCACACTTTTGGCTAAGGAGCATTTTAAACCGCAAAAATATGTGCTTTTGGGGCATTCTATGGGCTCACTCCTTGCACGAGGCTATGTGAAGCAATATCACCACGAGCTTAATGCCCTTATCCTTTCTGGCTCTCCAGCATATAATCCATTGGCATTATTGGGGGCAAGTCTAGCTAGAATCTTGCAGGTTTGTGGCTTAGAATCTATGGGTAAAAAGTGGATAAACGCACTCTCTTTTGGCGGATTCAACAAACCATTTTTACACAATGAGGGAGAGGATAATGCAAAAGGGGGCTTTGCGTGGCTATGCCGAGATAAAGCGGTTGTAGAAGCTTATAAGGCTGATAGTGCGTGTCAGTTTGTCTTTAGCTTGGAGAGTTTTATTGGGTTGTTTAAAGGTATGGCGTGGGTGAATAAAGCTGACAGAGATGAAGCTAAAGTTAAGGTTCATATAGGGCAGAATCTGCCACTGCTTATTATCAGTGGGAATAAGGATAGTTGTGGGAATTTTGGCGTTGGGGTAGAAAAAATTGCACATCAATATAGGCTTTGGGGCTTTGATGTGAGATTAAAACTCTATGAGGGTGCAAGGCACGAGATTCTAAATGAGATTAACAAGCAAGAAGTGATAGAGGATATTGTGGAGTTTGTAAATGGGTTTGTTTGACAATGTTGCCGAATATATGGATAAAGCGGAGAGTGGCAACCGAGCTATTTGAAACTAAGCAATTTTAAAAATATTTAAGCCAAAATTAAATAAGATTCTCTCTTAGCTTTCCGTGAGAAAGAAAACAAGTCTTCAAAATCTTGTAGAGCCTAATTCAAAAGTTTTGATATGCAAAAGTCTTGTGTGTTTATGGGTGCAATGCCGCTTGGTGCATTCTTTTTTATGCGTCTTGAAAATGCTTTTTTGCTCTCTTCTCAAGGAGCGGATATTGAGCTTATAAGCGATTTTGACAATCTTGAAAATGACATAAGAATGTGGTGTCGCTTTAAGGGTGAAGAGTTTATTTGTAAGCAAAAAATAAGTAAGGATTCAGAATCTAAGGGCAATTTTTTGTATCTTATGCGTAAAAAATCGCTCACAAGATTCCAAAAGTTTGATACCAAATCGCCCGCCCCAGCAATGCACGGATTAGCCCCAAATGGTGTGCAAGTGGAAGTGGCAAGTCCAGAATATCACTTTACATATTTGCACGATAATGAGATTTGGAGCAACAATGTAGCCCAAATTTATGAAGATTCTAAAAATGCACAATGGAATGCTTCAAGTGATATTTTGTGGCAGGAAATGCCACGATTTAGCCCAGAGCTTGAGTTTGCCATTGCTCAAATTATGACTTATCTTACAGAAAATGAGTTTTCAGCCCTTTATATTCCTAGCCGTTTTTTGGGGCAGATTTCTCCATTTTTTACCGCTGTGCCGCTGCTACTTTCTAGCATTATAGGCGATGAAAGTCGGCATATTGAATCTTTTATCAAACGAGCAAATGTTACAGGGCTTGGGGTGCAATACTCCACGCTTACCACACAGCAGAGTTTGTTTAGCTTGTGGAATGAGAAGGATTATTTCAAATCAAGCTTTTTATTACACATTATGGGGGAGGGGACTTTTATTGATTTGCTAAAATTTTTAGAAGATGGCTTTAGAGATTTAGGCGATGAGCCAAGTGCAAAAATGCTTTCATTAGCAAGAAAAGATGAGGCAAGGCACGTAAGCTATGGTATGGGGAATGTGAAACATACTTTAGCTATCAATCCTGCCAAAGTCTCTGCACTCAAAGATGTTGTGTTTAGGCGAAAGAATTATTTAGATTCACAAAGTGCTGAATCTTCTCTTTTGCTTGAATCTATGGCAGTTTTGAAAGGTGGAGGGAAAGAGCGTATTGCTCAAGGTTTTGATGAGGTTATGGAGCTGAAAGCAAAAATGGAGAGAAACCGCACAAGAAGGCTTGTTGAATGTGGGATTGATGAGGATTTGGCTGTTGATTTGAGCAAGGCTCATACACCTAATTTTATGTAAAGGAAGTGTAATGTTAGATTTAGAAAACATTGAAAGTTTAAGTTTGGAGTTTGGGCGAAAATATGTAGCCCCATATACAGATTCTATTGATAGGGAAGCAAGATTCCCAAAAGAAGCCTATGCAGAACTAAAAAAGCAAGGATTCACAGGACTGCTTGTGCCAAAGGAGTTTGGCGGAAGTGGTGGCAACTGCCAGAATCACGCTTTGGTTTGCTATAACATTGCTCGTTTTGATGCATCAAGTGCGTTGTGCTATATGATGCATAATGTAGCAACAGCTGTAATCAGCACTTTTGGCACTTTGAAGCAAAAAGAGGAGTTTTTGCCACAAATTGCTAAAGGGGAGATTACTTTTGCTCTTGCATATAGTGAAAGCGGTTCAGGCACACATTTTGGCTCACCTGATATTACTGAAACAACTGATGGGGCATTTAGAATCCTCAATGGACGAAAAAGCTTTGTAACCTCCGCTCAAGAGGCAGATTATTATCTCACTTATACAAACTCGTGTGAGGTGAGCGGTGGGAAAAACAATTGGATTACGCCAAGTAATCTTCAAGGGCTTATCCACGAAGAAGGCGTATGGAATGGGCTTGGTATGCGTGGTAATGTTTCTAAGCCTGTTTGTTATAATGATGTGAAGCTTGAAGTGGAGCGTTATTTACTAGGCAAAGATGGAGAAGGTGAAACTCACGCTGGGCTAGTGGCGATGTATTTTGTCGTGGGGCTTGGTGCTGTGTATAGTGGTGTAGGACAAAGTGCGTATGAGTGTGCATTGAAACATTGTAAAAGCAGAAAATACACTGATGGTAGCTCACTAGCGGACAAGGAATTAGTGCGGATTCATATTGCAAATCTTTATGCTAAGACACAAAGTCAAATCGCCCTTGTTAAAGAAGCTGCACGAGCATTTGATTGTGAGGAGCCTAATGCAGCTTGTAAAATTTTTGCAAGTAGGATTAATGCTACGGAGCTTGTTATGCAGATTTGTGAGCTGGCTATGCGGCTTGGCGGTGGGAAAGCGTATAGCAAGTTATTGCCACTAGAGCGGTATTTGCGTGATGCGATGGCAAGTCAAGTTATGGCACCTAGCCTTGATGTATTGCAAGTGTGGCTAAGTGATGCACTTTTAGCAAAGGAGTAAAAAAATGAGACATATTATTGTAGGAGCGGTGGCGTATGCACCGCAAATTGTGCCGATATGGGATATTATTAGGGAATATGCGAATGCGTATTTTAAGGATATTCGGTTAGACTATGTGCTTTTTAGCAATTATGAACGACAAGTGCAATGGCTTATGGAGAAAAAAATTGATATTGCGTGGAATACAAATGTCGCTTATATCCGCACACAAGTGGCAAGTGATAATGCCTTTAGAGCTGTGCTTATGCGTGATACGGATATAGGCTTTCAAAGTGTGTTTGTTACAAGGGAAAATGGTGTGAAAGATTTGCAGGATTTGCAGGGTAAAAAATTTGGGCTTGGGAGCTTAGATTCAGCTCAAGCGGCGATTATGCCTTTGCACTTTTTGCAAGATTGTGCTTTGACATTGCAAGAGATGTCAAGTTTAAGTGAATCTGCCCCAAGCAATGCGATAGGTATTTATCGCTTTAATAGTGATGTGGGGAAGCACGGCGATACGGGCAGGAGTGAATTTGATGTGTTAGATAAAATACGCAGTGGGGAGCTTGATGCTGGGGCTATTGGCTCTGGCACTTGGGCTAGAATCTTGCAAGAGGGGAACTATCCGGAAATAAAGAGTTTCTATGTGGGGGCAGAGTATTGTCATTGTAACTTCACGCTTTCAAAAGATTTTGATAAGGGTTTAAAGGAAGCGTTTGTGGAAATGATGTTGTCTCAAAATGCACAAAAATCAGATTCTAAAATCGCACATATGATGAGTTTGGAAGGCTTAAATGAGTGGGTTTTGTGTGATGAAAAAGCGTTAAAGGGTTATGAGATTATTTTTGAGGCTATGAAAAAGCAGAATTTACTCTCCGTGTAGGGGTTGTTACTTTTATGGTGTGTTAGGGATTTTGATGTCCTAGCACACTTTCTAAGAATATAGTCGCATAGCTTCCCTTTGGCAAGTAGAATTGCAGCTCATATTGGGCTTTTTCTGCGATATATTTACCTTCAATCTGCTCCGCCCACACCCACGCGTAGCGTCTTGTGCCATTTGCCTTAATTGTAGAATCTAAAAAGTGGGATTCTATTTCTTTGGCTAGATGTTGTGCTTGAGTGAGTTTTAAGCCACATAACGCCCCTGTTGGAGCGGTATTTTTAAGAATAAAACGCTGGGATTCTAGTAGCTCATCTTCGCAAATAAAGTTCTTGCCATAGGGATAATGGCACATCACATCACCGGGTAAAAGCACAAAATGTTGTTTTTGTTTTTGCAATGTTTTTATAAGATTTAGCGTGTAGTGTGGGCTATGCAGGGCTTGAAAATCCTTGTGTAATAGAGCTTGCAGGGCTTCTTGTGGGCTAAAACTATGCAAGATTTTTGAGAGTTGCAAACGCGTTTTTAGCCAAGTGTTAAAAAGGTGGCTTTGATAGCTAGAGATGAGAAAATTACTCATCTTTTTATTTTTGATTTTAAGGCTATTTTGGCTAATTGCCTTGCCACTTGCAAAATTATCTCCATTTTTGCCAAAGCGTTGCTCACCAAAATAGTTTGGAAAGCCACTTTGAGCAATGGTTTTAAGCGTAGATTCTAGCTTTGTAGCATTGTGTGGGAGGAGTTTTTTAAGACGCATAAAAAATTCATTGCCTTTTAAATGCCCGATTTTGAGCTTGTTATTGTGGGCGTGGAGACTAAGAATCTTAATGTTATGCTCTTGTAAAATAGGCAGGGTAAGATGAAGGCGAGATTCTAAAGAGCGGGGAATGCTGATGTATTGATAGGTTGTAGCAGCCTTGTCTTTTAACCCAGCATAACCTATATCACGCACTTTTATACCTAGAATCTGCGAGAAGAGTTCTAGCATTTCAAAGGTGCTTAATCCCTTTTTCCTCACATATATCAGCAAATGCTCCCCATTCCCACTTGGCTCATAGAGTGGAATTTCTTTGACAACAAAATCGCGTGAAGAGGGATTGAAAAGGCACTGCACAGGGCTGTGGGTAAAAGGATAGAATCTTAAATCTTGCATAGGTTAAATAATGGTGCGTTTTATACTGGGAGATAAATGAGTGAGAATCTCATAGCTAATTGTCCCAAAGGCTTTGGCAAGTTCGCTCACATCTTTAAAGACACAGATTCTAGGCTCATCACAAAAGCACGAGAAGCAATCCATAGATGAACGCGGCAGGATTTGCAAACCATTTGCAGTATGGACTTTGTGATGTTCGCTCACACGAAAAAAGCCATCGCCATAGCCGATGTCATAGGTGCTAATAACTTGCGGAGATTCTAGCGTGGTGCAGCCGCTATAGCCAACCCGCTCTCCTTTATCTAAAAAGCGTGTGGAAACTCTATCAGCATAGAGTGAGGCGACTTTTTGGAGTTTGGCACTTATGGGGTTTTTAAAACTTACATCAAGATAGCCATACGCACCAATGCCTATACGCACCAAATCATCTGTAATGCCGCTTTCACTTGCGACACGAATCGCTCCAGATGTGCTAAGGGAGTGGAATCTCGGCGGGGCAAAGCCGTATTTTTGACTTAAATGTAGCACTTCTTGTTTGATTAAGGCAAAATTGCTTTGTGTGTCAAAAAATGCAGAATCTAAATCATCACCATAGCCATTATGGGAGAATACCCCAATAAGCTCTAACCCTTTTTGCAAAATATCTTTAATAAAGCTTTGTAGCTCACTAGGCTGTATGCCATTGCGATTCATACCGGCATTGACTTTTAGCTCTACTTTTGTGCCTTTTGGTAGGGCGGAGATATGCTCTTTATCGTGGATAACAAAGGCGATATTTTTTGCAAAATCCCCTTGTGGCATACCATACAAAGCCGTTACTTGAGGGAAAAGCTCACACACTTGCATTGCTTCATTGTGATTTTTGACAAACACACTCTTAATGCCATATTCAGCCGCGATTGAGGCTATTTCTTTTAGTCCGTGCCCATAGGCATTATCTTTTAAAACGGCGGCAAGTTCTACATTTGAGCTACTATGTGAGCCAATATGCGAGGATATGAGATTAAGATTGTGTTTGTAAGCTTTAGAATCTAAAATGATTTCTGCCATTGGATTAAGGAGGCTTTGCGGATTGCTCCGCAAAGATATTTATTTAGGAAGTTTAGAGATGTAATCTGCTAAAGCTTCAATGTCAGCATCGCTCAAATTCGCTGCTTGACCATACATAATAGCCTTAGCGCCGCCATTATCAGCAGTTTTTGCTTTATAGCCTTTGAGCTGTTTGACAAGCTCATCTTTAGCCATACCAGCAATGGTAATACCACCCTTACTTCCCGGAGCTACCTTCTTAGCATCAGGTCCGTGGCAAGCGATACATTTTTTAAATGCCGCAGGAGCTTCTGCAAACGCAAAACTAGCAAAACTCAAAAGTGTAAGAAAAAGCAACTTTTTCATTTTCAATCCTTTCGTTGTTGGAATTAAATCAACCCAGCAATTCTACAAATCAAAAATTAATAGAATCCTTAAAAACTGCTTTTTAGAGTTTGACGCGTGAGTTTAATGCAGCCAAAAGTGAAAGCTGATCAATAGAATCTAGTCCAATGCCTGTGGGGACACCTTGAGCGATTTTGCTAAATTGTAGTGGAGTGGCACAAGGAGCTTTAATCTTATCTTCAATATAGAGCATAATAGCCTCATTAGCAAGGCTAGGAGATAGAGCAAAGATAATTTCGTGGATAGATTCTGCTTGGATTCTGTGATTGAGCAGTGAAAAATCAATCTGTTCTAAATCCTGCTGTGAATCTAGCACAAAATATCGCCCTTGAAACTCACCCATTTCCTCAATAATAAAAATATCGCGTGAATTTGCCACGATACACAGCTCACCATTTTGTCGCGTATCATCAAGGCAGATTTCGCAAATCTCACTCTCGCTTAACCCAAGGCATTTATGACATTTTTTTATAACAAGAGCAGCATTTTCAATAGCGTGAGCAATATTTAAGCCTAAAAATTTATTCTCCACGCACAAAGAATATGCCATTTTTTGAGCGGATTTTTTGCCGATGGTGGGGAGCTTTTCAAGTGCGGTGATGAGGTTTGAAAAAGCCTTAAGACTTGATTTGTAAGTATTCATATAATGCCTTTTGTTAAGAGGGTGCAAGGGTGTTTTTAAGGAGTGCAATCATAACGCTAAAGAATTTAACTTTGCCTTATAAAATTCTGCTACAATCGCGGTTTTATTTTATTTTGATAAAGAGGAGTAGATTTTGGAGACATTTGATTATTATGAAATCCTTGAAATCACTCGCACAAGCGACAAAGAGAGTATTAAAAAAGCATATCGCAAAATGGCGTTAAAATATCACCCTGATAGGAATCCTAATGATAAAGATGCCGAAGAGCAGTTTAAGCGTATCAATGAGGCTTATGAGGTTTTGAGCGATGATTCTAAGCGGCAAATTTATGATAAATACGGCAAGGAAGGCTTGCAAAACTCCGGATTCAGCGGTTTTAGTGGAAGAGATTTTAGCGATATTTTTGGCGATTTGGGTTCAATTTTTGAATCTGCATTTGGTGGTGGCTTTGGGTTTTCAAGCCAAAGAAGTAAAGGGGCATATAATCTTGATGAGATTATCGGGCTTGAGCTAAGCTTTAAGGAAGCGGTGTTTGGCTGCAAAAAGGAGATTCACAATAGCTTTAAGGTGGCTTGTGCTGATTGTAAAGGCACAGGCGCAAAAGATGGCAAGCTTGAATCGTGCAAAGATTGTGGTGGTAAGGGGCAGGTGTATATGCGGCAGGGCTTTATGACATTTGCCCAAACTTGCCCTACTTGCAAGGGTGCGGGACAAAAAAATGCTGAAAAATGTCCCAAATGCAAAGGCTCTGCATTTGAGATGAGTAGCGAAAGCTTTGAGGTGAGTATTCCTGAAGGTATTGATGATGGGAACAGAATCCGCATTAGCGGAAGGGGCAATGCGGATAAAAATGGAAAAAGAGGGGATTTATACATTGCTGTGAGTGTAGCAGAAGATGAGATATTTGTGCGTGATGGGGAAAATATCTATATGGAAGTGCCGGTGTTTTTTACCTCAATCGTGCTTGGCACAACGCTCAAAATCCCCTCTCTTCGCGGGGAGCTAGAGCTTAAGATTCCACCAAATACGCGTGATAAAGAGCAGTTTGTTTTTGATAATGAAGGGGTAAAAGATGTCAATAGTGCGTATAGAGGGAAGTTTGTCGCACAGATTAAAATCACCTATCCGCCAAAACTAAATGCGGAGCAAAAAGCCCTTGTGGAGAAGCTGCAAGAGAGTTTTGGCGTGGAGAGTGAGCCATATAAGAATCTGTTTGAAGAGTGCTTTGCTAAGATTAAGCAGTGGATTCACAAGCACGATAAACACGATAACAAGGCAGAGAAAAAGGGCAAGAAATAACTCTTTTTTGCACCTTTTACGGGGTAAGTGAGAAGTGGGAACAAAGTTAAAAAAACTTTTGGTGTTTTTGAGATTGTAAAAATAATTGTGCTTTTTGAAAATACATACTTAAAAGAACAAGAGGTTTAATGGATTTTGTGTAATTTTCACATACTTGATTAATGTCTTATGGTTGTGCTTGATTATCTCTTTGGATTAGCAATATCAAAATATTTGTTGATTTCATCTTCTGGAGCTGAAATATTCATAAGTTTGTAAGGCTTTTTACCTTTTTGATACAAATAATATTCATATAGCCACTTGAGATTTGCAATATCTATATTTTCATTTGGAAACACAAGCTTTATGTGATGTGAAGTAAGACGCGTAACATATTTAAGTTCTATACCATTTATCTCAAGATATTCTCTTAATGTGCAAGCATAATAATTTGCATCATCTGCTACGACGTAAAAGTTTTCTTCTCCCATTTCTTGTTTAAATCTATTTACTTCATCGTCGGTAAAACTTACTTCAATCACGCATTTATCACAATCCACCACAAAATCTTTTGCTTGTGCAAAACCACAAAAAAACAATACAGAGATAGATAGAATTGTTATAAAGTTATACAAAATTCTTCCTTTTAAGATTGAGTAATTCTAATATGTTAACATTTATTTAGCAACAAGACACTTTGAGTGTGTTGTCTGGCATAACTTGTAGCCACATATCTTTATCTATATCAATAAGCCTTTTGCATTTACAGCAAGTGAGATTGGCAAATTGCAGAGCGGTTATCTCTTTTTGCCTTAGCTCCGCATTTTTTTCTAAAAGCTCTAAAAAACTTTGAGCAAAAAGATATACGCTAAGCGTGCTATCAATGACTTGCCCTTCCCGCATAGATTCTAAAATATCACTACACATTGGGCAAAGCTCTAGCGGATAGTCATTATACAGCCCCACATCGCTTAAGCCCTGCTTGATAGTGAAGCTAAAGGCGTTGCGTTTTGTGATTTTGGCAAGATAGTGGCAGTGGGAGAGCGTGTGGGTTTTATTTGCTAGGCTAAAGTCATTTTTTATCTCACTGCATTGACAAAAATGGAGCTTTGGTAGCCCTTTGACAAGGGAGTGCTTATAGCTTATCTGCCCTTCATAAAGAAAAATGGGCTGCAAGATTCCATTACCCAGCAGCGTATAGACAAAATAATGCCCAAAGATTAAATCCGCTAAGGCGACATTCAGTCCATCAGTATGGAGCATATCACTAAGCGTGTCTTTAAAGCTCTCTTTTTCTATGCTATGGATAGAATCTAGCGTCTTAGGCAAAAGCATTATTCACCTTGCTTAAGGCAACTTCGTTCAATAATATCGCACAAAATATGTATCACAAGTATGTGTAGTTCTTGGATTCTAGGTGTGTCATTATCTGGCATAATAAGATTTATATCACTTATTTGGTTTAATGCCCCACCATCGCGTCCGCTTAAGCCCACTACAACCGCACCCAAATCTTTTGCAACTTTGGCAGCATTTAAGACATTGGCAGAATTTCCACTTGTAGAGATTCCAAAAAGCACATCACCACTTTTGGCTAAAGCCTCTACTTGACGAGAAAAAACAAACTCAAAGCCATAGTCATTGCCAATAGCTGTGAGTGCGGAGGTATCTACACTTAGAGCGATGGCACTTAAGCCTTTGCGTTCTTTTTTGTATCTACCGGTAAGTTCAGCAGCAAAATGCTGTGCGTCTGCAGCACTTCCGCCATTCCCACAAATGAGAATCTTATTGCCATTTTGAATGGCATTTGTAAGAATTTTTGCAACTTTTTCCACTTCTTGAGTGAGGGCAAAAATCTTATTGGCACTTTGCAAATGTGCTTGAAATTCAGCGTCTATGAGTTGTTGCATACATTGCTCCTTTGAATAGATTCTATAATATTTGTCGTGGAATATCCATCTACAAAGTCTATTAACACGACTTCTTTAGCATATTCCTTGCCTACAACTTCTTTATTGTGGTAATCCCCTCCCTTGACAAGCACATCAGGCTGCAAGGCTTTTATCAGCTCTAGTGGTGTATCTTGAGAGAAGCTTACCACATAATCCACGCATTCTAATGCACAGAGCATAAACGCACGATTTTCTAGGTTGTTAATAGGGCGAGATTCACCTTTAAGACGCTTAATAGAATCATCACTATTTAGCCCAACGATAAGCATATCGCCCTGCATTCTAGCCTTGTTGAGATAGGTAATATGCCCTTTATGGAGAATATCAAAACAGCCATTTGTAAAAACAATCTTGCTTTGTTTCAACCCCTTAAGCAAAGATATAAGGGCTTCTTGTGAGATGAATTTAGATTCTATATTTTGCAAATGAGAAGGCTCAGCGTTAAGGTATTGCAGAATCTCACTATGTGTAGCCACAGCACTACCGACTTTGCCTACAACCACAGCTGCAGCGATATTAGCAAACTCACAAGCCTTTACAATATCACAACCACTGCTCAAAGCAAAGCCAAGTGCAGCAATAACGGTATCTCCAGCCCCTGTAACATCATAGACTTCTTTTGCTCTTGTTGGGATTTGATGAAGTGTGTTGTTATCAAAGATTCCAATACCATCTTCACTTAGAGTGATGAGCGAAATATCAAGCTTGCATTCGTTTTTGAGCTTCATACCCGCTTGAATAAGAGAATCCTCATTTTTAATGTTAATGCCTGTGGCGAGTTGAGCTTCCTTTTTATTTGGTGTTAAAAGTGTCGCACCACTATATTTGCTATAATCTGTGCCTTTGGGGTCGCATAGCACGAGTTTGCCTTGATTTTTAGCATAAGTGATGATAAATTGCGTGAGTTCAGCACTTAAAAGTCCTTTGTTATAATCGCTCACAATCACGCAATCTACTATGTCTAGCACCGCGTGGATTCTCTGCGTAATATTTTCTTGTATCGCAGAATCTATGGGTTTTTTACTCTCCCTATCCACACGCAACACCTGTTGATTGCCAATGACAATGCGAGTTTTTTTAGTCGTGGGGCGAGAAGTATCCACAAAAAGATGAGAAATATCAACGCCCATAGATTCTAGTTTATCTCCAAGCCAAGTGCCAGAATCATCGTTGCCAATCACACCGCACACAAACACTTCAGCATTCAACGCAACGAGGTTATGCACAACATTACACGCCCCGCCTAAACGATTGGTTTCATTTTTGACTTCAACAACTTGCACTGGAGCTTCAGGCGATATACGCTCACAATCCCCCCATACATAGTGATCTATCATCAAATCCCCAACAACGAGAATCTTGGGGCTTTTAGTTTCAAGGTTAAACATTTTCCACACCTACTTGTTAGCAAAAATGTTTTTGATCTCTTGTAGGTATCGCTCTATCCCAGATTCAAGATTGAAGTGTGGCGTATAGGATAAATCCTGCTGTGTTTGCG
Organism: uncultured Helicobacter sp.; assembly: GCA_963559865.1. GTDB lineage: Bacteria > Campylobacterota > Campylobacteria > Campylobacterales > Helicobacteraceae > Helicobacter_C. The sequence continues at coordinate 18,420 of CAUWMC010000013.1, forward strand.
TGATGTCCGCTTCTGTATGCGTTTGGAAAAAGCTATAAGGATTATCAAAATATTCTACTTCAAAGTCCCCAAGTCCCGCCTTGAGAGCAGCAACAATGTCATTAAAGCTTCGTGCTTTTCCACTGCCGACATTGTAGATTCCACCCTGCAAGGCTTCTATGGCTTTGACATTGGCTTGAATCACATCTTCTATATACACAAAATCCCTTTTTTGCTCTCCGTGTTTGAAAAGCCGCACTTTTTTGTGCTCTAATGCTTGTAGCCCAAGCTGAAGGATCATAGAAGCTGTTTTGCCTTTGTAAAACTCCCTTTCTCCATAGACATTAAAATATCGCAAACCGATAATATGGCGATACGGCTCATTTTGAAGGATTTTTCTTACACTCTCGTCCATACAAAGTTTAGAATATCCATATACATTTTCAGGCAATTCGCCAACTCCCACGACATTTGGTGCAGGAGAATTGCCATAAGTCCCCGCTGAAGAGGCATAAATCATAATAGCTTGTGAATCTTTGGCAATCTCAAGGAGATTTAAAAATGCTTCGTGGTTTGTTTTCATCACAAGCTCTTGATTAAGCACGGTTGTATCAGACACTGCTGCTTGATGATAGATAATATCAAAGTCGTATTCTCTTAGCTTTTCCAAATCCTTAGCGTTATTAATATCGCCCACGATGACATTGCCCTTAAAGCCGATAAGATTCTTAAAATGTCCTAGCGAGGTTGGGTTTCCACTAGGGAAGCACTCATCATTGCGGAATTTATCAAAGACAAAAACTTGTGCTTGTGGGTGGTGCTTTTGAAAATAAAACGCAAGGTTGCTGCCGATAAACCCCGCTCCACCGGTGATAAGAATCTTTTTTTCCGCTAAATCATCATAAATGTATTTCATACCTGCTCCTTAGATATTTTTTGTCTTGAATCTCCCTGCCTTATAGTTTGCATCTTGTATTATACTATGGAGTTGGTGTAATGTGCTAATTTTTTGTAGATTTTTGATATTTTGTTGGTAAGATTCAGTGTTTTTTTCATCTTTTTGCAGCAAAAACTTGCCCCAAATATTCGCATTCTCCGCACATTGCATATCCGTGATTTTATCCCCCACAAAAAAAGATTGCTTCAAATCAATTTTAAAATCCGCACACGCGGATTTAATCATACCGATATTTGGCTTTCTGCACTCGCAGTTTTGACTTGGTAAATGCGGACAATGATAGATTCTATCAAAGCCAAATCCTAGCTTATGCGTGAGTGTATCTTGCATATATTGATGCAATAAAAAAAGCTCTTCTTGCGTATAGTAGCCTCGTGCAATGCCAGATTGATTTGTAATAACAAGTAGAAGATAGTTTTGCTTTTTAAGTGTGGCTAAAAGCTCAAAAAGTCCATCACAAAAGATAAAATCCTCCGCCTTATACACATAGCCCAAATCTTCATTAATCACACCATCTCTATCAAAAAACGCACATTTTTGCATATAATCCCCCTAAAAAATCACTTTCAGCGATTTGTATATCTCATAACAACCAAAGATTATCATACCAAATGCACCAATGCGTAAAAAAAGAATGCGTTTGCTTTGTAGGGTTGTGCTTAAGATTCCAAGTGCGAGGAGCGGTGGAATAGTGCTAATCCCAAAAAGAATCATCACAATCGCTCCATTTAGCCCATTTCCAGCGATTGTAGCTGTAAGTAAAAAATAATACACAATCCCACAAGGCAATAAACCATTAAGCAAACCAAGTATATATATACGCCAAAGTGAAGGTTTTAGCAAAAATGGACGCGTTAGGCTAATAAGCTTATACAAAGGCTTAGGTGTGAGTGAAGTAAAAAAGGCGTTAATCCTAGCAAAATTAAAACTAGAAAGTCCAAAAAGCACAAGCAAGATTCCAACAATCAGCAATATAGTAGCCTTGATCTGCTCATTTGGGCTAAGAAAATGCCCTAAGCTTCCAGCGATAAAGCCAAGCGTAGCGTAAGTAGTGATTTTGCCGATGTGATAGCTTAAATGCAGGGGGATTTGTGAGAAAAAAGATGAGATTCTAGAATCTATTACACCCTGCTCTTGTGTTTGTCTGTCTAAAGACTCATTATTTTGCAAGGAGTTATTGTATTGTTTAGGGCTAGGTTTGGTATGTTTATGTGCTTGATATAAACTTGTATATGCAATGACAATGCCCCCGCACATTCCTACACAATGCCCAAGGGAAGCAAAAAAAGCAATGCTTAAAAGACTAGCAATTTCTATATGCTCCATATTTGCCCTAGAATCTAGCCTTAGATAAAGAGTGAATTAACACTTTCATTGTGATAGATTCTGCGTATGACTTCGGCAAAAAGTGGTGCTACGCTTAAGACTTTTATTTTTGGGTGGGCTAGTCGCAAGGGGATAGAGTTTGTTACCACAACTTCATCAAGCGAACTTTTAGCAATACGCTCACTAGCTGGTCCGCTTAGCACGGGGTGTGTGCCTAGAGCCATCACACTATTTGCCCCACGCGATTTAAGCACATCAGCAGCTTTGCACATCGTCCCGGCTGTATCAATCATATCATCAACCAAAATCACATCTTTGCCACTCACATCACCGATGATATTCATCACCTCACTTTCATTTGCTTTCTCACGCTTTTTATCCACAATCACCAAATCCATTCCCATTCTATCGGCAAAATACCTAGCCCTTGCCACACCACCAATATCAGGTGAAGCAATAATGGGATTTTTAAAAGGTTTTTGCCGCAAGTAATCAGCAAAGACAATTGAGCCATAAAGGTTATCCACAGGTATATCAAAAAAGCCCTGAATCTGCCCGGCGTGCAAGTCCATTGTAATAACGCGGTGGATTCCACTTTGTTCAATGAGATTTGCCACAAGCTTGGCACTGATTGGCACACGAGGTGCAGCTTTTCTATCCTGCCTTGCATAGCCAAAGTATGGAATAACCGCATTAATGCTATTTGCCCCGCTGCGTTTGAGTGCATCAGTCATAATGAGAAGTTCCATAAGATTATCATTTGTTGGAGCGCAAGTGGGCTGAATAATGAAAATATCCTTGCCACGCACAGATTCACCGATTTGGATATTGATTTCACCATCACTAAAACGATTGATTGTTGCTTTGGAGAGAGAGATATCAAGATACTTAGCAAGTTCATTGCTAAAAAGCGTGTGGGCTGAACCACTAAAAATTTTAAAACCACGCATAAAAATAGCCTTTGGAATGAGATTTTTGCATTATAACAAACTCCTTTTACATTTAGCTAAAAATATCTTCATTTTCTGGGATTGTGCATTCTAAAAACAGCTCTAATTTTCCTTCACTTAGCAGTCGTGGATTGATTTTCTTATCAAGGTTAATGAGCATTTCGCTTTTGTTTCTATCACGGATAAATTGACGCGTTTGCACGATATGGCAAGGCGAGTTTAGAATCTTCTCATTAAACTGCGTGATGGCATAAACTTGCTTAATCTCTTTTGGCTCTTTGTTAGGCTCACTCAACTCTTCAAGCGTGAGTTTAAAGCGTTTTGGGGCGATTTTATTATAGAGATTTGAGCCTTTTTTGCTTGAGTAGTAAAAGAGAATATCTTTGCCTTGATTGTAGATTTGTGTCGTGCTAGAGCTTGATTTGAGTGTGCGTGCATTGAGTTTAGAATCTTGCTGATTAAGAAAAGAAAGCAAGGCTTTGGAGCGTGGCACAAGCACATAAGTATCGCCATAGAGCAGAATCTCAGCATCTTTATCTTGCAAAGGAAATATTCCACCCTCATTGACAAAGATTTCATTTTCTAAAGAGTTTAAATCTGCTTGTTGGGCTTGGGGCTTAGAATCTTGCTGAGATTCAAAACTCACACTTTGTAAAGAATCTGTAAGCACAGAATCAAGTGTAGAATCCACAATAAGTGCCGAAGATTGTTCTTGCTCCTTAGATTCTGGATTTTCTACTAGATTTTGATTTTCTTGCAATAACATCTCTTCGCCATCTAACTCGTCATTGCTTGAATAAGTGGCTTGGGATTGTGTATTATTTTGAGAATCTGGCTCTGTTTGGACTTCATTAAAATCAGCAATAATAGAATCTGTGCTGTTTGAATGTGTATCATCTTGTGCAAACCCAAAAGAAAGGCAACATATCCACACAAGCACAAGAAACTTCTGCATTTTAGAATCCTTTTTATGAAGTTTTATTAAGAAAAAACACAACTTTAGCTAACATATCGTTAGAAAAAAATTTTATTTAAGAGTGATGTAATGAAAACAATAGCAATTTTAGGCAAACCAAATGTCGGCAAAAGCTCCCTTTTTAATCGCCTTATTAAGCAACATTTAGCTATCACCTCAAATGTGAGTGGCACGACACGCGATGTGAAGAAGGCTCATTTTGAAATAAGCGGTGTAGGTGTGGAGCTTGTGGATACAGGTGGGATTGAAAAGGCTCAAGGGCTATTTGCCAAAGTGAGTGAAAACTCGCTTAAAGCCGGGGCAGAGGCGGATTTGGTGCTATATATGGTAGATGGAAGCCTTTTGCCACAAGATGATGATATAGCCTATTTTCGCAAGATTCAGCGTTTGAATAAGCCCTTAATACTTGTGGTGAATAAAGTAGATAATGACAAGATTAAGCAAAGGGCGTGGGATTTTAGCTCCTTTGGTGCAACATATATGAGCTTTATTTCCGTGCAGCACAATCGTGGTTTAAGCCTTTTGCTTGAGGAGATTTTTGAGCTTTTAGAGTTGGCAAATGAGCAGAATCTTGGTGCTATGCTTAAATCTCAAATTGATGATGAAGATGAGAGCTTGGAGGCATTTTTAGATACGCTAGATTCTAAGGAGCAAGAGCAGGAAAAGTGCATTGCTGTTGGGATTATTGGGCGTGTGAATGTCGGCAAAAGCTCTTTGCTTAATGCGCTGCTTGGCAAAGAGAGAAGCGTGGTGAGTGAAGTGGCGGGGACGACTATTGATCCTGTTGATGATGAGAGTGAGATTTTGGGACAGAAGGTGCGTTTTGTAGATACAGCTGGTATCCGCCGCTCTAGTAAGATATTGGGGATTGAAAAGTTTGCCCTTGATCGCACAAATAAGGCTTTGGCTCAAAGTCATATCGCTATTTTAGTCCTTGATGCAAGTGAGCCTTTTGTTGAGCTTGATGAAAAGATTAGCTCTCTTATCCCTAAACACGCATTAGGTGTGATTGTGGTGCTAAATAAATGGGATAAAAGGCATAAGGAGTTTAAGGAGATTATGGCGGAGTTTAAGCATAGATTCTCATTCTTATCTTTTGCACCTGTGATGACTTTGAGCGCGTTAAATGGCAGAAATATTGACAAGCTCAAGCAGGAGATTCTAAAGGTGTATGAGCGATTTTCATACAGAATCCCAACGAGTGTGTTGAATGAATGCGTGGAAAAGGCGACAAATGCCCATCATATCCCAAGTGATCACGGCAAAATAGTAAAAATCTATTATGCTACACAATACGCCACGCACCCGCCGCAAATCGCCCTTGTGAGCAATCGCTCGCAGAGTTTGCATTTTAGCTACAAGCGGTATATTATTAATGTGCTAAGGGAGCATTTTGATTTTCAAGGTGTGCCTTTGCTGCTTAGTGTGCGTGGGAAAAATGCTAAGGCTGAAGAAGAAAATGTAGAATCTCAAAAAGTAGAGCCAACACAACATACCAAAAATGCAAAATTTGGTAAGAAACAAAATGTGAAAAAAGCCCAAAACGCTAAGAAAAGCTCCAAAGATTCTAAATCCAAAGAAGCAAAGACAACAAAAAGCAAGAATACGCGTTTTGTGTGATGTGATGCAGATAAAGAAAATATCAAGTGGAGTTTGCAAAAACTTTGCAGAGTTTTACACTAAAATTATGGAGGGTTGTGTGAAATCCAGTAAAAATAGAGTTAGAATCTAAATAAAGATTCTAACAAAACAAAAAGGAGTGCAAAAATGCTTTCAAAAGATATTGTTACCTATGCGAAAATGCGTTATGAACTAAGGGCATATCTCACCTTTCTTTTCACGCAAAACATTAAAAACTTTGTGCCAGAGCCGAGCTTTGAGGTTGTGCTAAGTGGGCTAAAACGCATAAAAGATGAGATTAAAGTCTTTGATGCGATGTATATTTTAGATAAGAATGGGGTGCAAATTAGCGATGTGTTTCAAAGCAATGGGGTTATTGAAAATACAGGAGCGAACTTCTCAAATCGTGCGTATTATTATGAAGCATTAGATGAACAAAGATGTATTATTACAAATCCCTATCCCTCAAAAATTGATGGGAATCTTGTCGTAACGGCTGCCTATCCTGTGTATAATCAAAACCACGAGCTGCTATTTGTAGTGTGTATTGATATTCATCTGCGTGATGCGTTAAAAATCAGCTCCCCAAATCGTTTGTTTCATATTTTTTCAATGCTAAGTGTGGGAATGTATTGCGTGCTTTCACTCGCGCTTAGTTTTATCGCTATCTTGCTTGTGGTAGAAGGGGTGGTAAGGTTTTGGTCAGAAGATATTTTGCAGTTTCAAAGCTTTGATATTAAAGATATTTTTGAATCTACGATTTTGCTGACCCTTGCTCTAGCGATTTTTGATCTAGTCAAAGCGATTTTTGAAGAAGAAGTGCTAGGCAAAAATGTCGGCAGAAGCTACACCGTGCATAAGACAATGATACGCTTTCTTGGCTCTATCATCATAGCCCTTGCCATTGAAGCCTTAATGCTTGTGTTTAAATTCACCTTTTCAGCTCCCGAGCAGCTTTTATACGCGGTGTATCTCATCGGTGGTGTGGCATTTTTACTCATCGCATTAGCTATATATGTGAAATTTGCCTATGGGGTGGGCAAAAAAGCGTGAGATTATCGCCCTTGCCAAGATTTTTGGCAAGGGCGATAAGAGGGATTTAGATTCTATCTCTTCTCATAGGATTTTAGCAACATATTTGACCATATATATATATATGGTGCATTATTCTCTTTAATAGAGTCTTTCCCAGCAAATAATGTGGATTAAGCACACATAATTGTAACTTTGATTTTTAAGGGGTGCTTTTCGGTTTATCTTACTTTATTAGAATCCAACTTTTATTGAGAATACAAGGCTATGCAAAACTAGAAGGAGCTAGGCTTATGAAGAGGAATAGTAAGCGGTTTTTGTGGGTTTTTGTTTGTTTGAATCTTGCGGTTGTGGGGTATGCTGATACGCTGGAACTAGAAAATGAGAGCTCCTCTTCTCCTGTGCCACATTCTGCTTTGAGTGAGGGCAGACAAGATTTACATTTTCCCGCAACTTCTCAAACTAGAAAATTGCCCGCCTCTATTGCCGTAGCACTCCAAAGAGACATATTACAAAACCCTATAAATCTCTCGTGGCAGGGCAAAGATACGCCTTTGCATAGTGGTGATGTGGCAAAGTCTATGTTGCAGATTCCAGCTTTTTCTATGACACGCAAGGGTGGTGGTGGCAGCGAGATTACCTTTCGTGCTCAAAGTGCTTCAAGACTGCCTATTTTTCTTAATGGTGGGAATCTCAATGGTGCGTGTGGTGGGAGAATGGACACGACTATCACTTATGTTTTTCCTGAAAATTATAATCGCATTACGATTCTAAAAGGTCCTCAAGATGTGCGGTATGGGGCATTAATTGGCGGTGGGGTGCTATTTGATCGTGAGATTTTAAGGCTTAGTAAATCGCAATTTGCTTTTGATAGCAGTGCGTTGTATGGGAGCTTTGGGAGATTTGATGCAAATGCAAATGTGTTGGCTGGTGGCAAATATGGCTCGATTCAGGCAATTTACTCACATTATGAATCTAGGGACTATCGCTCCGGGGATAATAAGGTGGTGCATTCTGCCTATAATAGAGAATCTGTAAGTCTTATAGGCACGCTCACACCCACACAAAATACAGCCTTGGAGCTAGATATTGACATAGGCCGTGGAAATGCTTCATATGCTGATAGGGCAATGGACGCAAGGACTTTTGATAGAATCTCATACAATCTTGCCTATAAGCAGCACATTAGCGATACTTTTGATAGCCTTGAGGTGCGAGTATGGCGGAATGAGATTGATCATATTATGGATAATTTTTCACATCGTCAAGTTATGGATAATAAATATAATGTAAGTAATCCAAAACGCACAAATACCGGCGGACGAGTGGAGGGAACATTTTATTTTGGCAATGCGTGGGAACTCTATGTGGGTGGGAACTATAACCACGACTTCCACACCTCGCGTATGCTAAGTGGCAGCTCAAGCAAAGAAGAGGCAAATGCTATCTTAAATCAAGCTTACAAGCCAAATTTTACTTTTCAAACGCTAGGTATTTTTGCACAAGGGCAGTATATGCCTGAATCTAGCTATAGCATAGCTTTTGGAGCGAGATATGACACCCTTTCTACTTTGCAGCACAGCACAAATAAAGAGCTGCTCAATCACCTTGGCAGTGGCTTTTTGCGGTATGAGAAATATTTTGATACATTGACATTTTATAGTGGTATGGGTGTGGCACAAAGGGGTGCGGACTTTTGGGAGAGGAATAAGGGCGGAGGTATGGCACTAAAGCCAGAGACAAATACGCAGTTTGATACGGGGCTTGTGTATAAGGTGGATAATTTTAATGCTAAAGTATCTTTGTATGTGTCGCATATTGCGGATTATATTATGTTGCATTATGGAAAAGATAAGACTAGTGCGTTTAATACAAATGCGTTTTTGGGCGGTGGGGAGCTTGAGGCGGAATATATTGTGTGGAGGAGTTTGCATTTTTATGGTTCTTTGGCTTACACTTATGCGGAGAATCTAAAGAGTGTAGCAGGATTCAAAGCAAACTCGCCATTGCCGCAAGTAGCACCATTGCAGGGGCAACTTTCGGTTTTTTATGATAATGGTGGGTGGCTTTTGCGTTTGGATATGATAGCTCACGCGGCACAGCATCGTTATATGCTTGATTATGGTAATGTGATTGGTAAGGATTTGGGCAAGACGCAAGGATTCACAACGCTTAATCTCTATGGTGGCTACAAACGCAAACATTTTATGCTTCTTGCTGGTGTGGATAATCTCACAAATACGCTTTATGCCTATCATCTCTCTAAAAATGGCGTAGGCATAGGCGACATCGCCCCAACAAATAGAATCTATGAGCCGGGTAGAAGCTACTGGGCGAAAGTTAGGGTTTATTTTTAGTGGTATAAAAGAGTTTTTATGGGCTGGATTCTCTTTGTAAAGTGCTTATCTCTATGAAAAAACAAAAGAATCTAAAAGAAATAAATTATTATTTAGGATTGAGTTACTTGTATAAAATACAATTCCGTCTATGATAATAGATTTATTATCAATATTTTTTATCAAGGAGTTTGATATGTTAGTTACAAAAGCAGCACCGGATTTTACGGCTGAAGCAATTAAGGCAGATGGGACATTTGAAGACAACTTCAACTTGTATAGCAATATTGGCAAAAATGGTGCAGTAGTGTTTTTCTGGCCAAAGGATTTTACATTTGTGTGCCCAAGCGAGATTATTGCATTTGATAAACGCGTGAAAGATTTTGCAGAACGCGATATAAGCGTGATTGGCGTTTCTATTGATTCAAAAGAAGTGCATTTTGCGTGGAGAAATGTGCCTGTGAATGAAGGTGGGATTGGTGCAGTAAGCTTCCCTATGGTATCGGATTTGAATAAGCAAATTTCACGCGATTATGATGTGTTGTTTAATGGTGCGATTGCACTTCGTGGAAGCTTTTTGATTGATAAAAATAAAGTTGTTCGCCACGCTGTGATTAATGACCTCCCACTTGGACGCAATGTTGATGAGATGATTCGTATGGTAGATGCAATGTTGTTTGTTGAGGAACACGGCGAAGTATGTCCAGCGGGCTGGAATAAAGGCGATGCGGGTATGAAAGCTGATGCAAAAGGTGTAGCTGACTACCTAAGCAAACACGCTGATAAACTCTAATTTCTTCTTGCCAAGCCCTTTTTTATGGGCTCGGAGGCTTCTTATTATCTTTCTTGTTACTTTTGAAAGATTCTGCATTTACAATGACCCATTATTTCAATTTATTTTTATAATTTTAGCTTAAAAATATATTAAATTATAGTATTGTGTTACTTTTTTACCATTTTAAAATGAGTTGGTAAAAATTACTTTTAGTTACATATATTTTATTGTAGCATAGGGATATGTTACTTTTAGTATCTTATACAGGTGGCATAAATACACAAAAATACAAAGAAGGAGGAGAGTTATGAAACTATCTGAAAGACAGGAAAAAGCCCTTATTGTTTTTAGAAATTTTGTTTCTAAACGGAACAAAATTTCTTTGGTCCTTTCATTGGTGATACTTGTTTGTTATTATATTTTTATTCTAGGTGTAGGACTTGCTCCTGAGATTCTAGGTTATCGTTTGGGACCTAGCTCTGTTACGCTTGGGATTATCATAGGAGTATTTTTGATTGTGTTGTCTATCGTGGCTACGGGACTTTATACATTTTTAGCAAATTCATATTTTGATAAAGACCAAAATGAGATTTTGCGTGAGTTGGAAGAAAGCAATGTGATAGAGCCTTTGCAAAATGGTGAGATTGATTACAAAAATTTTGCAGAATCTAGCGTGGTAAAAGGAGGTGTAAAATGAAAAGTATAAGACTTCTAGCCATAGGCTTGAGCCTGTTTGTAGGCAGCTCTGTTTTTGGTGCAGCTTTTGATACTGGTGGTGCAAAAGCAGATGTAAATCCTGTTGCTATCGGTATGTTTCTAGCTTTTGTGTTGGCGACATTATTCATTACTTATCTCTCAAATAAGAAAAGTCAGTCTGCGAGTGGATTCTATACCGCTGGTGGCAACATTACAGGTATGCAAAATGGTATTGCTATTGCCGGAGACTATATGAGTGCGGCGAGCTTTTTGGGTATTACGGCACTGGTTTTTACAAATGGTTTTGATGGATTGATTTACTCCATTGGTTTTTTGGTGGGTTGGCCTATCATATTGTTTCTCATTGCTGAAAAGTTCCGCAATCTTGGAAAATTTACCTTTGCAGATATTACCGCATATCGCCTTGATGCAAAGCCTATCCGCATTATTTCAGCAGTTTCAGCCCTTAGTGTAATTGTATTTTATCTCATCGCACAAATGGTTGGAGCAGGGCAGCTTATACAAGTGCTTTTTGGACTTCCTTATGGTGTCGCGGTGATTCTTGTTGGGATTTTGATGATTTGTTATGTTGTCTTTGGTGGAATGCACGCGACAACTTGGGTGCAAATCATTAAGGCGATTTTACTTCTAGCAGGGGCTAGTTTTATGGCGATTATGATTTTGTATTTGACAAAATTTGATCTTTCTTATTATTTTTCTCAAGCTATTTCTCACCACCCAAAAGGTGAAGCGATAATGTCGCCTGGCACATTCTTGCCAAACACTATCTCCGCAGTTTCACTTGGACTTGCATTAATGTTTGGAACAGCAGGTTTGCCACATATTTTGATGCGTTTTTTCACGGTTAAAGATGCAAAAGAAGCGAGAAAATCAGTCTTTTATGCCACAGGGCTTATTGGGTATTTTTATATCCTTACCTTTATCATAGGTTTTGGTGCGATTGCTTTGCTTTATGGGAATCCTGAATTTACAAATCCTGATGGCTCTTATAGCGGTGTGGCAAATATGGTGGCAATCAGCCTAGCTGAAGTGCTTGGTGGCAATGTCTTTTTAGGCTTTATTTCAGCTGTGGCATTTGCTACGATTTTGGCTGTTGTATCTGGGCTTGCCATTTCTGGGGCGGGGGCTATTAGCCACGATTTGTTTGTCAATGTCTGCAAAGATGGCAAATGTGATCCTAAGCTTGAGATGAGAGTAACTAAGGGTGCGACTATATTCTTAGGGATTTTGGCTATCGCGTTAGGATTTTTGTTTGAAAAGCAAAATATCGCCTTTATGGTGGGACTTGCTTTTGCTATTGCAGCAAGTGTGAATTTCCCTATTTTGCTCCTTTCAATTTATTGGAAAAATCTTACAACTAAAGGTGCGTTTTGGGGAGGATTGATAGGGCTTGTTGTGGTGCTTACACTTGTGGTGTTAAGTCCTAGCATTTGGGTGAAAAGCTTTGGCTTTGAAGTGGCTATTTTCCCTTATGATCACCCAGCGATTTTTACAATGCCTTTGACCTTTATAGCAATTTTTATTATCTCTAAGCTAGATTCTTCTAAACGCGCTGAAATTGATAGAAGTGGCTTTGAAGCGCAAGACTTCCGTGCTCAAAGTGGTGTTGGAGCAAGTGAAGCAGTAGCTCACTAATCTTACATATAATCCACAAAAAAAGTGGATTATATAAAACTCTCTATAAGCTCTCAAATGGGGCTTATAGATTCTCTTTGTTTTCTTTTTTATCAAGCTTTGCATTGAGGTTAACAAGCTGTTGGCGAATATCAATAATGATAAAGAGTAGGTAAAAGGCTAAGATGACAAATAATATTCCAGCAACGATGCCTATTAGACCCGGTAGAATATTGCGGGTAGACATTAAACTTAGTCCATAAATGACGGCACCAAGAAGACTTAGCACATAACATAGCTTAACGATAAAATTGCCCACGGATATGGTAAATTGAAACATTGTTTCTCCTTGAAGTGATTTATTCTTGTGATACAAGACATTGCATTATAGACAAATGCAGATATAAGCTCATAAAAACAAAGGGCGTTTTTTTTTTTTTTGATTTGTGTGATTTTGCTACAAAATATGTTGTTTTGTGGGGAATAAAGAGCAAAACTCTTTTTTTGAATCTTGCTTTTATTTCATCTTGCGGATTCTAGCAATTTCATCGCGGATTCTAGCAGCTTCTTCAAATTCTAATGCCTTAGCGGCTTGGTGCATTTTAAGCGTTAAGTCTTTAATAATTGAATCGCGTTCTATCTTTGGAATCTTATTGCTTCCTTTTTCATAGAGCCGAGATAAACCGCTAGATTCTATTTTTAGCTCACTTTCAAGCCCTCTTTGCACGGATTTTGGCTGAATATTATGCTCCTTGTTAAATGCCTCTTGCTTAGCTCGGCGATAGTCTGTAATATCAAATGCCCTTTGCATAGAGCCTGTAATTTTTTTAGCATATAAAATCACCTTGCCATTGACATTTCTTGCTGCTCTCCCCATTGTTTGAATGAGGCTTGTCTCACTGCGTAAAAATCCCTCCTTATCCGCGTCCATTATCGCTATAAGGCTCACTTCCGGCAGATCTAGTCCTTCACGCAAGAGATTTATCCCAATAAGCACATCAAATTCCCCCAATCGCAGTGAGCGGATAAGATGATTTCGCTCAATGGCGTCAATATCGCTATGCATATACCGCACCTTAATGCCTAACTCGGCATAATATTTACTTAGCTCTTCTGCCATTTTTTTAGTCAGTGTGGTGATAAGCACGCGTTCATTACTCGCTACCCGCAAGCGTATCTCATCATATAAATCAAGCACTTGATTATCACTATCTCGCACTTCATACAGCGGGTCAAGCAGCCCTGTTGGGCGGATAATCTGCTCGGCAATATGATTTTGACTAAGCTCTAGCTCTAATTGCGCAGGGGTAGCGGAGACAAAGAGAAAATGCGGAGCTTTATTAATAAACTCATCAAAACGCAAGGGGCGATTATCTAACGCACTAGGCAGTCTAAAGCCATATTCCACAAGCACTTCTTTGCGGCTTCTATCCCCTGCATACATTCCGCCAAATTGCGGCAAACTCACATGAGATTCATCAACGATGATGAGATAGGGCTTGCCCTTTTGCTCAAAATAATCTAGCAGGGAATAGGGCGTTTCGCCCGGGGCTTTGCCTGTGAGATGTCTTGCGTAGTTTTCAATCCCCTTGCAGATTCCAGATTCTCTAATCATCTCTAAATCAAACTCTGTGCGTCCTTTGAGTCGTTGATATTCTATTTGTTTATCTTCTGCTTCAAATTCTTGTAGTCGCATTTCAAGTTCAGATTCTATATTTTGCAATGCAAGTTGCAGACGATTTTCACTTACGATAAATTGATTTGCCGCATATAGCACAAAGCTCTCTAGCCACGCTAGATTCTGTCTTTCCAATGCATCAAATGCCCCAATGCGTTCAATCTCATCGCCAAAAAACTCAATGCGGATAAATTCATTTTCATTATACGCAGGGAATATATCCACCACTTCGCCATTTACACGGAAATTGCCTCGCTCAAAAATGCTGTCATTTCGCGTATAGCCCATATTGACAAGCTTTAAAAGCAAAGCTTTTTGTGTGTAGCTCTGCCCAATTTCAAGCTTTTCTATCATTGTTAAGTATTCTTGCGGATTGCCTAGCCCATAGTTTGCCGACACTGAAGCTACCACAATCACATCATCATAGGCTAGAAGTGAAGTCGTGGCTGAAAGTCTCAAACGCTCCAAGTCTTCATTAATACTAGAATCTTTTTCTATAAACAAATCTCGGCGTGGGATATAGGCTTCTGGCTGATAATAATCAAAGTGGCTGATAAAATACTCCACCTTATTTTTTGGAAAAAAGCCCTTAAACTCGCTATAAAGCTGGGCAGCTAGGGTTTTATTGTGTGTCATAATGAGTGTGGGGAGATTGAGCTTTGCGATAATATTTGCCATTGTATAAGTTTTTCCACTACCTGTAACGCCCACAAGCGTGGTATATTTTGCCCCATTTGTGATAGAATCTGTGATTTTTGCAATGGCTTGTGGCTGGTCTCCTGCTGGAGTATATTGGGATTCTAGGATAAATTTTGCCATTTTTCCGCACTCCTTGAAATTTTTGTGTTAGAATTATACTTCATTTTCATAATTAAAGGATTGTCAAATGAGCAGTGTTATGGAAAAGCTCTCCCAAAAAATAGAAGAAATGCTTGCTAAGATTGCATCGCAGCGACAAGAAATAGAATCTTTGCAGCTTGAGGTTTCTTCACTCAAGGCACAAAATGAGGCAAAAGACACTCAAATTTCAAGCCTTTATGAAGAGATTGCCTCAAAAGATCGTGGTTTTGAAGACTTGTTTGCTAAGATTGATAAAGGACTACACGATAGCAGTGATAGCGAAAATACAAGCTTTTTTAATGATAGCCTTTTAGATTCTAAGGAGCAAGGGCTATAATGGCACAAGAAAGCCTAGAGATTGCTCTAAGTGGCAAACGATATACCATTTCACTTGACCCATTGTGCGATGAGGTGAGGGCTGAACTCAAAACGCTTTTTATGCAGGAGGTTGAGCCACTCACCCTTCTAAAGCTCTATATTACAAAAGCCCAAGAGTATTCTCTCATTTGCAAATCCCTTGAGGGCTTATATAAAAGTCTTGAATCTATGGATAGTATTCCGCAGCATAGTGTGCAGATTGAGGCTTTGCAACATACAACATAGATGTTTGTGATATTATTTTTCATTAAGGTGTGATTGTGCATTATTATCACATCGCTCCTATTGGCTTAAAATCCCCAATTTTAACTTATTCTAGTCTGGAAGAATGTCATAAAGATGAGCTATGCTCTATTAATGTGCGAAACAAGCAATATTTAGGCGTCGTGCTAGAATCTACTCCAAAACCCACATTTGAATGTAAGGAGCTACAAAAAACGCATTTAAGATTCTTGCCTTATCAAAAAATGCTAGCTGATTTTATTATGCAGTATTATTGCGTGAATCTAGGCGAGGCTTATGGGCTTTTTACACCTTTTGATGAAACTTTATGTATGGCAGATAAGGATTGTAAAGATTCTATGCTAGAGATTTCTCCACACGCTAGGCTTAATCAAATGCAAAATGATGCCTTATGCTTTTTAAAGCAGCATAAAAACCCTTTGCTCTTTGGCGATACGGGTAGTGGAAAAACAGAGATTTATATTCACCTTATCGCACAAACTCTTAATGCAGGACAAAATGCACTTTTTCTTATGCCAGAGATTGCCTTAACTCCACAGATAGAATCTCGCCTTAGAGCTGTGTTTGGCGATATGGTGGGGATTTGGCATAGTAAGATTACAAAGGCACAAAAGAAAAATTTTTTAGAAAAACTTCATAATGGCGATATACGCGTGATTGCTGGGGCTAGGAGTGCATTTTTTTTACCTGTGAAGAATCTTGGATTGATTATTGTTGATGAGGAACACGATGATGCGTATAAATCTCAAAGCACACCACATTATAATGCACGGGATTTGGCGTTGTATCTTGGTAATAAAAGTGAGATTTTAGTCATTTTAGGCTCGGCAACTCCAAGCGTGTCAAGCTATTTTTACGCAAGAGAGCAGCAAAGTCTTTATCGTTTGAAAGGGCAGTATTTTGCTTCAAAAAAAC
This sequence comes from uncultured Helicobacter sp., assembly GCA_963559865.1. GTDB lineage: Bacteria > Campylobacterota > Campylobacteria > Campylobacterales > Helicobacteraceae > Helicobacter_C. The sequence continues at coordinate 34,757 of CAUWMC010000013.1, forward strand.
ATATCAAGATTCTAGCAAGTGATAAAATTGCTGAATCTTGTGATGCACAATCTACCCCCTTGCCCACAGCAATTATAGAAAAAATCCGCCAAAAGCTTGAGAAAAAAGAGCAGGTGATTGTATTTTTGCCCACTCGCGCACATTACAAAATGCTTATATGTCAAACTTGTGGTAATGGCGTGGAATGTGATTTTTGCTCGGTTAATATGTCTTTACATCTTGATAAAAATGCTCTTATATGCCATTATTGCCATTGGAGTAAGGCTATCCCTAGAGTTTGTCCGCAATGTGGGAGTGAGAATCTTGGCTCTTTTCGCATAGGCACAGCACAAGTGGCACAATCCTTGCAAACTATTTTTGCAGATTCTAAAATCGCCCTTTTTGATAGAGATAATATTACCACGCATAAAAAGCTTAAAGACACCCTCAAGGCTTTCAATGCCGGAGAGATTGACATTCTTGTTGGCACACAAATGCTAAGCAAAGGACACGATTATCATAATGTGAATCTTGCTGTGGTGCTAGGCATTGATTATGTGTTAAAAAGTAGTGATTATCGTTGCAATGAGCGTGCAGTGAGCTTATTACATCAAATCGCTGGACGAGCTGGACGCAAATATGATGGGGAAGTGTGGATTGAAAGTGTAAATGGTGCTTTTTTGGAGCAATTTTTGGGGGATTATGAGGATTTTTTGCGTTTTGAGCTTAAACATCGTCCTCATATTTATCCGCCATTTGTGCGACTTGCGACTTTGAGCTTTGCAGATAAAAGTGAAAAAAAAGCATTAGAAAAACTTGCAAAGGTAAGGCAATTACTGCAGGAGTATCCATTGGGGCAGGTTGAGATAGTGGGAGATTGCAAGGCGTTGCTTGAGCGATTGTATGATAAATATCGTTTTGTTTTGCTTTTGCGAAGTGTTTCTACGCGTGAGCTTGTGAGGCTTTTGCACTATGTGCGATTGCAAACGGAAAATCTCTGTGAAATTGAGATTGATCCTTTAAATATTGTATAAAAATGATGAAAGGCAAGTATGGCAAAAGCAAAGATGACGGATAATAAACAGGCAAGATTCCACATACAATCAGGGAGTTTAAAGCGTCTAAAACTTTTATGGAATGCCAAATCTTCCACACGCCCAACAAAGTCCATTGTAAAAGAATCGTTTTTCAATACGATGGGGAGCGAGATTGTAGATAGTGTGTTTGTTGAGGGTTTTGGTGGCTGTGGGTCTATGGGGCTAGAGGCTCTTTCACTTGGGGCGAGTGAAGCGGTGTTTTATGAGATTGATAAAGAAGCATATAATGTTTTATGTCATAATCTTGCCAATGCTCAAAATGTGGCACAAAAAATAGGAAAGACATTAAATTTTTTTACCTTTAATGCCGATTTTTTCACACAAAGCCTTCAAAGCTGGACTAACTCGCAAAAAGTCATTTTGTATCTTGACCCGCCCTTTTGCATACGAGAGGGAATGCAAGATATATATGAGCGACTTTTTACATTGGTTAGGAATCTTGGGCGTTGCGGTGTGCGTTTTATTGTCTTTGAACATTTGAGTGGGTATAATATACCTAAGATTCTAGGTGTTTATACGCAGTATAAAATGCGGAGTTTTGGTAAAAGCACTCTTACTTATTACATTGCAAAGGATTAATATGGCAGAAGAAGAAAAAGCAGCCCCACAAAGTGGAGGAGAGAAAAAAAGCAAGGCAATTTTGTTTGTGGTAATTGGCATTATTGTAGTGCTTCTTATTTTGGTGGGTATTGTTGTATTTATGCTTATGGGCGGAGATGATGAGGAAGAAAAAAAGCAAGAAACCACCACGCAAGTGGAGGCTCAAGCTACCCAGCCTTCACAGAAAGCAGCACAGATTATTGTTGGCAATACAATTTCAGTGCGTAGCACAGACAAGTTTCAGCCCGGTCTTATTTATCCAGCAGAGGGTCCCATTCCCTTTACTGTGAATCTTATGACTCAAACAGGTAAAAGATACCTCAAAACAAGTATGCAATTTGAGCTTGATAAAGATGAAGCTAAAGCTATGGCAACACAAGCAGAGTTTGATAAAAAAATGCCTATGATAAAAGATGTCGTGATTGACATTCTCTCATCTAAGTCTCTTGAAGATGTGGCGACTTCAAAGGGTAAAAATCGTGTGAAAGATGAGATAGTTAAACGCATTAATGAGTTTTTGATTGATGGCAAAGTGTTTGATGTATTTTTTGTTGATTTTGTGGTGAGCTAGGATTTGTGATAGGGATTGACATTATTAGCATAGGGCGTATGCAAAAGCTTGTTACGCGTTTTGGTATAAAAGGGCTTAGGCGGTTTTTATCTGCCGATGAGATAGAGCTTTGCTACAAGGATTCTAGCAAGGCTTTTAATATTTCTCGTATAGCGGGATTTTGGGCGGCAAAGGAGGCTTGTGCCAAGGCACTAGGCGTTGGAATCTGCAAAGAGCTTAACTTCTTAGATATGACTATCAGTAAAGATTCTAAAAATGCACCGCTTATTGGTCTTACTCAAAATAAAATGCGTGAATTTGGTATAGATGAGATAGCCCTAAGTATCAGCCACGATGGAGGCTTTGCTATCGCTGCGGTGCTGTGTAAAAGATGTGAAAAAGCATAGAATCTTAAAAAAAAAAGATTCTAATAAATTTGTGCTGCTAGTCAAAGCAACCTATATCATTGCCCCTAAAACATATCATTATGTTTATGGTGTTTATCCTTGTTGTAGTGAATCAAATCTAGCACATTAGAATCTAGGTATAATGGAAAAACCCAACCCCAAAAAGTGCCAAAAATATGGCAAGTAAGCAAAACTCATTAGACAAAATTCTTTTCAAGATTCTAATTTTAAACCTTCCTTTTTATTTGCAATAATTGTGTTTAAAAACTCTTCAAGATTAAATCTCTTGCGATGATTTGGCGTGAAAATATGAATCATAATATCCCCCAAATCCGCAATAAGCCAATCTTCACTTTCCTCTTCTGTGGCGTAGAATGTCTCGCCCTTTGGCTTTAGCTCAGTTTTTAGATGATCTAGCAAGGCAAAAGAATGCCGCCCTATCATCGCACTTACAATCACAACCTTATTGACAATATAATCTTTCCCACTTAAATCAAAAATCTCAATATCTTCACCCTTTTTATCCTCTAAAAGTGTTTGAATACGCTGCAATCTCTCATCAATTGATAGGGTTGATGTGGCGGACTGATTTGACTGTGCTACTTGCATATTTGTTCCTTGAAAATAACTTAAAAGGCGGTATTATAGCTTAAAATGTGTGTGGATAAAAGGAAAAATCTGTTGAGGTAGCATTTTTAAAGCTTTTTCAATCTCGCCATTATGTAAAAGTTCCCGCACTTTGCTTGATGAGATAGGGTTAAAATGTGAAAGTGAGATGCTCTCTCGTATTTGGGGTTTGAGATTTTGCGGATAGGTTATCACACTAGATTCTCGTTTTATGACAATAAACTCCACAAGTTTGCATAGAGATTGTGAATCTTTCCAAAGATGCAAGGATTGAAAACTATCGCTACCTAGAACAAAACAAAGCTTGGCTTGTACATAAGACAAAGGATAAGAATCTAGAAACTGCTTTTGTAAGGCAGAAATGCTTTCAATGGTATGCACGGGGCGATTTTGTTTTATTTCATAATCATTAATTATGGTTTTATCTCCGCTTGTTTGGGCTAGAATCTCACACATTTTAAGTCGCTCTTTTGGCGTAAAAAGAGTTTGGGACTTTAGAGGATTGCGGTAGTTGGGTAAGAGAATAATCTTAAGGCATAAAGGATTGTTGTTTAATATTTTTAGAATCTCCAAATGTGCCAAATGCGGTGGGTCAAAGCTTCCGCCATAAATGGCAAAAAATGCCTTAGAATCTTGGCTTTGGCTATTTGTTGGCATACTTTGAGCTTTACTCAAAGCGACTTGCACGCGTGAGTTTAGAAAATTTCACACCCTTTAATCCGCCAATTTCAATACTAAGATTTTCAATATTTTTGCCCTCACCTTTTAGGATAATCGTCTCAAGGCAGTTGTGATGGTCTAAATGCACGTGGGTGTTGCAGAGAATTTCCACATTGCCATTATGTGTGTTTGTATGCTGAATATCAATCATACGCTGATTGAGTTCGCGTTGATGATGGTCATAGATAATTGTCAAAACAGCCACGCCTTGCGTGTTTTCATCACCATTACTCCATACTTCTTCGTTGAGTTTTTCTCGTATCATATCCCTAACAAGTTCAGAACGCGATGAATAGCCCTTGTGCGTGAGTTTTTCATCAAGTGTATCTAAGAGATTCTGCGGTAAGGATACGCTAAAGCGGATAATGTTTTGCTTCATTCTTTTTCCTTTTTTTGGCTGTTTGGGTGAGATAAATGCCGATATTGTAGCATAGATTCACACTGAATTTGTAAGTGTGAAATTTAAGTGAATTTAAAAGGAAGTGTAAAGTTATTTTAAGAATGATTTTTATAATATGCTAAGCCTAAAAGGGATTAAGTTTTCATAATTTTTTATGGTAATAAAGCGGTGTAAAAGAGGAGTAAAGTATGGAATTTTTGAAAGATTATATAGATCATATTATTTTTGCTATTTTGGGATTTATGAGTTTTGTGGCAGTGTGGCTAAGCTGTGAGCGGGTGATATTTTATGCAAAAATTAATATGAATGATTATGCTGATGAGAGTGTGCTAGAAGAAGCGTTGAGTAAGAACTTGACTGCATTGTATATCATTTACTCCAATGCACCTTATGTGGGGCTTTTGGGAACTGTTGTTGGGATAATGATTACCTTTTATGATATGGGAATGAGTGGAGGAATGGACGCTCAAAGCATTATGGTGGGGCTATCTACTGCGTTAAAAGCCACGGCTCTAGGGCTTGTTGTGGCGATTCCTACATTGATTGTGTATAATGCTTTTGTGCGTAAAATGGATATTTTGCTTAATCGCTATAAGCTTTCTCAAAAACAAGGATAAAAAATGAGAATCCCAAAAAAAGATGGCTTAAACATTGTCCCATTCATTGATGTGATGCTTGTGCTTTTAGCCATTGTGCTTAGTGTTTCTACTTTTATCGCTCAAGGGCAGATTAAAGTGGAGCTGCCTTATGCTAGTCAAAACGAACAGACACAAGAGCAAAAGCCCATTGTTATTACTATTGATGATAAGAATGCGATTTATTTTGATGATAAGCAAGTGGAGATAGAATCTTTAAAAGAGCAGATTGCAAAGATTGATAATAAAACACTCATTCAGCTCAAAAGCGATAAAGATTCTAAATTTGAGACTTTTATACAAATTGTGGATATTTTAAAGGAGAAAGGGCATGAAAACTTTGGCATTTCAACAAAATCCAAATAAAAATGTTGCAAAATCAAGCTTTTTGACGCCTACTCGCTTGGGTTTTGTCATAAGTTTTGTGCTTCATATTGGGCTTGTTGTGTGGCTTTTTGATGTGTTTCACAATGTAGAGTTACAGCAGAATGGCGACAATATTACAACCATTGCTCTAGCGACATTTCAAACGCCTTCTAACCAAGATAATGTAGAGAATCCAAAGCCAACTCCCACACAACAGCATAAAAAGCAGATTCAAAAAGAGATTGTAAAACAGCAGGGCAAACTCGCTAAACAAGAAGAGCTAAGCCCACCGCCAACCCCCGCTCCAAAGGCAAAGCCTGATGAAAAAGCAGAGGAGGGCGAGATTATCCAAACGCTTTCATATAGAAATGGTGATGAAGATGAGACTTTTTCTCAAATAAAACGCGCTATTGACCGCAAGAATAAATATCCAAATATGGCAAGAAAGCGAGGCTTAGAAGGGGAGGTGATAGTGGAGTTTGTGATTTATAAAGATGGTAAGGTGGCTAATATCCGCATTATCAAGCCTTGTCCGCACGATCCTTTTAATGTCGCTGCACTCAATGCTATCAAAAAAGCACAAGGGGATTTCCCAAGCTTAAGTGTAACGACAAAAATAGAGCTTCCTATCGTGTATGAGCTAAAGACTGATAGGATTTAATGCGAGATTTGTTTAAGAGAAATGATTGCAAAATCTTTGTAAATAGACTTGGGAGCGTGGGTAAGAAGTTGTTTTAAGAATCTAAACTTTGTGAGCGTGGGTTTGTGAGTGTAGCAAAATGGAATCTTATACTGCCTAGATTCTAGTTTTGCTATTTGTTAATATTTTTAAATCCACTTCCCCACAAAAGCCTTTAGAGTTCAAAGACATTTAAAAATCGTTTTGCCCTTTGGGTTTTGGGATTTGTAAAAAAGCTCTCCGGGCTACTTTGCTCTGCGAGTTTGCCCTCATCAAAAAAGCAGATTCTATCTGCTACCTTTCGTGCAAATCGCATTTCGTGCGTTACGATAAGCATAGTCATTCCCTCTTTGGCAAGTTCCAAAATCACTTCAAGCACTTCTTTGACCATTTCAGGATCAAGCGATGCGGTTACTTCATCAAAAAGCATAATTTCAGGATTCATACACAATGCACGGACAATGGCTACGCGTTGCTTTTGTCCTCCACTTAGCTCCTTTGGTGAGGCATACATTTTTTGTGCTAGTCCTACGCGTTCTAAAAGCTTTTGGGCTTGTGCTTGAACCTCTTTTTTTTCACGCTTTTGCACTTTTGTAGGTCCTAGCAAAATATTATCCATAACGCTCATATGCGGAAAAAGATCATAGCTTTGAAACACCATACCTATGCGTTGGCGGATAGCACTCCATTTTGCTTTTTTGTCATTAAGAAGTTTGCCATTGAGCAGAATCTCCCCACTTTGAATAGATTCTAGTCCATTGATACAACGCAAAAAGGTGCTTTTACCACAGCCACTTGCCCCTAAAATCACTATCACTTCGCCTTTTTTCACCTGCATAGAGATGTCATTTAGCACAAAATGATTTCCATCAAAAGTTTTTTTCAAATGTCGTATGTCAAGCAATATTTCACTCATTGATATTTTTTCTCCAAGATTCTACTAAGATAAGAAAGCGGATAGCACAAAAGAAAATATGTCGCAAAGATTCCACCATACACCCAAAAGCTCGCGTGTGCTTGGGATTTATTCAGTTCAATAATCTGCTGCCCCACTTGCAGCAAATCCACCGCTCCAATCAGAGCTACAAGTGAGGTTGTCTTAATCATACGCGTTGAGAGAGAAACAATTGAGGGGAGCAGTCTTTGCAGGGCTTGGGGGAAGATGATATAGAGTAGAATCTGCCATTGTTGTAGCCCTAGTGCCTTGCCACTTTCAATTTGATGTTTTGGTAATGAAGTGATAGCTCCTCTTACCAAATCACCCACTTCCGCAATGCCCCATAAACTAAAAACAATAATAGCACTGCTAAAGGCACTTAGACTTATATCAAAATATTGTGAGATTCCAAAAAAGACAATAAAAAGCCACGCCAAAATGGGGATAATGCGGATACACTCAAGGTAGAATCTACACAAACCCACAACAATAAGATTCTTGCAAGTCATAATAAACCCAAGCACAAGTCCGCCAAGTGTTGAAAAAATAATAGAGATAAGGGCAATTTCTAAGGTAAGCGTTGCACCTTGCAATAAACGCATAAAATTTGAACCTATAAAGAAAATCTCCATTACAACACCCTTTTTTTATAAAATCGCTCAAGGAGTGAAAAGACAAATGAGAGAGGCAAAAGCACGATAAGATAGCTTAAGACAAGCATTAAAAGTGCTTCATTTGTTTTATAGTAGTTTGTAATAATATCTTTGGTTACAAACATCACATCAGCAAGGGCAATCACACCTACAACCGAAGTCTCCTTGAGAAGAAAAATGACATTTGCACCAACGGAGGGCAGGGCAACGCCTAAGGATTGAGGTAGGATAACATATCGCATCATTTGGAATGAGCCTAGCCCTATGCTTTGGGCAGATTCAATTTGAGATTTGCTAATAGATTCTAAGCCGGTGCGGAAACTCTCGCACATATATCCACCGCCCAAAAATGCCAAACCTGTAATAGCACACACATATTCATTGAGTGAAATACCCATAACGCCGTGTAGTCCATAGTAGAGAAAAAAGAGCTGAATCAGCAAGGGTGTGTTTCTAGCCACTTCAACATAAGCATTAATGATGTATCGCACAAAAGGGACTTTTAAGAATAGAATCCACGCACAAATAAAGCCAATAATAAGTGAAAGCAAAATGCCAAAGAATGAAATGTAAAGTGTTAGAGAAAGTGCTTTGGCAAATAAAGGCACACATTGCTGCATAAACTGAAAATCAAACATTTTTATTCTATCCCTTGTATTAAAAAGTGCTAATTATATAAAAGAATTGTTACATTTTGTGCGACATAGATTCTAAGCCATATTAGAGACTAAAAATATGCCCTTAGCCCAAGCATAGAAGTGGGTTGGGGCGTTTTGTGTAGCTCATTTTGTATTAAAGACACTCGCCCAAATAAGGCAAGATTCTGTATAAGATTAAAACTTAGCGTGCTATCAAGCTGATGGCTAAAATCTTTTGGTGTATAAGCTTTAAATTTATACTCAAATGTGCCTTTTAGGCGATTATTATCGCTTATCACAAGTCCTAGCACTTGGTTTAGAGCAAAGTCTGGCTGATTGTGATGAGTAAGAAAAAATGTAGGCTCAAGCAGATAATACGCATAAGCGATATTGTTAAAATCATAGCTCATTCCACCACCAAAATTTATAAAATAATGCAAATCTTCATCGTTAAATGTCCTATTAAAGCCCGTCTCTGCACGATAGGAAAAGGGTTTAAAAAACTTTCCCATAGGTGCAATAGAAGCAATAGATAAGATATTCATCTCATAAATCTTAGCTCCATTTGTCCCTTGCATACTTGTATCATAATACCCAAGCACCCGCATAAGCTCAATTTGTGCGCCCTTGAGATAGCCTACATCATTATCAGTTATATCGTGGTAGGTGATTCTAAAATCAAGGGCTGGGTGGAATCCTTGTGCGTTGTGTAGAAGCAGTGGCGTTATCCTTAGACTTTGATTACCTTCAAGGGGGTTTGTCTTTGGTGTGTGTATTTGCGGTGGGGTGCTAGAACCAAGTGTAGAGCGTGTGGAGGCGAGATTATGAGCGATTTGTGTGTATTGCTCGTGGGGTAGCTTACCTTTGATAAAGTGATATTCGCTTAGTTCTAGGGCAGATTCTAAAATGTATTGCTTATCTTGCAGGGAAAGTTTAGAATCTTGTGTAATTTCATCGGGTTGCTTTTCTCCAAAGGCGAGTTTTTTGGCAAGTTTTACGGATTTGTTGCTCATTAGGCTGCCATAGGCGTTAAGCTTGGTGCGTTTGCTTGGGCGGTAAGTTTGGGTGGTGATAAGCTGAGCCTTTTGTAAAACAAAAAGTGTTTCTGGGGGATTGACCTGATAGATAAATTGATGTCGCAGTTTTAAGCTAGGACGAGCCACTTCAAGTAGCCAAAGCACATTATATGAGCAGTTTCTATGGAAGAAATAATACGGGCTAAAAGCATCGCTTAATTCCCAAATGTGATTGTAGAGCTGTGCAATCTCCTGTGGTGTGAGATTCAGCTCATATTCCCATATATCGCGGGTTTCAGTGTTTGAGTATTCTTTGATTTTATCATAATAGGGTAGGATTGAATAGCTTCCGGTATAAAGTCCAAACAAGCCCTTAAACCCAAACACTATGCCATTTTCTTCATTTTGGTTTGCATCGGCTTGATAGTTGATAGCAAAGCTTAAAAGGCGGGATTGAAACTTAGAATCTAAGAGTAAAAAAGTATGTCCAAACATAGAAGCTGGAGAATTGATATGAGCTGATGGAAAAACAATACTTGCTTTTGTGGGTGCGACATAATCACGCATAGCGATAAACTCTTCACATTGCACTTGTGGTAAATCCTGCAAATCAAGATGTTGTTTTAGAAAGCTTAATCTCGCCGGGAAGCGACACAATGCGTGGTAGTCCTGCTTTTGTATGGAGCGGACAGGGAGTTTAATGTCATTTTCTTCAAAAAATTGAATTTGCTCTTGGCGTCTTTTGATGATTGCTTCTGGAATCTCCACAGATTCTACGGGTTGATAAAAAGCCTTGAGGGTTGCCTCTAGCTCACTTTCAGCAAGGCTTTTGTGTTTGTCTTTGTGTGGCAGTTGGGTGAGAAAAAAATAAGGTGAGATAATCTCACTACTAGAAGAATCTATATGTAAAAGGTCTTTCCACTCCTTGTGTTGAGCAAGGTTTAGGGCTTTGGCAGATTCTAGGATATTCTGCATTGTCTCTTTAGAGTTTTTAAGGGAGTTTAATTCTTGTGCTTTGGCATTATCACTTGGATAGCTTTTTGCACAAGAATCTTCACAACCCTTCAAATTGTCTAAAGATACTTCCGCAGTGGTGGTGGTAGTTTGGTTTGTATTTTGTTGAGATTCTAGAATCTGCTGTGGTATTGCGGTGTTTGTTGTTTCATCTGGCTGATTTGAGCCATAGCTTTGAGCAAGGCAAAAAAAGCAAAGTAAAAAGAATGTGTGGAGTTTTTTCATAGATTGAAACTTTTTAGAATCTTGGGTCAATGGCTTGTGTGTGAGTTTTGGCAATGTGTATTAACAATATTTTTTTCATTATGTTCCTTTGGGTTTGAATGTGTAAAATAATGGAGTTTTTGTAAAGCGGGGATTCTAGCAGAGTTTGACTTATCTTTGGCTTGAGATGAGATTAAAGGCTAAGATAGACAGATTTGAATCCCCACGCCATAGCGTGGAGAGTGCAAGAATAAATTATAGACTTGCAGCACCATCAAGCACATCTGCACTTTGTGCGTTTGCGTTTGCATAGAGTTTGTGGTAGTTTTCTTGAAGAGCAACTTTGAATGCTGCTTTATCATCTACATTAAGAAGCTCTACAAGTGTATCAAGGTGTTCGCCATTACCACGAGCGATTTCTTGTGAAAGGGCGTCCATATTTGCTGCTACGAATTCTTGAGTTCTGCTATCCATAGCTACTTTGCCACTTTTACAACCAGAAGTTCCTGAAGTGATACCAAAAGTTTGGATACCAAAAGTGTGGTTTGTTGTTACTTGGAAAAGATTCCACAAAATGCCTTGTTTATCAATGATGAGTGAGCCAAGACCACAACCTGTATTTGTATTTGCCGCAGCAAATGCCCCACTTACTAAACTTGCACTAAGTGCTACGCTAACGAGAAGTTTTTTCATCGTTTGTCCTTTAAAAAGAAATTATCCCTTGATTTAAGGAGACTTGGCATTGTATCTTAAGTAGCTAAAATAGGGCTGAAAAGTCCCTAATCGCAGAATCTTTTTAGCAAAGGCTTGTAAGATTCTATGCGTCTATCGCGTAAAAATGGCCACATACGGCGGACTTCCTCGCTCCTATTTAGGTCAATCTCTACGCTAATAATCTCTTCTTTATCCTCGCTGCCTTGTGCAAGTAATGCACCTTGTGCGTCAAAAGCAAAGCTAGAACCCCAAAAGCGTATGCCTTGTGCGTTGCCACTGCTATCTTTTTCAAATCCTACGCGGTTTATTGCAAGGGTTGGCAGTCCATTAGCGACACTATGCCCCCTCTGCACAGCTATCCACGCTTCTTTTTGACGCATTTTTTCTTCCATAGGATCTTCATCAAACCAGCCAATTGCTGTTGGGTAGATAAGAATCTCCGCCCCTTTTAATGCCATTATCCTAGCCGCTTCGGGATACCACTGATCCCAGCAGATTAAAACGCCAAGTTTGCCAAGGCTTGTGTGTATCGGCTCAAAGCCCAGATCACCGGGAGTGAAGTAAAATTTCTCATAAAACTGCGGGTCATCAGGAATATGCATTTTGCGGTATTTTCCTGCAATACTCCCATCTATGTCAAAGACAACGGCGGTGTTGTGGTAGATTCCAGCGGTGCGTCTTTCAAAAAGCGAGGTAAGCAGCACAATTTTATGCTTTTTGGCAATATTACTAAAATAAGCAATATCAGCTTCAAAGTCATTGGCATAGTCAAAAAACTTAGGATCTTCACTTTGGCAGAAGTATTCTCGTGTGTGAAGCTCTTGGAGGGCGATGAGTTTTGCACCAGATTTTGCGGCTTGTTCAATAAGTGAAGTCGTAGAATCTAGCATAGCCTCCTTGTTGCCCTTGTAGTTTTGCTGTAAAAGTGCGACTTGAAGTTTGCTCTCTTTCATTTGTTTTACTCGCTTTCATCATCGTATTCATCATCTGGGTTTGCATAGTCATCATCATCATACCCACTATGGCGGAAGTTATCATCTTCATCATCATAGAAATCTGAATCAAAATCCTGCTCTAAGTCATCGTAATCATCATTGTAGTCATCATATTCACGCATTTTTATCTCCTTGTGTATGTTTAAGTATGTCTTGGATAATTTCACTTGCTATGGTTAGCCCAAAACTCGCCGTTACGGCACTAAAGCTGCCTAACGCCTTGCATTTTGGCACTTCAGGGCTAAAGACAACCTTAAAATTCTTCTTTACTCCCGCTTTTTTGAGATGATCGCGGAATTTTCTAGCAAATTTATCGCCATAGCTTTTCCACACATTAGCCACGCGTATATGCAAAGGGCTTAGCTTTTTAGCACTGCCTGTGGAGACAATGTATTTGCCCAATGGTTTATTTGAGGCAATTTTGGCAATTTTTACCTTTGCATCAATATCATCAATCGCATCAACAATATAATCAAAGCCCATAATGTCAATTTCATTTAAAAACGCTTCATCTACGCAGCGTTGAAGTGGCGTAACTCCCGGATAAAGCTTGGCTAAGACAAGCACCTTTGGCTCATTAATATGTTCTGCGCCGATTTGGCGATTTTGATTAGTAATATCAAAGCTATCTTTATCTACGATTGTGATATTTTGTAACCCACTTCTATACAAGCAATCCACCACAAAGCTTCCAACACCGCCAACACCAAAGACAATAACGCTTTTTTGCTGTATGCTTTGGAATCCTTCCCCAAATAAGATTCTAGAACGCGTGTATCTATCAATAATTTCACTCATTTTTGTATCCAAGATTCAAGAGTTTTTGTATCCTCATAGCTTGTCATATCAAGCTTAATGGGCGTAATGGAGACATAGTTGTTATGCACAGCTTTAAAATCAGATCCATTAGCACAGGGCGTATCGGTGCGTTCTTCCCATTGCAATGGGTGCAAGCCTAGCCAATAGTATTCCTGTCCTCGTGGGTTTCTATGCACCTGTGCATCATCGGCATAGATTCTATACCCCATTTGTGTGATTTTATAGCCTTTGCACTCTTTTGGTGGAATGTGTGGGATATTGATGTTTAAAAACTTACGCTCCCCCAATGGATAGCCTTGTGTAAAAATCATTTTGACAACTTCAGCAATGCACTGCTTTGCAAGAGAAAAGTCAAAATGTTTAGAGCGATTTTTATCAGGCATAAGCTGTGAAATAGCAATGGAAGGCACACCTTGAATACAAGCCTCCATAGCCCCAGCAGCCGTGCCAGAGTAGGTAATATCTTCTCCCATATTTGAGCCAAGATTAATGCCAGAAATCACTAAATCCGGTTTTTGCTCATAAAGTGAGTTAAGTGCTAGATATACACAATCGCTTGGTGTGCCATCTTCAAGCTTGTAAAAATCATCATCAATTCGCACAAAGCTCAAAGGACGCGTGAGTGTAAGCCCGTGTCCGCAGGCAGACTTTTCACTTGCGGGAGCAACAATAGTAATATGTGCAAGGTCTTTTAAGGCATCTTTGAGCGCAAGTAGCCCACTAGAATCAAAGCCATCATCATTTGTGAGTAAAATTTTTTTCATCTCTATCCTTTATACAATATCTTTAAAATAGTTTTCTAAAAGCATACCAAGGCTTTGTGCTATGCTAGATTTAAAGTTTTCTAACTCATTTTGCAACGATTGTCTTTGTTTGTGAAACTCTGCTCTTGCACCATCTAAGCCTAGCAGATTGACATAGCTATTTTTATGGCTGTCGTTTTGTGTTGTTTTGCCCGCTTGGCTTGAATCTTGGCATACATCAATAATGTCATCGCGGAGCTGAAAATATACGCCAAGATTTAGCCCAAAATCATATAAAGCTCTACGAAGCTTAGAATCTGCATTTGCAATGATAGCACCAAATTCCAATGAAGTGGCGATGAGTTTGGCAGTTTTGTTGATGTGGATTGTTTTGAGTTGTTCTATGGCTAGGGTTTGGTTTTCAAACTCACAATCAAGCATTTGCCCTAGCACCATTCCACCAATTCCAGCATTTATGGATAAAGATTCTATTAGGCTAAGTTTGACTTGTGGGTCAAGCTTGGCTTTGGCAAGGAGAGCAAAGGCATAGGTATTTAGCCCATCGCCAACGAGCAAAGCAAGGGTTTGTCCATATTTTGTATGTAATGTAGGGTGTCCTCGCCGCAGCGTTGCATTATCCATACAAGGCAAATCATCGTGGATAAGCGAATAAGTGTGAATACACTCAATGCTTAGAGCCGGGAGAAAAGCGTTTTTAATAAGCTGTGGAGCAAGGGCGTTAAGGATACTGAAAATAAGAGCAGGGCGGAATCTCTTGCCGCCATTTTGCACCATTTCCCACACGGCTTTTTCATAATGCTGATGAAAGCTTGGAATCTTCGGTGCTTGGGCTAAAAGAAAAGATTCAAAATCGTGTAAAATCTCTGTGATATGTCGCATATTGCCCCCTTATACTTTGATAAAAATCTCAAGTCCATCACGCAGGATAAGCAACTGAATCTTGCCATCAAATTCCTCATTGAAGGCTGCTTGTGAAAGGAGCATTTTTAAACGCTCAAAGCGTTTGTGAGAGCTGTTTGTATCTTGTGTGATAATGGGCTTTTTGTTAATCCATAGAATCTTGTCATTCACTCTTAGTTGATTAAAGCGTCCTGCTAAAGATGGATTTGTAGATTGTATCACCATCTCATCATCAAGTGTAATGCCAAAACGCTCTAAGAAAGTCTCCCTAAGCAAAAAGCCTCCATAGCGTTGATTGACTTTAGCAAGAAGTGTCATTGACTTGCCATTGCGTTTGATGGTAATTTTGGCTTGAGTGTCTTTTTTGAGATTGCTCATAATCCACTCTATCTGCCCACTATTTGAAACCTTTGTGCCATTGATACTTGTAATCTCATCTTGGGGTTGAAAGGGATTGTTTGGAAAAAATGGATCAATAAAACTCACAATAGGCTTTTGAGAGTAAAATCGTATGCCTAAATCGCCATAGTAGGCTGATTTTTGATGTAAGAATCTATCAATATATTTTTTTTCTATAAAGCCATTGTTACCAACGCCTAAGCCATAGATTTGATAGCAAATATTGCCTAAAACGCCATTTTGCGAAGTTGTATTTGAAAACTTTGCATAATCTATAAAGCCATTTTGTCGCTTTGTGATATGCCCGATGCTTGGGGCGTGATTGAGCGAAATGAGGGCGAGCTTCTTATCATTTAAGGTGCGTGCATCAAGCGGGAGAAGCTCATAGCTCTGTTTTGTTTTGGGTAATGCCAGGAGATAAAGTCCAATAAATGGATCGGCTTTAAGAATCTTTGCATTTTTAGGGGGTATTTTGGCATATAAAATATGGTGTTGTTTGCCACCGACTTTAAGGCTTATGGCATAGCTTGAATCTATAGGTGTGCTAGCAGCTTTAAAATATTTAATGCAATGTGAGTAATCATAAGCAAATGTAGGGCTACATAAACTTAAGCTAAGGATAAGTATTTTGAGCGGAGTTGGCATCATATTTTTAAGCATTGGGTTTGCCACCAAAGATGTTTAGTCCTCCAAGTCCGCCAAGAAGATTCATAGCACTTGATTGACGATTTTCTTCCACGCTTTTGCGGAGGTCATTAAACGCACTCATAAGCAGAATCTGAAGCGATTCTTTATCTTCAAGTAAGCTATCATCAATAGTAATATCAATCACTTCTCCATTGCCATTAGCACTGATACTGACTAAGCCACCTCCACTTTTTGCGGTGAGCGTGGTTTGTTGATTACGCTCTTCAAGTTCTTTTATAGAATCTTGCATAGAGCCTAGCATTGCTCCAAATTGACTAGGATCGAACATTTTACACCTCATTTGTTATGGATAGAATTTCATTGTTTTGTCCCACCTGAACGATTGTGGGTTGATAATTCTTCAGCTCTTCTTGCGTGTAGGCTGCATAAGCTACAATAATAATGATGTCTCCAACCTGTGCTTTTCTCGCCGCGGCACCATTGAGACAAATCTCACCTTTTTTATCGCCATAAATGACATAGGTGCTGAATCGTTCGCCATTATTGATGTTTAGAATCTCTACTTTCATACCTGCTAAGAGATTTGCACTTTGAGCAAGATTCTTTTCTATGGTAATTGAGCCTACATAGTTGAGATTAGCATCACTCACTTGTGCGCGGTGAATCTTAGAATATAGCATTTCAAATTGCATAGTGTGCCTTTGGTTTAGGTTATCTTTAGAATCTAATGACTGCGATTATAGCAATGCGGGGCGTATTCTATCATAAGTTTCTTACTATATTGTTAGGGGAGGAAAAATTATGTGGAGGTAAAAAAGCTAACAAAGGAAGATGAAGGAGTTTGTTATGAATCTCGTAAGTGATTTGGAGAATAGTGTAGATTTTGTAGGCTAGGATAATAAAATATTATGAAACTATGTGTGTGTAAATGGCTAAATAAGGGGTTTTTGCAAAAAATAGCAGATTTCTATTTCTATTTAAGCCCCCATTAAGCTTTAAATCTGTATTATTTCACTCCCATTTGAT
>CAUWMC010000014.1:0-46584 GCA_963559865.1 uncultured Helicobacter sp.
CACACAAGAGGCAAAGGAGATTCTAGATTCTGTCTATGGAAGAGAATCTTTTGTGCGTGTGAGAGAAGAGCCGGTGAAAATAAGCAGTGTCATAGGGAGTAATTTTTGCGATATTTTTGTTACTTGCAAAAATAATGGAATCTTCATTAACACCGCCATTGACAACCTACTGCGTGGGGCAAGCTCTCAAGCGGTGCTTAATGCAAATATTATGTGCGGATTAGATGAAGCTTTAGGAATCCCGCAAATCCCCTATGGACTATTTTAACAAAGCGATGAGAGAGGTAAAATCATTTTGGGAGAATGCCCCACAGATACATAAAGATGCGGTTTTTATCGCAGATTCACATTTTATGCCCTTACACTTACAGCCTTTGCCAAAACAGGGTGAAATCGCCTCAAAAGCCTTGCTTGATTATTTTGCGACACTTTTGCAAAATCCCGCCCAAATGCCCAGCCAAATTTTTCTTATGGGTGATATTGCACATTTACTTTTAGGCGGGGTAGAATCTAGCCTCAAAGCACACAATGAGCTTTTAGATTCTGTGCAAAAACTTTCGGTATATAGCCAAATATGGTGGTTTGAGGGCAATCACGACTTTGGATTAAGCCATTTGCAAAAAAACACAGCTTTTGCCAAAATCCACTTTGTCCCTCGCTCACAGCAACCTCTTGCTTTCTGTTATATTGATGAAAACACTTCACATCTGCAATCTCACAAAGAGTCTAATATGTTTAAATCTAAAAATGTCCTACTCGCTCACGGGGATTTGTTTTTGAATACAAAATATGAGCTATACATCACGCTAATGCAAACAAAAATAATGCGTCTGTTTTTGACTTTGCTTGATTATGTAACTTTTGGTAATCTCTACACTTCTATTGCAAAAAAAGTAAATCATAATACGATTAGACAAGGCAAAGCAGAGATTGAGAGCTTTGCTACAAGGCGGATTTGTGCCTACAATGCCTATTTGCAAAATGCAATCAAAAAAGCTCAAGCCCTTAAGGGAGAGCAAATAGATATGATTATAGAGGGGCATTTTCACATCGGCAAAGCATATAAAGGGGAGAGTTTGTATATCTCCTTGCCTTCATTTTATCTTACTAGAAGTATTTTTAGTATAGAATCCGCAACCTTTAATCAACCCAAATCTACAAAGGAGAGCTATTGAAGACAGATAAAGTCGATATTATGCGAATTGCAAGCAACGAAATGGAGCTTGTAGATTTTAGACTCTTTGAAGACAAAAATGGGGAAACCTATGAGGGAGTTTATGGCATTAATGTTGCCAAGGTGAGCGGGATTGTCGCTTACCCTGAAGAGATATTTGAGACTCCGGGTAGCCCTGATTATATGCTTGGTATGTTTGATTTGCGTGGGGATATTTTGCCACTTATTGATTTGACAAAATGGATGAATATCAAGCCAAAAGAAGATGCCGTGCGGGATAAAAAAGTCATTGTTACAGAATTTAACAATAAGCAGCTTGGTTTTGTTGTGCACGCCACAAGGCGACTAAGACGCGTGAGCTGGGCAGATATAGAATCTGCTATGTTTAGCCTTAGCAATGATGACCAACGCGGAAAAATCACAGGGACAACGCGTATTGAAGATGGACGCACTTTGCTTATTCTAGACCTTGAGGGCATTATTGATGACCTTGATTTTCAAATGCCAAATGGTGGTGATCAAGTGGATATTGAGCAATTTAAACCTAAAGATAAGTTTGATGGCAGTGTGCTTATCCTTGATGATAGCTCCATTGCACGCAAACTTCTTTGCAACACACTCAGTGAAATCGGCTTTGATGTGGTTGATGCTATTGATGGAGAGGCGGGGCTAGAGCGTTTGGAGCAACTCTATGAGCGTTGGGGTGATGATATAGCAAAACATCTTAAACTTATTATTTCAGATGTTGAGATGCCTAAGATGGATGGCTTTCACTTTGCTGCACAGGTTAAAAATGATGCGAGATTTAACAAGATTCCGCTGATTTTTAACTCATCAATCAGTGATAAATTTAGTGCGAGCAAAGGAAAAGAGATAGGAGCGGAAGCTTATCTTGTTAAATTTGATGCGAAGCTATTTTATGATGAAATCACTAGAATTTTATCAAAATAAATAGTAGAATACTTTTTTTAAATTTCGTGGGAGAGGATTCACAATGGACGATATGCAAGAGATAATGGAAGACTTCCTAGTAGAAGCTTTTGAAATGATAGAACAACTAGACCAAGATTTGGTAGAGCTTGAAAATAACCCAGAAGACCTTGATTTATTAAATAGAATCTTTAGAGTGGCTCATACTATTAAAGGATCAAGCTCATTTTTGAACTTTGATATTCTCACTCGTCTTACACACAATATGGAAGATGTGCTAAATAAAGCGAGGCGTGATGAGCTAAAAATCACACCCGATGTTATGGATGTGGTGCTACACTCCATAGACTTAATGAAAGCTCTCCTAGCGGCTATACGCGATAGTGGAACTGATGCCAATAGTGGCATTGAGATTGATGATACTGTCTCACGCCTACAGGCTATCTCAAGTGGTGGCACAGGTGGAGAGAGTGCGGATACCCCAGCTCCGGCAGCCGCTCCTGCACAATCAGCAGCTCCAAGTGCTCCAGCTGATAGCAACAATCCTCTTGCTGATGAGCCAGAGCTTGATTATTCAAATATGAGTGCAGAGGAAGTTGAAGCTGAGATTGAAAGACTGCTCAAAAAGCGTCAAGAAGCTGATAAACAAGCTCGTGCAGCACAAAAAGCAGGAGGTGCAGCTCCAAGTGTGCAAGCTCCAAAAGCCCCAGATTCAGCTCCAGCAGCTCAAGCTACGCCAAAACCTGCTCCCAAACCTACTCCAAAGAAAGCAGGGGGTGATGAAAAAGCTCCAGCAGCAAGCGTAGAGCAAACCGTGCGTGTTGATGTTAAAAGGCTTGACCATCTTATGAATCTTATTGGTGAACTTGTGCTTGGTAAAAACCGCTTGATTAAAATCTATGGCGATGTGGAGGAACGCTATGATGGGGAAAAATTCTTAGAAGAGCTTAATCAAGTCGTTGCTTCTATTTCATCGGTTACCACAGATGTGCAGCTTGCCGTTATGAAAACGCGTATGCAGCCTGTTGGCAAAGTGTTTAACAAGTTTCCTCGTATGGTGCGTGATCTTTCGCGTGAATTGGGGAAAAATATTGATCTTATCATTACAGGTGAAGAAACAGAGCTTGATAAATCAATCGTTGAAGAAATTGGCGACCCACTTATCCATATTATTCGTAACTCTTGCGACCACGGCATTGAAAAACCAGAAGACCGCTTAGCCTTAGGCAAACCAGAAACAGGAACAGTAACACTCAAAGCCTACAATGAAGGAAACCATATCGTTATTGAAATTGCCGATGATGGCAAGGGGCTAGATGCACAAATGCTTAAGCAAAAAGGAATTGAAAAAGGCGTTATCAGCGAAAGAGAAGCAGACACAATGAGCGATAAAGAAGCCTTTGGTATTATCTTTAAGCCCGGATTCTCAACCGCTGCTACTATCAGCAATGTCTCAGGACGCGGTGTGGGAATGGATGTTGTAAAAACAAATATAGAAAAACTCAATGGTATCATTGATATAGAATCTGAAAAGGGTGTAGGCACAACACAAAAGCTCAAGATTCCACTTACCCTTGCGATTATTCAAGCTTTGCTTGTTGCGGTGCAAGAAGAATATTATGCTATTCCACTATCTTCTGTTATCGAAACGGTGCGTGTAAGTCAAGATGAAATCTATACCGTTGATGGCAAGAGTGTGCTAAGACTCCGCGATGAAGTGCTTTCAATCGTGCGTTTAGCGGATATCTTTAAGGTAGATTCTGTTTTGGAAAACACAAACGAAGTGTATGTTGTTGTCATCGGTTTGGCAGAGCAGAAAATGGGTGTGATTGTGGATTATCTCGTAGGACAAGAGGAAGTTGTTATCAAATCTCTTGGTTATTATCTCAAAGGCACAGAGGGTATTGCGGGTGCAACGGTGCGTGGTGATGGTAAAATCACGATGATTGTTGATGTTGCGGCAATGATGGAAATGGCAAAAGAAGTAAAAGTCAATATCACAAAACTTGCTGAAGAAAATGCTGTGGCAAAAATCAAAAATTCACCAAGTGATTATGTTGTTCTTGCTATTGATGATAGCAACACAGATAGAGCAATTATGAAAAAATGCCTTAAAACACTTGGTGTTACAGTGCTTGAAGCAGCAAATGGTTTAGAGGGGCTTGATATTGTTAAAAATGGCGACAAACAGCTTGATGCCGTGCTTGTGGATATTGAAATGCCAAAGATGGACGGCTACACTTTTGCATCTGAGGTGCGAAAATATAATAAATTTAAGAATCTTCCGCTGATTGCTGTTACAAGTAGGAATAGCAAAACGGATAGAATGCGTGGCGTAGAATCTGGTATGACAGAATACATCACCAAACCATACACACCAGAATACTTAGTCAATGTCGTCAAACGCAATATAAATCTCACAATTGAGGGAGAATAAGATGAGTGAAAACAAACTAAAAGAAGTGCTTGAAAAACAACAAAACAAGGGTGTAGGAGAAGCAGCTGCTGTGGAGGAAACGCTCCATATCATAGGCTTTATGATTGGTAATGAAGAATTTGCGGTGCCAATCCTTAATGTGAAAGAAATCATTAAGCCCATTGAATATACGCGTGTCCCTGCCGTGCCTGATTATGTGCTTGGTGTGTTTAATCTCCGCGGAACTGTGTTGCCACTTATTAATATGCGTCTTAAGTTTGGACTTCCAGCTATCAAACAAGATGGCGATACGCGATTTTTGGTTATTAGTCAAAAAGATGAAATGATAGGCTTTATGATTGATAAACTCACAGGAGCGGTGCGAATACCTGAAAGTGATATTGATCCAATTCCTGAATCTTTTAATGAAAATCAAAATCTTTTGCAGGGTATCGGTAAGCGAGAAGACCGATTGATTACTATTTTGCGTGTTGAAAACCTTCTCAAACGCACTTTTTAATAATTTTTTATGAGAAAATAGGGGGCTTATATGGGATTTAAGGTATATGATTATAAGGGTGGTATGCCCCATAAAAAAATTTTTGGTCTGCCCATTATGAAAAAAGACAATACTCTCACGCTTCTTTTTATGGGATTGCCCATCGCACAAAGGAAGACATATTTTACACAAGTAACGGGGGGGGGGGATAATATATGATTTTGCCTATCGTATTTTTGGACTCCCATTATTCAAAACCTCAAAATATAAAAAGGTAACTCGTAGTTCTCTCTTTCTTCATCATAATGATCTCCTTGATAAAACATTTTTTCAAATGTCAAATGATGCGATTTTTGAAAAAGCACAAAAACTTTGTGAAAATATGGATTTACAAAGTAAAAATATTGTGTATCAAATTATTTCCCGCACAAAGTTAGCCGCCCTTTCACCTGCACAAAAAGTCTTTCGCTTGACCCAACACGAAAGGGAAAGTTTGCAATATCTTGATAGTGATTTTTATCCACGTATATGCGGACTTACTCCCGAAGTTTTTTATTATCAAGGCTATTTTTTACCAATTAGACATTTTGAAGTTTCTGTCTTTTACTATAAACACGGACTAGATACATTCTCACCACAGACTTTAGCTAAAATTAAGAATCTTGATGTGATTGATGTGGGCGGATTTATCGGCGATAGTGCGCTTATCTTTCAAGACTTCACAGATAAAAATATCTATAGTTTTGAAGCTACAAGCCATAATTACAATCTTATGCTACAAACGCTTAAACTCAATAATGCAAATCGTATCGTGCCAGTAAAAAAGGGGTTGGGAAGCAAACAAGAAAAAATGAGCATTAATATTCTTAATACTCTTAGTGCCAGATCAAGCCTAGTTACCGATAACAGCCATCTCGGCAGTATAGAAAGTGAAGAAATAGATCTTATTACCCTTGATAGCTATGTTAAAGAGCATAATCTCAAAATCGGGCTTATCAAAGTTGATATTGAGGGTTTTGAAATGGAGTTCTTAAAAGGGGCAAAGGAAACGATTTGCTCTCAAAAACCCGCTATGATTCTTAGCATTTATCATCAAGCAGGCGATTTTTTTGACATTAAACCACTGCTAGAATCGTGGAATCTAGGCTACACATTCCGTATTTATAAACCTATTGATTATAGTATCTCGTTTGAAACAACCCTTATGTGCGAGGTTTTAGACTAAGTCTGCTCTATAGTTTCCAAACACTCATCAACGCGGTATTTTGGGCGAGATTTTATCTCCTGATACATCTTGCCAATATATTCCCCAATAATACCTAGCCCCAAAAGTTGCATACCGCTTAAAAAACACAGCAAGATAGCCAATGATGTCCAGCCCGGCAAAGCAGAATCTGTAAAAATCTTTACCCACAGCACATATACGCCAAAAGCGATTGAAAGCCCAAATAATCCCATACCCATAGCACTTACAAACCGCAAAGGTGCTATGGAAAAACTTGTAATGCCATTCCACGCAAAGGATAGCATTTTCTTAAGGCTATATTTAGAATCCCCAGCATATCGAGGCTTTACATCAAAATGCACAATCTCTTGCTTAAAGCCCATATCAAGCACAATGGCACGCAAAAATAAATTCACCTCCTTGTATGCACATAAGTGCTTGAGTGCTTTATGACTTAGCAAACGATAATCAGCGTGATTTTTGATGATTTTTACGCCAAATATATGCATCAATTTATAAAAGAAAAGCGCGCTATACTTTTTAAATGCAGAATCTGTATGCCTATCATTACGCACACCTAGAACAATATCCGCTCCATTTTGAAATTTATCAATAAACTCATCTAACTTTTCTTCATCTTGCTGCAAATCACAATCTATACTCACAGCACAATCACATCTCCCACACGCAAAGTGTAACCCAGCTAAAAGCGCGTTTTGATGTCCAAAATTCCGCGAAAGTCTCAGGGCGTATAAATGTGCTTGTGCCTTTTGGCTATGAGATAATAAGGGGGGGGGTGAAACTAGATTCTAGGCTAGAATCTAAGCAAGATTCCATATTTGTGGGCAAAGGCGTGGCATATCGTTCATTAAAATGTTTTGTGAGAATCTCCCAAGTGCTATCGGTACTTCCATCATCTACAAACACCATTCCACTCTCTTTACCAACCACACCACATTCAATCATATGCGAAAGCTTGTTGTTTAGTATTTTGATACTTGCTTCTAGCACTTCCTCTTCATTAAAAGCAGGTATCACAAGAAACATAATTGGCTTATCCATACACTTCCTTTCTATTTTGCTCTCACACAGCCTAGCACAATTCATTCCCATACGCCCTTAAATCGTTGTATTTAGGCGTAGAGAGATATAAAGACACATTATATGCTTTTGCCACTTCTTGCATTTGCTCCCATAAAGATTCAAATCTCTCTTTTGCCTTCCCTTGCTCCAATGCGTCTAAATATGTATGTGGAATCTTAAAGCCAAGCCTTGCTTCATTAATGCGATACGCACTCTCCGCACTAAAGATTCCAAACACGCCAAGCAAAAGCTTTGCATTTGTGCCACATCGCTCCTGTAATAACCAAAAATGCTCCACGCACTTCCTTGCAGATTCTACTTCAAAAATAGGCTGCGTGATAATCCTACTTACACCTGCTTGTAGCTTTTTTACTAGCTTTTGCTCCGCATCTTTCTCCCATATCTCAACCACACTGCCACTTATCAGGTTCACTTCACCTAAAATCTCACTTGCTAATGCAATAAGACTAACTCCATCTAGCCCTCCACTCTCCCCGCCAATCAATGCCACAGATTTAAACCCTCCATACTTCACACCTAGAATCTGCGATACAATCTGCATCTTATCTAACCCTGCTCCGCTGATTGTAGGCACAAATTGTGGCATATATTTTAGCCTAGATTCTACATTCATTGTAGAAAATCTCTCACGCAAGACATATGCTCCAAGGAGTGAGCTTACACTCGCCTTGTTGCGAGGATTAGTAGGGATAAGCACAAAATCCACTTCCTGCCCTAGATTCTCCCTTCCGCCTTCAAGCATAGCTATCAATCGCTCTGTGTCTTCATTTATCTCCTGTGGTAAAAACTCAATCCCAAACATTTGCACCCCCAGATTCTGTTTCTTAACTCCTAAATGCTATAATCCTAGCATTTTTTGCCCAAAAGACAATCAATATAAGGATACCAAAATATGAAAAGCATAGAAAACAAACTTGTTGTGTTTGATTTTGATTCTACATTAATGGAGGGCGAGACGATTGACATTCTTGCCAAAGCTCACAATGTCCATAAACAAGTGGAGCAAATCACGCATAGAGCAATGAATGGGGAGCTTGACTTTTATGAAAGTCTTAAAAATCGCGTTGCTTTGCTTCAAGGATTAGAGCTACAAAAAGCTCTCAATATAGCCCAAAGTCTCCCCCTTATGCCCGGAGCAAAGCAATGTCTCCAAGCCTTTAAAAATGCCAATTACAAAGCGGTGTGTTTTAGCGGTGGCTTTCATATTGCTACGGATTATTTTGCTAAGATTCTAGGGCTTGATGGGAGTTTTGCTAATATCTTACATCATAAAAATGGTATCCTTACAGGCGAAGTGGGCGGGGAGATGATGTTTAGCGATTCTAAGGGAAAAATGCTTCAAACCTTGCAGAATCTCCTTAATATTACGCCTAGCGACACTATTGTTGTAGGCGATGGAGCAAATGATTTGAGTATGTTTGCTTATGCTGATACGCGTGTGGCATTTTGTGCCAAGGAAGTGTTAAAAAAAGAGGCAAATATTATTATTGAGACAAAAGACCTTGCAGAGATTCCAAAAAAGCTGAATCTGCCTCTATAAGTTCAAACAAAGGAGAAACTATGACAATTTCAATCTTATGCGGTGGCTCTGGGACACGGCTTTTTCCACTCTCTCGTGAGCTTATGCCAAAGCAGTTTGCCAATATCTTACCTCAAAATCAAGGTGTCTCGCACTCACTTTTCCAAGAGACCCTTTTACGCAACACTTTTCTTACCAAATCCCATAATGCCAAATTTCAGGTCATCACTAATGATAATCACTACTTTATCGCCCAAGAACAAGCCCAAAAATGTGATATTACATTGCAAGATTTTATCCTAGAATCTTATGGGAAGAATACCGCTCCTGCCCTTACATTTGCAGCCCTTTGCGTTTTAGAATCTTATAATCTTAATAAGATTGCAGATGATATTGTCCTAGCCCTACCAAGCGATCATCTTATTAAAAACACGCAAAGCTATCAAGATTCTATCAATCAAGCCATTGAATTAGCCCAAAAAGGCTTTCTTGTAACCTTTGGTATCAAGCCAGATTCTCCTCACACAGGCTATGGCTACATTAAATCAAAAAATCATATTGTGGAAAAGTTTATTGAAAAGCCAAGCTTAGAAGATGCACAGGCATATCTCAAGGCGGGAGACTATTTATGGAATAGCGGTATGTTTTGCTTTCGTGCGGAAGTGTTTTTAAAGGAATTAAAAGAACATAGTCCAGAGATTTATGAGCTATGCAAACTCACTCTTGAAGCCTCAAAGCCAAAGGTGAGCTCACCATTTCTCCGCTTAGATTCTACAATGAGTGAAAAACTACCAAATATTAGTGTTGATTATGCCCTTATGGAGAAAAGTCAAAAGGTGGCTTGTGTAGCTGGAGACTTTGCGTGGAATGATGTGGGGAGCTTTGAATCCCTAAGTCTTGAATACCCCACAGATGGAGCACATAATGCAAGTAAAAATGCTTTTGTTGGCAAAGATTGTGAAAATAACTTTATTCTTGCTGATAAGCAGGTGGTGGGCATTGGACTAAAAGATTTAATGATTATAGATGAAAATGATTGCCTCTTAGTAGCAAAAAAAGGCTACTCCCAGCAAGTCAAAGACATTGTGGCTGTGCTCAAAAAACAAAATCCAGAGCTTACAAAAGTCCATAGGAGCGCACATCGCCCGTGGGGAAGCTACACTATTTTGCTAGAATCTGAAAATTATAAAATTAAACAAATTATTGTCAAGCCCAAAGGTCGCCTAAGTCTGCAAAAGCACCATCATCGCAATGAGCATTGGATTGTGGTGAGTGGCTCGGCGATTGTAACTATTGGCGAGAAAGAAAGCTTTTTAAAAGCTAATGAATCTACCTATATTCCTATGGGTGAAGTGCATAGGCTAGAAAATCCCGGTATCTTACCTCTTGTGTTAATTGAAGTGCAAATGGGAGAGTATTTAGGGGAAGATGATATTGTGCGTTTGAGTGATGATTACAAGCGAAGCTAATGTGCTAGAATCTCAAAAAATAGGGCAAACATTTTTTAAATCTTTACTTTTAACGCTACTTTATGCCTTGCTCCTTAGCACTAAAGCCTATGCCAAAGCCTTTGAGCCTATGCTTTTAAGTGAGTTTGAAGAAACACGAGCAGATTCTCAATGGCTTGTGAGTGAAAAGCTTGATGGTGTGCGAGGGCTGTGGAATGGACAAAAGATGTATTTTCGCAGCGGAAAAATAATGGAGTTGCCAAATGAATTTGTCAAAGATTTTCCGCCTTTTGCCCTTGATGGTGAATTATATAGCCCAAAGTTGCACTTTTCTCAAATTATATCTATCCTTAAAAATCCACAAAAACAAGATGAGATTTTAAAGCTAAGATTCTATGTCTTTGATGTGCCTAACTCTCCCAAAGCCTCACTTATCCAAAGGCTTGATGAACTCAAATCCTATATTCAATCTAAGCCAAATGCCTATATTGAGATAATCCCTCAAAAACTTATGCAAGGGCGAGATTCTATTGACAAAGAGCTTCAATCCGTTGTGAATAATGGCGGAGAGGGGCTTGTTTTGCGACATCCAAATATGCCCTATCAAGCAAAGCGAAGCAAGTATGATTTTAAGCTTAAAACAAGGCAAGATGCGGAATGTAAAGTCATAGGACACACGCAAGGCAAGGGCAAATATGATTCTATGCTAGGAGCAATTATTTGCGAATATAATGGCAAAAGCTTTAAAATAGGCAGCGGTTTAAGCGATACGCTAAGGCAGAATCCGCCGCCCATTGGCGCAATAATTAGCTTTAAGTTTCAGGGGCTTACCCACAATGGCATTCCACGCTTCCCAACCTTTTGGCGTATCAAGCAGGTAGAATAGTCAAGCTTTCTTGACTATTCTACACGTTAATGGTATAATCCCGCTCCTGTACCGATTTGAGACAATTTTGAAATATATTTTATGGAAGGCAAGTAATGCAATGGCGATTTTCTCATCGTTTCGGCAATTTAGTGGGGGGGGGGGCAAACAGATGTTGATAAACCGATAATTCCTTATCTCAGTGCAATTTATTTTCTCCCGATTCTTACAGTACCTTTCAGCCCGTTTTACTCTTATATTTTTTGCGTATTTATTATGATAAGTCTCTCATCTTGTATAACACGAGAATATAGAATCCTACTGTCTTTAAACCTTATATTCTCTATTGCTTTGCTTTATGGGAGTCGTCTTTACTTTAATATTGCTCCGAGTTATGATGATGATTTTTCCCGCTACTATCAAAACTATCTTGATGTATATGATAATATCCCTCAAGCTATGTTTGTATGGGGCAAAGGATATGAAATAGGACTTCCTGTATTCTACAAAATGCTATCCCTAATATTTCCAAAACTTGCGCCCCAATACGTGTTATTTTTTACTGCACTTAGCGTAGCATTATTACTTTATGTATGGCTGGAGACATATGGAGTCAGGTATGTAAGACAAGAGCAGAGAGCGGCACTTGTAGCCTTTAGTCTTTTTGTGGGACTTTTCGTAGAAAGTCTTGGATTGACAAGACAATGTTT
Organism: uncultured Helicobacter sp.; assembly: GCA_963559865.1. Taxonomy (GTDB): domain Bacteria; phylum Campylobacterota; class Campylobacteria; order Campylobacterales; family Helicobacteraceae; genus Helicobacter_C. The sequence continues at coordinate 11,891 of CAUWMC010000014.1, forward strand.
TGCGAGTGTTTTTTTGTTATATGGTTTTTTTATTCGTCCAATCTATTGGAAAATTTTATTTTTTGCCATTGCATTAAGCTTTCATCAAAGCTCTATTTTTGTAATTATATTAAGTTACTTTTTTTATTATTTTCCGCGTCTCGGACTTCTACTCTTTACTGGCTTCTTGGCATTTTTTATTTCAAATTCAATCATTGTAAATTTATCACTCAAAGAGTTTACTCCGTTTTTTAAGTCCTTGGGCAATGTTGGCTTGTATTTTGCAGCCTATATTGACAGCAATGGATACAATCCTCTTTCGCTTGTAAATACAAATATTATAAAAGTTATTCTTATGATGGCTATGTGTTTTGTGCTGTATATTGTTAATCCGAGAGACAAGGTTACGCGCAATTTTAAAACCATAATTTTGGTGTGTTGTGTTGTATACATCACACATATCTTTCCCGTACGTATCGTTATGATTGTATGTGACCTAACTTTCTGCTTTATACTCTTTGTTATTTTTAGACATTTTTTTAAGCTCACTTTATTTTTCTTTTTTCCATATTTTTTAAAATTAATGTATAACTATCTCATCAATACAGATAGTCCAGAGACAAATGCTATTGAATTGTTTTTTTCTTATCCAGAATCTAGTCTCTATCCATTTTATTATTTCTTTCAAGGAGCGTTATTGTGACATCAGAACTTGCTATTATCCTACTTTTCAAAAAACGTTGGCGTCTTTTTCTGCTATCTTTATGTGTATGCTTAATATTAGGAACCCTGATGGTTTCCCAGCAAGTAAAATCTATAAATGAAAGCAAGAATAGTTTTGTAGAACAAAAAACAAATGGGCATTCAGAGTCGGATCAAGATGCTATAGCTTTACTTAAGGTTCAAAAATATAAGCAAATTGCAATACCAAATAAGCCAATTGAAGATATTTTAAAGCATTTTGTAAACGAAGACTTCATTCTTGATTTTCGGCCATATGTCCAAACTGCATATTTTGATTATTATATTATTTTTTACGAAACAACAGATTTTGACCCACTACCAAGTCTAATACAAGCACTAAATTCTCACCCAATTATTATAGAAACAAGAAAAAATATCTTTGCACTTATTCCAACACTCAATGAAGAGCAAAACGATGTCAAAGCTTATGCAAAAAAAGTGGAACAGGAAGGTTTTTTTGCATTTTCAGATATTGCTTTACCGGATTTGAATTTTTCTAACAATCGCCCCATTAATAAACACTATATCTACCTTGATAAAAATAGAATCTCACAAAAGGGTTATCATATCCATTCCACAGAGATTATCAAAGGACATACCAGTTTAAATAGCAATAAAATTTGGGTGTTTATGATAATATGCAGTATACTAATCAGCATATTTGTTGTTTTTAGCATTGAAAATATCAGCACTCTTTTGAAACGTATGAAAACAATAAAATAAGTTTGCATTTTGCAAATTTATCTTAAAGCAAGTTTTATTTGGGTAGAATCCGCAGTTTTTATATAATCACAATTCAAATTAAAGGAAACTCTATGGAACAAACACTCTCAATCATCAAACCAGATGCGGTAAAAAAGGGCGTTATTGGTAAAATTATAGACAGATTTGAAAGCAATAATCTCCGCATCGCAGCGATTAAAAAGATTCAGCTCACACAATGCGATGCACAAAGCTTTTATGCCATTCATAAAGACCGCCCATTTTTCAAGGATTTGGTAGAGTTTATGATAAGTGGTCCTGTGGTGGTTATGGTGCTTGAAGGGCAGAATGCTGTTGCTAAAAATCGTGAGCTTATGGGTGCGACAAATCCAAAAGAGGCGGCTGCTGGGACAATTAGAGCTGACTTTGCTGATAGTATTGATGCAAATGCGGTGCACGGCAGCGATAGTCTTGAGAATGCCAAAAATGAAATTGCATTCTTTTTTGGCACAAGAGAGATTTGCTAGTTAGAGACTTACTCATTGAAAATTGCATTTAGAAAAATTGCTAATGCCCCCAAGGATATTGCCTTAGAGGTTGATGGCGTGTCCTTGCAAGGGCAACTTGAAAGGGTGGATTCTCAAATCGTATGTTTAAAGGGCAAGATTCTAGGGGATATTGAGCTTATATGCGATAATAGCGGGGAGGAATACATACATCATCTTGACACACCTTTGGTTTTGTATATTGCAGATGGTATCTGGGATTCACAAAGCCAAAACAAGAAGCTTGATAGCTTTGAGGTTATAGAGTTTTTTGATGGCTTTATTGATTTACATTATATTTTGGAAAGTGAGATTGAATCTATACGAAGCGATTATCACACCAAAGATTCAAAGGAGTAAAAATGGCAGTCCCTAAGAGACGCGTAAGCAAAACAAGAGCGGCAAAAAGACGCACACACTACAAAGTAGCTCTAGCAAAGCCTATTAAAGACAAAGATGGTAGCTGGAAAATGCCTCATCATATCAACACTTTCACAGGCAACTACAAATAATCCATTGACGCAAGGAGCGTAAATGCTAAAGATAGCCATTGATGTTATGGGTGCGGATAATGGGGTGAAACCCATTGTTGAAGGCGTTATACAGGCATTGAAAATGCGGGATTTTCACGCCATTATTGTTGGTGATGAAGCACAGGTGCGTCCGCTAATCCCTGGCAGTGTGGCAAATCGCGTTGAAATCGTGCATTGTGTGGATTATATCAAAATGGAAGAATCCGCCTCAAGTGCCAACAAACGCAGTGAAACTTCAATTTATAAAGCTGTGGAGCTAGTCAAAAATGGTGAAGCAGACGCTGTTGTCTCGCCCGGACATAGTGGAGCGACAATGAGTCTTGCAACACTTAAGATTGGACGCATTAAAGGTGTGTCTCGCCCAGCTATTTGCACGACTATGCCAAACATCACCGATAAACCAAGCATTATCCTTGATGCAGGGGCAAATACGGATTGTAAGCCTGAATATCTTGTGGATTTTGCCATTATGGGATATGAGTATGCCAAAAATGTTGTGAATCTTGAAAATCCACGCGTTGGGCTTTTGAGCAATGGTGAAGAGGATAATAAAGGCAATGAGCTGACAAAAGCAACATTTAAACTGCTACAAAAATTCCCATTTTTCAAGGGCAATGTTGAAGGGCGAGATATTTTTAATGGCAGTGTAGATGTGATTGTATGCGATGGATTCAGTGGGAATCTCGTTCTCAAAGCAAGTGAGGGTGTAGCCTTTGCCATAACATCTGTGCTGAAAAAAGAAATAAAATCTTGCATTTGCTCTATGTTTGGAGCATTATTTCTACGAGGTGTTTTCAAACGATTAAAGAAAAAAATGGATCATAGTGAATATGGTGGTGCGCCACTGCTTGGAGTGCAAAAGGTAGTAATCATTAGCCACGGAAGCTCCAATGCTAGAGCGATTGAGTGTGCGGTATACCAAGCCTTGCACGCCATAGAATCTAATATTTGCTCTAAGCTTACACACGCCTTTGCCAATAAGCTAAATCCACAGGATTCAAACTAGCCCACAAAGGATTGTCTATGATATATGCCACGCTCAAATCTATTGCTTCTTATGTTCCGCCAACTTGTGTTACAAACGCGGATTTTGAAAAGTTCCTTGATACGAGCGATGAGTGGATAGTTAAACGCACAGGCATTAAAACACGATATTTTGCCCTACCCTCACAAAGCACAAGTGATTTAGCCTATGAGGCTGGAAAAAAGGCGATGGAGAGAGCGGGGGTGAGTGCAGATGATATTGATGCACTCATTGTGGCAACGCTTAGTCCAGATTATCTTACAATGCCTAGCACAGCGTGTATCACTTCTTACAAACTTGGCATTGAAAATAAACCCGCATTTGATATTAGCTCTGCTTGCAGTGGCTTTATCTACTTACTTTCTCTTGCGAAGTCTTTTATTGAATCCCGCACATACAAACGCATTCTTATCATTGGAGCCGAAAAAGTAAGCTCTGTGCTTGACTTTAGCGATAGAAGCACTTGTGTGCTTTTTGGCGATGGGGCTGGAGCGTGTGTTATAGAAGCCACAGAGGATAAAAGGGCGGCTATTTTAGATGTCCATACAAGTGCAAATGGCAGACATCAGGATTTTCTCTGCACTCCTAGAACACAAAGTGTTTCACAAGGCATTTTTGGCGATATTTTAGAATCTAACACAACATCTTGCCTACACGATTCTTCTTATTTGCAAATGAAAGGCAATGAAACTTTCAAGCTTGCAGTTAAAACACTCGTTAGCGATGTGAATACAATTCTTACACACAATGCTTTGCAGCCAAAAGATATAACATACTTCATTCCCCATCAGGCAAATCTCCGTATTATCAACGCTGTTGGCGAACATCTAAGCTTTGATGAAAAGCAAATTGTTATCAGTGTGCAAAAATATGGCAACACTTCAGCGGCTTCTATCCCAATGGCGATGAATGATTTATACGAGGCAAACAAACTTAAATATGGCGATCTTATGCTTCTTGATGCTTTTGGTGGCGGACTGACTTGGGGGTCGGCTCTTGTGCATTTTGGCGGAGAATCCTAAATTATTTTTTCATTAAAGATTCTACACTATTATCCCACACGAATTATTTACACTAGGAATCTACAATGAAAGAAGCCTCTTTTTTTATTGATAAAATGACTTGTCAGGCTTGTTCTAGCGGTATTGAAAGGAGCTTAAAACGCAAAGCATTTTGCCACGATATTCAAGTCCATCTTTTAAGCAAAAAGGCACATATCACTTATGATGAAAGCCAAATAAGCCTTGAGCAAATTTTTGCCTTTATCCGCAAAATGGGCTATGAGCCATATCTTGAATCTCATCTGCATAATCACATAGCCCCACGAGATTCTAAGCCAAAAACTCTAGCAAACCTTAACTCACTTATAGAATCTTTTGATGCTCACTTTTTGCCTAAAAAGCTTAAGCTTTATCTAAGCTCTATAATATCCATACTTGTGCTGATACTTTCTTGGGGGGAAATGTTTAATATAGCCAAACTCCCTTCTATGTGGCATTTTGGTGTTTTGCTGTTCCTTAGTCTTGTGGTTATGCATATGGGACGGGATTTTTATATCCGTGGATTCAAAGCCCTTTTTGCTAAAAATCCAAATATGGATTCACTTATCGCCATAGGCACAACAAGTGCGTTTTTGTATAGTCTGCAAGGGGCTTTTATGCCACACGCCCATTTGTATTTTGATAGCGTATGTGTGATTATCACGCTTGTGCTTGTGGGTAAAAGCATTGAGGAACGCTCTAAAACCGAAGCTTTGCAAAGTGCGTCCCTACTTTTACACATCAATCAAAAAATGGTGCGAAAAGTCCTTACAGAATCTGCTCCAAGCCTATCTCAAGCACAGATTCAAAGTCTCCCCACACAAGAAATCAAACAAAATGATATACTTAAAATCCTGCCCGGTGAGATGATTATGGTAGATGGCATTGTGATTGAAGGAAACTCAAATATTGATAAAGCAGCAATCAATGGCGAATCTCTGCCTATTCTTGCTAAAAAAGATGATGTTGTGCTTTCAGGTAGTATTAACCTTGATAGCGTTTTATATGTCTGTGCTAAAAAAAGTGCTGCGGATTCTACGCTTCATAAAATCTTAGAGCTTATCCAAAAAGCACAAGAAAGCAAAGCACCCATTGCCTCACTTGCGGATAAAATCGCTGGAATCTTTGTGCCACTTGTGATTTTTCTAGCCCTTTGTGCTGGGGCGTTTTGGTGGGGAATGCGGGATTTTGAATTTGCTTTAAGCATTTTTGTAGCTACACTTGTCATCTCCTGCCCTTGTGCCTTAGGGCTTGCCACGCCAATGGCAATCCTCCACGCCCAAGCTATTGCACACAAAATGGGCGTGTTTTTTAAAGATTCTAAAGCATTTCAAACTTTGAGCGAAATTACACATATTGTGTTTGATAAAACAGGCACGCTAACACAAGGGCTTGAGATTAAAACAATCAAAAACCTTTCTTCCCACACAGAGCAAGAAGTCTTTAATCTTGCCTACACATTAGAATCTACAAGTGCTCATCTTATAAGCAGTGCCTTTGCATCTCACGCTTTAGCTCATAATGCGACACTCTACCCGATTGCAGATTCACAAAACATCATAGGCAAAGGCATAAAAGGCACAATACAAGATTGTGAGTATGTTATCGGCAACATTGATATTTTACCCCCACATTTGGCAAATTCTACTCATATACAAGATGATAAAGTTACACTCTTTCTTGCTACAAATGATGAGATTCTTGCCTTATTTTCACTGCAGGATAAGCTTAAAATTGATGCAAAAACAACCCTAGAGCTTTTTAAAAAGCATAACATCAGCTCAAGTATCATTAGTGGAGATAATGCCTCAAACACAAAATCAATCGCTCATTTGCTTGGCATTACAGAATCGTATGCAAATGCCCTCCCAGAAGATAAAATGCAACTTTTAAAAGACAAATCAAAACAAAATAAGATTCTAATGGTTGGTGATGGTATGAATGATGCTCCTGCCCTTGCTTACGCACACGCTTCTATGGCGTTTGCCTCTTCTTATGATATTGCCACGCAAAGTGCGGATATTATTAATTATAATGAAAACACAATAAGCATTTACAACGCTTATGCCCTCGCAAAAGCAAGTATTGTTAATATAAAGCAGAATCTTGTTTTTGCTTTTTGCTATAATATCGCTTTCATTCCTTTGGCAATGGGTGTGCTTGGGGGATTTGATATTTTTTTACACCCTATGTTTTGCGCTCTTGCTATGAGCTTATCAAGCCTTAGTGTGGTAGCAAATGCAGCGAGGCTTAAAAAATTTAAACTTATAAAATCTAAGGAGTAGAAATGAGAGTAGAACTTAGCGTTAGCGGAATGCGTTGTAATAAATGTGTAGATAAGATTGAAAAATTTATAGGTGAAATTGATGGCATTAGCCTTATTGATGTAAATTTGCAAGATTCTAAAGTTATAGTAGAGTTTGAATCTCCAGCCACGCAAGAGCTTATCACAGAAGCCATTCTTGATGCAGGGTTTGAAGTTGAATAAGTAAGGAATTTTTGAATTTTATGCGAACAATTTTTGATTTTTTTAGAAAATATCTTCCCTATATCAAAGGGCATACATTTTCTTTTGTCATTGCTATTGGTGCTTCTCTTGTGGTGGCTGCTTGCACAGCGGGAATTGCCTATCTTATTGAGCCACTTTTAGACACATTGCAGGGTAAAACGCCTAGGGCTACGCCATTTTTTAGTTTTGAAGAATTAGCACAGAATGGCAAAATGGCATTGGCTATGATGCTTATGATTATTGGTGTGTATTTTGGTAAATCTGTGGGGACATATATCCAAACATATTTTATGAATCTTATAGGGCAGGATATTGTCCGTCAGCTCCGCGATAGAATGCTAGAGCATATGCTTAGTTTGGAAATGGCATTTTTCAATAAAATGCGTGGAGGGGAACTCATCGCTAGAATCACAAATGACATTGGGCTTATCCGTTCAGCTGTATCAAACTACATCACAGAATTTGTGCGTGAGGGCATAAGTATTATTGGGCTTGTTGTGATTGTGATTTACCAAAGTCCAAAATATGCGCTCATTGGGCTTGTTGTTATGCCCCTTGCCATCATACCTCTTAGCTTGATTATCAAAAAACTTAAGAAATATTCACGCAATATTCAGGAAAAGAATGCTGATATTACTTCAAAACTCAATGAAATTTTTAATAATGTAGAAGTTATCAAAGCAAGTAATGGTGAAAAACTAGAATATGAAAACTTCAAATCGCAGAATCTGCACTTTCTTAAAATCAGTATGAAAGCTGTGCGTGTAGGTGAGCTTAGCACACCGCTTATGGAGCTTTTGGGTGCGATTATGCTAGGCTGCGTGCTGTATATGGCGATTGTTGATATTTCACAAGGCGAGCTAAGTGCGGCACAATTCTCATCATTTGTGGGGGCATTGTTTCTTATTTTCACACCCTTCAAACGACTTGTGAATCTCTATACGCAAATGCAAACCGCCATTGTCGCAAGTGATAGAATCTTTGAAATCCTCAATCAAAAACAACAAATAAAAGATGGTGATTTAATGCTACAAGCTCCGATTCATAGTATTGATTTTAGCAATGTGCATTTTTACTACAATGAAGAAACCCACGCCCTAAAAGGTGTGAATCTAAACTTTAGAAAAAACAAAATCACTGCTCTTGTGGGAAAAAGTGGTAGTGGCAAAAGCTCGGTTATCAATCTTATTTTGCGACTTTATGAAGCAAATGAAGGGCGTATCACGCTTAATAATCGTGATATTAAAGACTATACACAAAAAAGCGTTCGTGATAATATGGCAGTAGTAACACAGAGAATCTTTATATTCCACGATAGCATTCTCCATAATGTAGCCTATGGAAGCCAAATAGATGAACAAAAAGCTATTGAAGCACTCAAATATGCACACGCTTGGGATTTTGTAAGCCAAATGCCAGATGGGATACATACTATCCTTGATGAGTTTGGCACAAACCTTAGCGGAGGGCAACGCCAGAGAATCGCCATTGCGAGAGCCATTTATAAAAATCCTGAAGTTTTAATTTTTGATGAAGCGACTTCTGCTCTTGATGCTCAAACAGAAGAGGCTATCAAAGAGAGTATAGAACAACTAAGAGAGGATAAAATCATTATTATCATTGCTCACCGCCCAAGCACCATAGAGCTTGCTGATGAAGTATTCCATCTTAAAGAGGGCAAAATCATCAAACGGCAAGAATCTTTAGAAGATTCCACCCACCCAAACACAGAATCTTAAAATATTTTACAGCTAAGATAAAGCTAGATTCTTAAATTGGAATAAAAAAACTTTAATCTTTAATGCTCTATAATACGGCTTAGCCTTTTTAAGAAGCCACCATTTCTTAGCGTATCAAAGCCTAGTGGTGGTGTAAGCTTGATAGGTCAAACTACACATAGGAGGATCCATGCGAGAGGATAAAGTGATTGAGAGTTACACGGGTGTAACGCCTCAAAGAAAGAGAAGTAAAGTCCCAGCTAGACTTGATTTTTGGCAAAGTGCAACAGGGCTATTTTTGGGGCTATTTATGTTAGCTCACTTGCTCTTTGTTTCAAGTATTTTGATTAGCAAAGAGGCGATGTATAAGGTTACAAAGTTTTTTGAAGGGAGCTTTATTTTTGGTGAAGCAGGTGAGCCTAGAATTGTTTCTGCAATCGTTGTAATCGTCATCATTGCACTTGTTGTTCACGCATTTTTAGCGATGAGAAAATTTCCTATTAACTACAAACAATTCTTGTCGCTCCGCGTCCATAAAGATTTGATGAAGCACGGCGATACGACATATTGGGTGATTCAGGCAGTTACAGGTTTTGCTATTTTCTTCCTTGCTATGCCACATGTTTTCATTATGCTCACCCAGCCAGAAAATATTGGTCCTAGTGCATCTTCATACAGATTCTATCATCAAGACTTTTACATTCTTTATGCACTTTTGCTTTTTGCTGTGGAATTTCACGGATCTATCGGGCTTTATAGACTTTGCATTAAATGGGGTTGGTTTGAGGGCTTAGGTATCAAAACCCTACGAACTATTAAGCTTGCTCTTACAGCTTTTTGTCTTGTGCTTGGTATCGCTTCGTATGTTGCCTATATGCAAATTGGACTTGAACTCAAGCTCGACCCAAATATTACAAGCATTGAGGAAGCAAGACATACTGATGAGCAAAGATACAAATAAAGGAGCGTAAATGAAAGTAGTATATAGTGATGCTTTGATTATTGGGGGCGGATTGGCAGGGCTTAGAGCTTCTATTGCAGCAAAAGAGGCAGGATTAAACACTATTGTGCTAAGTCTTGTTCCAGTGAAAAGAAGCCACTCAGCAGCAGCTCAAGGCGGTATGCAAGCAAGTCTTGGAAACTCTGTTAAGAGTGATGGCGATAATGAGGATTTGCACTTTGCTGACACGGTAAAGGGAAGCGATTGGGGTTGTGATCAAGATGTGGCAAGAATGTTTGTAACAACCGCTCCAAAAGCGATTAGAGAATTGGCAGGATTTGGTGTGCCTTGGACTAGAATCCAAAAAGGTGATCGTCCAGCGGTTATCAATGGCGAAAAGGTGACAATTACAGAAGATGACTTCCGCCACGGCTATATTCATTCACGCGACTTTGGTGGCACAAAAAAATGGCGAACTTGCTATACTGCCGATGCGACAGGGCATACTATGCTGTATGCGGTGGCAAATGAGGCTTATAAGCTTGGTGTGGACATACAAGATAGAAAAGAGGCTATTTCTATCATTCATCAAGATGGTAAATGTTATGGTGCGGTTGTGCGTGATTTGGTAACAGGTGAGCTTATAGCCTATGTATCTAAAGGCACATTGCTTGCTACGGGTGGTTATGGAAGAGTATATAGAAACACTACAAATGCGGTAATTTGCGAGGGTATTGGTGCGGCTATTGCAATGGAAACAGGTGTTGCAAAGCTTGGCAATATGGAAGCTGTGCAGTTTCACCCAACGCCGCTTGTGCCTAGCGGAATCTTGCTTACAGAAGGTTGTCGGGGTGATGGTGGAATCTTGCGTGATGTTGATGGCTATCGTTTTATGCCAGATTATGAACCAGAGAAAAAAGAGCTTGCAAGCCGCGATGTTGTGTCTCGTAGAATGCTTGAGCATATCCGCAATGGCAAAGGTGTAAAATCACCTTATGGCGATCACTTGTGGCTTGATATTTCAATCCTTGGACGCGCTCACGTTGAGCGAAACTTGCGTGATGTGCAAGATATTTGTAAAACATTTGCAGGAATTGATCCTGCTACACCGGGTGTTTGGGCACCTGTGCGACCAATGCAGCACTATTCTATGGGCGGTATCCGCACTGATTATAGGGGAGAATCTTACCTTAAAGGCTTGTTTGCTGCGGGTGAAGTGGCGTGCTGGGATTTACACGGATTCAATAGACTTGGTGGAAACTCCGTAAGTGAAGCGGTGGTGGCAGGTATGATTATTGGTGGATACTTCACAGAATACTGCCAAGGAGCAAATCTTGATGTCCAAACAGCCACTTTAGAAAAATTTGTTAAAAAAGAAGAAGAGTATCTTGCAGCATTGCTTAATAGCACAGGTAATGAAGATGTCTATGAGCTTAAAAATGCGATGAAAGATATTATGGATAATGATGTGGGTATTTTCCGCGATGGTGTTGGGCTAAAAGAGGCTGTTGATAAGCTTGAAGAGCTTTATAAACGCAGCAAAAATATCCGTGTGCAAAATAAAAAGCTTCATAGTAATCCAGAGCTTGAAGATGCTTACCGCACACCAAAAATGCTTAAGATTGCATTGTGCGTAGCAAAAGGTGCACTTGATAGAACAGAATCTCGTGGAGCACACACACGCGAAGACTACCCAAAACGCGATGATGCAAATTGGCTTAAACGCACGCTTACAAGCTGGGAAGATCCAAATCAAACATTACCCACAGTAACCTATGAAGATTTGGATATTATGAAGATGGAGATTGCTCCGGGATTCCGTGGATATGGTGCTAAGGGTATGATTATAGAACACCCAAATAGTGCTATTAGACAAGCTGAGATTGATAAAATCACACAAGAGATTCAGGCTAAAGGTGGCGATAGATACGCCTTGCAAGAAGCTCTTATGCCTTTCAACCTCCAGCCACAATACAAAGCAAGAAATCAACGACTAGGAGATAAATAATGAGTGCAACACAACAAAAAGGAAGAATCCTAACTATTAGGGCGTTGAAGTTTGACCCACAAAGTGCGGTTTCCAAACCTCACTTTAGGGAATATCAAGTGGAAGAAGCTCACTCTATGACGGTTTTTATTGCTCTTGGTATGATTAGAGAGCAACAAGACCCAGATTTGAGCTTTGACTTTGTATGTCGTGCTGGAATCTGCGGAAGTTGTGCGATGATGATTAATGGACGACCGCGTCTTGCGTGCAAAACACTCACACAAGATTTTCCTGATGGTGTTATCACGCTTATGCCTTTGCCTGCATTCAAGCTTATCAAAGATTTAAGTGTCAATACAGGCGATTGGTTTGCTGGAATGACAAAGCGAGTTGAAAGCTGGATTCACACACAGCATAAACCTGATATTTCAAAGCTTGAAATGCCAATAGAACCTGAAGTGGCTGATGAAGTTTTTGAGCTTGATAGATGTATTGAGTGTGGGTGCTGCATTGCAAGCTGTGCTACAAAAGTTATGCGTGATGAGTTTGTGGGTGCTGCGGGAATGAATAGAATCGTGCGATTTATGATTGACCCACACGATGAACGCACTGATGAAGATTATTATGAGCTTGTAGGGAATGATGATGGTGTGTTTGGCTGTATGAGCCTTATTGCTTGCCACGACACTTGCCCTAAAGAGCTTCCACTTCAAAGTAAAATCGCTTACTTACGCCGAAAAATGGTAAGTGTAGGTATGAAATAATCTCCTTCTGTCCTCCCAAAATATGGAGGGAGGACAGATTCTAAAGAAGGTCTATGCAGTTTATTCAATCTATTTTCTTTTCATCAACAAATTTCGCCCTTATCGCGCTTGTGTGTCTTTTTATCTTTGCTGGTTGCTCCTCTATTGTAGCCTCTACCAAAGATATTAAAAATTCAACAACCTTGCAGTCAAATCCTATACCAACTTTTGACCCATTGCAAACACAACTTGCCAAAGCCTACAAAGAGCAACTTGGTAAGAATCCAAATCTCACAGCCGCAGTGCTTGTAAGCGATGGAATAGATGCGTTTTTAAATCGTGCCTATTTAGCTAGAAACGCCCAAAAAACATTGATTTTGCAAACTTATATCTACAAAAATGACATTGCCTCACGCATTCTTATGCACGAGGTGTGGTTGGCTGCCCAAAGAGGTGTAATTGTCAAAATGCTTATTGATGATAATGGGCTAGATTCTGACTTATCAGATATTATTGCTCTAGATTCACACCCAAATATTGAGGTAAAGATTTTTAACCCCTACAAAAATCGCTCACGCATTTTACGCTACCCAGAAATGGTATTTGACTTTAACCGCATTAATCATCGTATGCACAATAAGCTTTTTATTGCCGATGATATAGCGCTTATCATAGGCGGACGCAATATCGCGGATAATTATTTTGACCAAAATAATAATGTCAATTTCGTAGATACAGATGTGCTATTTGTCGGCAAGGTTGCCAAAGATGCACGGGATAATTTCTATACATATTGGAATTTTCACCGCTCAATCCCTGTTGCTCTTCTTCCACTCAAATCACCTCTTAAAAAATTCAAAGCCTCTATTGAAAAGCTCAAAGCCAATCCAGAATGGGAGCATTACGAGCGTGAGATAACCGCTCTTAGTCAAAAATATGACAGAAAAGATTTTCAAGTTCATTGGGGCAATGCTAACTTTATTGCCGATAATCCGCACAAGATTGAAGATTCTTCGCTGCCAAGTCCCATTGCCAATGCATTAGGTGAAATTCTTAATCACACACATAAAAATCTCTATATCTCTGCTGCTTACCTTGTGCCGAGTAAAGAGGGAATGAAGCGTTTTGAAAAACTTACTAATGATAGTGTAGATATTCATATTTTGACAAACTCTCTTGCCTCAACAGATTCTCTTGTCGTATATGCGGCGTGGGAGCGATACCGCTCTAAACTCATCAAAATGGGAGCTAAAGTCTATGAGTATCAATACCACGGCAAGGGCAAGTCCAAATTGCGTGATAAAATGTCAAAGTCTAAAGCCTCTTTGCATAGTAAAAGTATCGTTTTTGATGATAAAATCGCGTGGATAGGCAGCTTCAATCTTGACCCGCGTTCAGCAAATCTCAATACAGAATCTGTGGTTGTTTTTGATAATCCAGAGTTTGCTAAAGTCTTAAAAGATGATTTGGTAGAAGATATGCAAAGTGCGTGGAGAGTGTATTTAGATGGCAATAAGACACGCTGGGAGGGAGAGCATAATGGTGCAACAGAGATTCTTAAACACCCACCAGACACAGGCATATGGACAAGATTCTTAAAAACACTCTCTAAAATGCTTCCTGAAGACCAAATCTAGCTTTAATTTTTAGAATCTCAAAGATACCAAGATTCTAAAAATGATGATTTTGCAACTTTTACTATCACTTTTCTTAACTTTCACCCACTTTTTTCGCCATTTTTCTTGAACTTAAGCTGTTTTTTTTTGTTTAGAATGCCTACTTTACTTTTCTATAATAAGGAGTTTTTGAATGAAAAAATTACTTTTCATTGCAGGTTTTAGTATGGCGGTTTTGGCTAATTTTGGACTAGCTGATGAGCAGAAAAATACTCAACAATCTAAAAATACATTCAAGGTTGATGAGGAACAAGCTGTAAATATGAGTAAGCAAGAGTGGTTTGAGCTACGCAAGAGAATCAACGAGAATAAAGAATCTCATTTTCAAGCTGCCTTGCAACTTGATGATGCAGAAGAGAGAAAGTTTCATCGTGAGGCTGCCAAAAACCTTGATGAACTAAAAAAGAAAATAGATCATCGCCGCTGGATTGAAAAAGAAGGCGGCTGGGGTATTCCTATGCAGGTGGATTTGCCTTTGACAACTTTAATGGACTTTAATGGAATTGAAGGGAGTGAAGGGACTTTTATTATACAAGCTGGTATGCGTGCAGGTATCAGTAAAAGACAATTCCACCCAAATTTAGAGTTTCGTGCCCTTACAGGTGTAGGTTACGCATATAGTAGCGTAGGACACTCAGCATATTTTCCTTTTGCCTTAGAAGTGGGCTGGGCCAATGATTATAGAAGACACCCTCGCTTTCTTGCAGGTGTAAGCTATGAGTATTCTTCTGCATTTGAAAAAGCAGAAGTGTATGTTGGTGTTTCGCCATTTAAAGATGATCATTGGACACTTCGTGCAAGTTATGGATTAAGTGGCGGTATGAAACTTGATGCACCAGCTGTTTCGGGCAACACAATCACCACTCAAAAAGTAATGATTGATGCAAACAGCTTTTATAGCATAGGCATTGTATTTGTATATTAAAACTAAACCATTCTTTTACAGATTCTTGCCCAGATTGACATTGGGCAGGGCTTATTCTCACTTCCTGTGCCTTTTTCAGTCTTATAACACAGATAGCATTCCATAGATAGATTTCTACTGATTAGACTGCTAAAAAGCAGATTCTATTATGAAATAGAATCTAAAGGGGTTTTAGTGAGATTTGCGATATTCCAAAATCATCGCATACGCCTCATCTTTAAGACGCAATTTTTGCTTCTTTAGCACCTCAAGCTCCATATCACTCATAAGCTCTTCGCCATTTTCAATCTTTTGAATCCTATCATCAAGCTCATTATGCTCATCAAAAATCTTTGCAAAATGTGCGTTGTTAGTCTTAAGTGCGGTTACCTCGTCTCTGTATTCGTGAAACATACTTAACTCCTTGTGTGAAATAAAACCTTATTGTAAGATATTTTCGGTAATAACACCACGCTTTTACAAGAAATTTTAAGCGACTTCTGCAACCCCAAATCTCAATAAATCACTAGCTTCTATAATCTGCATTAATCTCCACATATCTATGTCCCAAGTCGCAGCCATACGCCACAAAGCGTCCTTCTCCCATACCCAAATCGCAAGTGATTTTAAAACTTTCTTGTTTCATTACTTCCGCTGCTTTTGCCTCTTGGATCTCATCAAAGCAAATCTCACCCCTGTCAAACACAACAACATCATTAAATGCTATTTTCAACCGCTCCTGTGCTGAATCCACCCCACTTGCCCCAATAGTAGAAGCGATTCTCCCCCAATTTGGATCGCCACCAAAAATAGCTGTTTTGACTAAAAGAGAGTTTGATAACGCTTTTGCGGCTTTCATCGCTTGATTTTCATCTGCTGCATTACACACTTCAAATGCCACCACACGCGTTGCTCCCTCACCATCACGCACAATATCAAGGGCAAGTTTATGCATTACTATTTGTAACGCTTCTTTAAACGCATCTTTGTCATACACGCCACTATATCCATTTGCAAACAAAAATACAGAATCATTTGTGCTTGTATCGCCATCTACGCTAATGGCATTAAAGCTTGTTTTTACGCACTCTTGCAACACTTCTTTAGCGTGAGATTCTACAATCTTAGCATCAGTTGTGATAAAACATAGCATTGTCGCAAGGGAGGGTTGTATCATACCTGCACCCTTTGCCATAGCCCCGATGTGAAACTCTCCTCCTTCTAGCTTGACTTTTAGGGCTATCTCTTTGCTGAACGCATCGGTTGTGCGTATGGCATCAGCTGCCCTTGCGTGAGCGTCTTTGTCATTATCAAAAGGCTTAAAGGATTTAAAACTTGCCTTAATTTTCTCCTTTGGCAGATACTGCCCTATCACACCCGTGCTTGACATAATGGGATTTTCAATAAATGGAAACTCTTGCTTTAAAGATTCTAGAATCTCAATGACATCTTGCACACCCCTTTGCCCCGTCATCGCATTGGCATTTTTGGTATTAATCAAAACAAAATTACTTTTCTTCCCCTGCACATATTGCTTAAAATGTGTAATAGGAGCAGCAGGAAAGCGATTTTCCGTAAAGCATACGATAGGTTGCAGCGGCTCTTTGCTATACAAGAAAGCAATATCTAATAAATCCGCTCCTTTAGAATCTTTGCCCTTTAGCCCTGCACTCACACCATCAGCGTAAAATCCTTGCGGTGCATTCACACCACCACCAATTGGAAAAATCTCAAACATAATCCACCTCTCTTGGTTTTTGCTTTCTCATAATCAATCGTTTTGTAGCACGGATATTTTCACTTGAGCCAATCACAAGCAACTTACATTCGCTTGAGACAATCGTATTGCCATTTGGCATACTGATATATGTGCCATCTTTTTGTGTGAGCCCCACAACCGATACATTTGTAACATCTCTAAAATGTGCTTCTTTAAGCTTTTTTAGCACAAGCCAAGAGTAACGCGGCACGATAATCTCTTCTAAATCAAGGGGTGTATCACGGCGATACAAAAACTGCTCTAAAAGATTCTCCATATCTGGACGAACCGCCATAGCCGAGATTCTTTGTGCCATAAGCTTAGAAGCTGAAATTACAGAATCACAGCCTAATTTTTTAAGCTTTTTGCTCTCTTCTTGAGAATTAGCACTAGCGATGATGTAATAAGGCTTCCTGCCTAGCTCCTCTTCAAAAAGCCTCGCACTCACTACCATCGTAATATTATCTGCTGCATTTTTAGAAAAGCTCACAATCCCCTTAGCACTTGAAAGGTGGGATTTAAGCATAGCAATATGCGTATGTGGGTCATCAATAATGTAGTAAGGATACTTATATTTTTGTGCTTGAGCTTCAAAATCTTTAGAATTATCCACTACAACAAAAGGAATATGAGCCTCTAAAAATTGCTGTGCGAGTTCTATGGTAAATTCATTGTGATAGCAAATCACATAATGATTCTGCAAACGAGCGATTTTATACACCATTTTTTGCTCCTTGATTAAGCGGATAAGAGTGCCATTATTCACAACACTCATAATAAATGCTACGCTAAAGGTTACTACCCCCGCTCCACATACCATTAAAATAGCTGTAAAAAGGATAGTAATCGTGCCAAACTCTCTCTCCCCAAGTGAGCCAAAGCCGGTATTTGTAAAAGTGTAAGAAGTTTGAAAAAATGCCTGCATTAAATCATAATCTTCTAAAATCAAATACCCCAAAGTGCCAAAAAGGAGAAAAAATTGAACGAGAATGAGCGGAAGTCTAAAGGGTTTGAGCTGTTCATACAGCTCACCTGCTAGAGAAATATCTGGTTTTGGGTTGTTCCCCCAATGAAGAAATTTTTTAAGCTTTGCAAACAAGATAATTAAAGCTTAGAATCTTAAGAGTGCTTTTTAAGTGTTCGCAAAGTAGAAGCGGCGACTTTAACCCTAACACTAGTTCCATCTTCAAGCTTTAAGCGAATGCTGCGAAGATTAGGAAGAGAGCGTTTTTTTGTTTTGTTATTTGCGTGGCTTACATTGTTGCCAACCATTGGACCCTTGCCTGTGAAGAAACATTTTCTTGCCATAATAAAACCTTTTTTATGAAATAAACTTGCGATTGTAGTGAAAATTACCCCAAAACTACCTTAAATCATTCAATAAGCACACTCATACCCACGCGTAAGCCCTCAATAGGACTGACAGGATAGGCTTCAACCTCAAAAGTGCGTATATCATAGCCTTTAGAGGCACTTGTCGCCCTCCACGTTGCAAAATCACCCATTACAGAGACAAATTCTACTTTAAACTCTGCCTCTTTTTCAAGTGCGGGAATATAAGCCTTAAAAGTTGTGCCTTTTGGAAAATCTTTTAAGCGATACTCCGGCAAGTGAAAAACAATCCACGCATCATTCATATCAATCATAAGCACAACGGGGAATCCACTTGGTGCGAGTTCACCCTCGTGAAGCAAGACATTACTCACCTCGCCATCAGCTGGAGCAATGGCTTGAGTGTCTTTAGCATAACTTTCCACTTCGCTTACCTGTCCTGCTGCTGCATCTTCTTTGGCTTGAGCGGCGATTTTTGTCTCGTGCGTTGCACCATCAAGGGCAATTTTATATTGCTGATAGGCTACATTCTCATTATGCTTGGCGGTTGTGTAATTTGCATAGGCTTCATCGCGTCTTTGCTCACTTACAACACCATCTTTATACAAAGATTCTAAACGCTCATAAGTGCTTTTGGCAAGATTTGCCATTGTTTTTGCCCCTTGCCACACATCTTTAGCTGATTGAATCGTCTCCACTCTCGCACCCTGCTTGGTTTCTGTGCTAAGGGCTTTGGCAGCTTGGTATCCAGCTTTAGCTTGTTCAAGTTTAGCCTCAAGTTCAGGAGAGTTAATCCCATACACCAAATCGCCTTTTTTAAGCATATCACCTTTTTTGACAAAAATATTTTCAACCCGCCCTGCCACCTTGGAACTTATAGCATATTCACGCGCTTGGACTTGAGCGTAAATCTTATTCTCCTTGGGCTGATATGCACGCACAAAGCTCACAACAAGCCACAACAAAAATCCCGCCACAATAACAATCAATGCGATAAGTTTTACATTTATTTTTGCATTCAATCTCATAATACCCCTTTAGTTGAAAAATCCATAGAATCTATCCACCTCATCACTTAGGCTTAAAAGTCTAGCAAGGGCTATCGCATAGTTATACGCCACACTTTGACGCTCAATAATCGCTAAAGCTAGAGCATTTTGGGCATCACTCACATCAGCACTCGTGCTCATTCCTTGCAAAAATGCCTTTTCACGCAGTTTAAGATTCTCATTTGCAAGCTCAATAGATGACTGAAGGCTAAAGTATTGAGATTTAAAAGATAGCACTTCATTGTAGGTTTTCTCACACAAGGTTTTTAAATCTTTTGTAGCTTGAGATTTAGCTAACTCAGCTTCAATGGAGGCAATTTTACTTGCTTGATATTTTTGGATTCTCCCTCCGGGCGTGATAAGCGACCATTTTGCACCAACACCGGCAAACCAATTTGGCATAGCCTTATCAAGCATAGAGCTATTATCATTCATCATATAGCTTCCAAAAAGGCCAACTTCAGGTAAAAATGTAGAAAACTCAATGTGTAAGAGCTGCTTTGCGGATTTGATTTTATTATCCATAAGGCTAAGGGCAGGATACACTTCAAGCGTTTTATTGACAAAATACTCTAGACTCTCTAGTCTAGAATCTTGTTTAATATCAATCTGTTCTACAAGCTCTAATGGCTCTTTAGATTCACGATTGAGCATAGCATTGAGTGCCATATTTGCAATGACAAGATTATCACTTGCTTTTTTTACATCAATGCTTGATTTATCATAATTGACTTGAGCTTGTAGCGTTTCTAGTCGTGCGATTTGCCCTTTGTTTTGTAGCTTTTGTGCGTTTTCATAATGTGTTAAATGCCCAGCATTAGCAGATTCTAGCGTATGTAAAATCTGATTGTTTAACACCACGCCATAATACAATTTCACGCAATCTTCAAAAAGGCTTAGCTCTTTTAGTTTGAGTGCTAGATAAGAATCTTCAAGTGCAATTTGAGAAAGTTTATTAGCAAAATACCGCTTACCACCTGTAAAAATGGGATATACGACATTTATAGCACCAAAGATGATGTTTTGATCTTGCAAGGTTATAGGTTGCCCTAAATGCTGCAATAATGGAGCAAGAGCTGGGTTACCACCAAGATTGCCAAGTTGGGATTGATTGAGTAGGTGCATATTCATCGGCTCGTGCAAACGCACATAATAAGCACCCAAAGACACTTGTGGAAGATAGAGCATTTTACTTGCAAGATTGAGCTTTTCTTGTTTCTGCACGGCGTGTTGCGTGGATTTTAATCCATCATTATCTGCTAACACCTGCTTATAGGCTGATTGTAACTCCAAATATTCCGCATTTGCTCCACTTATTGCAATACAAACAAGCAAGAATATCCATTGTTTCATTTTTGCAAACCTTTTTTTACACAAATCTTTTTATGCTAAAATTATGAGCGGTATTCTAACGCAAATTAAATAACCACAAGAGCAACTACACTATGACAAATAAAGATAAGAAAAAACTCCAAGCACTCCTTGATACGCACTATACCCTAAGAAACACAGAAAATGAGTTAAACCAAGATAATCCCGACCCACTTCTTGTAGCAAAACTCTATCAGCAAAACCCTCATTTTGCTGAAATAGCCCTGATATGTGCGTTATTATCTTATGGCAATGCAAAGATGATTGTCAAATTGCTTCAAAGTCTTGATTTTGAGCTGCTAACGCGTGGGATTGATAGGATACAAAAGGCTAACTTTCCACATTACAGATTCCAAACGCGTGAAGACATACAAGGACTTTTTGTGCTTATTAAGATTTTGCTTGAATCTGGTGGCTTATTCAAATGCTTTATGCAAGGCTATGAATGCTACACATACAAATGGGACAAAAGCCACAACCCTCATCACGCCAAGATTCTATGCGGAATCTACCACTGCATAGATACGCTTTATCTTTTAGCCAAAACGCACAAAATCCCCATCACTCAAGGGCTAAGATTCTTGCTTGGCAGCTCACATAGCTCCTATTTGCTAAAACACCACAGCCTACCGCATAATGCCTCGTGCCTTAAGCGGTGGAATATGCTTTTGCGTTGGCTCATACGCAAAGACAGGCTAGATGTCGGCATTTGGGATTCACATCTACACCCTTCAAGTTTAATCTTGCCCCTTGATACACACACTTTTAGAATCTGTAGAAAACTAGGCATTTTGCAACGCAAAAGTTATGATTTATCCGCCGCACTTGAAGCGACTGATACTTTGGCACTTTTTAATCCTAATGACCCCATAGCCTATGATTTTGCACTCTATCGTTTAGGGCAAAATGGAATCTTGTAAGCTATTTTTCTAAGATTCTATCGCTAAATTCCTTGCAAAGTGGGAGTGAGAGGTTGCAAGAAATGATGGGATTAAGGCTCAAATCACTTGGTTGAATAGAAAAATACAGAATCTGTGAGCCTATGGTGGCTTTAAGCTTGTGAGATTCTAAGCTGAAGTAGCAAGTTGGCGTAGAATCTCGTGTGAGTGTTTGTAAAATCTCTCTTGCCTCTTGGGGCTGAATAGAATAGGCATACATAAAAGCCTGTGTATAATATTTGCTCAAAGCATTTTGTGTAAAAGCAAGTTTGGCTTTTAGCCCTATCACGCATTGTCTATGCTGCAAATGCCCCATATACTTTATGCCCACACTTGCAAGTATGCCCACAATAATAATCACACAAAGCACCTCAAAGGCACTAAAAGCACTATGCCTAAAATATTGCATTTGAAGTGCTAAGAGGGACTTCTTTGCGTGTGGGGTGTCGTTTTGAGAGTTTTTCACAAAGTGGAGAATCTGGCTTTGGTATGATGGAAAATATCAATTTACCGTTTTCTTGCATAAGTGTTATGCAGTCATTTTCTACATCTACGCTGCCATTTTTGGCAAGCTTTATACCATTGCCTTGGGCTACCCAACGCGATTGACTAAGCCCAGCAAGTTCTAGAATCTTAGCTCCATCAATGCTACTTGGGCTAATATTTTGGCTAAAAACTTCTCTCTGCAAAGCATTAAGTGTGCTGATAATATCATTTTCAACCGCAACAAGCTGTGCGTCTGATCTTGTCAAAGAAAGGCGAGGCAAGGCGATGGCGGCTAAGATTCCAAGTATGATGATGACAAAGACAAGCTCCATCATACTGAAGGCTTTGTGCGAGGCAAAGTTTTTCATTTTATTTTAAAATCTTCAAGCACAAAAGGTGGAATGATAAAATCAATCACCCCGCTTCCTTCAAGGCTTACTATATCTTGTTTCAAAACAAGGCGGATAAGCACTCCCTTTGGCACGAGGGCATTAAAAGGTGGAGCAATGTAAGTAGCAAAACTCTTTAAATCCGGCTGATGCCCAACAAGCAGCACATTTTGAGCCTCCATAAAGGCTTTGTTTTGCGTGAGTTTCATATAGCCCTCAAGCCCACAATCAGGCGCAATGTCCTCACTTATCATAATATGACTTTTTGGCACAAACTTCTTTAAAGGTTTTAAAGTCTGCAATGTCCGCTTGGCTGGGGAGCAAACAATCAAATCAAAGTTCAAATGCTCTAGGGCAAATTTTGCGATATGCTTACTCTGAATCTTGCCAAGCTTGCTTAATGGACGGAAAAGGTCGCTTTTATCTTTTTTATTTGTGAGACGATACTCTTCCCTACTTATCGTATCTGCGTGTCTCAAAAGCGTAATAGTTTTCATTTAGCCCTCCAGCAAATTTTCGCACATCTTTAGCACAAACTCCGCACTTCTCTTAGCCGAACTCTCCAAAAATTCATCAAAGCTCACATCAGCACTGCCATCGGCACTATCGCTAATTGAGCGTAAAATGCAAAATGGCACTTGAAGTAAATCACACACCACAGCCACAGAAGCACCCTCCATCTCCACCGCATCGGCTTTAAAATTTGAAATAATCCATTGCTTTTTTGCACTATCGGCAATAAAGGCATCTCCAGATGCGATAATACCTTCTTTAAGGTCAATATTTTGAGCTTTGGCTACTTGCTTGGCTAAGGTATTAAGATTCTTATCTGTCTGTATATACACTTTGCTTTCAGGGATAAAGCCTAGCGGGTGTCCAAAGGCAGTAATATCCACATCGTGCTGACACAGCTTTTCTCCAAGCAATAAATCGCCCACTTTCAAGTCAGCACTTAACCCTCCAGCAACACCGCTAAAGATAATCTTCTCACACGCAAAATGTAAAATCATTGTGCTAGCCGTTAGTGCGGCGTGCACCTTGCCTATTTTGCTATAAGCGATAAAAATTTTATGTGTGCCTTTTGAGATTTCATAGTAGGTATTGCCGCCTACTTGTATTTTTTTGTAGTCTCCAAATTTTTCAAGCAATGGCGTGATTTCCTCTACCATTGCCCCTATGATTCCAAGTTTCATTGACATAGCTCCTTTTATTCTTTGATAGAATCTAGACACTCTTTTAATGTGGCAAGATTACTCACATTGAAAGTTGGGCGAGTGCTTAAACGCTTATTTAGCCCACGCAAAATATTGCCATTGCCAAACTCAATAAACACATCAACGCTCTCATTAAGCTTTGCGATACTTTGTTTATAATACACAGGTTGAGTAAGCTGCTTACCCAAAAGCTCTTTTGCTTGAGCTTTTGTAGTATATGTTTCAAGCGTGGCGTTTGAAAGGATAGGTGTGCTTAAATTTTCCTTCAAATTTTTCTCTAAAATCTCCATAAATGGTGCAACCGCCGATTCAAGCAAAGGACAATGACTTGCCACAGACATTGGCAAAAGCAAAGCTCTTTTTGCCCCAAGTGCTTTAATGTGAGATTCACTTGCAGCCAAGTCATCTTTATTCCCCGCTAAGACAATCTGCCCATCGCCATTGTAGTTCGCACACCATATATTTTTGCCTTCATTTCTTGCATTTACACAAAAATCTTCTAGTTTTGAATCTTCTACGCCTACGACAACCATCATACCGACATTTTTACCCTCACACGCCTTCGCCATAAGCTCTCCGCGTTTATGTGTCAGCTGAACACCTTGTGCAAAGCTCATACCCTCGCTCAATACCACCGCACTCACTTCGCCCAAAGAATGCCCCAATGCCACGCTTGGCATAATAGGATATTCACTTTGCAAAATGCTATGAGCCACCGCACTTACAAGAAAAATGGCTGGTTGGGTGTATTGCGTGAGATTGAGTTTATCATTTTCCTCAAACAAAAGGGCTTTCATATCTAAACTCAAAGCATCAGAAGCTTGCTCAAAAAGCTCCTTTGCAACAGCAAAATTATCATATAATTCCTTACCCATACCTACGCTTTGTGAGCCTTGACCCGGAAAAATAAAAGCATAATTCATTCAAAAATCCTTTTTATAATTTGGGAGCGGATTGTAGCATTACTTTGCTTTATTTGTCTTTTGTGTGTAAAAACTCAAGCTAAAATGCTAAAAAAATCACATTTTTTACATTTCTTTACACTATTTCTTAGGGAATTTTAGAATCTCCATCAGTTTTTCGTGCTGTTAAGGGTAGTTTTATGAAATTTTCCTTAGAATGTCGTTCTTTTTTACTGATTTTTGCTTTTTTGCTTGGACAGGTGGGTGAGTTGGCTGAAACCACATCCCTGCTAAGGATGCATAGCCGCAAGGTTATCGAGGGTTCGAATCCCTCCCTGTCCGCCACTTTGCAAGTTTGTGTCTCTTAATTTTTATTCATCGTTTCTTAAACAATCTAAGCATTAGTTGTTGCGTATCTTACAATAATGCAGGCACAACAGGGCTATCTACCATTTATCAATAACCCTACTCATCGTATTGATAATATCATATCCGTCCCATATTAGTGAAAAGTCGCTACTTTTGCCAATAGGCACAATTCTATCAATCCCTAAAATACCAAGAGTAGCAATTTCTTCAAGTATCATTTGAGAATCTACACCAAAATAAGTCAAAGTTTGAAATCGCTTAGAAACAATACGCAAGACTTCTTTTATGGAATCTCCGCTAGATTCTATAAAACTCCCGCACGCACAGGTATAGTTCTCTACTCTTTCATCTAGCAATGGCACATAGATTCTACTGATAAGATTATCTTGTGTAGGCTCTATTTTTACATTATCTACATTTAGGGCGACATCACATTGTGTTATAAGCTTATCTACCGCTGAAATGCTCTCAAGTTTATATCTATCTTTTATATTAAGCCACACATAATGCCAAAATATAGCCCTTGCTTCATTGGCATAATCCTTATTAAGCCAAAAGATAAGTCTAGGGGAAGAGCAAGCATTTTGGTCATACAGATATGTATCGTTATAAAAATGCCCTGCAAGTGTTTGTAATTCACTTTTATTTAGCTTAAGCAATGCTTTAGAATCTATCACACTTATAGAATATCTATCAGCAAAACATAGCTCTACGCAACGAGATGATATGGGGCTTTGCCGTATATTATTTATCGTTGTATCTCCACCCCAAATCACTCTTACATCGGCTAAAGATGATAGCCTATCTGTTATTTCTTTTGAATGTGAATATTGTATGATTTTTATATATTGTGTAATCTCATATTGACTTCTTAGATTCTCTAAAAGTCTGCATAAAATCTCTGTTTGTTTGAAAAACTTGCTAGACACTCTTACCACACTTGCATTGCCAGAGAGTAGTCCAGCTACTAAAGAATATGCAAAGTTTATCGGCACATTTGATGGTGCTATATGAAAGCTTAATCCCCTGCCTACTCTATTATTCAAAGAATCTTTATAATCTTTTTTAAGTTTTTCTATATTTGCTTTGCGGATAAAAAAGCCAAATGAGATTATGTCAGTATAATTTTTTGCCTCACTATCGCTCATTATAAGCATTGAAAGTTTGTGTAAAAACTCACATACTCTTTTATCAAAAATTTTTAATACAGGAAGCTTTTTTAGCTCATCTAATTGTTTATAAAATTCCGCCTCATCTAAGATGGGAAACAAGCATTGCAAAGAAGTATTAGAATCTAGACTATTTTTGTTCATAAGTGTCGCTACATCCTCTAATTTCAGCATTTTGTATTCTCCCATTGATTGAAAAATATTTACCCTTTCTACCACAAGGGCAGTTATCTTCACCAAGTATTGTGCCTATATCTTCGCTTAAAATAATATGCCCCGGATATGAGTGTGGCAAAAGAGATGCAAGCTCTAAAATCCCCTCTTCGCCCATATCTGCTATGCTAAAATCTCTAGCTCTTCTTACAATAATATCTGCAAAAATAGGCGTGTGCAAATTGCCGCATTCACACTCCATATAAATAGAGCCTGTTTGCTCTACCATACCATAGTAGTTATGTATCTCTTTCACACCACACACACTTTCTAACTCACTTTTAAAACGCTCTTTTGACACTGCTTGAGAAATAAGCTTTTTCCAGCCACCGCCGTGAATAAGAATAGAATCTTTTAAGTCCAAAAAGAGATTTAACCTTTTTAGCTCATTATAAAAATGCTGCCACACAATAAATGTAAAGCCAAATAACAGAATCTTTTTGCCCTT
Source organism: uncultured Helicobacter sp. (assembly GCA_963559865.1). Lineage (GTDB taxonomy): Bacteria > Campylobacterota > Campylobacteria > Campylobacterales > Helicobacteraceae > Helicobacter_C. Next base: position 38,574 of record CAUWMC010000014.1, read on the forward strand.
ATGTTTCTCTATAAAATCCCTTATAAGAGTAATATCAAGATTCATATCTTTATCAAGTGCATAGATTTTTTCCTTAGCAAACATAGAAAATCCAAGCACCCCAGCACCTCTAGCCGAAAACATAGCCCTATTTTGCAACAAGTGAGAGCTATCAATAATAATCATAGGCATTCGCTTATTACCTATAAAGCCTTGCATAATCCTTGATAATGCCTTTGTTTGATTGAGCGAGGTTTGTTTATCTAAAAATATTTGAGATACACTCTGTCCGCTTGTGCCAGATGAAGTCATTGTTTTTATGATTTCACTTTTCTCTATGCTTTTTAATGTGTAATGCTTGAATAGTCGCACGGGTAAAAATGGTGCGTTGTAATAAGAATCTAGATTCATAATTCTAACATTAAATGCGTCTAATATCCTTTTATACTCATTACAATGTTTGTAGTGAAACTTACAAAGATTCTTAATATTTTGTGTTAAGAACCTCTCTTTCTCTTCTTTGCAAAGACTATAAGGATCTAGCTTAAAAATGCTTTCATAATCAATAGCACTATTTTCCATCGCCACACTCTTTTTTCACAATGTCATCTAGCACAGAGTAGAGAATCTTGCCAGAACTATTTCTCGGTAAAGATTCTATGTGCTTAACCTTTAGTGCTGTGGGGGCTAGTTTTAGCCTATCACAGAGTAGCTTTTTAACTTCTTTGTGCTTTTCTTGTGTGATAAAAATATAAAGCATATCATCTACTCCGCTAGATTTTGCCTCTAGCCCTTGAAACTCACTTTCTATAATAGAATCTATATCATCAAGATTCATTCTTCTGCCAAACATTTTTATAAAGCGATTCTTTCTCCCCACTATATAGTAGTAGCCTTCACTATCTCTTTGTGCTATATCTCCTGTGTGTAGCACACCGCCAAATTCATCTTTTTTAGCTAAACTAAAACGATTTTCACTATAGCCTAAAGCTACATTTTTCCCCTTATAGATAAGCTCTCCTTGCGTGTAGTCTTGCTCTATACGATTGCCTTTAGAATCTAGCAAATAAAACTCTCCATTAGGGATAGCTACACCTATGCTACCGCATTTTTCTATTGACTTTTCACTTGGAAGATAGCTCATTCTAGCAGTAGCTTCTGTTTGTCCATACATTACGATAAATGCTTTATTGCTAGACTTAGCAAATGTAGCAAATTCTTTATGCAATTCAATTGAGAGTTTTCCGCCCGCTTGTGTCATAGTTTGTAGATGAGGTAAGGACATATTAAAAAACTTTAGCTTTTTTAGCATTTCATAGGTATAAGGCACACCAGAGATTGAAGTAGCCCTTTGCGTTGCGATAAACTCCCAAAGTTGCTTTTGCATAAGTGATTTATCACTTAGTAAAATCATCGCCCCACTATACAAATGCGTATTAATCACTGATAAGCCAAATGTATAATGCAAAGGCAAGATTAAAATCGCCCTTTGTGTTTCATCTATATGCAAATACTGCACAATAGATTCTGTATTGCTTTGTAAGTTTTCATAGCTTTGTCGCACCATTTTAGAGCTACCCGTAGAACCAGATGTGCTAAGTAATAGGGCTAATTCACTATATAAGCCTACATTTTGTGGAATCTGCCCTAAAGATTGTAAAAGTGTGTAGGAATATTTTCCTAGCACTTCTTTAAAACCACTGCATATAAACCTATCTTTTAACCTATCAGGCAGCCATAGAAACTCCGGGCTATAATCAAACAAAAGCTTATCTAGTGTATTAGAATCTAAATTACAATCAACCATTAAAGGCACAATACGAGATTCAATCATACAAGCATAGCCCACCAAAGCTCCCATAGAGTTTTCACACAGATTCACGCATAATGCTTTGCTAGATTCCATCCTATCTAGCACATTGCTTAAGCTCAAAGAAAACTCTGCTAACTCATTATAAGTAACAGCATTTCCCACATCATCAAGCACAGCGACCTTATCGCCAAATCTTGCAAAGTCAAAAAACATTTGAGGACTTACTTAAGATTGATACCATATTTTTTAAGAATCTCTATGCCTTTTTCAAATGAGCTAAAATCAATAATATCATCAGTTTCTAGCTCAATACTAAAAGCCTCTTCAAGTGCCGCCATAAGAGCCATATGCCCTACACTATCCCACGCTGGAATAGCTTGATATGATAGCCCTTCTACTTCATCTTCACCTATATTTAAACTTTCCATAAAGCACGATTTGTATGTTTGCATTTAAGCCTCCTTAATTAATTAAAATGAGATTGTATTGTTTGTGCTATTTGTGTAGCACAAAGTCCATATTTTTCTAGCTGATAGGAATAATCAGCGGTATGCCCATAAGAATCTGGCAAACCAATGATAACCTGCCTAGTATCACAGCCTATTCTTGCTTTAAATTCTGCTATTGCACCTCCTAGCCCACCTATTATGCTATGCTCTTCAATCGTTGCTATGAGTTTATGCGACTTGCACGCATTAAGCACAGCCTCTTCATCTAGTGGTTTAATCGTATGTAAATCAATGACAGAGCAGCTTATGCCATTTTGCTCTAATATTTCTGCTGCTTTAAGAGAAGTATGCACCATACTGCCTGTGGCAATAAGAGCGACATCATCTCCACTTTTTAGCCTAATTGCCTTACCTATCTCAAAGTCAAAGTCTTCTTCATACACAATTGGCACATTAAGAGTATTTGTAAGTCGTATATATGTAGGCGATTGTCTCAAAGCCACTGCATAAAGGCTTTTCTTTATCATACCGCAATCACTAGGGCAGATAATAGTCATATTTGGAATGCTTCTAAGCAATGCTATATCTTCCCACCCATAGTGAGAGTGTCCAAGCTCTCCCATACCCACACCACAGCCAAGCCCCACAAGCTTTACATTAAGATTCATATAGCCCAGATTCATACGGATAAAGTCAAAACATCTTCCTGTGATAAATGGTGCAAATGATGAAGCAAAAGGGATTAATCCCTCTTTTGCTAATCCTGCGGATATAGAGATAAGACTTTGTTCAGCTATGCCTGTATTAATAAAGCGATGTGGCATACTCTCACGCATTCTACCCAAGCCTGATGAGCCTCCTAAATCCGCTGATAAAGCAAACACATTATCATTCTTAGCAATAAGCTCCATTAAAAGCATTCCATAGGCTGCCCTTGTGCCGATTTTACTTAGCATTTTTGCTTCTTTGCTTGTAAATGCACTCATTTTTGCACCTCCAATTCTTGCAAGGCTAATTCAAAAAATTGTTTTGTAAGTCTATTATGATGCCATTCTGGCTTATTCTCCATAAATGAAATACCATTGCCTTTAATAGATTCTGAAATAATAATTTTTGGCATATTAGGCGGATTCTTTTTTGCTAAAGCCTTATCAATTTGCTCTATGTTATGTCCGTTTATCTGCTCCACATAAAAGCCAAAGCTCTCCCATTTTTTAGCTATATCCCCCATATCTAGCACAGCGTGAGAGAAACCATCACTTTGACAACTATTCTTATCTAAAATAATGGTTAAATTATCTAGCTTATTATGTGCTGCAAACATCGCTACTTCCCACACACTCCCTTCATTACTCTCGCCATCGCCAATAAGCGTATAGATATGAAAGTCTTGTTGCTTTATCTTTGCTGCCTTTGCTATGCCAACAGCCAAACCTACCCCTTGCCCTAAACTCCCCGTTGAAGCTTCTATGCCAAGATTCATATTCATTACAGGATGCACACAAAAAGCACTATCATTACTCATAAAGCTATCCATTTCACTCTGCTTTGCTATGCCACACTCCACAAGCACCGCATAGAGTGCTACCGCACAATGCCCCTTGCTTAATATGAATCTATCTCTTAATTCCCAAGTTGGATTTAAAGAATCATATTTCAAATGTTTCAAATACAGCACACTAAGAACATCAATAATAGACATCGCCCCGCCTAAATGCACACTCTTTTGACAATCATAAGCAATTTGCAAAATGCATTTTTTGCTGTTTAAGATTCTATGTTTTAAATCTTCTTTCATCACGCCTTACCTCCATCTACTCGTATTACTTCCCCATTGACAAAACTACTTTTGCTTGAGAGTAAAAATACAATCACTTCTGCTATTTCATTTGGTGCAGCCATTCTTTTTAGAGCGATATTTTGGATTGTTTTTTCTTTGAGTGAATCACTCATTAGCATAGGCATATTTGTATCTGTAATGCTTGGTGCTAGGGCATTTACCCTTATATGAAATGGGGCTAATTCACTTGCTAATTTTTTAGTTGCACCAATGAGACTAGCCTTACTTGAGACATATTCAAGAGAACCCGGGATTCCATCAAGGGCGGCAACAGAGCTAAGATTCACAATAGAGCCACTTTTATGTCGTATCATATTTTTCAAAAGTCGTTGTGTTAAAAGCAAGGGAGAGAAAAAATTCACTTGAAACACTTCTTTTATCTCTTCTATCTTTGTCATAGAAAAAAGTCTTGCTTCTCCCACAATGCCAACATTATTTACAATACCATCAAGTGCTACCTTAAGCTTTAATATCTCATTAGCCGCATTTATAACTTCTGCTTCATTAGCAAAATCAGCATAAAACATAGCAAGATTCACACTATATTTTCTAGCTAGATTCTCTAATTCACTTTGAGAGTTAGAATCTTGTATTCTATTAATGGCAATAATATTTGCACCATTTTTAGCACACAGCTCTAGTGTCGCTTTGCCTATGCCTTTGTTGCAGCCGGTTATGACTATATTCTTATCTTTTAACATTGCTTAAACAACCTTTTTTTTGCAATCAATCACTTATATAATCCTCTTTACTAAAAATCTCTTTTGCCTTATATGGTGTGAATATAGTCCTATCTTCAGGCAAGAATTTCTCTCTAAATTTAAAATTATGCGCACTTATGCAAATAGGGCTAAACTCACCAAAATATTTAATAGAAAATCCATAATCTAGAATCTCCTTTAAACTCTGCTCTTTCACATTGCCAATAGATATATTGATATACGGACATACAAGCACTTCACCAAGAGGTGTGATATATGTCCTATTCACAGTCCAACAACCACTAATTTTAGTTTTTGTCTTATCATACATATCCCAAGTATTAAACACCACATCATAATTCTTGCGTATTCCATCAAGTATTTTAAAATCTTCTGCACTCATTCTATCCTCCTTTAAAGAGCCAAAAGGCATAGCCATAATGAGATAAGAGGTATAACCCTTAGCTTTTGCATAATCAAGCAAGGCAAATAAATCCGGGTCCTTTGCGTTGTAATGCCCAAAAATAACATTAGGAAAAGCCGCCATACCAGCTTCACTTGCATAATCAAGCGCATTTAAAGCCCTTTGGTGAGCGTCTTTGATGCTTCGCCCCCCCCCCCCCGTATTCTGTTAAATTCCTCTGCGTTCATACCGCTTACTGATACTGCCATAGCGTCTAATCCAGCTTCTGCTAAATCCTTAGCATATTGCGGTGTGATTAAATATCCATTTGTGATAAGTATCATTTGGAATCTCTCTGGCTTGAACGCTTGAATGAGTTTTAGCAAACTTTCCTTATTAATTGTTAGCTCTCCGCCTAAAAGCACAATCTCCCAAATGCCTAGCTCGTGTGCCTCATCTGCTATTCGCTCTATTTCGCTAAATTCCAAACGCTCTTTGTTATATTTATTTTCTACCTCTGAATAGCAAAAAGTGCATTTGAAATTACAAGCATTGTGATAGTTAAGCGTAATTGAGCGAGGGGTTTTGCCTACCTTGCCACCATTATTTTTTAATGCTTTTATATATTTATGCACCTTTGATACGACTATGGGTTTTTTTAACATTGACATTTGTTTGCTCCTATTTTAATGTGATTAAATCTTGCGGAACAGCTAGAGTTAAATCCACTTGAGAAATACACTTAGATTCACACATAATACTTGCTTTGAACTCTCCTACACCTCTTTTGTAAGAAAGCAAATCTGCCCGGACAGAAAGCACATCGCCGGGCATTGCACTTGTGTGAAACACCGCATTAGAAATCCTAGAGATAACTGACTTCTTACCTTTCATATTTGGCATTGTCATCACACATAATGCTGCGGTATTAAACATAGCCTCTAGCTGCAAGGCTCCGGGCATAAGCGGATTATCCGGAAAATGCCCCACAAAATACCATTCATTAATGCTTAGATTCTTCCTAGCGACCATATATTTTCCCGCCTCACCCTCTAATATAGAATCTATCATCAAAAACGGATAGCGATTTTCTAAATATTCTTGAATTTCAAGTATATCCATAGTCATTTTAGCTCCTTTGGGACTATATTTTTTAACATATCAGGCATACAGATTTTTATCTGCCCTTCACACACGACTTTATTTTCTACCATACCTTTGCCCTTGCCTATACCTATCCCTCTTTTCCAGCTTAATGTCTCTACTTCCATTTCTAGCTTTTGCCCGGGGACTACTCTTTGACGAAGTTTCACACCATCTACTTCTAATATTTTTCTCATTACCCGGGAGCGTTAAAAACACATAAGTGAAAAGCTGTGTCAAAGCCTCTATTTGAAGCATACCCGGCATTATTGGATCATCTTTAAAATGCGTGGGGAAAAACCACTCATTAAAGGTTACATTTTTATAGCCTTTGACATATTCTCCGGGTTTTAGCTCTGTGATTCTATCCACATACAAGTATGGGTAAGCGTCTGCGGTTAAGGCTTGAATGTGATTGATTGTGAGTTGTTGTAATATCGGTGTCATTGTGGATTAGCTTTCTTTTGTGGATTTTTGATTCTGTGTTGTGCTTTTTAAAGATGCTCCAGCATTATTAACATCTTTTAGAGAATCTAATGGCTTTGTAAAGCGATAGCCTAGATTCTCTACATCTACACTGCTTGCTCTATCTTGGTCGCCATCTGCTTTAAACATATAGAGATTTTCTCCATAGGCGTGATAGTAAATCTCTATGTTTTTTGCTAAATATGGGGCAAAGTAATTTGGAATGATATTTACATCATCTTCCAATCTCTCTATAAATCCAGCTTTTTTAAGCCCATCTCTATCCATATTTTTTTGATATAAATCTATATATTCATAGTCGTTTTGCTTCATAAGATTATCAAGTGCCTTGCCTACTCTATGAAACTGCTCTCTATCCCCCAAAATATCTACTATTCTTAGAACCCTAGCTCCATTATACGCCACTTCCCTGCATACAAGCACAAGGCTAGATTCTAAGCCATAAAGCTTGTATGTGAATACTGGATTATTGAAATATCGCTTGTTGATATACCACGGCGATTTATAGGGGTTATGCTTTTTAAAAGATTCATTATCAAATACTTCATACATATGCTTAAAGTCTTTAAATAGCACTAATTCTGCTTGATCTTTAGAATCTATATCAAGTATTGTCTTATGCGTAATGTGAGCGATTTTATACTCTTTTTTATCATTTAGCCTATAAAAATGATCTAATCGCCCCACCATATCATCTTTGAAATATTTTTTTGTCAAAGGGTATGATGTATTGAAATTTGAGCCAATGCCAATGTAGGAACGCATTGTTACACCCATCATAAAGCGTTTGCGATATAAAATCTCTAGTCCCAAAAATGGCAAAAGTGCATTTGGACTTGTGCGAAACATACCGCCAGACATATCAAAAGGCTCTGTGTCATCATCGCCCTTTGAGTAGATATAAATGCCCTCACACGCATCTATTCTGCCTGTCTGCCTATTCACCGCTAAAATGTAATTAACCCTATCGCCCACTCTAAATTCATATTCAAAAAAATCTCTATTTACTGCTAAAATGTGATTCTTATCCCAATATTCTTTGAGAAATGCCATAATATTATCTATATCATTAGGCGTAGCTAATCTTATCTCGTATAGCTCATCAAACTTCGCACTTGTTTTTCCCCTACTCACAATGGCCTCCTATAACCTTATACTTCTCACTTCTAGGTGGATAGTCATTGCAATCAAGCCGTG
>CAUWMC010000015.1:0-21765 GCA_963559865.1 uncultured Helicobacter sp.
CTAAAAGCTCATTTTCTTTTTTAAGCTTTGCGATTTCAGAATCTATATCATCTGCAAATGTAAAACTTGCTAAACTTCCTACCAAACTTAATGCCACTAATGCTTTTAGATGTTTCATTTTACTCTCCTTAATTTGATTTGTCTGCCTAGTATAGCGTTTTTTTTTGACAAGCTTAAAACTCTAGGGATAAGCTTTATTGAATCAATTATGTGCTTTTTGTGTATTGCTTCGTGTATGTTAAAATTATTCATACACTTTACATTTTAGGTAAAACTTTAGACTTTGGGATTTTAGGCAGGGAAATGAGAGAAAATATAATTGTGCAAGTTGTGTTTGGTGTTGTTATGGGTTGTTGTGCCTTGTTGGCAGATGATGCTCAAGTGGCTAATCAAACAACCACACAAGCACACAATATAGAGAGTGAAAACTCAGCAAATGAGCCTTTGGAGCTTCTTTCACAAGATACACAGAAACAACAAGATGATAAGGCAGAATCTCAAAATATATCAAATGCAGATACTAAACTCACTAAAGATTCTAGCCTCGCAAGTCATTATCTTGCGCTTTATAGTCATAAATCTGTATATATTTTGCCTTTTTATCATAGTTTCAGTGATCCTGCAATAGGGAATAAGGATACAGAGACGAAGTTTCAATTTAGCTTTAAAATGCCTGTGATAAAAGGGCATTTTTCACCCTATGGGAGTTTGTATTTTGCCTATACACAAACTGCGTGGTTTCAAAACTATAACAAAGAAGATTCTCGCCCATTCCGTGATATTGACTATCAGCCCGAGCTGTTTTATAGCTATGAGGCTCCCATTGCCTTTTTGGGTGGGGCGATTAAGGATATATCATTTGGGTATAACCATATCTCTAATGGCGAAAGGGCGTTGCGTTCTCGCACTCAAAATCGCCTTTTGCTCCGTGTGCTGTGGGAATATGACACATTAAACAAAGGCACTTTTGGCATAAGGCTTGGTGCGTGGGCGTATATCGGGACAAATTTTGAGGGCTTTATGCACGATAATCGGGATTTGCCCGTGTATCGTGGATACAATGACTTGCATTTGTATTATAAAACAAACAAGCACCTTTTGGAGCTGCATATGCGTCCGCCTGTGGCATTGCGATATTATCCTTATGTAGAGCTTGGCTACACTTTCCGTATTTCTAATAATATAGGTATTTATTGTCAGTATGTCTATGGCTATGGCGATACTCTCTTTGAATACAACACACCTTCCAACCGCTTAGGATTAGGATTCCGCTTGTGGAATTAAAGTAATTTTTATTGATTTAAGCTTTTTACAAAAAAAAAAAAAAATACAATTCCGCTCCAAAAAAAAGTTAAGGAGTAAGAATGAAAAAATGGTTGAAAGTATGTGTATTGGTTTGTTTTGTAAGCACGGGTGGTTTTGCTGATGAAGAGCAGACAATCAATTATGAAGAGGCTAAAAAAATCATTAAAGAAAGAGAAAAGGAAAATGCTCAAAGAAGTATGTTAGAAAAAAGTGGGTTGCTTTTGGGAATGAGCATAGGGGGAGGATTGCCTTATAGTGAAAGTGCATCTAATAGTAGTGATAGTGTAAAGTCTCAAGTTTTGGCTGTTGGCGTTATGGGTGGTTATCAAAAGTTTTTTAGCTCATATTCTGGGATTCGTGCTTATGGCAGCCTTGATGTGGCAAAAGGTTTTGGTTCATTAAAAAGTGGTGGGAATCCCACAGGAGATTCTGCATCTGCTATGGCGGTTAAACAGGACTTAATAATGTTTTCGGCAAATCTTGATGCAATTGTTGGGGTGAGCTTTGGTGAGGATAAATCAAAAAGCATAGGTTTGATAGGTGGTCTTGGCTATGGGGCGCTCTTGTATGATGATAATTTTTCTGGTGGCGATGGAATGCAAACGGGCATTATTTTGAATGCTGGAGTGTTTTTTAGCACAGGAAAGCATCGATTTGAGCTACTTTCAAAAGTGTTGCCTTTGAAATACATTGATATTCAAGTAGGAGGCTCTCAAGCATCTTTTGCTAATGTTTTAGGAATGCTTGGTTACTCGTATGTATTTTAATCGCTAGATTCCTTGTTCCTTAAGTGTGAATGCAAGGATTTTAAACTGACATTATCTTTTTTGTCAATTTTTGAGGAAGTTTGCTTTTGTGCTGTTTATTAATAAACCCTCGCACAAAAGAACTTCACAGCTTTAAAAAATTACCCATACTTTCACAGGACTTTTTGCATTGTTGCTAGAATCTGAATCCTATTTAACCTCTTCTCATAAAATTAAAATTACATATTGTATTTGTTACTTTTTGTATCTATGGTGAAAAAGCCTTGAGCTAGGGCGATTTGCAATATAAGATTCTGAATCTATGCAAAATATTCTACAAAAAAATAAAATTACATATTGTATTTAAAAATTTTATGCAAAAATAGCGGTGTAAAAAATTTTTCACAAAGGAGACTGCTATGAGTAGTATTTTAGGATTTCCACGAGTTGGACAAAATAGAGAGTTAAAAAAGGCGTTGGAAAGTTTTTGGAGCGGCAAAAGCACACAAAGCGAGTTAGAATCTGTGGCAAAAAATTTGCGAGAGAAGCACTGGGCAGAGCAAAAAGACTTAGATTTTGTGTGCGTGAATGACTTTAGTTTGTATGATAATGTGCTTGATTTAGCATACTCGTTAAATGCAAAACCTAATCGTTTTAAAGACTTGAGTGGGCTAGAGGGCTATTTTGCAATGGCGAGAGGGCATAAAAGCGGTGTGGCTTGTGAGATGACAAAGTGGTTTAACACAAACTATCACTATGTTGTGCCGGAGCTAAGTGAGAGTGATAATTACAAGGCAGATATTAGCAACATTAAAGCCTATTATAGTGAAGCAAAAGCACTAGGCTATCGCCCTAAAATCTCACTCATTGGGCTTTTTACATTCTTTGGGCTAAGTAAAATTACAAATGGCAATGGCTCTACAATTTTCAATAGGCTAAAAGTGGCGTATTTGGAGTTAATAAAAGAAATTGCAAAGCTAGATTCTAAGGTCATTATAGAGTTTAGTGAGCCGCTTTTTGTGCGTGGGCTAAACAAGGATATTTTTCAAGGCATTGATATAGAATCTGAAGTGCTAAATGTGTATAACACTATCGCTGAAAGTGGAATACAGGCGATTGTAAGCACATTTTTTGAGCATAGCAATGAGCTTACAAGCATACTTGTGAAGTCAAAAGTTGCAGGGCTAGGGCTTGACTTTATCTATGGAGAGAAAAATAAAGAGAGTTTAGAATTAGTCGCACAGAGTGATAAGATTCTGTATGCTGGGGTTGTTGATGGGCGAAATATTTGGGTAGCAGATATTGAATCTAAGTTGAAGCTTTTAGAATCTATTAGCTCTATCGTGCCAAAAGATAGGGTTGTGATAAGCTCTTCTTGCTCACTTTTACACCTGCCTTTTAGTAAAGAGGGAGAGAGTAAGATTGAAAAAGAGATTTTGTCTTGGCTAAGCTTTGCTAGAGAAAAGATTGCAGAGATTTGTGCGATAGAAAAGGCGTATAGAGGGCAGCTAGATTCTGCTACACAAAGCTTTTTAGACCAAAATAAAGCTATAAATCAATCCCGCAAAAATTCTAGCAAAACGCATAATAAAAACATACGCCAAAGGGTAGAATCTTATAGCGTAAAAGAGCGAAGTCTGCCCTTTAAAGAACGCATTAAGATTCAAAAAGAAGCTTTTCACTTCCCACTTTTGCCAACGACTACCATTGGCTCATTCCCGCAAACAAGCGAAATAAGGGCATTGCGTTTAGGCTATAAAAAGGGTGAGATAAACAAGGCAGAGTATGAAAAGGGTATAAAGGCGTATATCAAGGACTGCGTGGAGTTTCAAGATTCTATCGGGCTTGATGTGTTGGTGCACGGGGAGCCGGAGCGAAATGATATGGTGGAGTATTTTGGAGAGCAGTTAAGCGGCTTTGTGTTTAGCGTAAATGCGTGGGTGCAAAGCTATGGTAGCCGCTGTGTGAAGCCCCCTATCATTTATGGCGATGTGGAGCGACCAAAGGCGATGACGATTGAGTGGATTACCTACGCACAGAGTTTGACACAAAAAGTGATGAAAGGAATGCTAACAGGTCCTGTAACGATTTTAAATTGGAGCTTTGTGCGTGATGACTTGAGTAGAAAGGAAGTCTGTGAGCAGTTGGCTTTGTGTATTGCCGATGAGATTGATGACTTGCAAAAGGCGGGGATTAAGGTGATACAAGTTGATGAAGCGGCGTTTAAAGAGGGCTATCCTTTGAGAGCTGAAAATATCAAAGAGTATGAGACTTGGGCGTTATCTTGCTTTAAGACTTCTGTGGCAATCGCTACGCCAAAGACGCAGATTCACACGCATATGTGTTATAGCGAGTTTAATGACATTATCAAAACCATTGAAGCCCTTGATGCTGATGTGATTAGCATTGAAACTGCACGAAGTGGCAATGAGCTATTAAAAGTCTTTAAGCAAGTGGGCTATACAAATGAAGTGGGACCGGGAGTGTATGACATACATAGCCCTAGAATCCCAAGTGTTGAAGAGCTGGTAACACAGATTAAAGCCCTGCTTGAAGTGTTGCCAAAAGAGCAATTATGGATAAATCCAGATTGTGGGCTAAAGACTAGGAAGTGGGAAGAGGTGAAGCCAAGTCTTAAGAACATAGTAGAAGCGGTGAAAAAAATGCGTGGCTAGGGCATTCAGTCTTGAGCGATAAATCGCTGGGCAATTCGTCTTTGGGTATGCAATGTAGCAGTGTTGCAACTTTTGTGAAAGGCACGGACTCCAAGTCCGCTAACCTTCCCCAAAACTTGCAAAGCTACCACAGCCACACCGCAAATACTAGAATCGTAGATACTCAAAGCCCACATTTTCAAGTTTCTACAAGCTTAAAATCTCAAGCGGATTCCGCAACGCTCAAAGTGGCAAAGCACGACTTTGCCACGATAAAAATCAATGTAGCACACAAGGTGTGCAATCCGTATCTCGCCCATCTCGTGGTGCGGAGCTTTGGATTCAAGGTGGCGGTAGTGCCACCGCCAAAGCGAAGCTAGAGAGGGATAAGCGAGGTCTCCCCCTTAGCCCAAAAAAGAAAAAGCGGTCGCTTTATTCTTTTTTGGGCTAAGGGGGACGGAAGGGGGGATAAACCTTTTTTCTTTTTGCGAAAAAGAAAGACAAGGCAATAAGCCTCTCCCTCTTAACAAAGGAATAAAAAATACAATCCAATAAATGTTGGCACAAGGGCGAATCTTGATAGATAAAAAGGATAAAAAATGCTAGACCAACTCATCACTAAACTCCAAAGCAACGAAGCATTTTTAAGCGTAGAAGTCTCACCGAGCCTTAGCTCTACAATAGGACAAAGCGTGATAGATGAGTTAGAATCTTTAAAGGTAGCAGATTGCTTTGTTTGCACAGATTCTCCACTTGCACGATTGAAACCCTCTTCAATCCTAAGCTCCATAAAACTACAAAATGCCTTGCAAAAGCCCTTAATTTGCACACTTTCAATGCGAGATAGAAACTCCATTGCCTTGTGTGGCGATATTTTGGGGGCAAATGAGTTTGGGCTTCGTGCGTTTTTAAGCCTTAGTGGCGATGGGGTGAAAAATGGCGATTGTGCGGAGGCTAAAGGTGTGTTTGAGGAAAGTTCTTTAAAGCTAGGCAGGATTATAGATGGGCTAAATCAAGGCATAGCCGCAAATGGCAAGACGCTGAAAGAGGGGGTAAAGCAGATTTATAATTTTTCTGTCATTAATTCCTATGCCAACAACACAGAATCTTTAAAAAAGAAAATGCTAAAAAAGCTGAGTAATTCCGCAGTGCAAGGGCTTTTCACACAGCCTGTATTCTCACTTGAAGCCGCAAGATTTTTGCTTGAGGGTTTGGGAGAGATAAATGCGAGTTTAGGGCAAAATTGCGTGATGATTCTAGGATTTTTCCCTGTGTTAAGCTATAAAGTAGCCTTATTCTTGCGGGATAAACTGCCCGGTGTGTATATCCCAGATGAATGGGTGCAAAAGCTAGAAAAAGCAAGTATTAAAGGCAAAGAAGTTGAGCGAAAAATAGGATTAGATCTTTCAAGGGAGCTTTTTAAGGATTTGCAAAAGCTACATAATAAATTCCACTTTATGAGTGCAAATAGACCGAGTTTGCTAAGGGAGTTTGTGTAAAAGTGCGTGATAGATTTTGCTAGATTCTGTGTTGTCTTAAGTGTTTTTAGAATCTTTAGCACATAAAATCGGGGCAAGGGTTGTGATAATCTCTTGCAATAATGCTTTAGAATCAATATCAATCATATACCATTCTTTTGCACCCGGATATGGTTTTCCTTTTTGGCAATGTGCTAAAAGAGATTCTAAACATACATATTGTTTTACAAATACGCACTCATCGCAAAGCAGGAAAAGTGCCTTGGGCTTTTGCATAGATTTTGAATCTTGCATATACACGCAATATTCCCCAAACATTTTTCTTGCACTAAAAGTGTAAGATTCTAATCCACCCTTAGAATCTTCGCCCTTAGAATCCTTGCTCGCGTTCTGGCTCAAATCCGCTACGCACTCTTGTAAGCACTCTAGCACATAGTCTTTATACTCTTTTGAAGTCGCCATATTCGCTCCTTTTGCTTTTAGATTCTAGTAGGGCGTGAATCTAGGCTAGAATATAGCTTTAGCTCTACAACCCCATACTTTCAATGATAGATTTTACCGCATCTTCGCCCATAAAAAATTCTGCGATTTTTGCCAAAAGTATGATGATAGTGATAAATGGCGTAACATACCGCATAAGGTAATACCATACATTAAAGCTAAGATTCCCAAAAAAGTGAGAAGTATAAGATTCTAGCTTTTCTTTTGGCACAACCCAGCCGATAAAAATCACTGCCAAAAGCCCACCGATAGACATAATGAAGTTTGCTGACAGGAACTCAATAATATCCATAAGCGACTTTCCGCCAACAGCCAAATAATCCGCCGCAGGTGTGCAAATGGAGCAGATAATCACCATTCCAAGAGCGATAATAGCAAGCGTAATGCTCCAAGTTGCCTTTGCTCTGCTCCAGCCATAAGTCTCACTCATATACATTACGGCAGGCTCAAGGAGTGAGATAGTAGAAGTGATACCAGCAAAACTAAAGGCGATAAGAAACAAAAATGCGATGATATTGCCTAAGATTCCAAGATGAGAGAACATCACAGGCAAGGTTACAAAGATAAGCCCAGCTCCCTTATTGACAACGCCTTCATATTCAAACACAAAGGTAAAAATCATAAGCCCCGCCATAATCGCAATAGCAATGCCAGATAACACAATCCAAAGTGAGCTTTTTAAAAGGTTTTGATTAGAATCCGAATTTGCCGCATAAGTGATGATGATTCCCACACCAAGAGATAATGAGAAAAACACCTGCCCTAAGGAATCTACAAATACATCAAGGGTGAGAGCTTTTTTTGCCTCTTGCATATCAAAGCTTAGCATAAACTCCACCGCCTTACCAAAAGAATCCATACTCATCGCATATATAAGCAGTCCAAAGAAAATAATAAAAAGCAGAGGTGTAAGGATAAGATTTAAAAGCTCAATGCCTTTTTTCACCCCACGAGAGATAATCCAGCCCGTCAAGCCCATCACAAAAAACAGCCCAAGCGTTTGTGGGACAAAGCCATCTGTGTAGAGTGCATTAAAAATCGCCCCTGAACTTTCCATATCGCTAGGGAGATTAAAACTTACCATAAAGAGATAGTAAAACACCCAGCCTAGAACAATGGCATAAAATGAAAGGATAATGGGTCCGCCAATGAGCGTTAGCCCAGCGTATCGCCATTTTTTGCTAGGGTTTGGGTCAAGATTCTCATAGCTTTTAAACGCATTTGCCTGACCTTTGTTTCCTATAAGCATTTCACCCACAAGCATAGCAATGCCGATGGTAAGAGCCAAGAACAAATACAACAGCACAAACGCACCGCCACCATTTGTCCCAGCAATATATGGAAAACGCCAAATATGCCCTAGCCCTATGGAGCTACCAAGAGCGGCAAGGATAAAGCCGATTTTACTAAAATTATTCATCATAAACCTTTTGAAGTATAAATTGCACAAATTACAGCATACCGCACAACGCGTCATTAATATAATTTGAAAAGGGGCTAATGTTACTTGAGTTTTTATTAAATATTACTAAATTAAGCTAGGATTCTAGATTCTATTTTGATAAAAAGGAGCAAAATGCGGTATTTGGTAATTGTGAGTGTGATTTGGGCATTTTCTTTTCCTTTGATTGGACATTATCTTGTGGGAAGAAATGTAGCAAATCCGGTGGATAGCTACTTTGTGATTGTGGCGAGATTTGCCCTTGCGTTGCTTGTGTTTTTGCCTTTTATCCGCTTTAGGAATGTCCCAAACAAGCTGAAGCTTTCACTCATTGGCATAGGAGCGGTGCAAATAGGCATAATGTATATTTGCTATTATCAGTCATTTAAGTATTTACAGATTCACGAGGTAGCGTTATTTACGATTTTTACGCCTTTTTATGTGAGTGTGTTTTATGATATATGTAAGTGTCATATGCGTTGGCGATATTTGCCAAGTATCGCTCTAGCTGTGATTGGTGCGTATATCATTAAATATGGTGATGTGAGTGATGATTTTATTGTAGGGTTTTTGTGGATTCAGGGGGCAAATATGTGCTTTGGTATTGGGCAGAGTGCGTATAAATATACAATGGAGCGATTTACTATGCCAAAGCAAGAGCAGGTTTTTGGGTATTTTTATATCGGGGCATTAAGTGTAGGATTTGTGAGCTATGCGTGTTTTGGTGATGTAAATATGCTACCAAGTGAAGCTCATCAATGGCTTATCTTATTCTATCTTGGTGTGATTGCTTCGGGGCTTGGGTATTTTTGGTGGAATAAGGGGGCGTGTAGTGTGGATAGTGGTATTTTAGCGATTATGAATAATGTGCTTATCCCCTTGGCTATTGTGGCAAATGCTCTTGTGTGGGGACAAAGTATAGAGAATTTGGGACAATTTTTGCTTGGCTCTTTGCTGATTGCTCTATCTCTTTGGTGGCATTATAGAATCCTAAAAAGATTTGGAGATTGATTAAGCTTTGATTTTTTTTTTTTTGATAGAATGCCAAAATTAGTTGTATATACAACTAATTAAGAACTCATCTATTTAAGTTTAAGGCAGAGATTAAAATGCGAATAGTGCTTCTTGTTTGCTTGTGTTGTTATTATGCTCTAGCTTCGGGCTTTAAGATTTCAGAGCAAAGTCTTAATGCCACAGCTCTAAGCTCCGCGTATGTGGCAGGGGCTTTTGGTGCAGATAGTGCATATTATAATCCTGCGAATATGGGCTTTACTCATCAATTATCATCAAATGATAAAAGTGAGTTAGAACTCACGCTTACAGGCATTTACATTCCCGGTTTTTCATTTACCACAGACACTGGGCGTAAGGACATAGGGCAAGGTTCAATCAATTGGGGTTTAAGCACGGAGACAACCCTTGGTGTGCCGGATAATATGGCAAACTTGGCAAATACATTTCTAGGCGTGGATCTCAAAGCCCCCATAAAAGTAGATTCAGAAGAGAAAAATCAGCACGGCACTTATGGATTTAGCGAAAAAGGAGCTTTGGTTGAAGGCTCGGCTGACCCGACATTTTTTCCCGTGCCTAAGGTTTTTTATAAAAGCAAAACCGCAAAATCATCATTTGGTAATTGGAATTATGGCGTGAGTTTTACCGCACCAAGTGGTTTGGCTATGAATTGGAATGGCGAGGCTGGGGCATTTTTGCGTAATGTGATGATTGCTATGGTTGAGTTTAGCCCTTCACTTAGTTGGAATTATGAGGAGCGTATATCTATTGGTGTTTCTCCTAGAATCCTTTATGGAATGGGAAACTTTCAAAACACCGTGTTTGTGCCTCTAGGCACTCCACAAAAGCCCGGCAAGGTTGAGACAAACCTGCAGGATTTTGATGAGATTCCACCAAGTATGATTCCGGAGGCTATGGGAGAGCTTATCTATGCGGTAAATACCGCTCAAGGCAATGCCTTAGCTGCACTTGCAGGGGTTGGTATAGGTGGCGGAAAGCATTTAGATAATAAGCTCCGCTACAATCTCCCCACACTTTTTAACCCTGAAGCGTGGTTTGGTATGCCTGACCCTAGCGTGTTTGATGAGTTTATTAATGAAGATAAAAAAAGCATTGATGTGGCAGGATATAATGCAAAAGTGGAGGAAATCAACGCGACAATTAAGCAAAATTGGGAGCATTATAAAGAAAGCAAAGCAAGTGGTGCAATGACTTGGGGCTATGAGGAAGGTGGCTATAATCCAAATGGACAAAGCAAAGGAATAGACCACATTAATGCTTGTATTTTAACTAGTGATGTAAATCCCTTAAAAGTTGGCTGTTCAGATATACCTGATGATATTTATTGGGGACAAAAAGGATATATAAATTGTTATACAGGCACACATAATAATTTTGATGGTAGCTTACAATCAGGTTTTCCGGGTGTTTGCACAGACCCTACTCCTACGGAAACAGATGAAAATGGTGTGCCTAGGGGTTATGCTACGCTTATGGACGCTAAAGAGCTATCAGAAAAATTTGGTATGGGTGATATGAATATCACTACAAATCTTATCGGTGCAACAAAAGTAGATCAAAAGAGTAAAGGGGCGGACTTTGCCTTTGGATATAAGGCTGCAGTGAGTGTGCGTCCTTTTGAGAGCAAAAAAACAACGCTAAGCTTTGTTTATACCTCGCCTGTTACTTTTAATCTTAAAGGGGATTTAGATGCGACAACTTATATTGGCGGCTCTATGGGAAATGTCAATATGAAGGCAGATTTGAATCTCGCTGTAACTCTACCTTCAAGTATGCAAATTGCCATTATGCACAATTTTGGACGCTTGGGAGTGGAGTTTGTGTATGAAAAGATATATTGGAGTAAGGGCGATAAATTTGCTTTTAATTTTAGCAATCCACGATTTACGCCCTTAAGCGGTATGGTTATGCAGTTTAGCCCAGAGCAGTTAAGCGGTATGATGGATTTGGCTGATTATGGTGCGGTGGCTATGGGAGATGGGTGGAATGACACAACCGCCCTGCGTCTAGGACTTAGCTATTTGACTAAGAAAAATTACTTTTTAATGGGTTCTTTTGCTTTTGATCAAAGCCCTGTGCCACAAGATAAGCTAGGGATTCCAGATAGTAATGCGTATATGTTTGGCTTTGGTGTGAGGAAGCAGACAAGTGATAAGTGGAATATAGGCTTGGCATACTCGCTTAGTCTAAAAGATGGTAGAAAGAGCATTTATCAAACAGGCGGATTTGGACAGCTTCATTTATTCTCCGCCTCAATTGGATATACATTTTGATAAGATTCTATTATTGATATAGAATCGTGTTTAGAATCTGAGCAGTTTGCTTGGCACTGCCGTGTTTGAGATACCCTCTTAACTCTTTAGCTTTTGTGCTAAAAGATTCTATATCTATCTCTTCAAAGGCTTTGAGTAGATTTGCCGCTGTGAGTTGAGACTGAATAAGCTCAGTGTGAATCTCTCTTATCTCGCCTTTTGATGAATGCAGGGCGTTATATAAAATATTAGCAAGTCCTATGTGTTTAAGCCTTACAAATGCCCGAGCAATCAACACTTCAATGCCTCTTGTCTTGTATCCTAGCACGAGTGGTGTGCCTATGAGTGTAGCTTGCAGTGTCGCTGTGCCAGAGCATATAAAGGCAAATCCAGATTCTAGCAGGGCTTTATTGGCTTCAAAGCTTATATCAAATGCCATAATCTCATCGCCATAAATGTCATTTAGAGCTTGTGAATCTAGCTTTTTAAAATGTTCAGGCAAAATAAGAATCTTCTTGTTTGGCAAACTTTTTGCGACTTCAGCAAAAATGGGAAAGATTCTTTTTATCTCACTTTTTCGGCTACCGGGCATAAAGGCGATAGGAGAAGTTTTGTGAGGTAATGGCTCATTTTTAAACTCCGTGATTTCATCAAGCAATGGGTGTCCCACATATAATGCCCTTTTTTGCGCCAATGCGTTTTTATACATTGTGAGTTCAAAAGGCAAGATACCACACAAATAATCGCAATTTTGCTCTATACTCTTAGCTCTCCAAGGCTTCCACGCCCATACTTGTGGCAAAATATAATACACAATAGGCACTTTCACACCGCATTTTTTCAACGCCTTGGCAATAGGGAGATTAAAGCTTGAGCTATCCATCAGCAAAACACAATCAGCACTTTTTGCTAACTCACTCATTTGTGCTATGGCTTTTTTAAAAAATGTTAGTTTTTTTATCACATCAAAAAAGCCCATCACCGCAAAGTCTTTAAGCGTGAAGCTGGGCGTGGCTTTCTCAAAATCTATTAAAGTCTCTCTATCAAAAACCCCGCAAATCTCTAGCTCTTTATCAAAATGTTTGGCTAAGTGTTTTAAATGCAGGTTTGAGCTTGGCTCACACGCACTGACAAAAAGGCGTTTGTGTTTTTTTTGTGTTATGTTGCTTGGCATTTTTATTCTTTAATGAGATTCTTTGCTAGATTCAGCTTCAAACTGCTGGAGGTTTTCCTCTAGTTCAAACTCACTGCGTAAGTCCCGCAGCTCCACGCAGAGCTTGGAATTTTCTAACTCAAGCTCGGTAATTTTTTGTAGCATTTGTGTGTGTTCTTCATTTGCTGGAATCTGCGGGGTGTCCCTTAGTTGTTGCTCTAGGGAATGAAGCGTTTGTTTGGCAGCTGTAATTTCAGCGCGTAAGGCTTTAAGTGTGCTTTGAGAATCTTTAATATCTTGGTGGTATTGTGCCACTTCAAGGCGTAATTTCTGCCGCTCATTTTCAAAAAGCCCGACAATATCCCAAAGATTCTGTGTGTTGGGATTATATTTTAAAAGCTGCTCAAAGACGCGTTCATCAAGCTTTTGGGCTAGGGGTTTATCTTGCTGCATTTTCACTCCTTCTATACACAAACTAGGATTCCACACTCATTTCAAGAGATAAGAGATGAAGCTCTTTGCCTTGTATGATGTGGGTATTTTGACTTTGACATTGCGGACATTTGGCAAAGGATAAATCTTTGATTTCAAAGTTTAAAGCACAATCCTTGCATTCTAGCACCACACCTTGAATCTTCACACAAAGCTTGGCATTTTTACATACGCTAGATTCAAGCTTAAAGCTTTCAAAGGCACTTTCAATCAGGGCTTTTTCTACTCCGCTTCGCTCTCCAATAGCGATATGCACTTCTTCCACGCTTTTAGCATTATGGGCTTTGGCTTGTTCTTCACACAGCTCAATCAGTGAATTGACAATAGAATATTCGTGCATCTTTGCCCTTAAGTCTTTATCTTGTGTGGTGGAATTTTACCCAAGAGTGATAAAATAAACAAAAAATGTGAAAGGATTTTTATATGCAAAGGGTAAAAACAAAACAAATTTATGTGGGTTCTGTGGCTGTGGGGGGCGATGCACCAATCAGTGTGCAGAGTATGACTTTTAGCAAAACTTGTGATATACAAGCCACAAAGGAGCAATTAGATAGATTGTATTTTGCCGGGGCGGATATGGTGCGTGTGGCGGTGAGTGATCCAAAAGATGCTAATACTTTAAAAGCACTCAAAGAAGTCTCGCCTCTGCCTTTGATTGCTGATATTCACTTTCGCTATAAATTTGCGTTAATTGCTGCTGAATCTGTGGATTGTATCCGTATTAATCCGGGGAATATCGGCTCAAAGGATAGGATAAAAGCCGTGGCAGATGCGTGTAATGCTCGTGGGATTCCTATCCGCATAGGTGTCAATGGCGGGAGCTTGGAGAAGCAGTTTGATGAAAAGTATGGTGCAACGCCCAAGGGTATGGTGGAATCTGCGTTGTATAACATTAAGCTTTTAGAGGATTTTGGATTTAATAATATCAAGGTTTCACTCAAAGCAAGTGATGTGCTACGCACGATGGAAGCATATAGAATGCTCCGCCCATTAGTAGAATACCCCTTTCATCTAGGCGTTACAGAGGCGGGGACTTTGCCGCACTCTATGGTAAAAAGCTCAATGGCATTAGGTGGGCTGCTTATGGAGGGCATTGGCGATACGATGAGAGTGTCTATCACAGGGGAGCTTGAAGAAGAAGTGAAAGTGGCGCGTATGATTTTACAATATTCTGGGCGGCAAAAAAGCGGTGTAACACTCATCTCTTGCCCTACTTGTGGGAGGATTGAGGCTAATCTTGTCAAAATGGTGCAAGAAGTTGAATCCCGTATAAAACATATCAAAACGCCACTGCAAGTAAGCGTTATGGGCTGTGCAGTAAATGCCTTGGGTGAGGCAAAACACGCTGATATTGCCATTGCCTTTGGGAATAAAGATGGGCTGATTATTAAAGGAGGCAAGATTCTATGCAAGCTCAAAGAAGAGCTACTTTTGGAGCGTTTTATCGCTGAGGTGGAAGCCTTGGCAAAAGAGCGAGAAGAGATGGAATCTTAATTTTTAAGCAAATTTGGGTGCTGGGTTTAAGGGTGTAAAATAGAATCTACAAGCTCAAAACGCCCACTGCAGAATCTACATTTTACAAAAAGGAAAAACTATGCAAAACCTAGAAAAGCAACTTGCTCAAACTAAACAAAGCTCAAGGATTCTAAACACTATGCAAGATAGTCAAAGGAATGCCGTGCTGAGCTCTATGGCAGAGATTTTAGAATCTCAAAGTGAGTATATCTGCCAAGAAAATGCTAAAGATTTAAAGTTAGCTTCTGCCCTGCCACAAGCTATGCAAAAGCGTTTGGAGCTTAATCACAGCAAGATTCTAGCAATGGCTCAAGGGATAAGGGATATTGTAAAGCTTCCTTGTGTCGTTGGCGAGATAATGGAGAGTTGGCAGAGTAAAGCAGGATTAAATATCTCAAAGATAAGTGTGCCTTTGGGCGTTGTGGGCGTGATTTATGAATCTCGTCCTAATGTTACAAGCGATGTGGCTGCTCTTTGCTTTAAAAGTGGGAATGCCTGTGTGCTAAAAGGTGGCAAAGAGGCTTATCATTCTAATATGGCTATTCATTCTGCTTTGCAACAAGCCCTGCAACAGCATAATCTCCCACAAGAATGCGTGAGTATGATACAAGATACTTCGCGTGAATCTGTATTGGCATTTGTCAAAATGGATAAATATGTGGATTTGCTTATCCCGCGTGGTGGAGAAGGGCTTATAGAGTTTGTAAAGCATAATGCGAGTATTCCTATCATCAAGCACGATAAGGGCGTGTGTCATACTTATATCCATAAAGATGCGGATTTGCAAAAGGCAAAAGCCATTGTGCTGAATGCAAAGCTTAGCTATCCTGCAGCGTGCAATGCGTGTGAATGCGTGATTGTAGATTCTGTGTTTTTGGAGCAGGGTTTAGGCGAGATAGTGGAGAGTTTGCATTCGCATAAAATCAGCGTGAGATTTGAAACACAAGCCTTGCTAGAGACGCTAGGCACAGAGCTTGATGGCTTGGCGGACTTTACTAAAGAGTGGGGGGATAGGATTATTAATCTTAAGATTGTGGGGGGCTTTGAAGAGGCGTTGGAGCATATATCACGCTATGGCTCGGGGCATTCTGAATGTATAGTGAGTGAGAATAAGGCGGTGTGTGAGCAGTTTTTAAGCAGTGTTGATGCGGCGTGTGTGTATGCGAATGCTTCAACACGATTTAGCGATGGCGGGGAGTTTGGCTTTGGTGCGGAGATTGGTATCTCTACTTCTAAGCTCCACGCGCGTGGTCCTATGGGGATAGAATCTCTGCGAAGTTACAAATATTGCATTGTAGGGAATGGAGAAGTGCGAGAGTAGGGCAATGTAGGCGAGATTTGAAGCTTGAGAGAATCTTGCGTTATTAAAACTTGGCTTTTTACTAGATTTTGCTTAGATTCTGTTTGTGGCTTTGAGCTGTTGTTGAGAATCTAAGATGTAGCATATTAGTATATTTAGCTTGGTATTATGGAGTTTTTGCGTGCGGTTTTTTGGAGTGAAAATAAAAACAAAAACATTACAATGCTATATGACACAAATAAGAGATTTTCTATTGCCCCTGTTGCTTTCACACTTCCACCGATAAAACCGCCTATCCCTAAAATATATTTTGGATTAATCAAAATAACACAAAAGAAAAATATCCAAGCACTTAAGATTCTAGTATGTTTGCAAAAAACACAAATCATAAAACCCACAATCATCAATGTATGAAAATATTCTATTTTAAACAAAGTGTTTGAAAGTATATTGACAAGCCCATTATTGCTGTATTTATCGACAATATGCTGCAAAAAATCTGCATTGTTGTAATATCGCCACATAAAAAGCAAACCTGCAAATATTGCGATAAGAAGCACGACATTATTTATAATTTTTAATATACTTCTTTTTCAAAAATACTTCTATAATCTTTTCTTTCATATCCATACTCATTAGTAAGTTGTTGCAACTCATCTTTTGGAATTGCTGTTTTGTCCCCTACAATATCATATGAAAGAAATATAGGAACAGATTCTTTATCATTACCTATACTATTTAATATCAATCCATAGTTAAAATGGTATTCTATAATATCTTTTTCTACAATTTTATCTATAATTGTTCTGCCTTTGTGGATATTTTTGCTGTTCTTCTCTAAGGCGTTGAAATCATATATGGATTTAGTATTTTGTTTGTGTGTGGAGCATTTTGTGGCAAATTTAGAGCAATAACTAATATATCATTTTCCAAACCCACTATCCTAGTATGACTATTTTCTATTTCTAAGCCAATATCAATTCGCATTTATTTCCTTTCTATTATTGCTATCTCATCATTTGTGAGATTGTAGAGTTTATAGACTAAAGAGTCAATTTTAGATTCTAACTTGCTTGTGTTAAGGGTAGAATCTTTTGCTTTAGATTCTAGGATTTTATCTACACATTTTATAATCTCATCACATAGGGGCTTATTAGATTCTGTGATTTGGGGGATAGGGATATTAAGTAATGGTTCTTTATCAATTTGATAATTATTGCCTTGCATTTTACCCTTATGTTTCAGCCAAAATGCTATGAGCTTAGAATTTAACAAGCCTGTTAAAAATTTTAAATCTATTCGGCTTGTTTGGATAATAAAAAATGTTGAGGTAACATAACAATCAAAATCCACATAAGTAAAAATAGGTTTATCGGGACATTTTCTTAATGACACAATGCTAGGAGTTTTGTTAAAAAAGTATTCTTGTTTTGCTCTATGCAAGCCATAAGGTTTATTGTCGGATGTAATAACATCTCTAAAATTGTCTAAATGCTTCTTTAGATTAGGATATTTATCCATAGAATTAGGATTTTTAAAATTTGAATCAGTGTAAATAACCCATTCATTATTGTTTGGATTGCCATAGAATCTAAAAAGCTCATTGCTTGTATAAAGAGGTTTTATAAGCCTTAATTCACTTTCTGTTAAATTCAAGGATTTAAGTTCTTGTGTTGAAATTTGAAAAATTCCAGCCCCAACTTTATAATTTGTTAGCCCCATTTTCTTTTTGACTTTATCGGTCAAGCCTATACCGATTTGCGCTTCATTTTCTTGCAAATAAAATGTCCCATTTTCTAAAATTTTGTTTAGCACTTTCTCTTGTTTAGAATCTGCAAAAGTCAAAGGTTTATCAATAAACGATAAAGGCGTAATGGTCGGTGTAAGGTATATATTATTTTCATAGGTTTCTTTGCTTAGGATAGCGTCTCTGTGTTTGTCGGTTGGCTTTTTAGAATCTATCCTTGCATAATTAAATGTGTAGCTTTTAGAGATAGAATCTATCTTGTAAAATTCCATAATCATAGTTTGAATACTCGCAGAATCAAAGCACATATATGAGCCAAAATCTACAAGGTTAAGAATTTGGGATTCTTTTAAAATTACATTTCTAAGGTTTTTTGCTCCCGTGCTTGTAGTCCAATTATTTGTAGCAATAAAGCTTACAATGCCCTTATTTTTAACTATATCAAAGCCTTTGCCTACAAAATGATACCAAATATCCATTTTTCCCTGATAGGTTCTTAAGTGTCTTGTGCCATCAAAAAGTTTTTTATTGTCTGCTTCTTTAATATAAGGCGGATTACCGATGACTAAATCAAAGCCTAGAAAGTCGCCATTAGAATCTAGCACTTCAGGGAATGCAAACCGCCATTCAAATGCGTTAGTGTAGCCTTCACCACTTGTTGTAGAATCTAGCTTTTTACGCAGGGCGACTATTTTGCCATAGGAAATATAGGCTTCATCTTCTTGCTCTTTGTTAAGCTGTGGATTGCCAAATATATTGTGTGCGTAGGATAAGCCATCTAATAAGCTTTCATTATCTAAAAGCGAAATGCCATAATTTGTGATATGTGTTTGAATAGCTTTTTCTAGCTCATTTTTGGTCTTTGGGTCTTTCAGTGTGAGTGTGAAAGTTTGCTTGATAGATTCAATTTGTGCTTCAATCTCTTGCTTTGAGATGTTTAAGATATTTTGGTCGGCGTTTTTGTAGTCAAAGACAAGCTTTTTGTATCTTTCTATTTGGTGTGTAATATTTGGAATATGTTTGAGTGAATCTTTTAAATCAAAGCGGCTTACAAGCGAATTTCCACATTTAATATTTATATCAATATTTGGTAGGGTTTCTAGGGTGTTTGTATTTTTACCATTAGAATCAAAGATATAAAAGCTGTATTTGAGTAGCTCTATCCATAGTCTTAGCTTGGTGATTTCACAAGAGTTTGGGTTTATATCCACGCCAAAAAGGCAGGATTCTATAATCTCTTTTTTAAGATTGAAAAGCTCTTGTTGTATTTTATGTTGGGGTTCGTCTTTGTCATTTGGCTTTGTGTATTCTAGAATCTTGCCTTGCTTTTTGATAATGATTTCTTCATTATCTAGCTCTAGTGTGGTTTGAAAATCAAG
This sequence comes from uncultured Helicobacter sp., assembly GCA_963559865.1. Lineage (GTDB taxonomy): Bacteria > Campylobacterota > Campylobacteria > Campylobacterales > Helicobacteraceae > Helicobacter_C. The sequence continues at coordinate 18,996 of CAUWMC010000015.1, forward strand.
TGATTCTAGAATCCCTAAGCGGTAGGCTATAAGCACAAGTTCGTTCAGTGCGGAAACAAGGAAATGCCCACTACCAACACTTGGGTCGCATATTTTTATACTGAATAGTATCGTGCGTAAATCTTGTATGGTTTTATTCTCATCTCTTGCTATTCTTGGTAACTCGTTTATTGTCTTTGCGTTAGAGTTAAAAGCAGTATTAAATTTGTCTATAACGACTTTTTCTAGTGACTCTTTACACATATAGCTAGTGATAAAGCTAGGGGTGTAGAAACTGCCCTCTTTATAGCCATTTAGCTTTTCAAAGACTAGTCCTAATACAGCGGCATTTATCAGCTTGTCGTGGTTTTGTTTCGTGTGGTTTATAATGTCTTTTGGCGTGGTGGTGAAGTCATAGGCGTGTAAAAAGGCAAAAAGATACTCTAAAAGGGGCAAAGACTCTGTATCTTTGTAGTTTTGATCTCTTTTAAGGATTGAGTGTTTGAAAATGGCTAAATTATTAGAATCTAGTTTGCTTATTTCTTTATTTTGCTTTTCTAGTTCGGTTTTGTCAAAAAGGCTTGAGTTAAGATAGGGGATAGAATCTAGCTCTTTTGGGGTGCTTTGGCGTTTGCTCTCTTTAATGGCTAGGATTTCAAAAAAGAGTGTGTTTAAGTCTGTGAAGCTTTTGAGAGTGTCAATGTCTAGGAAAGGCTTGTCAATATGCTTGAAACTTAAAAGCATAGATTCTAAAAGTCGCAGGAATAAAAGGCGGTTATTCCAAGTGGTAAGAAGTGAAAAGATTGTCTCAAAGTCATCTTGTGGGGAGAGCTGGAAAGCTTTGGTGATAGAATCTAAAAGTGTGTTTTTTATATCATTTGCTTGTATTAAAACTTTAGAATTTTGACTTATCTCTTTTAAGCCTAGAATATAGAGTAATTCATCATAGAAGTTTTGATTGAGCGTATTTGCATCAATGCAATTTTTTCGTTTTAATAGCACTTGTGGGCTTAGGGCTTGATAAAGCAGGGCTAGGGGTGTTGTCTCTATATTAAAATGGGTGAATTTTAGCGTGGCATTAAGCGTTGGCAAGTATAGTTTAATATCATCGTAAAATTTTTGTGTTGTCTTATTTACACCTTCTTTACCATCGCAATTATTAAAATAGCCTATGATTGTTTTGTCATCGGCAAATTTTCGATATTGTTCGGCTTCTATGAGATAAAAATCTCGTGTGTTTGTTAGGATAATGTATTTTAGGTCGTTATTGTTATGGGTTTTATACTCGCGTAAAAAGTAGAGAATGGATTCATAAAAGGCTTTGGATTCTAGATTCTCTACCAAATCTGGGTGGGTGCAGGGTTTAGGGTGCGTTATTTTAGATTCTAGATTCTGTATTGTTTGGTTTGTGCTATTTATAGAATCTGTAGTTTTAGTAGATTCTAGAATTTTGTCATTTTTGCAAGTGTGGGCAAGAGATTGTTTCGTGCGAGCTTTTGAAAAAAGCGAAAAATCTCTTTTAGATTCTAAATCTTTAGATACTTTTGCTAACGCCTCAGTATGACAATGTATGGAATCGAGATTATATTTAGGTGTAAATAGTGTTACCCCCCCCCATTGTTAGAGTTTATAAACTCCGCTTTATTGCTTAGACTTTTTACTTCAAAAAGCACTTTAGCTTTGTTGTCTTCATAAATGCTTAAGTCAATGCGTCCTTTGGTATTGCACTCATAGGCAAAGCTATCTTTCAAAAAATCCATTAAGGCGATTTTTTGATGCTCTTCACTCTCGTTTTCATTTGTATGTAAAAGCTTATCCCTATGTTTGCTAAAAGATTCTAAATCATTTTCACTTGGACTTTGAGCGTTTGATAGAAAGTCTCCTAAGGGGATAAGTGTGTAAGTCATTGTAGTTTCTCTTTTAATAGTTCATTGACGCGGGCGGGGTTTGCACCCTTGCTTGCTTTCATCACTTGCCCTACAAAAAAGCCTAGAAGCTTATCCTTGCCGCTTTTAAATTCCGCGACTTTATCAGGGTTGGCACTTAGCACAGAATCTATGGCAGCTAGGATTGCACCATCGTCATTGACTTGTGCTAATCCCATAGAATCTATGAGAGAATCCACATCGCCGCCTTTTTGCTCCACAAGCACATCTAAGATTTCTTTGCCACTTTTTCCGCTGATCTTGCCTTCATCTATGCGTTTAACTAGTGTGGCAAGTGTGGCAGAATCTATACCGCAAGTTTGCAGGGTGTTTTCGCCCTTTAATCGCCCTAGAAGCTCGGTTGTCAGCCAAGTGAGAGAGCCTTTTGCACTTGCACCAAAATCTAGCATAGATTCAAAGTATTTTGTTAGTTCTAGGCTAGAAGTTAGCACTCCGGCATCATAGGGCTTAATGCCAAAGTCCTTGACATATCGCGCTGCTTTTTCATCTGGCATTTCTGGGATTTGTTTGCCCTGTTTCATTAACTCTTCATCAATAAACACAGGCAGCAAATCTGGGTCAGGGAAGTAGCGATAATCTGCCGCTTCTTCCTTGCCACGCATTGAGCGGGTTACGCCCTTTGCGGTATCAAAAAGCCTTGTTTCTTGCACGACTTGTGATTCATACTTGCCATCTTCCCACGCGTCAATCTGCCGCTCCACTTCGTATTCTATGGCCTTTTGGATAAATTTAAAGGAGTTTAGATTCTTAATCTCTACGCGTGTATAAAGCCTAGAATCTCCACTAGGGCGGATAGAGACATTGGCATCACAGCGGAAGCTCCCTTCTTGCATATTGGCATCACT
>CAUWMC010000016.1:0-20758 GCA_963559865.1 uncultured Helicobacter sp.
GTTTATCAAAGATGTAGATTCTAGTCGGTAAATTATAGGTTTTATATATACAAATTATCATTTATCAATAAAGAGGTTTAATATAATGCTTGGTTCAAAATTTCATTGAAAAGGGGGCTGTTATGGCAAAGGTTTGTGTAGTAGCGGAAAATAAAGCAAAAGTAAAATGCTTCAAGGTTACGCAAGAATTCAAGGCGGATTTACTTGTGTATGAAGTAGATAAAGATTACAAAGCAAAGCACGATGGTTTGTGGTATTTTGAAGATAGAGATAGTAAGGCGACAAGCACCATTGCTTGGGTATCACAAGAGAGCAAGGCAGACTTAAAGGTAATGTTTGTCGATAAGGATTTTAAAGCCAAGTGGAAAAAGCCTCATAAGCTTCAAAATAGGCTTTAGCATCGTGAATGCTTTTATCTATTCTAGGCTATTTCAAGGCTTAGTGCTTGGCATTATCATTTTAGATTCTATAATCTTGGGAGCATTGACATTTTCATTTTTGACAAACAATTCTATCCTTATCGCTATTGATAGAATGTGTTTATTGTTTTTTATTGCTGAAATGTGTTTAAAAATCCTTGTGTTACGCAAAGAGTTTTTTTGCTCAAAATGGAATCTGTTTGATTTGTTTGTAGTGGTTTTATCTGCTTTGCCTACAACAATCATAGGCAACATTTTAATCCTGCGATTATTTAGGATTTTTAGAGTAGCGAGACTTTTTTCATCTGTGCCACAGCTTCGGTTTGTCATCGCAGTTATTGCAAAAAGTATCCCTAGTGTTGTATCCATAGGTGTTTTGCTCTTGCTTGTGTATTATATCTATGCGGTGCTTGGCACACAGCTTTTTGCCACAGCTATGCCAGAGTATTTTGGCGATTTGGGCAAGAGCTTTTTCACACTTTTTCAGGTAATGACAGCGGAGAGTTGGAGTGAGGCGGTAGCACGACCTATTATGCAGGTATATCCTTATGCGTGGATATATTTTATAAGCTATATGATCATTGTGAGCTTTATCGTGCTAAATATGGTCATAGGCGTGATTGTGGATAGCATTAACGAGATAAAAGCTCAAAAACTAGAAAGGGATAATAAAGATGTATGACTACAACATAAACAAGCGATTTAGCGAGAAAAATGCGAGATGGTATGAATGCTACCTAGAAGACTCTTTATACAAAAGCGATAGCGTAGGTGCGGGAGCAAATACAGGGAGTGGGACTAAAGGTGGCAGGAAGCTCAAAAGCTTTTATGATGAGTTTTGTCGGCATATTTTTGATATAAACCTTAACTTGCTTGAGCAAATCGGTGACTTTCCTATCACATACAATGAGCGAAGCAACTCTGCCACTATCGCTATGGCTCTCTCCTGTCTTACGCCGTATGTGATGAGTGAATATGGTGTGGATTGCAAAGGTGTAGATTTGCGAGAGGACGAAAGCCAAAACGAGAAGCAAAGACGCACGATTGACTTTTGGTGTGCGACAGAGGGGAATAATGGGCTTGATATATGGATAGAATCTAAGCATTTATGGCTTAATGTCGGCAAAAATACAAGGAAAGCAAGGTGGGAGTTTAGCAGCAGCTGTATAAAGCGCATTAAAGAAGCCATTACGCAAGTGCGTGATATAGGGCAACTACAGCAAGCAGGAAAACTCGCGGATTACGATAGCTTTAAACTCGCGCTTTTTTCTATCAATGTCTATTGCGCTAAAGAGCAAGCCCCGGATATGAGCGAGCTAGATTCTATCCCTTATGAAGTAGCAGAGATGATACAAAATGTAGCAAAGCAAATGGGTGTGCGCCCACAAGGTGTGCTATGCTCCGCCCTTGACTTACGCCCTAGTATTGATACACCTAAAGAAACTATCTATCATCTCTATGAGAAAGAATATCTACCCTTTGTGCTTTTATGCGGTGTGGTGGTGTGAGAGCTACAAACGCTTGAGTTTTACATAGAATCTAAGGAGTTTTTTAAACATCTTTGGTGGCAAGATTCTAGCTAAGGGATTTTGCAAAAGTGTGCTTATGCGGGTGTTTTCTTTACTCCAAGATTCAAGACCTATGACTTCATAGCTTCTGCCATACCATTGCAAAAGCTTTATACTTGGATTTTCCCCTATGAGTTCCTTGGCATATCTGTCTCGTTTGCGTTGTGTGATGTGAAAGGTGTTTGGATAGGCTAGGGCGATAAAATTCCCATAGGTTTCAAACTCGCTAAAGCCAGAGTGCGTCAAATCTTGCGGATTGATATGCTCTAAAATCACTTCCCAAAATGCCTTGTGATGAGTAGATTCTATAAGCTCTATAAGCTCTTGCATTTTTGCAATCTCTATCATCATATTTTCAGCAATAAAGCTAAAATCCACTGCTTTATGGATAGTTTTGCCTTGTTTTGTTTGGATTTGTAAGTTTGCTAAAGTATCAAAGTAGGGCTTGTGGTATTCACTTGCCTTTTCAAATATGACTTTGCCTTGCTTAAAAAACTTTAGCTTTCTTAGCGGAATAGTATCAGAATCCCAAATGAGATAATATCTTGTCCCCCCCCGTTAAAAATTTCGCACTATTTGCATTTTTCAATACATACGATGCAAAAGCCATTTTGAGAAATTGCTGTAAATACCAGCCAGCACGAGAAGTAGAGCTTGCCCCAAGCTCACGCATTTTGGTGCTTATAGATTCTAGATTCATTCCTTGATAGATGTCCTTTTCATCAATCCATACGACATTGCCTATTTTTTGTAGATTTTCAAATTGATGAGATACTTTTGCATTTTCTATTGCGGTAAGAATGAATATATATTGTGTGTCTGTAAAACGCTTGAGATGGCTTAGAGTGTGTATAAAATGCGGAGTATCAATATCTTTTATAGGGATAACAACGCTGAAATTTGGACTATTCATCTATCATTCGCCTTTAGATTCTAAATATTCCTCATAACTGCCGCGGAAGTCTATGATTTCTGCACCATTCCCGCTAGAATCTGCCTTTAGCTCAATGATTCTATTTGCATAAGCATCAATTAGCTCTCTATCGTGGCTGACACAAATCACATTTCCGCTAAATTTATACAACGCCTCCCCTAGCGCGATAATAGATTCTAAATCAAGGTGGTTTGTAGGCTCATCAAGCACCAAGAAATTCCCCCCTTCTAACATAAGCTTACTGAGCACCATTCTGTGCTTTTCCCCACCGCTTAGGGCGTTTATGGGCTTTTCTTGCTCTTCACCACTAAAGAGCATTCGCCCAAGCGCATTGCGTATCTCGCCACTCTCTTTTTTCTTATCAAAGCCCCTTAGCCATTCATACAGGCTCTCTTCTCCGCTTATCTCTTCGCTTACATTTTGTGGGAAGTAGCCCCTTTGCGTGGTCGCCCCCCACTTGACTAGCCCAGAATCCGCTTTTAACTCTTCAACTAGAATCTTACACAAAGTGCTTTTACCCACGCCATTTGCACCGATGATAGCGATTTTATCCCCGGGCAAAATTTTTAAACTCACATTGTTTAGCACACATAAATCCCCATAGCTTTTTGAAATATTCTCACACTCTAGGGCTTCGTTGCCAATGGGGCGATTGGGCTTAAAGACTATGCTAGGATCTCGCCTAGAGCTAACGGCTAGAGATTCAATATTAAGCTTTTCTAGCTGCTTTTGGCGGCTTGTGGCTTGACGGGCTTTACTCGCATTAGCAGAAAAACGCGCGATAAAGGATTCTAGCTCCTCCTTTTCTTTAAGCTTTTTGTTTCGCTCCATTTCTTGCTGCTTGGCAATAAGCGTTGAGGCAATATACCAATCATCATAATTCCCGCTAAACTCCCGCACAGAGCCAAAATCCATATCTAAAATATGCGTGCAGACGCTGTTGAGAAAATGTCTATCGTGGCTAATGACTACAAGTGTGCCTTGATGGCGTTTGAGATTATCTTCAAGCCACGCGATAGAGTGCAAGTCAAGGTTGTTTGTCGGCTCATCTAAGAGCAAAATATCAGGCTTTGGGAATAGCACTTGTGCGAGCAAAATCTTAAACTTATCCCCACCGGTTAGGGTTTTCATCAATTCATTATGACTACTAGATTCAAAGCCCAAATCTTCTAGTATTTTTTCAATCACCACTTCGCATTCATACATTGGATCTTCTTCAGCACAAATCATCTCTAGCTCACCTAGCTCGGCATTGACCTTATCATCGCTCAAATCGCCATTTTCATAGAGATACTCCTTGCGTTTTATGGCGTCATATAATCGCTTGTTGCCTAGTAGCACCGCATTTTTTAGACTTAGCTCTTCAAAAGCATATTGATCCTGCCCTAAAACGCCCATTTTTAAGCCTTTTTCTATGGCAACTTCTCCGCTACTTGCTTCATACTCTCCGCTTAGGATTTTTAGGAATGTGGATTTCCCAGCACCATTTGCCCCGATAAGCCCATAGCGTTTGCCAGAATCTAGCTTGATATTGACATTTTCAAAGAGCTTTTTTGTCGCGTAACGCATTGAAAGATTGATTGTTTGTAGCATTGTGTGTCCTTGTGATTGTGAATAATGGCGTGGATTCTAGCATAAAATAGCATTTGTGTAGTCAATGTTGTGATATACTTTGCAGAATTTGAAAGTATTTGAAGGAGATGCAAAATGATTGTAAAAATGGTTGGTGGATTGGGGAATCAAATGTTTTGTTATGCTTTTGCTAAGGTAATGGAACAAAAAGGCTATGAACTTATACTTGATGCGACAGGTTATGATTCTAGCGGGGGGGGGGGGTAAAAATATTCGTCTTTTAGAGATTGAACATTTTAATCTTTCAATTCCCTTATGTAAGGACTTTCACAAGATTCAATCTTATCTTATAAAAAATGACCCTTTAGCTACAATGAGATATTATCTAAAAAGAATGCGACTTGTGCTAAAGGGTAGATTTTCACGCTATCCAAATTTATATCAGTGCTATAAACATACATATTACGAAAATCTTGGCACAGAAAAAGATTATGTTTTGGAGGCTTTTTTAAAAGATAGTTTTCATATCCACGCACTGCCTTGGGGATATTTTCAAAATTTACATTATCTAAAGGGTGTGGATTCTCTTGCGTTGGATTTTAAACTCATCTCGCCACTTAGAGATTCTAATCAAATAATCAAGCAAAAAATCCTTCACACGACTTCAAGTGTATTTTTACATATTCGTATGGGGGATTATTTGGAGGATGGGACTTTTTCTCGTCTTGGCGTGGGCTATTATCAAAAGGCTTTAGAAGTGATGAAAACAAAGATTGACAATCCTTATATTTTTGTTTTTAGTAATGATATAAATTGGTGTGAAAAATATCTCACTCAATATGTAGATTTTAGCGGTTGTGGCGTGGAATTTGTAAAAGGAAATACAGAGGGTAATGCTGCTGAAGAAATGGAGCTTATGCGGTCTTGCCAGAATGCTATTATAGCTAATTCAACATTTAGCTGGTGGGCGGCGTATCTAATGGAAAATCCAAATAAAGTTGTGATTATGCCTAAGTATTTTTTCAATGATTCCAGACGCATTCCAAGGTATGATATGTTGGCTTTGAAAGATTGGGTTATTATTGATAATGTGTGGGGTGCAGTTGAGTGAGTTTCAATGCTATTGCAATAAAAAAGTAAAAAAACTCCATTTTTAATTTAATTTAAGTCAAAAAAGTTATACAATGCGAGGTTCAACAACAAAGGTGTATTTTGAAGGAGGAATATATGCAAAACAACACCCACTCTTATCGCAAAAAGCGATATATTGTCTATGCCATAGCGACTTTAGCACTTCTTGTGTTTCCTTTTATCCAAATCAATGGCAATCAGCTTTTCTTGCTCTCTTTTGACCACAAGCAGCTTCATTTGATGGGCGTTGTGTTTGATATGCAAGAGTTGTATTTGATGCCGTTTTTGCTGATTCTTATGTTTGTTGGAATCTTTTTTATGACGACACTTGCGGGGCGTATATGGTGCGGGTGGGCTTGTCCGCAGACGATTTTCCGCATTTTGTATAGGGATTTGTTGCAGACAAAGATTTTTGGTTTGCGTAAAAGAATCTCTAATAAGCAAGAAAAAATGGACTTAAGCACCTTTGGAGCAAAGATTAAGGCTGGTTTGGCGTTTTTAATTATCTCCGTGCTATGTCTTGTAGCAGCGGCAAATTTGATGTTCTTTTTCACGCCTCCAAGTGATTTTTTCGCCTATATGAGCGACCCATTAAATCATAGAATCTTGCTTGGATTCTGGCTTGGTTTTGGGCTTTTTTTCATTTTTGACATCACTTTTATACAGGAGAATTTTTGTATTTATATGTGTCCGTATTGCAGGATTCAAAGTGTGCTTTTTGATGATGATACAATTACGGCAGTATATGATTATAAACGCGGTGGAGCAGTGTATGACACAAAGGGAATGAAGTTTGAGCTTGCTCCTAAGAAACAAGATCCAAACAATGAATGCACGAATTGTAATGCGTGTGTGCGTGTGTGTCCTACTCATATTGACATTAGAAAAGGTATGCAGCTAGAGTGTATCAATTGCCTTGAATGTGCTGATGCGTGTGAATCTGTAATGGGCAAACTCAATCGCCCTTCACTTGTAATGTGGAAGTCCTCCGCATCATTAGATAATAATGGCAAAGTGCGTGTATTTAGGTTTAAAACTATCGGCTATATGGTGATTTTAGCTCTTGTGTTTGTGCTATTACTCTTTATGGGAAGTAAAAAGGAGAGTATGCTACTTGATATTAACCGCACTACCGAGCTTTATGAGATTAGAAATAATCACATTGTGGATAATCACTATACAATGCTCTTTCACAATACAGATTCTAATGATCACAAAATGTATTTTGAAATCCTTGATAGCAAGGGTGGGGAGATTGCCAAATCTTTAGAGATTATCTCGCCAAAAGCTCCTTTTAATGTCAAGGCTGGAAAGAAGGTCAAGCAGATAGTTACAATCCGCACAAGAGAGAATCTAGGAGAGGGGAATTATGATATTATCATTCGTGCGTATGCCACAGATGCAAAAGAAAGCATTAATGTTGAGCGTCCTACGAAGTTTGTCTATCCCGATTCTAAACTTTTAAAAGATTAGATTCTGCTTCTTAAAGCCCATTTTTAAGTAAAAGGTGGGCTTATGGCAATGGAGAATATTTTGCCTTGTTATCAAAATGTGGTATTATTCCGCCCTATCTTTAAAAAAGGAGATAAAAATGGGACTTTATGATAGAAATTACACAAACAATGTCAATGCAACTGCAGAGTATGCAGCAGCACAAGATACCGCACTTGTAAAATTTGTAAAAACGACTTACATTTTCTTTGGTGCGAGTTTATTTTTTGCCTTTATTGGTGCGATGATTGGCTTTTACAATCTTCAACTTGTTTTTGAAAATCGTATGCTTCTCTTTGTGGCTGAGATTGCAGCTCTTTTTGGGCTTATGTTTTCTCGCTCAAAGCCCGGGCTAAATATTGCAATGCTCTTTATCTTCACCACACTTACAGGCTTGGTGGCTACTCCGCTTGTGGCTATGGTAGCAGCAAAAGCAGGAGCTGGAGCTGTGGCAATGGCATTTGCAATGACGACAATCGTTTTTGGTGTGATGAGTATTTTTGGCATTAGGACAAGAAAAGACTTGGCAAGTATGGGCAAAATGCTTTTTATCACTTTGATTGTTGTATTTGTTTGCTCACTTGTGAATCTTTTCCTTGGAAGCTCTATGTTTCAAGTGCTGATTTCAAGTGCAGCGGTTATTCTCTTTAGTATGTATGTGGCTTATGATACACAAAATATTATCCGTGGGCTTTACACAAGTCCCGTAGATGCGGCAATTAGCCTCTATCTTGATTTCTACAATATTTTTATGAATCTACTTGCCCTTATCGGTCTTTCAAACAGAGATTAAGGGGAACAAATGGAGATTGGCAGGGTTATAGATGCTAATCTCAATCGCTTAAGGGAGGGTATCCGCGTCATAGAGGATACTCTCCGCTACTTTCATAATGATAAAACACTCTCTTCCTTATGCAAAACACTGCGGCATAAGCTTAAACTTTCTACTTCACTAGACTTACTTGATTATAGAGATATTCAAGGCGATGTTGCTAAACAAAGCAGCAAAGATGAGCTACTAAGGGAAAATCTTAATGCTCTTGTTATGGCTAATTTTAAACGCGCTCAAGAATCTGCCCGTGTTTTAGAGGAATATACAAAGCTCGCTCCACATTTAGGCGATACTCACGCTTTTAAGCAAATTCGCTATGAGCTTTATGACATTGAGAAACAATATTTTCAAGCCTACTGCAGCTCACTTCGTCAGTAACGCACTCACAAACAACACATAAGTAAAGCATAGAATCTAGTATAGGGCAAAATACAGCCACAGCATAATTTGGAATTAACTTTGCTACTCTCACCCTTAAAATCTTATGTAAAATAAATCTCAAAGGTATAAAATGCGTATTGATATTTTTTGTGAGAGTGGGGAGAGCTATGGACTGGGGCATTTCTACCGCTCTTTAAAGCTCCTTGCCCTGCTTACAAAGCTCCCCCATATCCACGCCATCACTTTGCATAATCGCGGCGGTTTTACCCCACCACCTTTGCATACTCTGCTAGATTCTCCACCTTTGCATATTGAGCTTATATGTAAAAATTACGAGTGGTTATCCACTCAACCTGAAATGCTTGAACTTGCCATTGTGGATAGCTACGAGGCACAAGAGTGGTTTTATCATCGTTTAATTCAGCATAGCCAAGCCCTTATTTGCCTTGATGATACTTTGCGTGATGTGTATCCAAATGATTGCTATATTCTCAATCCCACACCAGATTCTGCACTTCATTTTAAGGGGAGCTATCATCTATGGTGCGGGGAGGAATATATGATTTTACCGCAATGCACACAATCTTGGCAAAAATCTAAACCCATAGCCACGAGCCAAAATAAGCAAGTGTTTGTCAATTTTGGCGGTGTAGATTCTAGCAATATCTCCCAAAATCTCCTTGATCTACTTGCTACAATGCCTATGGAGTGCTATCAGTTTCATTTAGTTTTAGGTGGGGGCTATCCGCATAAGATTAGCATTCCAAAGTCTGTTGAAAGCTACATTTGCATTTATCACAATCTCACGCCTAGCGAGTTTTTGCACTTGGCTTCCACTTGTGATTATGCTCTAAGTGCCGGAGGCGGCAGTATGCTTGAATTGCTTAAGCTTAAAGTCCCAAGTATTATTGTGCAAACTGCACAAAATCAATCCTTTCACATAGAGCAGTGGGAGAAAAAGGGTGTGATTTATCGCGCAAAAGATTTGCCCTCCGCCCTTAGCACCTTAGAATCTTGGCAGGAGAATCCTCCTAAGATTCTAAAGCAAAATCTTAAAAATCTAAACCTTGGCTCAAAGCTTGAATCCGCTCTCTTAAGGCTTATTGAGAATCTAGCTAAGCCCCATAGCACCACGCAGGGTTTAGCACACATAAAGCTTAATGCTCTATCTTTTCTAACACTCACGCCTACGCAGTCCCAAGTCGTTTTGCAAATGCGAAATCACCCAGAAATTGCCAAATGGATGTATGCGACTTGTATCACTCAAGAATCTCACAATGCCTTTCTAGCAAACCTTGCAAATGACAACACAAAACGATATTGGCTCTTACAAGAAGATAATGAATATATCGGTGTAGGCTCGCTCACAAGGATAAATCTCACCCATCGCCACGCCTTTATTGGAATCTACAAAAATGTGGATTCTACTCTTTCATACAAGGGAGCTAAGATTCTAACATTTTTAGAATCTTATGCCTTTAACGAGCTAGGTTTGCACACCTTGCACCTTGAAGTATTGGAGCATAATGCCCAAGCCATAGCATTTTATAAAAAAATGGGCTATACACAAGAGGGGATTTTGCACGATTTTATACGCGAAGTGAAAGATTCTAAAAGCACATATCACAATGTCATCTTAATGTATAAGGAGTGTGTATGAAATCCCCACTTATCATTGCCGAGCTAAGTGCCAATCATCAGCAGGATTTGCAAATTGCCAAAGATTCAATCTATGCTATTGCCAAAAGTGGTGCTGATGGTGTAAAACTGCAAACCTACACGCCCTCCTGCCTTACGCTAGATTCTAAAAATCCGCATTTTGCCATTAGCGGTGGGACATTATGGGATAATACCTATCTGTATGATTTATACAAACAAGCCCAAACGCCATATGAGTGGCACAAAGAGCTTTTTGCCCTTGCGCGAAGTTTAGGATTAATCGTGTTTAGCTCACCTTTTTCTGTGAATGGCGTTGAGTTTTTAGAATCGTTGCAATGCCCTATGTATAAGGTCGCAAGCTTTGAGATTATGCACTATGAGCTAATCACTGCTATTGCTAAGAGCAAAAAACCTATCATTTTTTCCACAGGCATTGCTACGGACAAAGAGATTGAATCCGCCCTTAGTCTTTGTCATAAATATGGAAGCAAGGATATTACGCTTTTACATTGTGTGAGTGAGTATCCAGCCCCTTTGGAATCCGCAAATATCAAAGCGATGCTAGGTTTAAAGCAAAGATTCAAAAAATACAATATCAAAGTTGGACTTTCAGATCATACGCTTGGCAGTCTCTGCCCCATTATTGCTACAAGTTTGGGGGCAAGTATGATTGAGAAGCATTTTATCCTTGATAAAAGCCTTGGTGGCGTGGATAGTGCCTTTAGTATGGATAAAGATGAGTTTCACGCAATGGTAGAGCAGGTGCGTGGAGCTGCCCTAGCCCTTGGCAAAAAGAATCCGCAAGTGCCTAAAAGCACACTCAAAAAGCGAAGAATGTTTGCACGGAGCATTTGGGTTACAAAAGATATTGCTAAAGGAGAGCGTTTCACAAAGGAAAATATTGCTATTTTGCGTCCTAATGGCGGAATGCACCCGCGGTATTTTTCACAGATTCTAAACACAAAAGCAAAGCGTGATTACAAGGCTGCCTCACCCCTTAAGCTAAAGATGGATAAAAAGCAAGATTGAAAACAAAGTGAGTAAAAGACTTTTTTACAAAACCAAAAGGAGTAGCAATGAAAAAGCTACATAAGAAAAGATTCATACTAAGTATGGTGTTGGTGGAAGGCACAGGTTTTGACAAAGGTGATATAGCAGCCAATAAAAAAGGTATAGAATATGGGAACGAGCTTAGAATGAGATATGGGAAAATCATATAATGAAAAGAAAACTTAAAATACTTGGGATTATTTTTATAACATTACTTATGCCTCTTGTCATAAATTTTGTAAATTTCATTATTATTTTTTCATTGCAAGATAGATTTAGGATTACAAACAATTCAATACCTTTTACAATACATTTATTCGGGCTTATTTTATTATTTGTTTTTTTGTGGATTATTTTTATCAAGACAAAGGAGAGATATTTAGCAGATGCCTATATAGCTTTTATATGTCTTATTGCTGTATTTATAGGATTGTTTTTCTTTGCTGTTTGGACACAAGTTTATCCTTATCTTTCATCTTATGACAGAATGATAAATTTCGCCTGATTGTTGTCCTTGATATATAGAAATAGATATGAAAATTGCAAGCAACTCTTCTGGCTTCTATTATACTCCAAGAGTAGGAGATGAAGTTATAATCTCTTGTAACAAATTATATCTTTAGGGTATAATGCACCATCTCAAATCCCAAAGTTAAAAGGAAGTCTATGTTGCCATCTACACCCTTACTTTTTACGCCCGGTCCCACTCCCGTGCCAGAATCTTTGCGTCAAGCGATGAGTGAGCCTACACTCCACCACAGAACCCCAGAGTTTGAAAGCATTTTTGCTAAAGCAAGAGCGGGGCTTTTAGAGCTTTTAGGAATGAAAGAAGTGCTAATGCTTGCAAGTAGCGGAAGTGGGGCTATGGAAGCTTGTGTTGTAACTTTTAGTGCTAAAAAAATGCTAAGTGTCAATAGTGGGAAGTTTGGCGAACGCTTTGGCAAAATAGCTCAAGCTCATAAGATTCCATACACAGAGATTATAAACGAGTGGGATACTCCAGCGAGTGTGGAATCTGTGCTTGAGATTTTGCATAATGATAAAGACATTGATTGCTTTTGTATGCAAATGTGTGAATCTGCAGGGGGTTTGCGACACCCGGTAGAAGAAATAGCCAAGGCGATTAAAGAGTATAACCCAAATATTATTGTCGTGGTTGATGCCATTACGGCAATGGGCGTTGAAGCCATTGATACAAGTCATATTGACGCCCTTATTGGTGGCTCACAAAAGGCGTTTATGCTACCACCGGGCTTAAGCATTATTGGGCTATCACCCCAAGCGATACAAAAGATTGAAGAACGCGATGTGGGCTTTTATTTTAATCTTAAAACCGAGCTAAAAAATCAAGCTAAAAACACGACCGCTTGGACAGCTCCAACAACAATCATTACGGGACTTGCGAAGTATTTTGAGCTTGTATCTCAAAATGGCGGACAAAAAACAGGAATGGAGCAAATCTACAAAGACACAAAGGCTAGAAGCCTCTCAACACAAAAAGCCTTAGAATCTATTGGGCTAAAAATCTACCCCAAATCCCCCGCCCTAGCGATGAATACCATTTATGATGCAAACAATGCGGCAAATTTACGCAAGATTCTAAAGACAGATTTTAATCTCAATGTCGCAGGGGGGCAGGATAGGCTAAAGACGAGTATTGTGCGGATTAATCAAATGGGGCTTATCCCGCTATCCCAAAGCCTATGGGTAGTCAATGCCTTTGAACTTGCCTTGCAAAAGTTGGGGTTAAGGGGCTTTACAGGTGAAGCAAATAAGGCATTTTTAGAATCTTATTATGCGTTAAAAGTCTAGCCTTTACAAAAATAAGAGATTTAAAAAGTGCCACAAAATACGCACGATTCTAGCACTAAAGATTCTATGCAAAATATAGAATCTTTACATTTACGCTTCACTCAAGCTCTGCATTCTCTTTCAAATAAAGCCTTAGATTCTAAGCCAAAAATCATCGCTATCCTTGGCTCAAGTGGGAGTGGTAAAACTGCCCTTGCCCACGAGATAGCCTTGCAAAAGGGCTGTGAGATTTTTAGCCTTGATTCTTTGGGGATTTATAAAGGCTTTGATATAGCCTCTGCTAAACCTACCCCCCTAGAGCGAACGCAAGTGTGCTACTACGCATTAGATGTGCTAAGCCCAAGTGAAAAAAGCAATGCTATGCTTTTTTTTACGCTTTTATGCGAATGTGTGCTTCATCTTAAGCCCGATACACCCTTGCTTATCGTTGGGGGCAGTAGCTTTTTTCTCAAAAGCATTGTAGAAGGTTTAAGCCCTATGCCAAATCTACAAGGCTATGAGGGGTGGCTAGAATCTCTAGGAGAGCTGAAGGAGCAATATGCGTTTTTGCATAGCATTGATACACACTATGCTAACAAGATTGCCCCACAAGATACATACAGAATCCACAAAGCCCTAAGCCTCTATAAAGCCACGCAATTAAAGCCCAGCGAGTATTTTGCCACGCATAAGCCCCTGCCTTTTCCCCTGCCTTTAGAGATTTTTGCCCTAGATAAGCCAAGAGATGAATTAAGAGCTGATATTTTAAAGCGAAGTCAAAAGATGATAGAGCAAGGCATTGTAGAAGAGACAAAAGAGATTTTAGAATCTTATGGGGAGGGCATACCGCCTTTAAATGCTATCGGTCCAAAGGAGTGTGTGGCGTTTTTACAAGGCAGAATCACAAGCCTTGAATCTTTACAACAAGAGCTATTTTTTCACACCTGTCAATTAGCTAAACGCCAAGCCACCTTTAACCGCACACAATTCCCTAAAATCTCACTTTTATCCAAACACGACTTACAAAATGAGATTTATAAACTTTTAGCCATTTAATTTAAAGATATTTAGAATCCACAACAAAGTTACATATTGAGTATGAGTAAAATTTAGTAAATAAAGATTAGATTTCACCTATGGTAATGCTAATAAGCTCTTGCCCACATTTATGAAAATGATAAGACTCTCAATTTCTATCAAAATCAATATGGGCTATGGACTCTAGGGTGCTAAAAGAATGAAGTCTAAATTCTTTTAAGCAAGGTGTGGAGTGGCTCTTTGTATGGGCTAAAGTCAGCTATGCTATGCCCACTTTGAGAGAGTAGAATCTGTGCGTAGTTTTGCCAATAGGCTTGTGAGATTCTAGGGTTAATTAATTCATCATTTTGAGAGATACACACGCAGATTTTAACTTCCTTTGGTGGAGGGAGCTTCAAAGCGTGGGCATAGCTCTGCCAAGATTCTAGGTTTAGTGTAAATTCTTTTTGTGTGGTGGAGTTGATTTGAGGTTTGTTGATGTATTTTTCAAGCTGGGTTAAAGGCGTTAAAACGGGATTAAAAAGCATCATTGCTTGTGGGGTTGGTATCTCTAGGCTAGGGGCAAAAAGCACAAGCTGCCAAAGATAGAATGCCCCTAAAGAGTTGCCCACAAAGCAAAAAGGCTCTTTTGGGTTGAGCTGGGCTAGAAACTGCTTTTTTATATTGTGGAGATTTGCCATAAAGTCTCCGCCATTTTCATACACAAGCTCAAAGGGCGTAATGTCTAAGCCCTCGCAGATTCTAAAATAAGCTTGGCAATGGTATGAAGAGCGGAATCCGTGAGAGTAGAAAAACTGCACGATTGCTCCTGCTGCCTATCCTATGTGAAATTCTTGCGGAAGTGGCGAGATAAACTCATAGTCCAAAAGGCTGATTTTATGTGCGTGAAGCATAAGGCGTTTGGCATTGTCGTTTTTGTTGCCATAGAGGGTGTCGCCAACGATTGGGTGATTGATACTTTGGCAATGCACGCGGATTTGATGAGTGCGACCTGTGGTGATGATGGCTTGAGTTTGGGTCTTTTTGCCCATAATATTGAGGGGTGTGAGCTGCGTATGGGCTGGAAGTCCATTTTTATCAATGCGAGATTTTGCAAAACCTTTTTTTATCGTAGATATAGGCTTATTAATCTCAATAGAATCTGCCAAGATCCCGTGCAATAGGCAAATATACTCTTTATACACGGCTTGTTTTCTAAAAGCCTCTTTGGCTTTAAGATGAAAGGGGCTGTTTTCTTGTATGAGTAAAATTACTCCGCTTGTTTGCTTATCTAGCCTGTGGAGTAGGCTCCAGCCCTCAAACATATCGCTTAGGTCATAGGATTCTATAAAGAGAGGTTTATCAAGGGCGAGAATCTGTTTGTCTTCAAAAATAATTTTTGGCTTTTGTATCTTTGCTACTTCAAAAGTCGCATTGAGAGGGAGCTCTAAGCGTGCAATGGTTATTTTCTTGCCATTGCTTGAGACAAGCCCTTTGTCAATGAGAGATTTGGCGAGATTGTGAGAAATGCGTTGAGATTTTGCTAAGAGTTTGTAGGCTTTATCAGTTGGCATATTCTATCTTTTGTATGAGAATATTAAGCTTGTGGCTTGAATCTGATTTGATGGAGCTTTGGGGGAGTTCTTGCCATCTTAAAAGTGTGTCTTGTAGGCTTTGTGGTGGGATTAGCACATAGTCTTGCACCGCTTCAAAAAGGGCGTATTGGTTGAAAATATGCTCCCCACTTATGAGTTTTGTATGGAAAAAGGCGGGTTCAAGGGGATTATGTCCGCCGATATTTGGCATAAAGCTTCCGCATAAAATCACCACATCACTGATTGCGTAGAGATTGTTTAGCTCACCTAGCGTGTCAATCACGATGGCTTGTGCGGTGGATTCAAGCTTATGCTGTGAAAAAAGTGTTGTTTGAAAAAAGCTTTGGGTAAGTTCATAGACTTCTTTAAATCGCTCTGGGTGGCGAGGTGCGATAAGAAGCAAGGGATTTTGTTGGGGGCTTTCTTGTGATTGTGTGTTGGCACAAAGAGCTTGAAAACTCTCTAAAATGAGCTTTTCTTCACCCTTATGTGTGCTTGCCGCACAAAAAACAGGACGCGTAGGTTTTGTATAAGAAACACTTAGAGTAGGGGTATTTAGAATCTTGAGATTCCCAAAGGCTTCCACATTTTTTGCCCCAAGATGTTCTAGCCGCTGTTTATCAATATGGCTTTGTGCTAAGACTTCATCAATCAAGGCAAAAATACCTTGATAAAACCACCCAAAACGCTGATAGCTTGCAAGGGAGCGTTGAGAGATTCTAGCGTTGATAAGCAGGGTGCGAGCGTTGCTTGATTTTGCGACATAAAAGAGCATTTTCCATAATTCCGCTTCGGTTACCACAAGGCATTGCAGATTTTTGCAATATTTAGCCCAAAAGGGTAGAAAAATCTCAAAAGGCAGATAACGCACCATAACATACAAGCTAGAATCCTGCCTATTTGCATATAGACGCTTTGCCTCATTGAAGCCTGTGTGTGTGATTGTGGTGATGAGAATAGTGCAAGGCTTTGAATCTAGGGCTTTAAGTATTGGCTCTAAAGATTTTATCTCACCATAAGAACAAGCGTGAAACCAAAAGTTGGGGGATTGCTCTAGCTTTTTTAGTGCTTTGAAGGGAGAAAATCTCGCAGGGATAGAATCGCGATGTTTAGCACGAAAGGCACCCACAAGCAGCAGTGGCAAAGCCACAAGATAGAGCAAAAGGCAAGAGAGAAAATACATAAGAGGAAAGCTTGTCTTTTGTCTGCTTATGTGTTCTTTCAATGCTAATTCCTAAAAAGTAGAATCTAGCCTAAGCCTCTTCTTTTTTGCTTGAGGCTTTGGCTTCATTTTGTGTATTGATATAGAGAATTCTTCCACAATGTGGGCAGTTGATAATATCATTACCTTTAATGATTTCATTGTAAATGGTGTCATTGAGCTTCATAAAGCAGCCGCCACAAGCTTGTTTGAAAACTGGCACAACGCTTGTATTCCCTGCCCATCGGCGAATCTTGGCATAAAATCCTGTAATCTTGCTATCCATTTTCGCACTTAATGTTTCTTTTTTGTCAAAGAGTTCTTGTTGCATTTTTTTAATTTCTTGGACTTGGCTTTGAGTTTGAGATTCAAGTGTTTGGATAAGAGATTTTAGCTCTTCAAGCTGTGGAGCATAGGCATTTCTCTCTTCTTCTTTAGTGGTTTTTAATGCTTCAAGTCGCTCAATCTCGCTATTTGAGTGCGTCATATTTTCTTTGGCAATATCGGATTCTACATCTAAGGCACGGATTTCTTTTTCTGTTTTGACTTCTTTTTGCTTTTTGGAGATTTGCTCTAGTTTTGCCGAGGCATCTTGGATATTTCTATCGTGATGAGCGATTTCAAGATTTATAGCGTGGGCTTCTTGGTTAAGATTCTCAATATTTTTTAGAATCTGCTCTTGTTGGTTGATTTTCTCATCAAGCTCACTGCGAACCTTTTGGATTTTAGGTCCTAATTCATCAATTTGTATGTCATACGCAGCGACTTGGATAAGGTCTTGTAAATGTTTATTCATCGTGATTCCCTTGTGTTTGGATTGGTCTATTTTAGTCTATAATGGAGCAAAAATAGAATGGATTTTTACAATCGGCAATTATAGCGTTATATCCTGCATTTTGCAAAATAGATTCAAAAATTTCTACAAAATATTTCTCACTCTCATAATGTCCCATATCAATAAGGCTAAATCCATTGCTTTTGGCTATCATCGCATCGTGGTGCTTAATATCGCCTGTTATAAGGCAGGTTTGGGGCTTTTGGGGAATGAGTGAGAGTAAGGAGCAGCCACTTCCACATACAACATAGGCTTCTTTTATAGGTTCTAATGTGTTGTTATAAATATCATCACCTTGCGTGTAGCTTACCGCTTTTGCTTGAAGCTTTTTGCCTACTTGCAAAGCAAGGCTTTTTAAACTTGTAGGCTCAATCTCCCCATACATAAAAAAATCTTGAGCTACAAAATGCTCCCATTGCAGAATCTTATGGGTAAGATAGGCATTAAGATGAGATTTATCAAAATTTGTATGCAGACTTATTAGAGCACAATTTTTACGCAGTAAAATGCCGATAAGATTACTAGGATAGCTCTGTGTGTGAATCTGCGTTAGGGGAGTAAAAATCAAAGGGTGGTGCGTGATAACAAGTGTATGTGGCTGAAGATTCTTAGCAATATCAAGGGTAAGCTCAAGGCACACCACAATATGGAATATCTCATCATCAAAGCTACCGAGATTTAAGCCGCTTTTATCCCAAGATTCTTGAGTATCAAAGGGCGAAATGTCATTGCACAAATCATAAATTTCTTTCAGCCTTATCGCTTTTGTTGTATTTGCTGCCATAAACCCCACCTTGTCGCAAAATAAAGGGTGGCATTATAACACAAAAGGCGTATCTTGATACACAGAAAAGTTAAGCCAATTTGCAAAAAGCACGCTTGCACTTGATTTCCACGAGAGTATGGGTTCTCCATCTTCTCCAAAGTAATCAAGCGGTTTTGCTATCTCTAAGCCTTTGTTTATATCTCGTTCATACTCCAAACGCAGCGTGTCTTTAGCGTATTCTGGGTGAGCTAGGATATAAAAGTCCTTTTCATCTTTTAACGCACTAATGCCGCAAATCTCACTCTCTAATAGAATCTTCAAACTAGATTTTCTAACCGCATTTTCATCAATTCCAGCGTGCCTTGAATGCGGCATTCTCACAATAGAATCTAGCCCATTTAAAAGCAAATCTTGCGTAACAATTTTGTGGGCAAACACACCAAATACTTTACTTTCTAGCATAACCTTTTCAATCTTATGAAAGTGATGAAGCCCTGCCATCGCTCCCCAGCATAGATATATTGTGCTTGTGCAATGGCTTTTTAGATAATCCATAATCTCTTGTATCTCACTCCAATACGCCACATTCTCAAACTCCAAATGCTCAATGGGCGCTCCTGTAACAATCGCTCCATCAAACCGCCGCCCTTTAACTTCGCTAAAATTCACATAGAATCTATCCAAATGGCTTTTTGGCGTGTTTGTGCCAATGTAGCTTTGCGTGGATAAAAGCGTGATTTTCACCTGCAGGGGCGAGTTTGCAAGTAGGCTTAGAATCTGATTTTCTGTCTCAATCTTTGTAGGCATAAGGTTGATTAAAAGCACTTCAAGTGTCCTAATATCTTGCGTTCTAGCCCTTTTTGCCCCCATAATAAAGGCATTTTGACTAAGCAGGGAATAGGCTGGAATATCTTCTGGGATAACAATGGGCATTTTACTCCTTTGAGATTATCTCTCTATTGCTTGTTTTAAATCAGCAATCAAGTCTTTGCTAGATTCTAATCCTATGCTTAAACGAATCGTGCAAGGCGTGATACCCCCGCTTTGTAGCTCTTTTTCACTAAGCTGTGAATGCGTAGTGGAAGCGGGGTGAATGATTAAAGACTTTGAATCCCCGATATTTACCACCATCGCAAAAATCTCTGTGCTATTGCAAATCTTTTGTGCCGCTTCAAAGCTTTGTGCCTCAAAGCTAAGAAGCCCCGAACTTTGAGAATCTGCGTAATATTTCTGCAAAAGGGCGTGATATGGGCTAGATTCTAATCCCGGATAGGCTACACTTTTTACCAAGCTATGAGATTCTAAGAATCTAGCCACTTCCAACGCATTTTGACTATGCTTTTTAATGCGAAGCTCTAGCGTCTCTAGCCCTTGTAATAGAATCCACGCTGATTGTGGGGAGAGTGTCGCACCGATATTTCTAAGCCATTCAGTGATAAGGCGAATGCTAAAGCAAGGCAGGGGCAGCGAAGCATAGACTAGCCCGTGATAACTCGCATCTGGGGTATTAAACGCAGGATAACGCGGATTGTCCTTAAGCAGCTCATTTAGCCCCGCTCGCTCAATCACAGCCCCACCTAACGCACTGCCCTGCCCATTGACATACTTGCTAAGGCTATGCACGGAAATATCCACGCCAAAATCAAAAGGCTTGTGTAAAAAGGCAGTCGTCACGGTATTATCGCAAATGCTTATAATCCCGTGCTTTTTAGCAATGGCAGTGATAGCGGTGCTATCGGCGATTGAAATAATGGGATTTGAAATGCTTTCAAAAAAAATCGCCTTTGTTTTAGAATCTATCACAGATTCTAAAGACGCAATGTTATCAATATCAAATGTCCTAGCCTCAATACCAAAGCGTTTCAGCGTGTGGGTAAAAAGCGTTTGCGTGCCGCCATAGATTTTATTCGCAAAGATGATATTATCGCCACTCTCCGCACAATTTGCTATTGCATAGAAAATCGCCGCACTCCCACTTGAAGTAGGCACACCAAAGACACCGCCCTCAACTGCTGCAAGACGAGAGCCTAGCACATCGGTGGTGGGATTTGTCAAACGCGTGTAGATATTGCCTAGCTCTTTTAGTCCAAATCGTGCTGCGGCTTGCTCTAAACTCTCAAAGCTATATGCGGTGTTTTGATAGATTGGCACACTCATTGTGCGTTGGGTATCATAAGTGTATCCTGCGTGCAGGGCGAGTGTGTCTTGAGTGTAGTTATTATGCTTTAAGTTTGCCATTGTTAATCCTTTCTTTATTCTAAAAACTGAAAATTTCTATTGAAATTCACATTTATGGTATCACAAAAAAATAAGATTACAATATGTAATATGAAAAAAATACACAAAGTGTTACTTTTATACATAAAAATAAAAATACGATATGTAGTTTAGTTTTTATAGGGAGAAGTTTGTAAAAACAAAATTTAAAAGGAAAAGAAGTTGAATGATTAATAGTTACTATATTTGTATATATAAAACCTATAATTTACCGACTAGAATCTACATCTTTGATAAAC
>CAUWMC010000017.1:0-11653 GCA_963559865.1 uncultured Helicobacter sp.
TCTATCTATGACTTGGAGAGATTGTGCTACAAGAGCTTGGTCGGATTCTAAGCCTTTGGCAATATGGGCTATATTCTGCTCAATACCCCTTGCCATCGCTCCAAATTCATCTTTATTATGCAATGGGGTAAGCTTAATCTCTTTGCTTTCACGATTAAGATACTTAAAAAATAGCATCATATTATGCTGCAATACGCCAACACTTTTTAGCAACGAGCGATAAAACATAAACATCAAAGGCACAAAAATAAGCACAAAACATATAGAAGCAATCATAAGGGCATTGCGCAAGATAGAGCGGATAATATCAAGGATAGATGTTGAACTCTTTTGTGCGTAAATATCAAAAGTATCAGCATATACACCTGTGGAAATCCAAATATTATCCGTGTTTGGAATCATAGCCGCATAAGCAATCTTGGGAGCAGTGCCAAGCGTGCCATCAGGCAAGGGTTTAGAAAAAAGATAATGCACAAAAAGCCCTTTATCGGTCTGTCGTTTAGAAGTATCAAACAGCTCCCGCACATAATACACGCCATTGACATCTTTTGCTTCCGCTAGAGACTTGCCAAGCAAATCCTTACGCGTGGGGTGAGCCACAGGCACATACTCTTTGTAGGCAAAATAATAGCCCGATTTGTCATCTTCAAAGCGAAAATCATCAATAGCCTTAGCAATGATAGCAATTTGCTGCTTCTCATCAACACCCTTTATCAAAGCTCCCAAAGATTGTGCCACAGAGTCTGTGGAAAGCTTAAGCTTTTGCTTAACTTCCTCTTGTATAAGGTCGTGTAATTGCTCAACGCTCTGCTCTGCTATTTTCTCTTCACCGATAAAACAAGCCCCCACAAGCACGGCAAAGCTTAGAAATGACCCAAAAATGAGAAGCAAAATTTTGTATTTGAGTGAAAGATATTTAAACATCAAAATCCTTTGTGATTAAGTAAATTTTCGAGTGATTATACAAAAGAAAGGGAAAGGAAACATAAAGCATAGATCTAAAAAAGTAAAATTTATGTATGCTCTGCACACACTTGTGTAACAATCTTAGCTATATGCTCGGCATCTTTAAGGCTTAAGCCCTGATGACAAGGGATAGAAATTTCTGCAAGATAGAATCTTTCAGCATTTTCACATCGCACTTCGCCAAAAAGCCCCCTATACAAGCTAAATTGATAAATGGGCTTATAATGCACCTGCACACCTAAGCCCTGCTCTTGCATAGATTCAAAAATCTGCTCTTTTTTGCACCACAAATGTGGATAAAGCAAAATGGGATACAAATGATGAGTGCTTTTTATCTCATTAGCAATTTTGATAGTCCCAAAATGAGGATTGTTAGCAAAAAACCCATCGTAGAATGTTGCAATTTTGTGGCGAGTGTCTATAAAAGATTCAAGCTTTTTAAGCTGACTTAGCCCAAGGGCTGCTCCCAGCTCACTCAAACGAAAATTCATACCTGCAAGCAAACAATCATAATTCCACAACGATTTTTTCTCCACTCCGTGTGAAAGCAAAAGCCTTGCGTAATGTGCCAACTCCTCATCATCGGTAAGCAACGCCCCGCCCTCCGCGGTGGTAATGGGTTTTAAAGCGTGGAAGCTAAAAATAGTAGCATTAGCCAAAGAGCCAATGGGCTTATTGTGATAGCTTCCACCAAAAGCGTGAGAGCTATCCGCAAACAACAAAAGATTATACTCCTTTGCAAGATTCTGCAAGGCTTGATACTCTACGCTTTTCCCAGCATAATCCACACTCACAATCGCCTTGATATACTCTCTCTTTGGGTGGGTGGATAAAATCTTGGCAAGGGCATTTTCATCAATGTTCCCATCATCTTTCACATCGCAAAAAATAGGTGTAATACCCCAAACTAACATCATATTTGTCGTAGCCACAAAGCTTATAGGCGTGGTAACAAAATAAATCTCTTGTTGAACATCTGCCTGCCGTAGTGGATTTATCCGTGATTTGGCAATATGGGGGAAATATTTATAGATATATGCCCCATAGAGTGCGTAAAGGGCTGAAGTAGCAGAGTTAAAAGCGATAGCATATTTGGCATTCACCTTTTCACATAAAGCAGATTCAAATTCTTTGATAAGTTTGCCTTGTGTAAGGTGCGGGGAATGCAAGGCTAGATTCAAAGCCTTTGTATCACCTTCATCAATAAGTTGTGTGCTATAAGGTATCATTTATAAATTATGCCAAAAGCTCTTGCACACGCTGACTGCTTAATTTATCCGTATCGTGAGAAACGCGGAAAAGTGATCCTAGCTTTTTCAAAAATGAGCCATCTGTCTCTTTCACATCTTTGTTTGCCACTTTATCAGCACCTGTCTTGATGCTTAACTTTTCTGTGTCCGCGTCTGCCTGTTCTTTTAGTGTTTCAATGGCTTCTTTAATCTCACCTTGCTGCTCTTTTAAGATATCATAAAATTTCTTTGCATCTGTGCTAAGCAAACTCACCTTAAGCTTTGTTGCTTCAAAAATCACATTTCCACCATCATCTTTAATGTTTTTAGAAAAAACGCCAACGCCATCAAAAGTCGCTTTTTTCATAGCAGATTCTACACTTTTTTTCAATGCTTGTATTTGAGTGTGAATCTCATCTCTTTCGCCTTTGTCAAGACTTTCTTGCTCCTCTTCTGATAGCTCAACAAGCTTCTTTACATCAGATTCTATACTTTTAAGCGATTTTTGTGCAACCTGCAAACGCCCAATGTCGCTATTAGTATTTTTGAGATTTTGAGCTAATTGAGAGTCTTTGATACCGCTTACATCAACACTTTTTGCCTTATCAACCTTAGAAGCATCTTTAGAATCTTGGGTTTGTTGTGGTGCTTTTGCCCCTTTAGCCTTGAGTTCCTCTTGTTTGAGTGTTTGACTCGTGCTTGTATTAATCTTCATTTTTACTCCTTAAAAATAGCTCAAAATCCCCACACTACTCCATATCAAGCATATTTTGTTCCAAATATTTTGTATGAATATTTGAAGCGTGAAAATCCTTGTTTTTCATCATCTTAATATGGAATGGAATAGTTGTCTTAATACCTTCAATGCAAAACTCATTCAAAGCCCTATGCATACGGACAATAGCCTTGTCTCTATCCTCACCCCATACGATGAGCTTGCCAATCATAGAATCATAATGCATAGGCACACTATATCCACCATAAGCGTGAGTATCAAGCCGCACATTTGCTCCACCCGGAGCTACCCATTTTGTAATTTTGCCCGGACAAGGATAGAATTTTTCAGGGTCTTCTGCGGTGATTCTGCACTCAATAGAATGTCCTTTGAAAGTTATAGAATCTTGGCTCGGGAGCTTCTGTCCTTCGGCAATGCGTATCATCCACTCTACTAAATCAAGTCCGCTTACCATTTCGCTCACAGTATGTTCAACCTGCAAACGCGTATTCATCTCCATAAAATAAAAATCCTCATAATTCGCATCTAGCAAAAATTCAAATGTTCCAGCCCCCACATATTTAATGTATTGTGCGGCTTTTACAGCAATATCTAGCAGTCTTTGACGCACTTCAGGCTTTAAAACCACCGCAGGAGATTCTTCTATAAGTTTTTGTTGTCGCCTTTGAGCAGAGCAATCACGCTCACCGATATGCAACACATTGCCGTGTTTATCGGCTAGAATCTGCACTTCAATATGTTTAGGATTGCGGATAAACTTCTCCATATAGATTGTGCCATCACCAAAGGCACTTACTGCTTCAGATTCAGCAGCAAGGTAGAGATTTTTAAGCATTTCAGGCTTTTCAACCACACGCATACCGCGTCCGCCACCACCCGCAGCAGCTTTTAAAATCACAGGGTAGCCAATCTCATTTGCCACCTTTTCCGCTTCCTTATAATCTTTTAATGCCCCATCACTTCCTAAAATTACAGGCACACCCGCTTCTTTCATCACATCTTTTGCCTTAGACTTATCGCTCATAAGCACCATAACTTCAGCACTTGGTCCAATAAACTCTATATTGTGATGAGAGCAAATCTCCACAAAATTTTGATTCTCACTCAAAAAGCCATAGCCGGGAAAAATCGCATCAACCTTGAGCAATTCCGCTGCACTCATAATCGCAGGAATATTAAGATAGCTTTCACTTGACTTGTCCCCACCTACACAAATTTTACTATCCGCCACATCAAGATAATAGGCATCTTTGTCAGCCGTTGAGTAAATCGCAACAGCCTCTTTGCCCATTTCTTGGATTGTCCTAATAGCACGAAGTGTAATCTCGCCGCGATTAGCTATGAGAATCTTTTGAATCTTTTTTTGTTTTACGCTCATTGCTTTGCCTTAGAGTTTTTCAACTTTAATAAGATTAGTGCTAAATTCCACAGGCTGCCCATCGCTCACTTCAATAGAAACAACCTTGCAGTCAAATTCAGCCTCAATTTCATTCATAATCTTCATTGCCTCAATAATCGCAACAGTCTGCCCTTTTTTGATTGTATCACCGACATTAACATACGGAGCAGCACCCGGGCTTGGAGAGCGGTAAAATGTCCCTACCATTGGAGAAGTGATAAAATGTCCGCCTGTATCCTTTGGTGTGCTAGGTGTGGCTACCACAGGGGCAGATTCTGCCGCTGCTAGGGCTTGAGGGATAGCCGCAGCAGGAGCTGGAGCAACAGCTGTAACCGCCCCATATGCACTAGCATTAGCACCAGCTTTTTGGAGTTTGAGCTCAAAGCCCTCTTGTTTAATACTGAACTTCGCAATATCGCTATTGTCAAATAGCTCCATAATCTTTTTGATTTCTTGTAGATTCATCTTGCACCTTTCTTGTCGTGAAATTTAATCTGCTATAATAACACGATTTTTTAAAGATACGCAAATTTTTTGCAAAAAGCGAGGTGTAAAATGGGTTTAAAGTCTGATTTATGGATTAAAGAGATGAGTAAAAAGGGTATGATTGAGCCATTTTGTGAGAAACAAGTGGGGCAAAATATCGTAAGTTATGGGTTATCAAGCTATGGGTATGATATTCGCGTTGGTAGTGAATTTATGATTTTTACAAATATCGGTGCGACTTTGGTTGATCCTAAAAGCTTTGATGAACGCAATGTTGTAGAAGTTGATGCAAGTGAAAAGGGCTACTGCCTTGTGCCGCCAAACTCTTTTGCTCTAGCTAGAACGATAGAATACTTTAGAATGCCACGCAATGTGCTTGCTATCTGTCTTGGTAAAAGCACTTATGCAAGGTGTGGGATTATTGTGAATGTTACGCCTTTTGAGCCAGAGTTTGAGGGGCATATCACTATTGAGATTTCAAATACAACGCCACTTCCAGCAAAGATTTATGCTAATGAGGGCATAGCTCAAGTATTATTTTTGGAAGGCGATGAGCCTTGCCAGACTAGCTATAAAGATAAAAAAGGCAAATATCAAGGGCAAAAGGGCATTACACTGCCTAAAGTTTTAAAATAAATTAAAGCAGATTCTAAAATCGCTTTATATACCCTATATGATAGCTTTGTGTGCCATTTTCCGCATTATCTATCCAAGCGGTAAGCTGTGAATCTTTGCTTTGTTTGCTTGCCAAAAAATATGAAAGAGAAAAGCCCAAAATCGCTCCAGCGATAACCTGTGTAGTCGTATGTCTCTCTGCATACACTCTACTTACACCTACTGAACTTGCAATCAGGCTAAGTGGCACTCCCCACTTCCAACCATAACGCTTTTGTGCAAATCCAGCTGCGGAAAAAACAAATGAAGTATGTCCGCTTGGAAAACCATTAAAACTGCCATTATTTGGGCGTTGTGAGATTCTCGCATACGATTCATTTGAGCGAGAGAGAATTACAAAGCCTTGCTTGATAGCGTGTGTGGTAAGAAAAGTCGCTCCAGCCCCTATGGCTTGTTCTTTCACGCCTTGTATATCATCAATAGCATAGCTATATGCCATCATTGCAAAAGGCAGAATCTGCATCACATCACCATAAATCTCAAAGCCGCTTTTTTCAGCACAAAAGCCCTTTTGCATACTTACACACAAAACTAAGCCCATAAATATTTTTTTATACACAATGCACCTCTAAAAATACTTGCCTTATAAAAAGTGTGGGATTATACGCTTTATTCCATAAAAAACACTAAAAACGCATTGTTATTTTAGGAATACAATTTGCTTGAGTGTTGGCATATTTTCTTGTAAGGAGTGCAATATGTTAGATGCAATGCAAAATTCTATTCTCA
Source organism: uncultured Helicobacter sp. (assembly GCA_963559865.1). GTDB lineage: Bacteria > Campylobacterota > Campylobacteria > Campylobacterales > Helicobacteraceae > Helicobacter_C. The sequence continues at coordinate 6,221 of CAUWMC010000017.1, forward strand.
ATAAACCTGATTCTATTCTAGAAAAACGCCCTCATTCACCTTCAGCAGATGTGAATAAGCTAGAGAGTAAATTTGAAAATATGTTTGCCAAACAGGCTAAAGCAAAAGCTCAAAAAGAATCTCAAGAAGCAAATGTAGCTCAAACCATAGATGATAAAAATCCGCTTAGCAAAGCCTTGCAGGGTAAGATGAGTAAAACAGAGAGTAAAACACCTATGCAAACAGATAAAAAAGATGATTTGCTTGATAAGAATCTTACATCACACGCAAAAAAGACTGAAAACTTAAAAGCCACAAGCCCAAAGGCTCAAGCCTCTAACGCTGCTGTGCCTTTTGATTTTAAGGATAGCGTGAGTGAAGATTCAAAAATCGGTTTGCAAGAAAAAATTGCTAAATCATCTAAAGAAAACAAGCCAAAAGAAGCCAATCCTCTTGTAGAAGCTCTAAGCACTCCTTTAAGCACAGTAGCAGCTACGGACAAAATAGCAGAGGGCAAAGATTCTATAAAAGATACAAAAGCTCAAGCTCCACGCATTGCCACTATGCCAATGCCTCAAGCTCCAAAAGAAGAAGCCCAAGCCACAAAGACTCTAGCTGATGTGCAGAATCTTGCTCAAACAAAGGGCTTGAATCCTAGTAAAATGAGCCTAGAAACACAAGGCACAAATGCTCAATCTCTCATTCAAGAGGCGCTAGAAACACAAGCGGGATTAGGAGCAAAGGAAGCTAAGCCTGTAAAACCAAAGAGCATTCCCGCATCGGCAAAAGAGACGATTAGCTATGAGTATGAAAATAATGTGGATAGAATCGCTATTGTGCAACGCGGAACAAAAAAGCCAAAAAACATTACAAGCAAAATCTCAAATGAGTATCCAACAAAAAAGGCTGATGATGACAATAAAGGCGGCATATTTTCTCTAAAGGACACACCCCAGCTCGGATAAGCAAGATATAAAGGATAATGTGCTGCAAAAAGCCCTTAAGGCAAAAACTGCACCTTTGGTAGCTGAGAATGAGGCAAATAAGATTCTTAATCCTCACAACAATGTGTCCCTAGAGCAAGAGGGTAAGGATTCTATAGAAAATTTGCAATCCCAGCCCAAAGCCAAAAAAACAAGCAAAAAAAATAAAAAGAGTAAGGCGGAGGGAAGTGAGCTTGTAAGCGAATATTCTAAAAAGACAAAAAATAAAGCACCTAAAAATGCTACACAGGATAAAAAGTTAGAATCTAGCCCTGCTCAAGTGGAATCTAAATATACAAAGCAAGAGACACGGCAAGAGATTCAAGCCCAAATACTTACAGATACCAAAAGTGCGGAGCTAAAAAGCTTTGAAGAAGCACTAAAGCTTGATGAGATACCAAGCATTGAAGAGCTACAAAAGCATACTTCAAAACCTCAAGCAAACGCTTCTCAAAAGCCTAATGCGTTAGCCCAAAGTATTGCTGCCTTAGAATCTGGAGCGCTAAAGGGCAAATCTAAAAGTGGGGATAAAAAAGATAGTGAGAAGAATCCAAAAAGGGATACACAAAGTAAAGAATCTAATAAAATAGATTCGCAAAATCCATCGCAAACAAGCAAGATTCAAGATACGCAACTAGAGGAATCACTGCTCTTTAATGAGCAAAGTCAGATTCAAGAAGAGGAAAAAAGCTTTGCAGAAATGCTTCTAGCTGGAGGCAAAAAGAAAACAAAAACAAAAGAAACTGAAGCGGTAGAAGAAAGTAAGGGCAAAACTCAATCTAAGCAAAGTGCGGAAGTCCTAGGTGCAAAAGAAAATAGTCGCACACAGATTCTCTATCGCTCTGCCCTTGCAAGGGAGAGTGTAAGGAATTTTGCTCAAGCTTTGCGTGAAGAGGTGCTAAACTACAAGCCCCCTATCACAAAGCTATCCTTAGAGCTTAATCCACAGAATCTTGGCACACTAGAGCTTACCATCACTAAAAAAGGCAAGGATTTGCATATTCAGGTGGTATCAAATGCCACAGCGGTTGGGTTATTTTTACAAAATCAAGTGGATTTTAAAAACAATCTCGCACAAGTGGGCTTTGAAAATGTGGATTTAAGCTTTAGCTCAAATGATGGCAGCAGTGGCAATAAGGGGCATAATGGCGGAGGCAATGCTCCACAAGAGCAAAGAGAAGAAGGGAACAAAAATAGCTTAGAAGATTCACAAAGTGAAGTCAATGTAATGCATATTACATTACCTAAATACGCTTAAAAAGGGAGTTTAGCAATGGCGATTGATTTAGCAGAAGTAACAGGAAGCGCGGCAAAAATAGCAAAAGAAAAAGAAAAAGTTCGTAATATTAATGAGCTTGATAATGACGCTTTTATGCGACTTTTCTTAGAACAGCTTAAAAATCAAGACCCAACCGCACCAATGGAGACTGATAAGATTATCACGCAAACTGCCCAGCTCACGCAAGTAGAAATGCAAGAGCAGAATAAAAAGACAATGGTAGAAGTAGCAGAAGCGATGAAAAGCACACAAGAGACAAATAAAGAGCTAAAAGAGTTTCAAGCACAAATGAAAGAATCCTTAGAAGCACTTAATCTTGGTATGCAAGATACAGCTAAATCAAATGTCGCCACCGCACAGCTCAATGCACTCAACACCGTCTCAATGATTGGCAAGGTAGCAGAGACTGATGTCTTTGGCGTGAATGTGCAAAAGGGTAAGGCGGTGAAATTTTCAATCTATTTTGACCAAAAGATTGATACACAAAAGGGTGAGCCGACAATTTATATCTTTAATAGCAATAATGAGATGGTAAAAAGCATTTCGCTTAAAGATAAAAATAACCAAAGCGGATATTTGGAATTTACTTGGGATACGCTAGATAATAATGGCAAACAAGTAGATGATGGCACATATAATATTCGTGCGGAATACAACCTTGATGAAACAAGCAAACAATACCATACCGCGCGCGTTGGGCGTGGAGAGGTGCAAAGCATTATCTTTGATAAGGGCTCACCTATGCTAAGAATGGGCGATATGATTTTGCCACTTGATAGTGCTATTGAGTTTTACAATAAGGACCACGGGCTATGAATAGCACTCTTATCAACTCTTACAGCGGGATTAAAACTCATCAATTTGGGCTAGATTCTATCTCAAATAATATTGCCAATGTCAATACTATCGGCTATCGTGAGAATATTCCACAATTTGAAAGCCTTTTTAGCACCAATATGGATTCTCTTAATGCAGATTCTCCTATCAATAATGATATGAACTATGGTGCGACAAAATCAAGCAATGCCATATCTACGCGTAGTGGGAGCTACAAGGCGAGTGATGGGGAGTTTAATGTCGCCTATGAGGGTAAGGGCTGGTTTGTCGTAGGGGAGCAAAAGAGCGGGAGTTTTGAGATAAAAGATGATGGCTATGAAAAAAAGCAAAAAAACTACTTCACACGCGATGGCTCATTTTTGCGTGATGGAGAGGGCTACATCGTCAATACAAGCGGATATTATATGTATGGTGTAGATTTAGGCAAGATTAAAGATGGAATCTACACTTCAAACAAGAGCGAAGAAGTTGATTTTGCAGCCCTTGCTTCTGGGAAATTGCAACCTATGCAAGTCCCACAGAATCTTTACTATCGCCCCGTGCTTACCACAAAGCTTGATGTAAGTGCAAATCTTAATAAAAATGAAAACGCCACTTCTGTGTCATCATTTTTTAAAAATAAAGATGGTGAGTTTGATGTTGAACGATTTATGGATACAGATATTAACGCCTTTGCTACTGATGATTTGCCGCTTAATGCCCCAAGCTACAATGAAGTGCGTCTTATCATAGATAAAGATGGCAAAAAGGAGACTTTAAATTTCAAATATGGCAATGGCGGGGCAGAATCTGGGGAATTCCGCACTTTTAATGATTTGAAAAATCTCTTGCGTGAAAAGGTCGGGCTAGATTTAGAAATCAGCAAAGGCGCTGATGGAAAAGTCGGCGAGAAAGTAAGCCTAGAGCTAAAAAATAACTCTTATAAGAATCTTAACCTTGAGCTTGGAGGGAGTCTTTTTGAAAAGCTAGGATTCAAGGGTAAGAATGAAAATTTTAGTAGTGGCGTTGGAGCAAACTTTAATACAAATAAAGCCTATGAAAAAAATGCTATCGTTCAGTATAAGGGAGTCTCATTTATCCGTACAGGTGAGCTGGGAACAAGCGAAGATCCATTTATGGATAAGGAAAATTGGAAGATTCTAGATAGCAGTGCATTAAGCCAATGGAGCGATAATACCACCTACCTTGAAGGCGATGTGGTGCAAAGTGAAGGCAAAATCTTTCAACGCATAAACTCCGCAGGAAACAACCCTATCAATGAAGGGAATTGGGAAGAGCTAGGCAGAGTGGAATCTGCCTTGCCCCCAAGCTATGCCAAAGGCAGCACCTATCAGGTTGATGATATTGTAAGCTATGAGGGTAAGCTTTATCGCAAAATCGTAGATAGTGGCTCAAGCGATCCTAAGCTTGATAATGTCGGTTGGCAGGAGATTAGGGGGGATAGCTTCTTTAGCGAATTTATCCAAATGCCAAGTTACCAAACCAATGTAGAAATCTATGATGAAAGTGGTAAGAAATTCCTAGTCCAAAGCCATTACTTTATGGTGCAATCGGGCAATCCTGAATCCGAGCCGCCAATCAAGGAAAAATGGGAAGTGCGTTCAGCAGTGTTTGACCAGCACGGGGAGATTATGATAAGCCCCGATTATGTAACTCACAACATAGAATTTGATGCCGATGGGAAGCCAAGTGCCGAGCCTATTGAGCTAAATTTTGGCGATAAGAGCTTGACATATAATATCGCAGGGGCAAAGGATATACAAAGCTCAAACTTTGTGTATAGAGATTCTGGCATTTTAGGAAAGGATCAAGATGGACGAGCGGAAGGGCATTTGCGTGATGTAAGGATTGATAAAGATGGCATTATATTCCTTGCTTTTGATAATGGAGCGTATGAGCCTATGGGACGCGTGGGTATTGCGGCATTTGTCAATGACCAAGGCTTAAGGAAAGTAGGCGGAAATCTTTTTGAGATGACAGAAATGGTTGTAAATGGCGATGCAAGCACCATTAGTGGAAAGCCGATTTTAGGCTGGGAAGGGCTCAATCTTAAGTTTGGCTCGGTGCTGTATAAGCATTTGGAGACGAGCAATGTTGATGTGGGAAATGCCCTAACAGAGCTTATTGTTATGCAGCGGGGCTATTCTATGAATGCCAAAGCCTTTACCACAGGCGATGATTTAGTCAAAGAAGCACTCAATCTTAAACGCTAAGATTCTGTATTTTTGTGAATCCTGTATAAATTTTGCGTGAATCTTGCAATAAACTTGCCAAAATTTAAAATGCGTTTTTTTTTTTTTTATTGTGTGAGCTTTAGATTCTAATTAAAAAGGGCAAAAATGAAAAATACAATAC
>CAUWMC010000018.1:0-3569 GCA_963559865.1 uncultured Helicobacter sp.
CACAAAAGATTCTCTTCCATAGACAGAATCTAGAATCTCCTTTGCCTCTTGTGTGCTTAAGGGGTTTTTTAGCGTTGCAAAAATACTCACAAGCATACCGCGAGTGATAGGGCTTAAGTGTGGCACAAAATGAATGTCCAACTCTTTTTGCCCGAGTGTAACGCATTTTTCGGCAATTTCTATTTGGTGGCGATGGTGTAGTGGCGAGTAGGCAAAAAGATTCTCATTAATATGTGAAAAATGTGTATTTTCGCTCAAAGTCTTCCCTGCCCCACTCACACCACTTTTAGCGTCAATAAACACAGGATTTGAATCTTGCAAATAGCTCACAAAAGGCAATAGTCCCAAAAGCGTAGCGGTAGGATAGCAGCCCGGATTTGCCACAAGTGTGGCATTGCGTATATCTTGGCGGTTGTATTCTACTAATCCATAGATGGCGTGTTTGAGATTCTCTTTATCAATATGAGTGCAGTAATTTGCCTCATAGTTTTCCGCACTCAAGCGGTAGTCAGCGGATAAATCTACGATTTTAATAGGTTTGCTTTTTGCCTTGCTTAATGTGAGAATCTCTTGTGTCATCGCCATAGCACTTTTATGTGGCAAAGCGAGAAATAATATCTCGCAATCCAAAGCTTCTTGTGCATTTGCCTTATGAATGGGAAGATGAGATAAGGGGAGTGAATCTAACATAGTATGAGTATGTTCTAAGGTGCTTTCTCCCTGTGTGTTGGCAAGATAGCTAAGTTTAAATACAGGGTGGTTGAATAAAATTTTAGCAAGTTCTAGCCCCGTGTATCCGCTAATGCCGATGATTCCAGCTTTGATGTGTTGCATTTATGCGTCCTTATACATTGTGATAAACTCTTCCAAAATATCGCAAAAAATCTCAAAATCTTTTAAATCAAGGCATTCATTGCGACTATGTGGGGCGTGAATAGTAGGACCAATGGATAGAATCTCAAAGTCTTTGATATTTGAATGGGCTAAAATCTGCCTTTTTAGAATTCCGCATTCTAGTCCTGCGTGGATTTGAGTGTGATGAGGTGTGATATTGTGCTTGGCATAGAGTGAGCTTAAAAGCTCTAAAGCTTTATGCGTCGGCTCTATGCTTTTCTCCCAAGGGGCGTAATATCCGCTTGTTTTCATAGAGCAATGTGGATTAAGATAGGGTAGCATTATTTTTAAACGCTTGATTGTCCGCTCAAGTAGGGCTTGAGTATTTGCCCGAGCCATTAGGATAAGCTCTAAGCCCTCCTGCTTTTGCGTGACAAGTGAAAGGTTTAAAGAGCAAAGCACCCCTTGTTTATCTCCGGCATACACGCCACTATGGATTCCACAAAGCAAAGGGACAATCGCATCTTTGTGATAGGCGTTGTTTTCATTGCTAGATTCTAGAATCTCACAATGAAAACAAGCCCCATTTGGCGTATAAAATATAGAATCTAATGGCTTATCACAAGCGATAATCGCCTCCACTCCCACCGGTATGGAGTTGCGTTTCTCCCCGCCATTAAGTGTGATGATATAAGCTTCAATCGTTGATAAAAAGAATCCAAACTCGCTTAAAGCATTCTCCTTGTTTTTGTGAATCTCAATCCCCGAATGCCCCCCTAAAAAGCCTGAACTTGTGATTTTGTATATATAAGGATAGGAGGGCAAAATAGAATCTAAGGGGTGCAAAAAGGCATTAAGATTTACACTGCATTCTATATCCACGCCCCCAGCACAGCCCAGCACAATCTCGTTTAAATCCTCGCTATCAAGGTTTAAAAGCAGAGAAGATTCTATGTTTAGGTTAAGATTATTTGCTCCTATCATTCCTACTTCTTCATCATTGGTAAAGAGTAGCTCAATATCAGGCACATCTAGGGCTAACATACACGCTAAAGCTATGCCATTATCCGCACCAAGACTAGAATCTTTGGCATACAAAAAGCCATCTTTTTGTATAGGTGTAACGCCTTTGTGTTTGGTAGAATCCCCAACGCACACCATATCATAATGCCCTTGCAGGCAGATTCTAGGTTTGCCCTTTTTGGCGTGAATATTACAAGCAGAATCTACACTCAATGTGTAGCCTTGAGATTCTAGATGTGAGCAAAGGAAAGAGAACATATCCTGCGTGTGAAAGCTACAATGCGGAATCTCACAAAGTTTATAAAATATCTCTAAAGCACTTGAAGCAAAGGCTTTCATCGTTTGTCCCTAGATGTCATATTTTGGGCTTGTTTGAAACACCTCACCCAAATCAGCGTTGTAATGCAGAATCTTACAAGAATTTTCAATCAAGGCAATAATTTTGGCTAATGTATGCAAATCTCGTGCATAGACATATACGCCATAGCCCTTAATCAGCATAAAGCTATGCGAATGTTCCTTAAAATATCGCGGTATATCCGTATCGGCACGCTCCGCCCAGCTTTCATAATCTTTAGGGTCAAAAATATCAATACTTGGGGCTAAAAATTTATATCCAAAATAATCCTTAGGCTCTAGCTTGTCGTATTTAAGCGAGTAAGACACAAGGTAAGGTGGCATCGCATAAGCGATGAATTTTGCTTCAGAAAATCCCTCATAAATCGCAGCGTGAATGGGAGCGTGGAGACTTGCTTCATTCCAGCGATAATCTTGCTTTTGATAGAGCATAATCATAGAATCTGCGTTGAGATTATCAAAAATGGCGTGTTGCTTGTTGATAAGGAAGCGGTTTTTGCTCACTCGTGCAGAAATGGCTCCGTGGAAGATTCCAAAAAAGTTCTTTCTAAAGAGCGAGAGAGAGACACTAGCAATGCTTTGTATAAGCTCGTGGCTTATTTGAGTGGTGTGTATATTCATAGGCGGGAGTATAGCATTTTGTGGTAACACATAGCGAATCAAGTCAAAAATTAAGCCTATTTTGGTTTTTAGCGTGGAATGCAGCGTGGAATGATATGCAGGATTCTTAAGTATATTTTGCATTATGGTGGCGTTTAGAATCTAAGGGAGCAAAAAATGTGGGAGATAAAAATGGGGAGTTAAAAATGGGGAGTTAAAAAATGAACAAAAAGTGTAGGGCATAAGTGGCATAATGAGTGGTAAAAATGTCTTATAGATTTTGCAAAATCTCATTGAGCTGGATTGTCTTTTCTTTTTGACTAAGTAGCGTTTTTTCAAGCGTTTCTAGGGACTTTGGGCTTATGTATTCTAGCAGTTCTACAATATGGCTATATTTAGCAAGATTTGGGTCTTGTAAGCAGAATCTTTGAAGCATTTTGTGCGGTGAGCTTTGGGAGAAAAGCTCCTGCTCATACACGCCCAAAGCATCAGCAATAAATGGAATCATATCCGCTTTTAGCTCAATATTCCCATTGAGATAAGCATAAATGCTAGAGATTGTGGGCGTCTCACCCGTTTTATTTGCACGCAAGCCCAAGTCTATAAGGCGATTGGCAAGCTCTTTTTTGCTTAGGTTTTTTGCTTTTAGAATCTCATTTATTTTGTCAATAACTTTCATTCCGCTTTTCTTTTTATTAAGGTTTATCAAAGATGTAGATTCTAGTCGGTAAATTATAGGTTTTATATATACAAAT
>CAUWMC010000019.1:0-116870 GCA_963559865.1 uncultured Helicobacter sp.
TTGCAGGACACAAAGGGCTTGTTGGCTCAAGCATACTTGCTTTGCTTCAGGCACAAGGCTATACAAATCTCATCACAAAAACACGCGAGGAGCTTAATTTGCTTGATGGAGGGAGTGTTGAAAAATTTTTTGCTACCACAAAGCCGGAGTATGTATTTTTAGCTGCGGCAAAGGTGGGAGGGATTGCCGCTAATAACACCTATCGTGCGGATTTTATCTATGAGAATCTCTCCATTCAAAACCACATCATTTTTAACGCCTATAAATACGGGGTAAAAAAACTCCTCTTTCTTGGTAGCTCGTGTATTTACCCAAAAAATGCCAAACAGCCTATGAGTGAAGATGCTTTGCTCACAAGTGAGCTAGAATACACCAATGAACCCTATGCTATTGCAAAAATTGCTGGAATCAAGATGTGCGAGAGCTTTGCCTTGCAGTATGGGTGCGATTTTATATCCGTTATGCCAACTAATCTTTATGGTAATAATGATAACTTTAACCTACAAACCTCCCACGTTTTACCTGCATTGCTACGCAAGATTCATCTAGCCAAACTCTTATCCCTTGGGGAGTTAGAGCAAGTGGAGAAAGATACAGGGCTGCAAGGGGTAGCTTTGCAAGAGTTTTTACAAAGCTATGGTATCACGGAAAAAAGTGTGGCAATATGGGGGAGCGGTAAGCCACGCAGAGAGCTGCTACACGTGAGCGATATGGCAGAAGCCTGTGTGTTTGTAATGCAGAATCTTAGCTTTAAAGATTGTATTACAAACCCAAATGAAATCCGCAATACACATCTTAATATCGGCTATGGGAGCGATATAAGTATTGCAGAGCTTTCACAGCTTATTAAAGAGATTGTGGGCTTTGAAGGGGAGCTTGTATTTGATAAGAGTAAGCCCGATGGCACTTACCAAAAACTTATGGATTCAAGTAGATTAAACGCCCTAGGCTGGAAGCCAAAAATCCACCTAAAAGAGGGAATCCAAAGCGTGTATCAGCACTATCTTTCAAAAACTTTAAGGAAACTCAATGACAAAGCCAACGATTAAAATCGCCATAGCTGATTGGTGGGATAGAAGCAATCAAAAAGAATATATACACGAAAATGATATTTTAAAGCTTTTATCGCCCTATTATAACTTTGTGTATGATGAAAAGCCGGATTTTTTGCTGTATAGTGTTTTTGGCTCAAATCATCTTAGCTATCAGCACCCTTGCATAAAGATTTTTTACACGGGGGAAAATGTCCGCACAGATTGGAATCTATGTGATTATGGGGTGGATTTTGATTTTCTTAACTTTGGCAATAGACATCTTTATTTGCCACTTTTTGCCCTGCCTGAATGTGCTAAAGACCTTGAAAACGCACTCATCAAACATCAATGCGATGAGAAAATTTTAGAGCAAAAAACAAAATTTTGTGCTTTTATGGTTACAAATGGTGGTGGCGACCCGATAAGGGGAGAAATTTTTGATAAACTCTCTATGTATAAAAAAGTAGATTCTGGTGGGCAATGGCGAAACAACATCGGTGGGGCTATTGGCGATAGATTTGAAAACTTCAGCACAAGCAAATACCATTGGCTTAAAGATTATAAATTCCACATTTGCTTTGAAAATTCCTCATACCCGGGCTATGTTACCGAAAAACTTATTCAAGCCTTTAGGGCAAAATGTGTGCCGATCTATTGGGGCGACCCCACACTTTGTGATGAAAAATATGTTCATTATCGCCCTATTTTTAACCCAAAAGCCTTTATCAATGTCCATAATTTTGACAGCCTAGATTCTGTTGTTAAAGAAGTTGAACGACTTGATAACGATTCGCAAGCATTTCTTGCAATGCTTAAAGAGCCTATGCTACTTCATACACCCAAAAATCAAAAATGGCTAGAAAACACACGGGGGGGGGGGCAGCAACTTTATTCTCATATCCTATATGATTTTTTTAATCACATTTTTACTCAAAAAACACATTATCTTGACCCAAATGCACAGCACACTCAAGGTATCGTTACAAAAAATAGGGATTATGTCGCATTATGTGCTTGGCGAAAAAGATTCAACGCTTTTATCCCAAAACGCCTACACCATCTTTTTGCTTTTAATAAATTTTTACCATAAGGGGTATGTATGCAAAAACCAAGGATTGTTTTAAAAATAGGAAGCTCAAATCTCTGCAATGGCGAGGCGATTGATGAGGGGCAGATTAATGCTTTAGCAAATCTTATTAGTGAGATTAAAACTCGCTTTGATGTGATTTTGGTAAGCTCTGGAGCGGTGGCAAGTGGCTATACGCGAGTGCAGATTGATAAAAGCACATTGCAAAATAAACAAGCCCTTGCAAGTATCGGGCAGCCCTTGCTTATGGAATCTTACCGCAAAGCTTTTGATAAATTCAACATTCCAACAGCTCAAATTCTCCTTGCCGGACACGACTTTGATTCTCGTAAAAGCACTGCCTTTGCACGCAGCACTATTGATGCACTTTTGGCTAACAACGCTTTGCCTATTATTAATGAAAATGACGCCATTGCCACGAGTGAAATTATTTTTGGTGATAATGACAGGCTAAGCGCACACGTGGCATATTACTTTGGAGCAAAGCTTTTAGCTATTCTCAGTGATATTGATGGCTATTTTGATAAGAATCCGCATACAGATTCTACTGCCAAGCTTCTCCCGCAGGTGCATACAATCCCTGAAGATGCCCTTAGTCAGTCCCACACGCCACATAGTAGCTTTGCAACCGGCGGGATTGTTACTAAACTTATGGCGGCGGATTTTTTATTGCAACGCCATTGTATGATGTTCCTAAGCCACGGACGCAAACTTAATGTGCTAAAAAACTTTCTTTTGCATAACACTCAAGATTCTGGCACACTCTTTTGCCCTGCAGATTCTCAAGGACTGCAAGAGCTATACGCTTTCAAGCAAAAGGCGTGAAATGAAAATTATTCTTGCTGGGACACCGAGCTTTGCAAGTGCTGTTTTTGCACCCCTGCTTGAAGATTGTGCGTTTGAAGTTCTCGCACTCATTTGCCAACCTGATAAGCCCTTTGGACGCAAAGGAGAGCTAAAAGCCCCACACACAAAGGAAATGCTTATTCAAAAAAATCTAAAACATATACAAATCTTACAACCCCAAAGCATAGATTCTGTTTTTATAGAATCTATCCGTGATTTAAAGCCTGATATGATTTTAGTCGTGGCGTATGGGAAGATTTTGCCACAAGCTTTTTTAGACATAGCCCCTTGTATCAATATCCACGCTTCACTTTTACCACAATGGCGAGGTGCAAGCCCTATTCAGCAAATGCTCCTAAGCCAACCAAAATTTTTTGGCATAAGTGCAATGAGAATGAATGCAAAGCTTGATAGCGGGGAGATTCTAGGCTTTTCTTACCTTGCTAATACGGGGCAGAATTTTACTCTTTTGTGCGAGGAGCTTTCACGCCTTGGGGGGAAACTCGCCATCAATACACTTAAAAATTTTAACAAGATTAAACCGCTCAAGCAATACGATTTAGATTCAAGCTATTGTGGGAAGATTGTAAAATCTTTTGGCAAGGTGGAGCTTAAAAGTGCCAAAAACGTGTATCACGTATATCTAGCCTATTGCGAGTGGCCTCATATCTTTATCCAAAGTGCCAATGGCTATACACTCAAGCTTTTTGATGTAGAACTTGTAGAGATGGTGCAATCCCACAAGGAAGGCGAGATTTTAGACATAGATTCTGAATCTATTGTTGTTGGTTGCTTGATGGGGAGTTTGCGTATTGGCTTTTTGCAACAAGAAGGCAAGGCTAAAATCACCGCTCCGCTTTACATCAATGGCAAGCGTCTTAAAATCGGCGATATTTTGAGCTAAGTATGCTAGATTCTCAAACACTCAAAACACTTCAAAGGCAAATGTATCATTTTGATACACTCCCCTCTACGCAACAATATGCACTAGATTCTATCAAAAATGAAACTCTACATAGCCCCTTTTGTATTCACGCAAAAGAGCAGACAAACGGCATTGGAAGCAGGGGCAATCAATGGAGCAGTATTAAATCTGGGCTGATGTTTTCTTTTGCTTTAGAGCTTCAATCTCTTCCAAATGATTTAAAACTAGAATCTAGCTCCATATTTTTTGGCGTGATTATGCAGCAGTTTTTACGCTCTCTTGGCTCACAGGTGTGGCTCAAATACCCAAATGATTTATACATAGATGAGCGAAAAATCGGTGGGATTCTCACCCAAAAAGTGCGTGATAGCATTGTATGTGGCATAGGTATCAATCTCATCTCCACAGAATATGCGACTTTAGAATCTTATATAAGCCAAAAAATTAAGCCGGAAGGCTTTTTGAATGATTTTTTTGAAAGCTTTGTAAAATTTACATCTTGGAAGCAGATTTTTAGTATTTATAAGCTAGAATTTCACAAAAATAATTCTTTCTTTTTTCATTTTCACAATCAGCAAGTTTGTTTAAAAGACGCTACACTTAATGATGATGGCTCACTTAATGTGAATGGAGAGAGAATTTATAGCTTAAGATAAAGGAGATACTATGTGTGAAGTCCTTACCATAGCAAATCAAAAAGGCGGCGTGGGCAAGACGACGACCGCTGTTAATTTGGCTGCATTTCTTGCAAATGAGGGTAAAAAAGTGCTTGTGATTGACTATGACCCACAGGCAAATGCCACAACAAGCTTTGGCTTTAGACGCAACAAAATAGAATCTGATATTTATCATGTTCTTACCGGCTCTAAAAAACTCTCTAAAATCATTCTAAAGACAGAGATTCCAAACCTTGACCTTGCTCCTTCAAATATTGGACTAGCAGGGATTGAAAAGGAATTTTATAGCAAAAACAGCATTAAGGGTCGTGAGCTGCTTTTAAGCAAAAAGATTGAAGAAATCAAAGATCAATATGATTTTATCATTATAGATTCTCCACCAGCCCTTGGCTCACTCACTGTGAATGCCTTGGCTGCAGCAGATTCTGTGATTGTGCCAATTCAGTGTGAGTTTTTTGCACTTGAGGGTTTATCGCAGCTGCTTAATACAATCAAGCTTTTGAAAGATACTATCAATCCAAGACTTGCCATCAAGGGCTTTTTACCTACAATGTATTCAGGGCAACACAATCTTTCAAGGCAGGTTTTTGATGAGCTAAAAGAGCATTTTAGCAAGGAACTTTTTAAAAATCAAAACGAGTTTGTTATTATCCCTCGTAGCGTGAAACTTGCTGAATCTCCCAGCTTTGCCCAGCCTATAATGGTTTATGATGCACGATCTAATGGAAGTGTAGCGTATGAAAATCTCGCACGCGCCATTCTACAAGGAGCGTAAAAACAATGGCTAAAAAGAAATTAGCAATGGGCAGAGGCTTAGGAGCGATACTCGCTGAAACAGCCGAAGCCTATGAACAGAATCTTAGTGACAATTCATCACTTGTCCTAGAGCTTGATATTGACATCATTAAGCCAAATCCCTATCAGCCACGCAAAACATTCAATCAGGAAGCATTACAAGAACTTTCAGAATCTATAAAAGAACACGGCTTATTGCAGCCTGTGGTGGTGTATGACAATGGCGATGGCGACTATGTTCTCATCGCTGGGGAGCGAAGATTGCGTGCTTCAAAACTTGCTGGTTTAAGCAATATAAGGGCGATTGTAGCTGAAATTGAACAGAAAAAAATGCGTGAGTTGGCTATTATTGAAAATATTCAACGCGAGGAGCTTAACGCTATTGAGCTTGCACTATCCTATCAAGAGCTACTTGAAGAGTATGACATTACACACGAAGAGCTTTCAAAGCGTATCAATAAATCAAGAACGCAAATTACAAATACTCTGCGTTTATTGCAGCTATGTGATGAAGTCAAAACAATGCTGGGTGAGGAAAAAATCACGCAAGGACACGCTAAAATGCTTGTTACATTAAGTGAATCTGAGCAAAAGCTTGTGGCAGATTCTATCGTGGGACAAAAACTAAATGTGCGTGATACTGAAACATTGATTAAAAAAATTAAAGGTGGGCAAGATTCTGCCCCCAAAACAAAGCTTAAAGAAGATGTCAAAAAGCTTGATATGTCCCTGCTAGAAGAGCTTAGAGAGGAGTTGGCATTGCTTGGGATTCAAAGCAATATCAACGCGACAAAACTCAATGTGAGTTTTAAAAGTGATGAAGAAATTACCATTTTGTTAAAAAAATTGGCAAAATAATACTTCTTTTAAGGTTTAATATATTTTAACCTGTTAGAATGCGTAAAGTTTTTACATATACCTTTCACACTAAGGAGATTAGATGAGCATTACTCTCAATCCGTATTTAATGCTACTTGTTTTTGTTACATTTATTCTACTTATTTATCTGCTTAATCAGTGGTTGTTCAAGCCCGTAATGTCTTTTATGAGTAATCGTGATAGCTCTATTGAGCGAGATTTATCAAGCACACAAAATCATAGGGGTGATGTTCAGCGTATAGATGAGGAGATTGCACAAATCCTTTCAAACGCAAAAAAAGAGGCAGCTCAAATCCTAGAAGCAGCCACAAAAGAAGCAAAAGCAACATATGAGGAAAAGATAAATGCCAAGAAAGCTGAAAATGAGAGTAAGCTTACAGAATATAAAAAAGAGTTGCAAGAGCAACAAACTCAACTTTACAACGACTTGATCGAGCAGCTTCCTGTGTTTAAGCTTGCTTTAGATTCAAAACTCAAACAAATCTAGGAGGGCTATGATGAGAAAATTTTTGTATTGTGCTTTGCTTGTAGCTTTTCCATCTTTACTTTTAGCTTCAGCAAGTATTGAGAATAGTGATTTTATCCCGCGTGTGATCAACTTCGTCATATTTATTGCGATTTTGTGGTATTTTGCTTTTGATTCTATAAAAGGTATTTTTACAACAAGAAAGAAAGCTATTGCCGCTCGTCTGCAAGAGGTGCAAGACAATCTACATAAAGCAAAACAAGAGAGAGAAAATGCACAAAAGCGTCTAGAAGAGAGTAAGGAAAAAGCAAAGGAAATTGTTAATTCTGCTAAGCAGGAAGAATATCTTATCCGCCAAAAATATGATGATCAAATCAAAAAAGACATTGAACTCTTAAAGTCTGCACTTGAGGCAAATATTGAATTTGAACACAGAAAAGCAGTGCGAACAAGCGTTGAAAATCTCCTAAATGAGCTTACTGCAAATAAAAATTTGCAACTCAATAAAGAATGTTATGTCAATATCATCACAAAAAGGATCTCATAATGTTAAGCATTATCTCTAAGAAATATACTCAAGCTCTCATAGATTCAGGTTGTGATTTAGATGAGGCTCTTAGAATCCTTAAAGGCATTGCTGATGTCATTAAAGACAAAAAAAATGCTGACATTATCGCGTCTCCGTTTTTAAGCAAAGCCCAAAAAGAACAATTTTTACTCGATTCTATTCAAGGTGCTGATACAAAGATTCAAAACTTCTTTCGTCTCATAGCTCAATCAGATAGAATCTTGCTTATCCCCTATATTAGCAATGAACTTGAAAAACGTTTGCTTGCACGGAAGAAAGAATATGCGGCGGTGCTTGTAGGCAAAGATGAAGTTGATATCAAAACGCTTGAAAAGATTCAAGATTCCCTAGCCAAGAAGCTCGGTGTGAAACTTAGTATTAAGCAGGAACTGAGTGGAATAGATGGTATTAAGCTAAGCGTTGAGGATTTAGGTATCGAAGTGTCTTTTTCCAAAGATCGCTTTAGCAGTGATTTAAAAAATCATATTCTCAAAGCACTTTAAATTAACATAAGGAGAAACAAGTGGCAACAAAAATCAAGTCAGAAGAAATTAGCTCAATCATCAAAGAGAGGATTGAAAACTTTAATATCAATATTGATATTAGTGAAACAGGTAAAGTTATAGCTTATGCCGATGGTGTAGCAAAAGTCTATGGCTTAAATAATGTAATGTATTATGAAATGGTAGAGTTTGACACGGGCGATACGGGAATTGCTTTTAACCTTGAAGAAAGCAGTGTGGGTGTCGTTGTCCTTGGGTCTGGACGCACAATCAAAGAAGGCACATCTGTCAAAAGACTTAAAAAACTTATGAAAGTGCCTGTGGGAGATGCTGTTGTTGGACGCGTTATTAATACACTTGGAGAGCCTATTGATGGTAAAGGTGCGATTGAAGCAAGTGAATATCGCTTTGTGGAAGAAAAAGCACCCGGCATTATGGCACGCAAATCTGTTCATCAACCACTTCAAACCGGTATTAAAGCCATCGATGCACTTGTTCCAATTGGTAGAGGGCAAAGGGAGTTGATTATTGGTGATAGACAAACAGGAAAAACAACGGTTGCTGTGGATACAATCATCAATCAAAAAGGTCAAGATGTTGTATGTATTTATGTCGCTGTTGGACAAAAAGAATCTACCGTTGCACAGGTTGTGAGAAAGCTTGAAGAACACGGAGCGATGGAATATACAATCGTTGTTAATGCTCCAGCATCTTTCTCTGCTGCAATGCAATTCTTAGCACCTTATACAGGTGTAACAATTGGTGAATATTTTAGAGATAATGCACGACACGCACTTATCATTTATGATGATTTGAGCAAGCACGCTGTGGCATACCGCGAAATGTCTCTTATCCTAAGAAGACCTCCGGGTCGTGAAGCTTTCCCTGGAGATGTATTCTATCTCCACTCTCGTTTGCTTGAAAGAGCTGCGAAGCTCAATGATGAGTTAGGAGCTGGGTCTCTTACTGCATTACCTATTATTGAAACACAAGCAGGGGATGTGGCAGCGTATATTCCGACAAATGTTATCTCTATTACCGATGGGCAGATATTCCTTGAAACGGATTTGTTTAACTCTGGTATCCGTCCTGCGATTAATGTGGGCTTATCTGTTTCTCGTGTTGGTGGTGCAGCACAGATTAAGGCGACTAAACAAGTAGCTGGGACATTGCGTCTTGACTTGGCACAATATAGAGAGCTTCAGGCATTCTCACAATTTGCTTCAGACCTTGATGAATCAAGTCGTAAGCAACTTGAACGAGGGCAAAGAATGGTTGAGATTCTAAAACAGCCTCCATATTCTCCTTTAGCCATTGAGAAGCAAGTCATTATCATCTATGCAGGTGCAAATGGTTTCTTGGATAATATCCCAGCAAATAGAGTTGTAGCTTTTGAGGCTGAACTATACCCATTCCTTGAAGCTAAATACCCTAAAATTTTTGAAGATATTAGCGTGAAAAAAGCTTTGGATAAGGATATTGAGGCAGAACTTAGCAAGGCTCTTGAAGAGTTTAAAATAAGCTTTGGGGCGTAACAAGGAGCTATTATGGGTGGCAACCTTAAAGAGATACGCAAACAGATAACAAGTGTTAAGAATACGCAGAAGACGACTAAGGCAATGAAGCTTGTTTCAAGCTCAAAACTGAAAAAAGCTGAAGAATTAGCAAGACGATCTAAAGTGTATGCCAATCAACTCAATGCTATGTTTGATGATGTTATAGCAAAAATTCGTGTGCGAGGTCTTGATAGTATCAATAGTCGTTTTTTTGCAAAGTCCAAGGATAGAGAGATTAAAAAGCTTGACATTATCTTCATTACTGCGGACAAAGGCTTATGTGGAGGATTCAACACAACAACCATCAAGGAGGTTGTCCGCCTTATGGAAAGCTACAAGCAAAAAGGCATAAAGGTTCGCTTAAGAGGTATCGGTAAAAAAGGTATATCGTTTTTTGCCTTTAATGATATTGAGGTTCTCGATAAAGTTATTGGTTTAAGTGCTATGCCTACCTTTGAAAAGGCGACAGAATTTATCGATGCTGTTGTAGAGGATTTTCTCAATGGTGCGACAGATGAAGTGATGATTGTGCATAATGGCTTTAAAAATATGATTTCTCAGGAGCTTGAGTCTCGTGCTATTCTGCCTCTAACAATCAATGTAGAGCAGGATACACAAGCTTCTATCCTGAATATTGAGCCAGAAGATGAAGAGGATGCTATCCTTGATGAGCTTGCCAAGAAATATATTCAATACAATATGTATTATGCTTTGGTAGATTCATTGGCAGCTGAGCATAGTGCTAGAATCCAGGCTATGGATGCAGCAACCAACAACGCTGGAGACTTGGTAAAAAGTCTTACAATTTCACTTAACAAAGCACGACAAGAAGTAATCACAACAGAGCTTGTTGAGATTAATGCTGGTGTTGAGGCAATTAAATAAACTTATACAAAGGAGAACAAATGCAAGGTAAGATTACGCAGGTAATGGGTCCGGTGGTGGATGTAGAGTTTGACTCGTATTTGCCAATGATTAATGAAGCCATTGATGTTGTATTTAGCATTGAGGGCAAGGAGAATAAGCTTGTGCTAGAGGTGGCTGCTCATCTTGGTGATAATCGTGTCCGCACAATTGCTATGGATATGACAGAAGGTTTAACACGCGGTCAAGAAGTAAAGGCTCGTGGCAAAATGATTGAGGTGCCTGTTGGTGAAGCAGTGCTAGGAAGAATCTTTAATGTTACAGGTGATGTTATTGATGGTGGTGAACCACTTACAACTGACCTTAAATGGGCAATTCACCGCGAAGCACCAAGCTTTGAAAACCAAAGCACAAGAACAGAAATGTTTGAGACAGGTATTAAGGTTGTTGATTTACTTGCTCCTTATTCTAAGGGTGGTAAAGTTGGGCTGTTTGGTGGTGCCGGGGTTGGTAAAACCGTTGTCATTATGGAGCTTATTCACAATGTTGCCTACAAGCATAGTGGCTATTCTGTATTTGCGGGTGTTGGTGAGCGAACAAGAGAAGGAAATGACCTCTATAATGAAATGAAAGAAGGTGGCGTTTTAGATAAAGTTGCACTCTGCTATGGACAAATGAATGAGCCACCAGGTGCGAGAAATCGTATTGCTTTTACAGGTCTCACTATGGCTGAGTATTTCCGAGATGAAAAAGGGCTTGATGTCTTGATGTTTATTGACAACATCTTCCGTTATGCGCAATCTGGTTCTGAAATGTCTGCTCTTCTTGGACGCATTCCATCTGCTGTTGGTTATCAGCCAACACTTGCAGGGGAAATGGGCAAACTTCAAGAAAGAATCACTTCAACCAAAAAAGGTTCTATCACATCAGTTCAAGCTGTGTATGTCCCTGCAGATGACTTAACTGACCCAGCTCCAGCATCTGTTTTTTCTCACCTTGATGCCACAACGGTGCTTAACAGAAAGATTTCTGAAAAGGGTATTTATCCTGCTGTGGATCCACTTGATTCTACTTCTAGAATTCTTGATCCACAAGTTGTTGGAGAAGAACACTACAAAATTGCAACTGGGATTCAACAAGTATTGCAAAAATACAAAGATTTGCAAGATATTATTGCAATTTTGGGTATGGATGAACTTTCAGAAGAGGATAAGCAAGTTGTTGATAGAGCTAGAAAGATTGAAAAATTTCTCTCTCAACCTTTCTTCGTTGCTGAAATCTTTACGGGCAGTCCGGGTAAATATGTAACACTTGAAGAGACGCTTGAAGGCTTTAAAGGAATTCTTGAAGGCAAGTATGATGATATTCCTGAAAATGCTTTCTATATGGTGGGCAATATCCAAGAAGCATTGGAAAAAGCACAAAAACTTAAAAGTGCATAGCAGGAGATAATATGGAACACCTTACTCTAAGCGTTGTTACTCCTTATGGGAGCATCTATAATGGCGAGGTAAAGTATGTCATTATGCCTGGCAGTGAGGGAGAATTTGGTGTTTATCCCGGACATTGTAACCTTCTCTCACTTCTCAAGGTCGGTGTGATTGAATTTGAAAATATGCAAGGTGGCAAAGATCTTGTAGCCATCAATTGGGGATACGCTGAAGTCTCTGCCACTGATGTGAAAATCATAGCTGATGGTGCGGTTGCCATTGGTGGGAGTGCAGAATCTGAAATTGCTTCAGCACTTGATAATGCTAAGACACTTCTTGCTGAAGCCACAACAGACAATACGCTTATAGGAGCCGTAGTGTCTCGTATTGAAAACGCAGCAAAGAGTAGAATCTAGCCTATGGATTTTCTCAAGACTTTCTTCGCAGAAAGCACGATAACAACAATTATCGTGCTTTTATGGCTTTCATTATATTTTCTTCTAACTCTTTGGATATATATTTACAAAAATTTTACACTAGGTGAATGGCTCTCATCAGAAAAATATCATCTTGAAATGCTTATAGCCAAGAGTATTCTTATTCCCAAAAATGCACTCATCAACGCACTTCTTGAGAAAAGTGAGGGGCGTATTTCAAAGGAAATTTTGCAAGTATGGAAGCTTAAAGCCACACAAAGAGCAACTGCTTCATTAGTATTTTTAAGTATTATCGCTTCAACCGCACCTTTTATAGGACTTTTTGGCACTGTGGTTGAGATTTTAGAAACTTTCAGTGTGTTAGGGGGAGGTAATGTGTCGTTTGATGTTATTGCACCCGTAATTTCAAAGGCACTTGTGGCTACTGCTGCTGGGATTCTTGTTGCTATCCCTGCATATTCTTTTCATTTGCTTCTCAAACGCAAAGCATACCACATCATCACTTGCATTCAAATGCAGATAGACTTGATTCTAGCAAGTAAGTAGTCAAAAGATGAGTATTGATGAGTTTGATTGGGAAGAAAGGCCTGAGCTAAATATCACACCTCTTGTTGATATTATGCTTGTGCTCTTGGCTATCCTTATGGTAAGCACCCCTACTATCACTTATCAAGAGGACATTACACTTCCTAAAGGCTCAAAATCAAAAAAAATTGCTAAAGATTCTATGATTGAAATTCGCATAAGCTCTGATAGAAAAATTTATATCCGCGACAAAACCTATGAATTTAAAAACTTCGCCGATAGCTTTGTGCTTTTTAGCAAAAATTTTGATAAAGATACGAGTATATTTATTCGGGCTGATAAAAATCTCAAATATGAAGATATTATCTATATTTTAAAAGTTGCAAAAGAATCTGGCTTTCTCAAAGTATCTCTTGTAACTAGTAGCTAAAATGAATAATGCTCTTTTATTTATCACAAGTGGTATTATCTCGTTTTGTGTTTATTTTCTACTCCTTATTGCCCTGATTTTTACCTTTTTTCGTCAGGAACCCACACATTATTCTTCTTTGCAAGAATCTGCTCTTGCACTTAATGCCATTAGTATTGAAGCAATTATTGATGACAACCCCTCACCTGCCAAAAACAAGCAAGATTCAAACTTAAATAACCCTTTGGCTGGTTCTGGTATAAAAGATATGTTTAGTAAAATAGATAGCGATACACCCACGCAAAATACGCCTATTGGTGATGATAGAGAAAAATTAGAGCAAAACACCAAAACTGATAAGCTTAAAGAACTGCAATCCTCTACCCAAGAGCTGCAAAACAAACTGAATAGTTTGAGTAACCTCACAATCAGCACAGATACAAGCCAAAATGATGGGGAATATGATGAATGGTATGCACAAATTGAAAAAATTATGCTCCAACAATGGCAAAAGACTTTTTCTATTGAAGAAAAAATGCAAGCATTAGTCTATATTCGCATAGCAAACAATGGAGATTTTAGCTATAACATTGTAAAATACTCCGGTAATGTAGCCTTTGATGATTCTTTAAAAGCTATGCTTGAGGAATGCAAACAAATGCGTTTTCCTCCGCACCCAAAAGGCTCAAAAGAGATTGCTACTACTTTTAAAAATTAAAGGAGTCCTATGAGATTTGTTGGTCTAATACTATTGCTTAGCTTAAAGCTTTTTGCCATTGATGCGACACTCGAAATAGTCAAAAATGGCAATAAAATTCCCTACATTATGGTAGAGAGACTAAATGCTGAAAATGCAGATTTTGGAGCAAAAGTGCTTAAAATGCTTGTCGCCGACCTTAAAGTAAGTGGGCATTTTCAAGCTGATGATGGCGGAGTTAGTAAATCTTTAGAGATAAACTACAAAGATTATGCAGACAAGAAAGTAGATTTACTCGCACAGATTAAAGTTGCTAAATCCTCTAACACACTAAATGCCACTATTTCACTCTACGACATTAATACCTCAAAACATATCTACACCAAAAGCTACACTGAAAATGACATAAAACGCTTTCCCTTTTTGGCTCACAATATGACAATTGAT
Organism: uncultured Helicobacter sp.; assembly: GCA_963559865.1. GTDB lineage: Bacteria > Campylobacterota > Campylobacteria > Campylobacterales > Helicobacteraceae > Helicobacter_C. The sequence goes on from CAUWMC010000019.1 coordinate 14,146, forward strand.
ATAAATTCATATATTAAAGCCCCTAGTATTCAGTGGATGCAACGCCTTGTTGTGCTTTCTCGCTATGTAGGTTCTGGTAGTAGTGAGATTCTCATTTGTGATTATACTTTGACTTACCAAAAAGTCGTTGTTAAGGGTGGATTAAACATTTTCCCAAAATGGGCAGATTCAAAACAAGAAAGCATTTATTATACAAAATATCTTGAAGTGCCAACCATTGTTAAGCACAATCTTGCCACGGGGCAAATTGAGCAGCTTGTAGGCAGTGAAGGAGTTGCTATTGTCTCTGATGTAAGTAAAAATGGCGAGAATCTCATTTTAAGCCTTTCTCCTACTGCCCTTTCTGATTTATATATTTTTAACACAAAAAGCAAGAATCTTCGCAGGCTAACAAACTATTCAGGCATTGATGTTGATGGCAAATTTGTCAATGATGAAAAGGAGATTATCTTTGTATCCGATAGACTTGGTTATCCAAACATCTTTATGATGCGACTTGATGGTGGTGGCACAGAGCAAGTCGTGCTACACGGAAGAAACAATAGTGCCATTACCTCAAATGGTAAATATGCTGTTTATACAAGCCGTGAGACAAATAATGAATTTGGTGGAAACACCTTTAATCTTTATCTTATCTCTCTCGCTCCGGGATCAAACTATATCCGTAGATTAACAGCAAATGGTAAAAATCAAATGCCAAAATACTCTAGCGATGGAGGGAGCATTATGTATCTTAAGCATTACAAAAATCAAAGTGCATTGGGCATTATCCGTGTAGATTACAATGCAAATTACTTTTTTCCACTCAATAAAGTAAAGATTCAAGCTTTTGACTGGTAAAAGTATTATGTATTTACTTTTACAAAATACAATCAAGGGATACTATTTTAAAGGAGACAAAATGAAAAAATACATTGCAATAGGTGTTCTAGCCGCTCTTATGTCGGTTGGTTGTTCAGAGCCTGAGGCTGCAGATACTGGATCTGGCACATCTGCAAGTTCTGGTCAAGATAACTTTGTGGATTTGGCAGCAGACACAGCTGCTGGATACGCAAAAGTTTTGTTTGATTTTGACAAATATGATATCCGCCAAGATATGGAAGATGGATTAGAAAAAAGTGCAGCAGCCCTTAAATCCACGGGTGCTAAGGTAGTGCTTGAAGGTCATACAGATTCTTATGGATCAGATGCTTACAATTATGCACTTGGCACAAAAAGAGCAAATGCGGTAAAAAATGCACTCACAACTCGTGGTGTTAATGCTTCTCAAATCAAAACCGTGAGCTATGGTGAAAGTAAGCCAGCTTGCACAAGTGGAGATACTCCTGAGTGCAATCAAGAAAACAGACGCGTTGAGTTTAAACTCGCCAAATAACGCATTTGGGGATTAGAAATTGAAAAAGCCTTACCTTTTTTTACTTCTTTTCCCCTTTTTTTGTCTTGCCGAACCCTCTGCATTTGAGAGACAAAGCGGTGCGACAAAAAATGATTTAAAAGCTCTACAAAGTGTTGTTACCAAGCTTCAACAGAAAGTAGAGACTATCCAACAAGCTCAAGAGGGCATCTCGAGCCTTCACGAATCTCAAAGTTCAAAGATTCAGCAACAGCTCGTTCAAGCAACACAAAATGCAAAAGACATTGAAGAGCTTAAAACGCAAACCGAACTTTACAAAAAGCTACAACAACAAGTTGAGACAAATGCTCAAGATATTACCTTGCTTAAAACGCAGATTCAAGAGCTAAACACAAGCCTTAAAACACTCAATCAAACAATCCTTGATGAGTTAAAAAAACTCAATACTCCCACACAAGATAAGTCAAATGCCACAAATGTAGATTCTGCCAAATCAGTTGCTTTTACAAAAGACAAGGCAAAAAAGGCGGAAATCTTTACTCAAGCACAAGATTTATTCAAAAAAACGGAATATGATTCTGCAAAAGCTCGGTTTGAATGGTTGCTCACTCTCAATTACAAGAAAGCAGAGAATCATTTTTATTTGGGTGAGATTGCTTTTGTCAATAAAGCCCACAATGATGCCATTTACCACTACAAACAAAGTGCATTGGCAAATGATCAGGCAAAATATATGCCCACACTTTTGCTTCATACCGCTCAATCTTTCAACGCTATCAAAGATACAAAAAACTATAATAAGTTCTTGGATTCCTTGATAAGCAACTACCCTACGAGCAAGGAAGCCCAAAATGCAAAAAAACTTAAAGAAAAAAAGGATAAAAAATGATTGCACAAAATAAAGTTGTCAGCATAGAATATGAAGTGTTTAATCAAGAGGATAATGCCCTCCTTGATTCAAACAAGGGAGGCTCTCCATTAGAGTTTCTTGTTGGCTCAGGACAGATTATCAGTGGGCTTGAAAATGCACTTATGGGTGCGAAAGTTGGCGAGAATATTAAAGCCACAATCAAGCCGGAGGAGGCTTATGGTGTCTATAAAAGTGATTTTATTCACGAAGTTCCACGCGAGCAATTTGAGGGCATTGACCTTAAAGTTGGAATGACACTTTTTGGACAAAGCGAAGATGGACAAACCGTCCAAGTCATCGTAAAAGATTTTAATGATAAGGCTGTTATGGTTGATTACAATCACCCACTCGCTGGCAAAACCTTGCAATTTGATGTAACAATCCTTGATGTGCGTGAAGCGACAGAGGTAGAGATTCTTCAAGGTGGTGTTGGTGGAGGCTGTGGCTGCGGAAGTGGTGGCGGACACGGTGGTGGAGGCTGCTGTGGTGGTGGAGGACATAGCCACGGTGGTGGAGGCTGTGGCTGTAGCCACTAAAAGCTTAGAATCTAAAGCAATGCTTTAGATTCTGTAACGGAGGGCAAGCGTCTCTGGTGGGCGCCGTGGGCTTCAAACCCACTGAAGGGTTAGGTGTCTAGTCCTTGGGGAGTTCGATTCTCTCGCCTTCCTGCCAAGCAATATTGCATCTTCAAATCACAAGTTAAGGATCTTTATGGAAGCTCAACTTATGGCACTTGCAGTTCAAACTTACAAACTCACCTTGATTTTGTCGCTCCCTATGCTTTTGGCTGGACTTATTGTGGGGCTGCTCATCAGTATCTTTCAAGCAACAACGCAAATCAATGAGATGACACTTACTTTTGTGCCAAAGATTCTTGCTGTTGTGGCTGTAATCATCTTTGCAATGCCGTGGATGATTAATATGATTACCGATTATACGCGTATGCTTTTTACGATGATTTCTACTATCAATTTCTAAGCAATGCAAACCAAACTCATCAATTTTGCCACCTACTCAAGCCTAAAAATTGGCTCTCCCATTGAAGTTTCTCTTATACAAACCCCAAAAGATTGTAGCCTTGCACTCTCTCAAAATATGCAAATCATTGGCAAAGCAAACAACTTGCTTGTTTCCCCTAAAGCTAAGAATCTTGCCATACTTGATAAAACTTTTTCATACATCACTGATTGCGGTGAATACATTGAAGTCGGCGGAGCATACAGCTCTGGGCGAATTTTTAGCTATTTTAAATCTCATAATCTTAATGGCTTAGAGTTTCTTCAAGCCTTGCCCGGGAGCCTTGGGGGCTTAGTCAAAATGAATGCGGGTATGAAGCAATATGAGATGAAATCAATTTTGCATTCCATTAATGTCAATGGAGAGTGGCACGATATAGGCTCATTCCCTATGAATTACCGCGATAGCGGCATTACAGGCATAATTTTAGCGGCAAGATTCTATAAAAAAGAGGGCTTTGACGCAACACTTCATACACAATGCAATGCCTTGCGTAAGCACCACCCAAAGGAGCCAAGCTGCGGAAGCTGCTTTAAAAACCCAAAAGGTGATTATGCAGGGCGTCTTTTAGAATCTGCGGGCTTAAAGGGATATAGGATAAATGACATTGCTTTTAGTGAGCAGCACGCAAACTTTCTTGTCAATAAAGGCAAAGCAACTTTTGAAGATGCTATTACCCTTATAGAGCTTGCCAAAAAGCGTGTTTTTGAGCTAAGTGGCATAGCTTTAGAATGCGAAGTGCAGATTCTACACTAAGCTCTTTCTTTACCCCTTCTCCTACAATCAAGCATAAATGCCACAAAGCTGATTGTGGCTAAAAGTCCCAAGGGTAATATCGGCGACATATAGCGAGTTTCTGCCACAGGGGTAAAAAGCACAATAAATAATGCACTAAAGAATCCTGCAAAGCCCACACCAAAACTAAACATAAGCAAACTATTGCGTAAATCTCTCTTAACTAGCCATAAAATAAGAGAGAGCATCATCACTCCAAAGCTTAACGCCACACCCCAAAAGTGATTTAAAAGCAAACGATGCTCATACAAAAAATTATAGATTCTCTCCTGCGTGGGTGTAAGCGTAATGCTTCGCTCAGATTCAGGAAAACCACTTAGTAATGAAATATGCCAAGGATGCCACGCTTTACCTTGCAAAGCTTGAGTATCAAATATCCAGCCCGGATTCTGAATCCACATAGCATTTAAAAATCGCCATTCGTGCTGTATAAAATTTACAGGGTGCTTTATAATAGATTTTAGCCACTGATTATAAAGTCCATCAATTTTACCGGGTGGAATAGGACGCTCTTCATCATATCCCCAGCCGACATTAAAAGGATCAGCATTGAGCGGATATTTTGCATATAATGCCTTAATATTCTCCCACCCCTTATGTGGATAATACCATTCATCTTTAAAGCAACTGCTATCATTAGCAGGCACACAAGCCCCAGCGATTTGATGTAAAAATGGGTGATTGGCAGGATATGATCCGCCAACAGTCAATGCCCTAGGCACAATAATCACCACACAAAGACAGAGTATCGCACATACCGCCACGCCATTAACATATCTCTTTATAAACTCTTTTGTATTGAATCCACGATTGCACAGCCACATATATACAAGAGCAAAACTTACAGGAAATACACTAAAAATCGCATTATGTCGCCATAAAATCGCACAAAAGAATACTATGCCAATGAGCCACCACATTATTTTTGACTTTCTATTAGATAAAGGCACAAGCAGCATAAAAAGCACCATAGAATAGCCACAAAATAAAAGCATAGGTAGGGCAAAACTATGATATTGTATAAAGTTTTGAAAGTAAATATTGCCTACAAGAATGGGAAAGAGCAATAAAAATGCAAAAACACTTCTAAAGCGGATATAAAAGCCCCATACTAGAAATAAGATTCCAGCATAAAAAGGCACAAGATTAAATAAAAATAAATAATACAAATGCTTCCCAAAAAGAAAATACAAAAACTGCATTACATAGGCAATAAACACAGGGTGGGCGTTATTTTTGGCTAGACCAATTGAGTTGTAAGTATCGCCGATAATGTGAAAGCCCGGGTATCCAAGCCAAAATTGAAATACAAAAAGAGAAGTTATCACAACAGCGCTTAAAACAAGAAAAGCTTTATCTTTGAAAGAAAAGTCTAAAAGCGTCAAATCTTTTGTTATTTTGGGATATTTTGATTCAAACGCACTAAAATACATTTTACAAGGCACAAGCAACACCCAAAGCCCGATACCTATAACCAAAATGAGAATAAGCCGTTTGATGGGATACTTCAAAGTATTGCTTAATATCTTGCTTTCATATCCCAATATACCGATACTTTGCCCAACTTCAAGCGGTGAATCTAGCGTGATTGTAACAAAATGACTATCCTTAGAATCTTGAACAATCTTCTCCACGCCACCAAAATCAAAGTCCTTTAGCCCATCATTCCACTCCACACTAAGAGGCGTTATCTCCACAAAATGCTTTTGTGTCCTAAAAATAGGATTCTCAAATTTTAGTCGTATTGTATAAGAAAATGTTGTAGGCACGATAGTTTCACAAGCTTTTTCACAGCTTTCAAACTCTGCGAGATTACTCCTATCAATATTACCAATATCCCTGCATTTTTCCTTACACGCTAACACTTGAGGATAAATCTCACCCTCCACAACCATATCTGCATAATCTATCCTATCCTTACTCATAAAACGCAAGGCTAGAAAGATAATCACCACAAGCATAAGTAAAACAAACCACGCACTAAGGGCGATTTTACTCCCCTTGCTTAATCGCACAGATTTTAGAATCTCAATCATTGACACTCCTTTTTGATAAATTTAGAATCTTGTCATATTTGCAAGTGTGGGCAAGAGCTTCGCTCGTGCGAGTGCATAAGCACGAAATATCTCTTTTAGATTCTATTTTTAGATTTTTCGCTACACTCAAAATGACAATTATTGTTTCATTTGTTGTCATATTGAGCCTTTAAAAAAGGTGAAATATTTCTTACAAAACTTTTTTATAAGAGTTTGCTTACCATTAATCTTACAAGCTGTTTTAGAATCTTTCCTATAAATGACAATCTTTCTCGCATAAAAGCCATAAAATGCTACAAGCAAAGAAGCCAGAATCTTTGCTGCGATCGCTTCAAATCCCAAAAACTCCACACATAGCCATAGAATTAGCGTGTTTAGCCCTATACCTATGGTGTTGATAAGATAGGTTAGCCCAACTTCTAAGCCTCTATGCAAATGTGTCTCCCCAAACACAAATCGCCGATATAGCCACACACCAACTCCACTAGCTAGCACAAACATAATAAGTGAAGCAAGGATATAATGCACTCCAAAAAACTTATATAAAATATAGAATCCTGCAAGTTCTGCAAGGGTAATGCCTCCACCGATACAAAAAAATAGTGTGAGCTGCTGTAAGCTTTTATGTGTTTTGGAATCTAGATTCTGTAAAAATTCGCCCTTGTCTATACAATTTGAACGATTGAGCGAATTGGAGGGATAGTCATTATCGTTTAGATAACTCCTACCCTCTAATTCGCTCAAAGCCTCCAAAGCCATAGAGCAACCGCTAGAATTTGTGGTTTTGTTTGCGTGATTTGTTGGTAGAGAATCTAGAATCTTGTCATTTTGAGCCTTTGAAAAAGGCGAAAAATCTTGTTTAGATTCTACATTAGATACTTCGCCTAAAGGCTCAGTATGACAAGGATTAGATTCTAGGTTTTCTACCTTTGTAGGCGGATTTAGGGCTTTTTGTGTAGAATTGCTAAATTCTCTAATCTTGTCATATTTGCAAGTGTGGGCAAGAGCTTCACTCGTGCGAGTGCATAAGCACGAAATATCCCCTTCACTTTCTAAGTCCTTAGATGTCTCACTTCGTTCAATATGACAAGCTGTTTTAGAATCTAGGTTCGATTCCACACTACTAGAATCTCTTTCATAAGATAAAGTATCACTAGCCATATATGCCCTTATTAGCTTCTCTACTGCTTTGCAAATAGCTCAAATAGCGAGATTCTTTAATGCTTTTTGTAACAAGATGGGCTAAAAGCCCTGCAATAAAAAGCACCACAGCAATCACCATTAGCCCAACGCACACAAAAAGTGTGGGGAATCTCGCCACCTTAGAAGTCTCTAAAAACTCCAAAAAGATAGGCACACCAAAGAATAGAGAGAGTAAAAAGCATATCGAGCTTAGCACGCTAAAAACAAGCAAGGGTCGCTCACTAAATAAAAGACTAAGAATCATAAGCGAGATTTTAAAGCCATCTTTAAAGGTTGAAAGCTTAGAAAAACTCCCTTCTGGGCGGGATTTGTAGGGAGCTTTTATCTCATCAGTGCGAAGCCTTTGCTCTAGGGCATAGATGGTTAATTCAGTCTCTATCTCAAAGCCATTGCTATGGGCTGGGAAGCTCTTCACAAAAGGGCGAGAAAAGATTCTATATCCACTTAACATATCACTAATTTTTGTGCCAAATAGCATTTGCGTGCTTTTTGAAAACAGCTTATTGCCAAAGCTATGTCCCTTGCGATATGTGCTAGAATCTGCTTCTCTTGCGATATTTAGCATATCAAGCTTATGAGTGCTAAAATACGCAAGTGCGTTTGGCAAAATGGAAGCATCGTGTTCAGTATCCGCATCAATCATTACATAAAAATCTGCCTCAATCAAGGCAAATGCCTCACGCATAACCGCCCCCTTGCCTTGCGTGCCAACACTATGGAGTGTGAGAGACTTTGCGGAAATTTTAGAGTCTAGATTCTGTAAAAATTCGCCCTTGTCTATACAATTTGAACGATTGAGCGAATTGGAGGGATAGTCATTATCGTTTAGATAACTCCTACCCTCTAATTCGCTCAAAGCCTCCAAAGCCATAGAGCAACCGCTAGAATTTGTGGTTTTGTTTGCGTGATTTGTTGGTAGAGAATCTAGAATCTTGTCATTTTGAGCCTTTGAAAAAGGCGAAAAATCTTGTTTAGATTCTACATTAGATACTTCGCCTAAAGGTTCAGTATGACACGGATTAGATTCCAAATTCTTATCCAAATGGGTGGGTGCAGGGCGTAGGGGTGCAAAATTGTAAGATTCTGCAGTCTTGTCATTTTTGCAAGTGTGGGCAAGAGCTCCGCTCGTGCGAGTGTGTAAGCACGAAAAATCTTTTTTAGATTCCATATTGGATATTTTGCTTCGCTCAATATGACAATCTAAAGATTTTATCTCATCAATTTTTGCTTTAACAATATTTCTTGAGTTATCACTTGAATTATTATCAAATACATAAATATGTGCGTTTGGCAGGACAGCAAAGACTTCATCAATAACTTGAGCGATAGTCTTTTCTTCATTGTAGCAGGGGATAATTACAGCTACAATTCCCTCTTGTGTGTCGCCTTGATGACTATCCAAGCTTGATTGACTAAGCTGTTTAGGAGATACCCCCCCCCCCCCCGAATAAATCTGCCACCTGTTTATCTGCAATATCTATGTATGAACTGCTTGATTCTGTGATAGTATCTTTCATCATCGTTGCTATAACCACCTTTAAAGTTTAATAAAGTTTAATAAATGAGGGTTTGTGAAAAGTTTGGATTGTAGCTCAAAATTTATTACAATCTTATTAAATCACGCTTTAAGATTGAAGCCTTTGACTTTGTTTAAGGATTTTTTGCTATAATCCGCCGTTTGTTTTAAACATTTGTTTTAACTTAATTTATTTTGGTCTTGGAGTTTTATAGATGACAACTACCTTTTTTGTCGTGCAAATTGTTTTAGCCGTGCTTATCACCATCGTAGTGCTTTTGCAGAAAAGCTCAAGCATTGGGCTTGGTGCGTATAGTGGAAGCAACGAATCTGTTTTTGGAGCAAAGGGACCTGCTGGGTTTTTGGCAAAATTTACAATGTTTTTAGGGCTACTTTTTGTGCTAAATACAATCGCTCTAAGCTACGCATATAACAAGCAGTCTCAAAAGAGCATTCTTGATTCTTTACCTAGCACACAAGTGCCAAATGCACCACAAGCAGCAACATCAGATTCTAGTGCATTTGTCGTTGATGAAAATGCCGCTCCAACCGCACCGCTTGTAGCACCTTCAGATTCTAGTGAAGCTAATAAATAAAGGAATAATATGCTCAATGATATTTACAATAATGCCAAGTCCCATATGGACAAGACTATTGAATCTCTCCGTAGAGATTTTGGCACACTGCGTAGCGGTAAAGTCAGCATAAGTATTTTAGATAATATCCGTATAGATTATTACGGCACACCAACGCCACTTAATCAAGTAGGCTCAGTCATCGCACAAGATGCCACGACAATCATCATCACGCCTTGGGAAAAGCCATTGCTCAAAGATATTGAGAAAGCGATTCAGGAGGCAAATATCGGTGTGAATCCAAATAGCGATAGTGAGTGTGTTAAGCTCTTTTTTCCGCCGATGACACAAGAGCAACGCAAAGAAATTGCCAAAAATGCTAAATCAATGGGGGAAAAAGCAAAGGTCGCTATCCGCAATATTCGCCAAGATTCTAATAATGCGATTAAAAAGCTTGAAAAAGATAAAAATATCACTGAAGATGAAGGTAAGAAAGCACTTGATGAGATTCAAAAATATACTGATGAATTTGTCAAAAAATGCGATGATATGGTCAAACACAAAGAAGAAGAAGTGATGAAAGTATAAAAATGAGTGAAGTTATAGGTATCAAGCATAATCAAAATATTTATGATCTCTGCACCGCGAGTGAGCTTAACATCAATGGGGAGCAGATACATTTTGATAATTCCCCCGAATCTTTGGAGATTATCCGCCATTCTTGTGCGCACCTTATGGCTCAAGCGATTAAATCGCTCTATCCTGAAGCGAAGTTTTTTGTGGGACCTGTGGTTGATGAGGGCTTTTATTATGATTTTAAGGTAGATTCTAAGATTAGCGAAGAAGACTTACCTACTATTGAATCTAAAATGCTAGAAATCGCTAAAAAAGCCTACCCTATCCTTAAAACTACCCTACTACGCAAAGATGCGGAGGCGAGATTTGCCAATGATGAGCTTAAACAAGCTGTGTTGAGTAAAATCACAGATGATAAACTAAGTATCTATACGCAGGGTGATTTTGAAGACTTATGTCGCGGACCACATTTGCCAAACACAAAGCTTTTACAGCACTTTAAGCTTACTAAAATTGCTGGGGCATATCTTGGCGGAGATGAAAAGGCACAAATGCTTATCCGTATTTATGGCATTGCTTTTGCTGATAAACAATCACTCAAAGATTATCTTTTTGCTATTGAGGAAGCCAAAAAGCGAGACCATCGCAAGCTTGGGCAAGAAATGGGGCTTTTCACCTTTGATGAGGAGATTGGAGCAGGACTACCTATTTGGCTGCCAAAGGGTGCGAGGTTACGGCAAAATCTTGAGCGTTTGCTCACCATTGCACTGAACGAAAGGGGCTATGAGCCTGTTAGGGGACCTGAGATTCTAAAAAGTGATGTGTGGAAAAAAAGCGGACACTACGATAATTACAAGGAAAATATGTATTTTACAACTATTGATGAGCAAGAATATGGCATTAAACCTATGAATTGTGTAGGACATATCAAGGTATATCAAAGCTCTCCGCGTAGTTATAGAGAACTACCTTTGCGTTTTTATGAATATGGGATTGTGCATAGGCACGAAAAAAGTGGCGTTTTACACGGACTTTTGCGTGTAAGGGAATTTACTCAAGATGATGCACATATTTTCTGCCAAACAAGCCAGATCAAAGATGAAGTCAATCAAATCATAAGCTTCACCAAAAGCATTTTAGATGCCTTTGGCTTTATGTATGAAATGGAGCTATCCACACGACCCCAAAAGTCTATTGGGAGCGATGAAGTGTGGGAGAGTGCAACAGATGCACTCAAAAATGCCTTGAAAGAAAACAATATCACCTATCAAATTGATGAAGGTGGTGGGGCATTTTATGGACCAAAGATTGATATTAAAATCACAGATGCACTCAAACGCAAATGGCAGTGTGGGACGATTCAAGTTGATATGAATCTGCCTGAACGCTTTGCTCTTGGCTACACAGATGAGAACAACACGCAAGTGCAGCCCGTTATGATACATCGTGCGATCCTTGGTTCATTTGAACGATTCGTAGCGATTTTGACAGAACATTTTGCCGGTGAGTTTCCATTATTTATCGCTCCCACACAGGTTATCCTTATCCCCATTGGGGACGCACAGCTTGCCTATGCGAGAGAATTGCGTGATGAAATCATTAAAGTTGGTGCATATGCGGAGATTTTAGATAAAAACGAAAGTCTCAATAAGAAAATTAGGTTTGCAGAAAAGCAGAGAGTGCCACTTATCGTAGTGATTGGGGCAAAGGAAGTAGAAAGCAAGATTCTTGCAATCCGTGATAGGAGAGAAAAGGCTCAATATGAGCTTTCTCAAGCTGAATTTATTACGACACTAAAAACAAAAATAGGAGAGGTTCGCTTTTGAGCAGAGAAGAAACATTACTCAATGAAGAAATAAACTTTAAGGAAGTGCGTTGTATGGGCGATAATGGAGAGGTGTATGGAATCATCTCCTCCAAGGAAGCTTTGAATCTAGCTAATCAAGCGGGGCTTGATCTTGTGCTGATCTCGCCTAATGCCAAGCCGCCCGTGTGTAAGATTATGGACTATGGCAGATTCCGCTATCAGGCTGAAAAGAAGCAAAAAGAGGCGCGCAAGAAGCAAAAGCAAATTGAGATTAAAGAAATTAAGCTCTCAACTCAAATCGCACAAAATGACATTAACTACAAAGTCAAACACGCCATTGAATTTTTAGAATCTGGTAAGCACGTAAAGTTTAAGGTCTTTCTTAAACAGCGTGAGCTAAGTATCCCCCAAGCAGGAATGGATACACTGCACAAAGTCGCAGCAATGCTTGAAGACATCGCAGTTGCTGAAAAAGAGCCAAAGCTTGAGGGCAAATACCTCAATGTGCTATATGTGCCAAAGAAAAAAGACAAGCACTAAAAACACACTAATCTTATGAAAGGAGAGAGATAATGCCAAAGATGAAAACAAATCGCGGTGCAGCTAAACGCTTTAAGTTGAAGAAAAATGCCATTAAACGCGGAAGTGCGTTTAAAAGCCACATCTTAACAAAAAAATCACATAAGCGTAAGGCAAACCTTAATGCACCAAAATATGTTCACAGCACAAATGTTGATTCTGTCAAAAGCCTACTTTGTATGGCTTAAGAATCCCCACTCCCCACTATGCAAAGCATTATGGGAAAGAGAAGCAAAAAGCTTACACCTAAAAAGGTAAAGGAGAAAAAATGAGAGTAAAAACAGGCGTTGTCCGAAGAAGAAGACATAAAAAGATTCTAAAACTTGCACGAGGCTTTTATAGCGGACGCCGCAAGCATTTTAGAAAAGCAAAAGAGCAGCTAGAACGCAGTATGTGCTATGCTTTCCGTGATAGGAAGCAAAAAAAGCGTGATTTTAGAAAACTATGGATTACGCGTATTAATGCGGCTTGCAAGATGAATGGGATAAGCTACTCTCGCTTTATCCACGCTTTAAAACTTGCAAATATTGACCTTGATAGGAAGATTCTTGCTGATATGGCGATGAATGATATACAGACATTCAATGCTATTGTTGCGAGTGTCAAAGATAAGATTAAGTAAATCTTAGCGTAGATTCTGCATTTGGTGCCATATTACCACATTGTAGAGTCTACCTTTTCTTAACCAAACTCCCTATTATTTTTATCGCTTTTTTTGTGATGTATTCCAACAACTCAAGAAACTTTGTTTTTTTATAAAATTGTAGCAACTTTAAAGGACTTTTGAGTATTCCTATCTTACAATACACTCTCAAAAATTGCTTGTGAATCCTGCAGATTCTATGCCAAGCAGAATTAATAACCCCAATCCCACAAATAAGGATTTTTATGCAAGATGTGCCTGAATTTGCCCAAATGCAAAGTGCTATTTTCCCTTTTATGGGCTCTATACTTTTTATCATTCTTCACATTTACATCTATAAGGCATTGTTAAAATCCCTTAGCACCAAGCCTTCTGTCCGTCTTGTGTGGAAGATTTTTACCACTATCAATGCTCTGCATTGTGTAGCTTATCTCTTTTTGCGTGATAGTGCCAATGTGCCGCAAGTGTATTACTTCCTACTTTCACTTTGTCTTGGTATTACTTTTTTCTTTGTGATGGCAGCATTTATGTATCAAGTTTGCTCACTTTTTATTATGATGCTTCGCACCAAATCTGCAAGGAGTAGATGGCGACACAAAACTAAGATTGGGATTTTTATTCTTAGCCTTATAATGCTTGTGTTTGCCACCTATAATGGTGCAAAAAAGCCAGAGATTATTCAGCATAGCCTTGAGATAGAGGGGCTTAGCACGCCACTTAGGGCTGTGGTGTTAAGCGATATACATATAGGTGGGCTTATGGAGCAGAGCAAAACAAAACAAATTGTAGAGATGACAAATGCTCTTAATGCTGATGTGATTTTTCTTGTGGGAGATATTGTAGATGCAAGATTAAAAGATGTTGAAAGCAGCGTTGATGAGCTAAAAAATCTTCAAGCAAATCAAGGCATATTTTATGTGCTAGGCAATCACGAGTATTTCCACGATGTTGAAAATATCCTTAAAAAACTAGAATCTCTAGGATTCCATATTCTTATCAATCAAAATTATGTGCTTGATAATACCATTAATATCGCTGGAATAGCGGATTTTATGGGGTGGCGTGTAGGCTATCTTGAGCCTAATATAAAGCAGACTTTTGCAGATGTAGATTCTGCCCTGCCTACCATTCTACTTTCTCATCAACCTAAGGTGATAGACTATCTTACCCCGCCTTATGACAAAGTCAGCATTGTTGTGAGCGGACATACACACGGAGGGCAAATTTTCCCATTTTCTTTAGCAATGCTCTTGCAGCAGCCTTATATTTCAGGACTTCATACACTTGATAATCTTAGCAAAACGCAAGTGTATGTTACACAAGGTGCAGGATTCTGGGGACCGCCTATGCGAATTGGCAGTGAGCGAGAAATCACACTCTTTGAGCTTCTGCCACCAAAATAAAATTTTGTGGTGTAAAAAGACTTTGTTCATTTGAATCTTAAGATGAAGGAGACCCACTTTGTGAATCGGGTAAATTTGGAGCTTGTGATGCTAAGTCTTGTTCCCCTTCATCTTGTTCTACAGATTCACTCTCATTTATTTCTATTGATACTTCTGGTTCTTTGGGAGTGATGATATTTTCTATATGAGCTTGCTTTTTCTTTTGCATTTTTTGAGCAAATTTATTTGACAAATAACAATCCACATATACCCTAAATAGCAAAGGCTCTTTTGCTTCAAAATTTGGAACAATCACGGAAAATTCAGCATTACTATCAGGTTCAATATCAATATCAACGCTTGTGCTAAAGGAACTTTTTGGAAAAATACTATTGAAAAGTCTCATAAACTGGCTATCCTTATCATCACGCACAGAATCTACACTAATCAAACATTCATTTATAGGTGCTCTGCCCTTATTCGCGATATTTCCAGCTACAAAAAACCCTTTGGTGTATTGCATAGGATATGCACTTGTCAAAGTAACCTCTGTTGTATAAAGCACATTTTTCATCATAAAATGCAAAACAAAAGGTGCAGCAAGAATAGCAACGATTGAGAGAAAAAAGAAGAATCTTGCGATAAATCTCCGCCCACGCAAAAGCAACCCAAGAGTAAAAACCATAATAAAGACAAAAAAACCAATAAGTATTAAGCCTATTTCATAAATAGATAAATAAGACACCATTTGGATAAGCAAAATCTTTAGCTTTTCAAACATTGAGAATCCTAGTGTGTGTTACGCGAGGCTTTCTCTTCTATACCGCTTTGCCCCATACGCCTTTTAAGCTCTTGCAATACACGCTCAACCGAGATATGCTCTAGTGCCAAGCCCACTAAAATATGATAGAATAAATCCGCACATTCATAGATAATCTCAGATTCTTGCCTATCTTTAATTGCAAAGCACAATTCCCCTGCTTCTTCAATAATCTTTTTACAAATACCATTTGCCCCTTTGGCAAACAAAGATGCACTATAAGAATGCTTAGGATCATCGTGCCTTTTTTGCTCAATGATATGATATAGCTCATCAAGAATATGATAAATTCCATAAGATTCTTGAATCTTGGGGGCTTGACTTGCTTTTTTACCTTCATCACTTGGCACAAAGCTTTGAAAAAAGCAGCTTTTTTCTCCGGTATGACAAGCCACACCCTTTTGCTCCACAATAAAAATCAAGCTATCATTATCACAATCAAGTCGCACTTCTTTGATTTGCTGTGTATTGCCACTTTGCTCACCTTTTTGCCAGATTCTCTGTTTTGAGCGAGAAAAATAATGTGCCACTTGACTTTGCAAAGAAAGCTCTAAAGACTGCTTAGAAGAATATGCGAGCATTAAAATCTCATTACTCCCCCACTCCTGCACGATAGTAGGGATTAGCTCATATCGCTCCCAATCAATCTTTTCTAGCACATCACGCATATATTACTGCCCTACAACACTGCTTTTTTGCTTGTTTTTAGAATCTACCCAAATATTTGGCACAGCCCCACCCGGAGTTAGGAAAATTTGTGCATTTGTATTTTCTTTTAACGCTTCATTAAACTTGCCTTGCGTTTCAATTTGACGCAATTCAAGTAAGCGTTGAGAGAGACTCTCATTTACAAGGCGGTTTGCCTGACTTTGACCTTTTGCTTCAATCTCTAGTGCATCTGCTTTACCTTTTGCTCTTTCACGCAAAGCATTTGCCTCTTCTTTTGCCTTTTGTGCGTCCCTTTTAGCAAGTTCCACACCTTCAATTCTCGTCTTTACCTGCTCTGGCAACACAATCTCGCGTAGCTGAATGGATACAAGTTTCACAGGCTGATTTGGCGTTGCATCAAGCTTGCTTTTAAAGCCATTGTGGATAAGATTTGCCACTTCATCGCGTTTTGTTGGTAGCTCCTCTGTTGGATAGTTACCAACAGCGCTTCTCACCACATCACGAATCACGGGATTGATAATTTTTTGCTCCCACGCCATACCATATTCTGCGATAGTCGCAGGGACTTTTTCACGCTCAAGCTGATACTGCACGGTGAGTTCAATAGAAATTGTCATACCACTTGTATCCATAACATTAATCGCATCATTACGCAAAATGCTAGATTCTCTTCCTACGCTTCCCATATCTTCACTGCGAGAAAAGTTAATTGTCCTGACTTTTGTATCCACTAAAATCACATCTTGGATAATCGGCACAAAAAAGTGTAATCCGGGATCAAGCGGTTTAGGGTCATACTGCCCCGTAGTTACCTTAATCCCAACTTCTCCGGCATTAACAATCACAAAAGGACGCGCAGCAATAAAAACCACAATCAACAAAACAACGATAATAATCACACCTAGAGATTTTCCACTTGGCATAGAGGGCATAGGCATATCAAGGTTGAATCCACTATTCCCACGATTATTATTTGGGCGATTATTGCCACCATTATTACCATTATTTCTTGGCTGCTCACTAGAGCCTTTTTTTTCATCAAGTTCAGCTCGTTTTTTCTTTAAATGCTCATTTAAATCAATAGGCATTGTTACTCCTTAATCTATATAAGTTAAATAATGAGAATATTTTGGATTTTCACCATTAACAACTGCAAAATACGCCTCTTGCAGCTTCTTTGTCAAATCCCCCGCTTTGCCATTACCAATGATCCTTGCATCAAGCTCACGCACAGGTGTAATCTCTGCTGCGGTCCCGGTAAAAAAGGCTTCATCAGCAATATATACCTCATCTCGTGTAATGCGTCTTTGCTCTACACATAGCCCCATATCTTTAGCTATCTCAATAGTTGTAGCTTGCGTGATGGATTCTAGTGTATTGTCATAAGGTGGGGTAATGAGTTTGCCATTCCTTACGATAAAAAAGCACTCGCCACTACCCTCTGCCACAAAGCCATTATCATCAAGCAGTAATGCCTCATCGCACCCACAAGCTAATGCTTCGTGCTTTGCCATTTGTGAGTTAAGATAATTTGCCGCCGCCTTTGCTTTACCCATAAATGACTTTGTAGGATTCCGCACAAAAGAGCTTGTTTTAACCTTGATTCCATTATTAATCCCATCTTCGCCAAGATACGCACCCCATTCCCACGCGGCAATGGCGACATTTACCGGTGCGTTAATGTGATTTAGCCCCATAACACCATAGCCAAGATAAATGAGAGGGCGTATATACACATTGCCTTTATATTCATCTTTATTTGCCTTCAAAAGTTCCACTTGAGCTTTTTCTAACTCCTCTTGTGTGTAGGGTGATTTAATACAAACAATCTTAGCTGAATCTAAAAGCCTTTTTGTATGCTCCTTTAAGCGAAAAATTGCCAAACCTTTTTTTGTCATATATGCCCTTGTGCCTTCAAAAACAGCATTGCCATAATGCAAAGTATGGCTCAAAATATGCGTGGTGGCTTCCGCCCACGGAATAAGATTGCCATCTTTCCAAATATATTTTGCTTCTTTCATTGTGGATACCCTCCTTATTTTGAATCTAAACAATGTCGCGGATTGTAGCAAAAGTTTTATAATATTCTAACTATGCCAAATCACTATTTTTCTGCTCTAATTCCAAATATTGCGTGATTTTAGAATCTAGCTCCTTTTCTACCTCTGCCAACTCCATCGCTAATGCACTAATACCTTGTTGCTGATAGGTTTGCGGATTGCTTAGGGCAGCTTGCAAGGCTTTTTGCTTAGATTCTAACACTTCAATCTCTTGAGGCAAAATCTGCAAAGCCCTTTGCTCATTGTAGCTTAGTTTTTGTGGCTTTTTTTTGGGGAGATTCTGCGTGTGTTGCTGCACTTGAGCTTTGGGCTTAGAATCTGCACTCAAAAATTCCAATCTATCAAGCTCTAACAAACTTTCATTCATCTCTAAATACTCGCTATAAAGTGCGTGTGTCTGCACCACTTTGCCCTCACCTTCAAAGACAAGCAGTTTTTGTGCAAGTTTATCCACAAAATACCTATCGTGGCTCACAAACACAACCGCACAATTAAGGCTCAAAAGATATTCCTCCACAATATTAATTGTTTGTATATCTAAATCATTTGTTGGCTCATCAAGGATAAACACATCAACTTCTTTGGTAAAAAGCAAGGCTAGGGCTACGCGGTTTTTCTCCCCACCGCTTAAAGAGCCAATTTTTTGCGTCAAAAACTCTTTTGGAAATAAAAAATTTTTTAAATACCCATACACGTGCAAATGCTTCCCACGCACTTCAATATACTCCCCACCATTTGGGCAAAAAGTCTCTAGCAAATCCTTATCATCTTCAAGCAAAGCTGTGTGTTGGTCAAAATAGCCTATGCGTATATCGCCCACTTTTACCACGCCAGAATCTGCTTTGTCTTGCCCGAGTAAAATTTTTAAAAAGCTTGACTTGCCCGAGCCATTTTTGCCAACAATGGCGATTTTATCATTACGCAAGATTCTAAGATTCAAATCTTTTATGAGAATCTTATCGCCTATGCTTTTGTAAAGATGCTCTATTTCAAAAAGGCATTTTTGATTATTGACGCTTTCAGTTTTGTTAAAGCTTTTTTGCTCTCTTTCAAGTTCAAGTCGCATTTTGCGTATCACAGAAGGATTATGCTTTGCTTCTTCACGCATAGCATAGATTCTATTTTTTCGCCCTTCATTGCGTTTTAGTCTCGCTTTAACACCCTGCCTTAGCCACTGCTCTTCACTTTTTAGAATCTTAAGCAATTTTTGATGAGCTTGGCTTAGATGTCTTAGCATCTCCTCTTTTTTTGCCAAATAATCCAAATATCCACCATCAAAGCTTGTCAAACAAGCACTATCAATCTCAATAATGCGTGTTGCCACCCTATCAATAAAATACCTATCGTGGCTAATAAACACAAGGCTAAAGCGGGACTTTAAAATAAAATCTTCCAAAAATGCCACCATCTGCGTATCAAGGTGGTTTGTAGGCTCATCAAGGAGCAAAATATCGCAGGGTTGCAATAAAATACTCGCCAAAGCAATGCGTTTTTGCTCTCCACCGCTAAGAGAGTTTGCAAGTCTATCTCTAAAAGATTCTAGCCCAAAATGCTCTAAAATCTCTTCTGCCCTAGCTTGTAAATCCCAGCCATTATTTTCATCTAAAAATGCACTAAGCTTTGCATACTCATTTAAAAGCTCTTTGTGTATGTTTTGCGTCATCTTTTTAGTATTTTTAAGGGAGTTTGATTCTTGTATGTCGGCACTACCGCTCAGGTAGCTTCTCGCACAAGAATCTACACAACCCTTAAAACTACCTAAAAATACTTCCGCAATGGGCGTGTTTGAGGTTTGAGAATCTTGGCGAGAGGCGTGATATGTAGAATCTTGTGTCATTGAAAGCTTGTTGTTTATCTCTTGCAGGGCGTTATGAGCCTTTTTTATCTCGCTCATAGATTCTATAAATACATCATACACACTTGCATTTGCTTTGAAAATGGGCTTTTGCTCTAAAGATAGAATCTTGAGATTTTTCACACTCATTCTCTCGCCACTATCTACCTCTAGCCCTCCTGCAATAATCTGCAACAAGCTTGATTTACCCGAACCATTTTTGCCAACAATCGCAATACGCTCATATTGGGAAATGTTAAGATTTGCCTGATTAAGAATAAGCTTATTGTCGTATTGCTTATGTATATCTTGAAGCGATAACAGATTCATCAAAATTCAAAAGTCTTAATTTGTGCAAGCGATAAAAGGGCAAAATTTGTTTGCTTGTTTTTCTTAGATTCCTTGCCAATCTTGATGATAGAGGCGGGTTTTTGAAATTTGAGTTCAGAATCTATATAGATAAGCTCAAAAGTTTGCCGATTAACTGCACTAAAATACTCAATCTCTTTGTGATAAATAACGACATTGTGAAACTTGCTTGCCGACATAATTTTAATCTTCAAATCCAAGCTGAAGGCTGGATTGTCCGAAAAAATCAAAAAATGTTTAGCATTTTTTGCCATATACTTATTGTAGTATTGATAGACTTGATATTCATTATCGCGTAATTTGGCTTTATCAAGCATTTTTGTATGATTACCAAGAAATGTCATCGCACAAAATGGACTATTAATGTTATGTTTGAAAAAAACATTCTTAATCGCCAAAGATGACATACCAAGCTTCCATAGCTTATTATCAATATGTGTGGCACAAATATCCATTGCATCTTTTGTTTTATTGATAAGAATCTCATACATTTTGTTAAACACGCCTTCAAACTTCGTTAGATTCTCTTTTTTGAAATTTTCCGCAAGAGCCTTTAGTCTATCAATGGTCGCACTGATAATTTTAATATCAGATTCAGCTTTTGTAATGATAGCCCTTGTTCTTACCTTTCGTTCTTCAAGTGCCTTTGGGTCGCCCCTTTTAGCATCAAGCTTGGCTTGGATTGAACGCAGATCCATTGAGCCTACACGAATCTTATTTTGTAAGGAGAGCTTTTTTTCATTAAAAGTCTCTATTGCTCTTATAACACCTTTGTAATGATACTGCACATCAAGGAAGCATTCTTGGTAAATTTTATCAGGTGTGAGATTGGTATTTGTTTGAAACTGCCTATAAGAATATTCAAGCTTTTTAAGCACCTGCATATCATCGGCAAAATTATCAATAGTAATATGTCTATCATTAAATACAAGATAATCAATTGCTTTTGAAAGATAGGGCTTGACAATGACATAATTTATCTTTGTTTGTGGGTCTTGCCCTTCTTCTTCCATACCAGAAATAGCTGTAAGTGCGTGAAACTCTTCTTGAAAATGGTCTTTTATCGTTTCAGGGATTGGGGTGCTTAACTGAATGCTATTAAGCTTAAGATAATTTGTCTCTGTAAAAATCTGCTTAGCAATAGCAGCCTTTGCATCTGCTTCTTTGCTTTTTAGCTCATCATCAGTATTTGTTCGCCAAAAATCAATCTCTCGTATCAACCCATTCTCTGGGAAGCTTTGATACCTAGAAGCTTTGCAGTCTGTAATGACATAGCCATTATCATCAAGGCGAAACTCTACAAGCATTCCCGCACTTGGCATCATTCTTTGATCGTGCCAACTCGTATTGCGTAGCTCAAAAATCTTCTTAGAAGCATTCACAACAACGCCATTTTTGGTTTGATTAGAATATCTTAATATCTTGCCGTGCATATTGTTCCTTAAAAAACAGAATCTAAAACTTACAAGTCCCACAAAACACAAAGCCTAGATTCTAGCCAAATAAAAATAAAAAAATCATTAGTGAAAATCTCAAATTCTTTATGATATAATGCGAAATTTTTTAGCCTATGCAAAAAAGAGGCTTAAAGCTATGTAGGCTCAACTCAAACTTTAAGGGGTTGTTGTAGCTCCGTTGTAGCTCCTAGGTAAGATTCTAGAATCTTAACGCATTTATTATTAGGCTACATAGCCAAGCATTACGAATTTTAAAGGATAACTCATCAAAAAATTATATCTATATATCGCATTAAATATTGTGCTTATTTTTCTCTCTGTGGCAACTCTTATTGGTGATTATGGGCTTGTTGGTGACTTTGGCACGAGCTTTGCTGCCCTTAATATTGGCATTTTTGGGTATGTGGCTTATATATTTTTACCTTTTTTACTCTATCCGCTTTTTTGCCTTTACAAAAGCCATCATATCACTTTCAGGCGATTAGAGCTTATTGTCTCTTTTTCTCTATTTTTCATCGCACTTCTTATCTTTCAATCTCTTGTCCTTAAACAAGGCTCTTTTGGTAACTCTCTTGTGCTGTTTCTCAAAGATTATATTGGTTATTTTGGACTTTGGGTGCTTGATGTTTTTTTATTCCTTTTTTCGTGGCTTATCTCCACACAACGCAACATTGACCTGCTCTTAAAACAGCTCAAACATAAACTTTTTGTCGCTTATGATTTTATAAAATTAGTTTTATCCATCATTTATACACGCACAAAAGCGTTTATCAAGCGTTTTAGCACCGCCATAAAGCCTAAGATTCAAAATCTCTTTGCCAAAAAGACACAAGATATCCTTGATTTACAAAATGCCAAGCAGGAGATGACGACACAAGCTCATTATGATTTTAAAGATGTTTTTATAGATAAAGCCTTTGATGAAATGCCCCAACCACAAAGCTCCACTCATACAGCTCAAGATTCACATACGCCACAAGATTTACAGCCTCAAACTCCACAACACTTCCCAAACCAACAAGTGCTATCTCAAACACAGCCTCAAACTTTACAAACACAGAATCTACAAAGCACAGATTCTAATGCCACCCACCAAGCCCATACACCTCAAATGACTTTTGCACAAGCTCCCCTAAATCCAGCCCAAAAATCCCCACATCAATCAGCCAAACAAACACAATCACCGCATTTAGAGGTTGTGCCAAGATCGCAAGATGACTTAAAGCTTGAAGAGTTTTTAAGAATCCAAGCCGAAAAATACCGCAATACATTTTCAAAAAATGTCCAACACACAGCACTAAGCGACCCAGCCATTAAGCCAAGGCAAGATTCTATCCAGCTTGTCGCACAACAGAATCTTTCACAGCCTAGCATCTCGCAGCCTAGCACTGACATTCAGCCATCTTTGGCAGATTCTACAACGCCACAAGCAAAACAAGATTTAGAATCTAAGCCCAATGAAAATGCTCCAAAAGAAATACCCACGCCTCCATCGCGTCCGCTTAATCCCAATGTCTTTTTGCAGCCAAAGGAAGTAAAAAATCAAGAGACAACCCTAGCAAATCCTACCTTGCAACAAGAGATTCAAGCAAATTCCACACATACACAAAACACACAGAATCTAAACATACAAGAATCTATACAAGAAAGCCTGATACAATCTCGGCAAATTCTGCAAGATAAGCAAACCCAAACCTCTCAATCTTTGCAAGAATCTGCTCAATTAGATAGCGACAAAACCCAGCTAGAATCTCAACAACCTTCACTTTTATCAAACATTCCTCAACCCCAGCCCTACACAGATTTAGCACATCTAGCACCCACAAGCCCAGCTCCACAAAATATTGCACCAAATCCACAAGAAAATATGCAGCCCCTACAAACGCCAAAAATGCTAGATCTTGAGATTCAAGAAATCACGCCAAATTACAACACTGCAAACAATGCAAATTGGGCAGATTCTATCGTTCAAGAGATTATCCCAGAATCTCCCAAAACCCCAGCTCAATCCCACACACCTCAAGCACAACACAGCCCACAAAATACGCCCAACACTTCATTTCCTACGCCCAAAGATTCAAAGCCTCTCTATCAACGCGTAACCGAGCTTGATGAAAACAAAGCCTTGCTTAGCAATCTTGATTATGGCAATGTGGCTAAGCCTCTGCATTTTAAGCTCCCCACAACAAGCTTACTCAACCAACCTCTAAGCGAAAAAACCGAAATTGATGAAAGTGAGATTGACCGCAAGATTGAAGATTTATTAGCTAAGCTTAGGACATTCCGCGTTGAAGGCGATATTGCAAGAACATATTCAGGTCCCATTGTTACAACCTTTGAGTTTCGCCCTGCACCGGGCATTAAAGTGAGTAAGATTCTCACTTTAGAAGATGATTTGGCAATGGCATTGCGTGCGAGATCTATCCGTATTCAAGCCCCTATTCCGGGCAAAGATGTTGTAGGGATTGAAATACCAAATAACAGCACACAGACGATTTATCTGCGTGAAGTGCTAGAATCTGATTTGTTTAAAACCTCCACTTCACCACTCACCCTAGCCCTTGGCAAAGATATTGTAGGCAATCCTTTTATCACAGATTTAAAGCGATTGCCGCATTTGCTTATCGCGGGGACGACAGGTAGTGGAAAAAGTGTGGGGCTAAATGCAATGATTCTTTCACTCCTATATAAAAACTCGCCGGATAATTTAAAGCTTTTAATGATTGATCCAAAAAAGGTTGAGTTTAGTATCTATGCGGATATTCCCCATCTTATCACACCTATTATCACGCAACCTAAAAAGGCTATTGTTGGGCTAAATAGTGCCGTGGCTGAAATGGATAGGCGATATGATTTAATGAGTGAGCTACGCACAAAAGACATTGATAGCTACAATCGTAAGGCTCAAGTTGAGGGAATGGAGAAATTCCCTTATCTCGTGATTATTATTGATGAGTTAGCAGACTTAATGATGACAGGGGGCAAGGAAGTAGAATTTGCCCTAGCAAGGATCGCACAAATGGGTCGTGCCTCTGGGATTCACATTATCGTAGCTACACAGCGTCCAAGTGTTGATGTCGTTACAGGACTGATTAAGACAAATCTCCCCTCACGCATTAGCTATAAGGTGGGAAGCAAAATAGATTCTAAAGTTATCCTTGATACTTTTGGGGCAGAATCTTTGCTTGGCAAAGGCGATATGCTTTTCACACCGCCGGGCGTTGGAGGCGTTACGCGACTTCACGCTCCGTGGAATACAGAAGAAGAGATTGAAAAAGTAGCAGAGTTTATCAAATCCCAGCAAGAAGTGGCGTATGATAAAAACTTTATGCTTGATGAAAAAGATAATCTTGTCAGTGAGAATCTAGGCGAAAGTGGGGAAAACAACGACCTTATCACAGAGGCAAAAAAAATCATTCTTCAAGATAAAAAAACTTCAGCAAGTTACCTACAAAGGCGTTTAAACATAGGCTACAACAAGGCAGCAAATCTTGTTGAGCAATTAGAGCGAGAAGGCTTTTTATCCACACCCAATGTGAAGGGAGTGAGAGAAATTTTAGGGAGCTAAACTCGCTTTGCCTAGCATTTAATTTAAGCTAATAGAATCTCCTGCTTAAAACAAACACTATTTTTAAGGAGCATTCTATGAAATATACACAATATGTTTTTAGTGGTGTCATTTTTTTTATTTTGACTTTAAGCGGTGCGTTTGCCATAGATTTTAAAGAAGCACCCAAGATTCAAAAACGCATTAATCCACAAGAAGGCAATGATGCCGTATATTCTTTTAACTCCTCCATTGAGCAGGCAAAAAAATCTGTCGTTAATATCTCTACGCAAAAAAATGTAAGCAATCAGTTTGCTAATCACCCTATGTTTAATGATCCATTCTTTCAGCAGTTTTTTGGTGATATTTATGGGCAGATTCCAAAAGAACGCGTAGAGCGAAGCCTTGGTAGTGGCGTTATCATCTCAAGTGATGGTTATATCATCACAAATAATCACGTGATTGAAGATGCTTCTAAGGTGCTTGTCTCACTCTCTGATAGTTCAAAGGAATATGTCGCAAAGGTTGTTGGCACAGATTCTAGAAGCGATTTAGCAGTGATTAAAATAGAGAAAAATAATCTCCCTCCCATTAGCTTTGCTCAAAGCTCCAATGTGCTTATTGGTGATGTTGTTTTTGCTATTGGGAATCCTTTTGGCGTGGGTGAGACAATCACTCAAGGTATTGTTTCCGCACTCAATAAAAGCGGCATTGGCATTAATGATTATGAAAACTTCATACAAACTGATGCATCAATCAATCCGGGCAATTCCGGCGGGGCGTTGGTAGATTCACGCGGGGCGTTGATAGGCATTAATACAGCGATTTTATCTCGCACAGGTGGGAATCACGGCGTAGGCTTTGCTATCCCGTCAGATATGGTAAAAAAAATTGCCAAAGAACTTATTGAAAAAGGCAGTATTAAACGCGGATTTTTGGGTGTTGGGATTCAAGATATTAATGAAGATTTGAAAGAAAGCTATGGGGATAATAGCGGTGCGGTTGTCATTAGCCTTGAGCCACAATCTCCAGCGGCAAAAGCGGGGCTTATGGTGTGGGATCTTATCACACATATTAATGGCAAGAGAGTATCAAACGCAGCGGAGCTCAAAAATCTCATCGGTATGCTTTCACCAAACGAAAAAGTGGTGGTGAAATTTATCCGTGATAAGCAAGAGCGTGTAGCACAAATCACATTAGGAGAATTGCCAGATTCTAAAGAGACACAATCAAGCACATCGCCAAGCAATCAAGATTTGGGCGCTAATATAGAGGGCTTGAGCGTTGAAGGTTTAAATGCCAATATTCGCCAACGATACAGAATCCCAAATGAGATTAATGGAGTGGTGGTAACAGCTGTAAATGCAAACTCAAAAGCAGCTCAAGCAGGATTTGAAGTTGGCGATATTATTGCTCAAGTTGAAAGCATTGCGATAAAAACTCCAGCGGATTTAAGCAATGCCTTTGCAAGATTCAAAGGCAAAAACAAAAGAGTGCTTGTGTATAGCTCAAGTGGGACTAAGACCATACTTATCAAGTAGAGGAGGGGCTAAAAAGTGGTAATGCTAGACAATAAGCAAATTACGCTCATTCAAGAGCGTCTTTACAAGTATTGTGGTATTTTTTTAAGTGATTCAAAGCTCACAATGATAAAAAATAGAATCTACCGCCTTATGCGTGATACACATATTGACAACATAGACACGCTGCTTGCGAGTATTGAGCATAACCCTAAGATTCAGCAGCAATTTATCAATAGCTTCACAACAAATAAAACAGATTTTTTTCGTGAAGATTTTCACTTCCAAGATATGATTGATCGTGCATTACCTGTGCTTTTCAAACGCAACAAGCCTATTAAAATTTATTGCTGTGCGAGTTCTACGGGGCAAGAGCCTTACTCTATTGCAATGAGTGTGCTATATGCCAAAAAGCTCTATGGTGCAAGCACGCCTGTAAGTATCATCGCCACAGATATTGATACTGATGTGTTACAAGAAGCAAAAGAAGGGGTTTATACGATTGATTTTAAGATAGAGAAATTCCCAAATTGGTTTGAAATGGAGGAATACTTCACCCCACTTGATGATGGCAAAAATCCCAATGTGCGATTGCTCAAAGCTAAAGACAAACTCAAATCAATGATAACTTTCAAACAAATGAATCTCTTTGATAAACGCTATCCGTTTATGCGTGAAGAGTTTGATATGCTCTTTTGTCGCAATGTGCTTATTTATTTTAAGCAAGAAGATCAACAAGAGATTCTCTCTCGTCTCATTGACACATTAAAAATTGATGGCACTTTTTATTTGGGGCATAGTGAAAGCCTCTATCATTTGACTGAAAAATTTGAAAAGCTCGGTAATAAAACTTTTATTAAGATAAAGGCGTAGTTATGTTAATGGAAACAACAAAACATCACCCAGACACTATTCTTAAAAGCAATCCCTGCAAAATCACGCGAAGCAAACTCGTTGTCATTGGTGCAAGCACAGGTGGCGTTGATGCACTCTCTTATATATTTTCACGCCTACCTGCACAGCTACCGCCCATTGCCGTTGTGCAGCATATCCCGCCAACTTTTGGCTCATCTTTTATTAAACGCCTAAACACGCTCTCGGAGCTGACAATTTGTGAAGTTACAGGCAAAACGCCACTTAAAGACAATCACGTCTATGTCGCAGGGGGTGATAAACATATGATTATTGATTTTGCTATGGGTTCATACTATGCTAATTCCTTAAATGAAGAGAGACGCATTTCAAGGCACAAACCTAGCGTTGATATTTTATTCCGCAGTGCCAATAATGCTGCTGGACGCTCTGCCCTTGGAGTAATTCTCACAGGAATGGGCGATGATGGCTGCATAGGGCTAAAAGAAATGCACGATAATGGAGCGCATACTTTGGCGGAAAATGAAGAGGATTGCGTGGTGTTTGGTATGCCTAAAAAAGCTATTGAAATGGGTGCTGTGAGCGAGATTCTAAGCCTTGATATGATAATCCACAGAATCATAGACTACGCCAAAAAGCCAATCAAAGCCCTAGCAAAAGATAGCAATGACCCAGCCATTTTTCCTGATGAGTGAAAGTGTGTGCGTTAAATTCTACCACAAGGAATAACTATGAAATATTCTCTTAAGCGTTTTTTTAAGAATCTTAAATATCTCGCCCGTTTTGATTTGAAGGAAATCAACAATCGCCCTGAAGTTTCTTCTTTTACATTTGGAATGGCTGAAAGATTGCAATATGCTATCAAAAATGATTTTAATACAATTTACCCACCACTTATAAAAAATAATCTTGAAACCTTGCAAGAGATTCTCACAACAGATAAAAGTTTAATTAGATTTGGAGATGGCGAATATATTATTATGGAGGGGGGGGGATACCATTTCAAAAACATAATGAAAAGTTATCCTCTACACTCAAAGAGATTATCTTAGAATCTCACGATAATCTTTTGATTGGAATCAATTATGAATATTTTCATACAGCTATCCACTGCCACGAAAGTGTGAGGAAATTTATCCACACTTGGGTGTCATCTCATTATGATAGTATTCTAAAATATATTAATTTTGACAGACAATATGTTTCAGCTGCTGTTTTTCAACCTTATGTGTATTATAAACATTATGATTTTGAAACGCATTACAAACTTGTTACGAGTTTTTTTCACAACAAAAGTATCACGCTTATTTGTGGAGATAAAATACTCAAAGATATACAATATTTTATCTTTGAACAGGCAAAAGAAGTAACTTATCTTTATGGACCAACAAAACACGCTTATTCCAATTTTGAACACTTAAAGTCCCTTATACAAAAACGCCCAAAAAATGAAATATTGGTCTTTGCACTAGGTCCTGCAGGAAAGGCTCTAGCGTACGAAGGCTTTAAAATGGGTTATCGCGTCTTAGATATTGGACACGCTATAAAAGACTATGACTATTATAAAAAACAAATTCAGCTCAATGAGCAATCTATACGAGATTTTAGTAAGCCTGATGAATAAACATCTTATACTTTGCTCTACAAAACACATCAAAAATAATCGCTAAAATACGCCTTGCCCTCTGGCAGAATCTCCTCTAGCTTATCAATACTTTCATCACTTGCTTGAAGGCGATTGATACTGCGTAAATACAGCGGACGCTTATAGCCTAGAAGCATTGTTACAAGCGTTTGTATATCAAGCTTGATATGATATTCCCCTAGATTCTGCTTCTCTTCACTTGCCACAACCTCACTCGCCACAACTTGCAAAGCCAACTCCCCATCTTTAAAATCCAAAATAAAATCCCTATTATTCCACTCCAAAAGCGGATCGCTCACACTAAATCTTAAGCACATATTTGACTTAACAAACTCAAAAGGATATTGCATCAAAAACTGCTCCACATCAACAATCCGTGCCATAATGTAGGGCTGAATACTTTCTTTAATATGTCCATCTTCAAGCAGGAATGCAAGATTGTGATTGCTAAAGTTTGCTCCCTCAATGCTATCAAACATTGACTGATGAGCGTTGATGTAGCCCCACAGCCCATATCGTGCCTCTTCATTCAAATAAATCATCTCTTTAATCTTAAAAATATCATTTTCTAAGAGATAGACAATATAGCCCGTTGGCTTATCGCATTCATCATAATAAATCGCCACTATCGTATCCTCCACGTCCCAACGCCAATACTCATTCCACGCTAGAGTATCACGCACCAAGCAGCCGTGCGTCTTTGCTGCAAACTCATTGTGCAATGCTTTTAAATCGGGGTGGTCCTCTGTAACCCTTTGCATCATACCGCCAACTTGAGGGGGTTTTGGAAATTGATTATCCTTAATAACAAAGCTCATTTTATCGCTCACTATCTCCCACCCACGCGAACGATAATAAGGAATAGAATATGGATAAAGACAAGAAATACTCTGCTTGTTTTTTCTCATCATTTTTAGAATCTCACGCATTAAATCTGCCATAAGCCCAATGCCAGAATACTCCGGGTAAGTCGCTACACCTGTAATGCCACCCATAGCGTAGATTCTATTATAAATATTCATCTGCATAGGATAGAGTGCGATTTGTGAGATAAGCTTTTGCCTATCAAACCAACCCAGCACGCTTGCATTTTGTAAAATAGGATATTTAGAGCGTTTAATCTCTTCATTATTCCAACCAAACTCCAACAAATCACTATCAGTTACTTGAAAGGCATAACGCAAAAGCTCGTTAAATTGCTCAATATGGCTAATGTCAAGTTGCTGCATAGTAAGACGCTCTCGTATTTGCGTTTTTTTCATCTTTTACCCCTTTTTGTGGAATCTTTAGGAATCTCGCTTTGCGGAGTATAGCAAAAAGTGGCAATATCAGGCAAATATAGGCATTTATATTTAGGCTAAAAGGGGCAAAGCCCTTGACAATAGGAATAATTTTATATATAATCTCGCTCTTTGTTTATTCCGGATTAGCTCAGCGGTAGAGTAGGTGGCTGTTAACCACTTGGTCGCAGGTTCGAATCCTGCATCCGGAGCCACTCATTTCGCAATAAATAACTCATACAAAAAGCTTCGAGTAGTCCATAAATTAACTTATCTAATCAATTAGTTTAAGATAATTTTACAAAAGGATTCTCCACCAACATAAAAATTTCAATCCCTAAAACACCGCTCCTATGGTAAGACTCACAGGAACGCTATCTTGCAGCGAGATTCTAGCGTGTTTATCATCTTTAAATCTTGTGCTTGTATAGGCGATGTAGCCTACTCTCATATCAAAATATTTATAATTAAATCCCACAAACACTCGTGCATCATCAATCAATCCACCCTTATTATACGCCCCGCCTACATACGCAATCCAATCATTATTGATATGATAATTTACTCGCCCAAAAAATGGAAACTTCACACCCGTAAAGCCCTCCGCAAAATGCCCCTTTGTTTGATAGTCATAATTGAGCTTACTCCAATCAAAAAGATTCCACACATTGCTTAAATCCCCACTTAGCATCGCATCTTTTACTTTCTCAAGAAACTCCGGCTTCAAAATACTCTCCACATACGCCAAATCCGCAGAATCAATATGATTTGCCTTGCCATTATGGGAGAATTTCACACTTTGCGTGCCTATCCCAGCCCCAAGCTCAAGACTCACATACTGCACAGGACGCAGCAAAAAACCAAGTGTCAAATCAAGCCCAGAGACTTCTGAAGTATTGTAATTTATTTTTTTGTTGCTATAAGTGTTAAAATTCACATCATAGCCTAGAGCCAAACGCCATTCAAATGCCTTGTAAGATTTTTGTGCAGATTCCCATTGAGATTTTCTCTTAGATTCTAGCTCGGCTTCCTGTCTAGATTCACTTGTAATAGAATCTCCAAAATGCCAAGTTTCAAATTCTTGCTCATCGGCAAACACATAGCCTACAATCAGCATTCCGCATAAGACAAGCTTTCTCATAACTCCCCCCTTTAAAATCTTGCTTTATTTTCTAGCCACACACCACAATTCTACGCTCATTCAAAACCCACAAAATCACAACACGCCATCATATCCCTATTCATAAGCCTTGAGTGCTTCGCACGCTTTTTTATCACTCTCAAAAAAACATTTGCGTTGCAGCTTCTCATATTGCTCTAAATGCTCCCTTGCCCTTTGCTCCTCTTGAGCCTTTTGAATAGCTTTTTGCTCCCTGTATTGCTTCATTTGAAACTGATTGACAACATACATAAACACGCAAATAAAAATAATAAGCAGCACATCAATTTTACGCAGTCTTTTTATCCTATCACAGAATCTACACGCCATTTCTCACTCCATCATTGTGCTTTTGAGCCTTTTTAAGATTTTCACGCAAAAAGTTCATAATACTCTCGCACACATCGTCCCAATCCTTACTTGGAGCTTGAAGGCTCTGCTTTGTATTATCCATAAAAGTAAAAGTGATATTTTGCCCATAGTGCATAATCTGCTTTAAATTTAAAGCATTTGCTAAGACCTTAATGCGTATAAGCTCTATAAATGCCTCGCTCACATCATCAAGCTTGCCAAACCTATCAAAAATTTCAGATTCTATCTCGCTTACTTCGCTTAAATCCTTGCAAAGTGAAAGACGCCGATACAGCTCTAGCCTCAAGCTATCACTCGCAATTAAAGTGGGGTTAAGATAGGCATTGAGACTAAGTTTCAAATCACATTGGGCTTGTGTCATATTCCCCTTGCCACTTAGATAATTAATACACTCCTCTAACATTCTTAAATACAGCCCATAGCCGATATTTTTAATATGCCCACTTTGTGCTTCTCCTAAAAGATTCCCTCCGCCACGAATCTCCAAATCATAATAAGCAAGATTTTCCCCACTGCCAAGATAAGAGTTTTTCTCCAACGCACTCAAACGCTTCTTAGCTTCAGGTGTTATCTCCTGCATATCTTCTAGCAAAAAGTAGCAAAAGCCTTGTTTATCCCCACGCCCCACGCGTCCGCGTAACTGATGCAAATCCGCTATGCCAAATCTATCCGCACAAGCAATAATAATTGTATTAGCATTAGGCAAGTGAATGCCAGATTCTACTATGCTTGTGCAAAGTAGCACATTATAAGCATTATTGGCAAAATCAAGCATAATCTGCTCACTCTTAGCATTATCCACCTGTGAATGCAAAATAGCGATTTTAATCTGTGGAAGAATCTGTTGCAACTCTTTTGCCCTTTTTTCAATACTTGCAATATTATTGTGAATATAAAACACCTGCCCACCGCGTCTAATTTCACGCAAAATAATCTCTTTTAGCAATGCATCGTTACTTTTTTTGATAAAAGTCCTAACGGGGATTCTAGCCATAGGTGGAATCTGCAAGGAGCTTAGAGATTTAATTTGTGAGAGAGCCATATTAAGTGTGCGGGGGATTGGCGTAGCACTCATACTAAGCAAATGCGTATTAGCACTTAGCTCTTTTATCTTTTCTTTTTGCTTCACGCCAAATTTATGCTCCTCATCAACCACAATCAACCCAAGATTCTTAAACCTTGCCCCAAGCAATGCGTGTGTGCCAACAACTGCTTGTATCTCGCCATTTTGCAATGCCTCAAAAAGCTTTTTTTTCTCACTTGCTTTTAAGAATCTATCACATCTTGCTATACGGATATTATGTGTTGCCAAACGCGTTTGCAAAGAGTGAAAATGCTGTGCGGATAAAAGTGTAGTAGGGACAATCATCATCGCTTGAAAGCCTGATAAAATAGTCGCATACATCGCATTCATAGCCACTTCAGTTTTGCCAAAGCCAACATCACCGCTTAAAAGTCTATCCATCACTTTACCAGAGCTCAAGTCCGCATAAATCTCTTGGATACTCCGTTCTTGGTCTTTTGTGAGCGTGAATCCGCAAGTGCTTTGAAAATGTAAAAGCTTAGGATTATCTGTATCAATTTTTACACCTTGCAACAGGTTGCGTTTTGCCGCAAGCTCAATGATACCATTGGCAATTTCTAAAAGCTTTGTCCTTACCTTTTGCTTTAATTTAGCAAAGCTCCCCTTGCCTAGCCTGTCTAGCATTGGAATCTGCCCGGAATCTGCCACATATCTGTCAATCATATTGAGATTTTCAACCGGAAGCAAAAGCTTGTCTTCACCCTGATAAGCAATTTCAATAAAATCTCTCACCACCCCAGCTACTTGAGCTTGTCTCATACCCTGAAAAATCCCAACGCCATAATCATTATGCACGACATATTCGCCTTGTGCAATCTCATTGAGCTTTAATGTGGGTTTTTTATGCTTAGCCTTTGGGGCAAGGGTATTAAGAGAAAGAATAAGCTCATTTGGTGTAATAAGATTCACAACCGCACTTGAATGCTTAATTTTCACATTCTCAAAACTTTTTACATCTATATCAAAAGCTTTGAGTTTAATATCATTATGCGTAATGATTGTGATTTGCCTCTTAGCGTGAGCTTGAAGCATAGATTGAAGATTCTTAGGTGCAAAGGCAATATCACTATATCCTTGCTCTACTGACAAAGAGGGTAATTTTTGCAGAATTTGCAAATCTATTGCCTGCTCCATTGCATTAAGCGAGTAGCTCTCTTGTGCTTCTTGCAAAGATTCAGGAGAGAGGATTGTTTTTAAACTTAAAGGCAAGAAATGTGCATTCTCACCCAAAAACCAGAATCCAAACGATGCAATATCCTTGTGAAAACCATCAAAGCTACTTTGAGCGACATTCTCTTGCATATCCTTATTTTGTTTTTCATTTAAACAAAAAAGTGCCGGAACAATCTCAAGTTTTGCTATTTCGTTTGGGTTACTCATTTGCGTATGAATATCAAACGCTCTTATACTCTCAACCTCATCATCAAAAAACACGATGCGATAAGGAGATTCACAATGGGGCATAAAAATATCAATAATATCACCCCTAAAGCTCACTTCCCCTTCTAGCTCCACAACCTCAACACACTCATAGCCATACTCTAAAAGCCGCTTTTGCAACTCAAGCATTTTATAAGTAGCAGATTGCTCAAGCTCAAAGCTTTGTAGAATCTCCGCCTTTGGCAAAGCATACAACACACTAGAGATGGGCGAAATAAGAATCTTAGGTGATTTGGCAGCATAAAAAAGTCGCAATACGCTTAAAGATTCTAAAAATTCCTCCCGAAACGCACTCAAATCATCGCCATATACAAAACGCATCTCTGGCAAAACAAAGGGCGTAATGCCTTCATAGAATCTAAAAAGCTCAAGCGCCTCTTGTGCCTCTT
The DNA here is from genome assembly GCA_963559865.1 of uncultured Helicobacter sp. GTDB lineage: Bacteria > Campylobacterota > Campylobacteria > Campylobacterales > Helicobacteraceae > Helicobacter_C. Next base: position 49,057 of record CAUWMC010000019.1, read on the forward strand.
TGTAATCCTTTGTCAGCAAAAGCTCATAGGCAAAATGCCCCTGTTTTAGAAGCTTATACAGGCAAGATTGTATCAATCTCTGCCCTTGCTATTTGTCTTTTTTAGGAAGCTCTAGTGATTGAATATCAGCCTTTGAGGCTTTGGGGTCTTTTGTCTTACTCTCACCCATAAACACACCCTTACGCTCAATGATAAATTCAGCCACTTCAACACTGCCCTCAACACGCCCTTGAGGCTTAATCTCAAGCACATTTGAACTTACATTGCCAATAAATCGCCCACTCACAATTAAAGAGTTAGCACGGACATCACCACGCACTACACCACTTTTACCAACCATCACCACATCTTTGGCGTGGATATTCCCTTCAAACTCGCCATCAATATGCAAACGGCAATCTGTATTAATCTCTCCCTTAATTCTCGTGCCTTGAGCGATAATAGTCGCCCCTCCACCACTACTAGAACTTACTCCATCAAGCTGTTTATTGTCGCTAACAAAGATTGCCATGCTACACTCCTTTCTTTTTCAAAAATTGAATCAAAGTTACTCATCTTCCACTCCATAAAATTCTTAGGGTCAATGACATTGCCTAAAAACCTTATTTCATAATGGAGATGAGGACCTGTGCTTTGTCCTGTATTGCCACTATAAGCAATAAGCTGCCCTCGTTTGACAAACATTCCTTTTTGCACCACTATTTTATTCAAATGAGCATAATAAGTCATAAACCCAAGTGAATGATCTATTTTAACCAAATAACCATAACCGCCGGTTGAAAAACTCGCCGCATTTACTACACCATCAGCAGTCGCATACACGGGCGTGCCAATAGCAGTGGCAAAATCTACACCTGTATGTAAATGTCTTGTGAAAAATAGCGGATGCACTCTATAGCCGTAATCTGCGGAGATTCTATTATAATGCTCCATTGGGTAACCATTAGGAACAAATTTCATTACAAATGCCTTTTGCGTCCCACTCAAAGACGCCGCATCAATACGATACTCAAGGTTATTCTGCTCTCCTTCAGGCAATTCCGTAGAAACCCCTATAATATTTTCTAAATCCCCAACGCGATTATCAACCTCTGTAATTTCTTCCATTCTTTGCTCTATTTTGATATTTAAAGCCTCATTTTTAGCAAGCATCTTTTCATAACGCTTTGCGATATTTTCATTTAAAATAGCCATTTTTTTAATCTCTGCACTAAATGTTTTAATGGAAATCACCCCAAAAGCCATAAGGGTAATGACAAAAACAATGCTATAAAGAGCAACCTGCTTAAAAATAGAGCTAACATTAAAATAACGCGACCCATTTTGGTCGGTTATCATCAAAACAAGACGGCTTTTTTGTGCTTTCATTTCTAGTAAGTCAAGATGTGATCTTCGCTTTGGTAACTAACGCGATAATTTTTAAGCTGAATAATATCATCAAGCGCCCACACAAGACTTTTCCAATCAATAGCACTATTTGAGCCAATAATCGCAAAATTATCACTATCCCAGCTTGTATATTTAGCAACCTCAAGTGTAGAGTCAATAAAGCGTAAATTATAATACAAATCTGCATTTGATGCACTATAGCCTATAATCTGCCCCTTAGTTACAAAATCACCTTTTTGCACAATAGCCTTACCCAAATGTCCATAGCTTGAAGTAAAACCATAAGAATGCTGAATCTGGATTCCATAGTTTTCACTCCCTGCTACACGCACAGAGTCAATAATCCCATTTGCCGTGGCATACACAGGAGAGACTTTTGCAAGTGTATAAACTGACGCCCCCTTGCTTGGGAAAGTTTGATTAGCAAAATCATTGACAGGATTGCCATTAGGAATAATCTTTAAAATCATATCTTTTTGAAGTGGTGTGAGTGAATCTAGATTCACATCTTGGTTATTATGCGTTTCATTGCTATGTTTGCGTATATTTACAATGCTCTCAAGTTCGCTAACCTTGCTACTCACCTTCATTAGCTCACTTGTCTTATAATCAATATTGCGTTCTAGCTCACTATTTTTTTCATAAATACTTTGAAAACTCTCACGCACCTTTGTGTTGTTTGCCAAAATAACTTCAAGCTCACTCATCAAAAAATGTGCTAACACAAAATACAAAATCACTACCGACACAATACCTATGCCCGTAAATAGTGCAACCTTTTGCACCAAACGATGCACACTAAATTGCCTTGAGCCATTGTCATCAATAATAGAAATCATTAGTTTATCTTGCACTGCACTTCCCCTTCTCTTGTTGTAATATTGTATATTGTCGTAAAAATTCCTGTGCCACACTAAAAGAGCCAAAAACGAGATACTCCTCGCTTTCGCTCATCATAGCCATATCAAAGTCCATAAACGCGACTTGTAAAGCCTCTAAAGTCTTAATCAATCTCTCCTTTGGGCAAATCCTAGAATTTTCCACGGATAATATTAAAACTTTCTTAATATTTGGCAAAAGTTCGCGTAAAATTGCTTCAATGTCCTTCTCAATGTAGCTATTATACACTAAATTAAGCTTTTTTTTACCCAAAAAAGCCCTCAAAGCCCTAGCCCCATCAATGTTATGCCCCACATCAAGCACAATATTTTTCGCTAGAATCTCACAGCGTCCGCGTAAAGACAACCTGCCAAGCCTCAAAAAATCAAATTCCATTCCAAAAAATGCCATTACACGCATAGCCGTGCTAAGATTCTCTTGCAAAAATAAAGGCAATTTATACCGCTTTGCATATTGATAAAATGCCTCTTTTTGCTCTCCTAGAATCTCTTCTAAGCCTTCCCATAAGACACATTTTGCACCTTTTTGCAGAGCAATCTCTCTTGCGATTTGCTCCACCTCCTTGTGATTCTGCCTAGCAAGTATGGCATATTCACTCATTGCCCTAAGCTTCGTTGTAGCAATCTGCTCTATATGCTCCCCTAACATTTCTTGATGATCTAGCCCAATAAGTGTAAAAACACTTACATTTGCTTTAATCACAGAGGTAGAATCAAACTCCCCGCCAACCCCAGCTTCCAACACAAGATATTCATACTCCATTCCTAGCACAAGGGCTAAAAAAGTCGCATACTCAAAATAGCTTGCCTCACGCACAGATTCTATCGCCCAAAGTTTTTGATGAATCTGTTCAAGCCTATCGCGTGGAATATCGCCCTGAAACCACCCATCACTTACAAAAAATCGCTCATTAAACTCAAATAAATGCGGTGAAGTGAAGTGCAGCACACTTTTTTTTTGTTGCTCTAGCCCCATTGCTATGAAACGCCCTGTGCTACCCTTACCATTTGTGCCAATAATATGTATAACCTTACATCGTGTGCCAAAGCACTTATCAAAACCAAAAATAGGCACAATAGAATCATAAATTCTTTTAGCTCTACTTGTATCAAATGGAGCATATTCCGCCCCCTTGCTTAACAAAACTTCATTAAGAGACATTTAAGAATCTTTAGATTCAATACTGATATGTGCATTATGCAGCTTGTCTCTCAAAGTGTTATTGAGCTGCTCTAATGTTTCAAATTCCCTATACTCAAGCACTTCGGCATTAAACCCAAAACTAAAAAGCACCCCTTGATAAGAAAATTTCTGTGTTTGAAGTCGCTCTGTAATAGGTTTCATCTTTTCAAGCACCTGCTCTTTTTGCTCTTTTATCATCACGGCAAAGCCATTTTGATAATGCCCCACAAGCGTAGCTTCTTCTAACGCCTCAAGGCACATTGTTTTGAGAATCTCCATAGCCTTATTGATTGCCTTATCTTTATCAAAATCAGCCTTTTTCTCCACAAACTGCAAATGATTGAGCTTAAAAATCACAATACATCTTTGTGCCATCTCATCTTTTAAAAATGCACTCTGAATCGCTTGAATCCCTAAAAGTTTCTCTATTTTTTCAAGCAAATACACATCAACAAGATTTTCAGGGTGCATAAGCAGCACTGAGGATAACTCTAGGGCTTCCTTACTCACTTTCCCATTCTCCGCTGGAGTTCGTAGGACAAAGGCAAGGATTCTAACAAGCTTCCTTAAGACGCTAGAATGCACCCCAGATACCCTAAATCTTCGCCAATAACTAGCAAGTCTCTTTGTGCCTTCACTCTTAGCAAGTCCTCCCGTAGTAAAAAGAAAAGAAAATCTTTGTTTTGCATTGATAGAAAAAATATCAGCCACGCAGCCAATCAATACACGATTGAGATTCTTAAGCTCCCTTATATGCTCTAAATGTTGCGATTCCTTAGAATCTTTGATAATTAAAGCTAATGTTTCTACAAATTCATCAGGGCTTTTGGCATTTTTGAGTTGAAGCTGCGTGTCTTTGTCAAATTTTTTGAGCCATTGCTGTTGCCAATCCAAATCTTTAAGCTGTGAAGAATCTTTTAAAGCCTTCTCCTTTTTTACAACCTCATAAAATGCCTCAAAATAAGCACTGGGCGTTGGCGGCTTTTTTGATATATACAAACGCTGCAAAGCCTTGCGTGAAATCTCCTCAATCCTCATAATAGAACTCCCCATAATAAGCCACTTGCGAGATAAATTTATCAAGGGCTTGATTTGTCGCATTTGCAATAGATTCTAGGCGATATTGATCAAGCACAATCGTTGAAGAAAAATCCGCACTATAATCATAATATCCCGTATTTGTAACGCTAAAACTCACGCCTTGAGTGTTTTTAAACTCAATTGCCAAAACAATATTTGTGCGATAAAAGCTCACAAAGCCCTGTTGATTATATGCAATAGGCGTTTGGGTAATACTTTGAATATTAATATCAAGAAAACTTTGTGCTTCTTGCTTGCTTTTAAGCTTACTATGAAAGCGTTTGATGATAGCATTATTAACCGCATCTTTTACCCCAGCACCAGATTCAGGCACGGAGGGATTAATACGCACTTCCACATACACGCCATCATTAAAAATGTTATGCGAATAATGGCTCACAGGTTTATACCCACAGCCACCAATCCACAACCCCACGCATAATATGAGAATCCACCGCATATGCTTAATGCCTCTACTTCACCACAAGATTCACAAGTTTGTTTGGCACGACAATTTCTTTTATCACACTCACACCTTCTAGCCATTTCTCTACACTTTTTTTCGCCTCTTTCAAAATCGCCTCATTGCTTAATCCTAAGGCAAGTTCTATTTCAGCGCGTCTTTTGCCATTAATAGTAACCGCATAATGCACACTTTGTTTTTGTAACGCCGCAGAATCCACACTGATAGGAGCAAAATTTGCCAAAGCAAAAAGCTCTTGACTTAGCTCCCAGCAAATATGAGGCACAATAGGCTCTAAGATATGAAGCAAGACAAAATACCCCTCCGTCCATACCTGTGGATTTTCCTGCTCACTTAACGCATTAAAGGCTTCCATACTTGCAGCAATAAGTGTATTAAACGCATAGCCACTTTGCTTTTTATTAAAAATATCATAACTCTTTTGCAATGCCTCATATACCTTAGCTCTAGCATATTGTTCCTGCTTTGATAGCTCACTATGGGTAATTATGGGCTTTTTCTCACAGGCTAAAGCATTACTTGCCCTTTCCCACAATCGCTTTAAGAATCTAAATGCCCCCTCTAACGCACTATCATTCCACTCTAGCTCACGCATAGGCGGTGCGGCAAAAAGCATAAAAAGTCTTGCGGTATCTGCTCCATATCGTGCAATGATGTCGTTGGGATTCACCACATTGCCCTTACTTTTACTCATCTTTGCACCATTTTTTAGCACCATACCTTGTGTAAGAAGATTCTTAAAAGGCTCATTGATATGTATATAGCCTAAATCTCGCAATACCTTTGTAAAAAATCTCGCATACAACAAATGCAAAATCGCGTGTTCAATCCCGCCAATATACTCATCAACATTAAGCCAATACTCTAAACTTGCCTTATCAAAGGCTTGTTTTTCCCACAGCTCCCTTGGTGTTGTGTAACGCAAAAAATACCAGCTTGATTGGATAAAGGTATCCATTGTATCACTCTCTCTTATGGCTTGTTTGCCACATCGCGGACATTGACATTTATTCCAAGTAGGGTGCTTATCAAGCGGATTACCCTCGCCATCAATCACTACATCTTCAGGCAAGATAATAGGCAGATTCTCTATTTTTTCACTCACAATGCCACAAGATTCACAATGCACCATAGGGATAGGCGCACCCCAATATCTCTGCCTTGAAACCCCCCAATCACGCAAACGATAATTGATAACCCCCTTGCCCATTTGCTTTTTTTCAAAATAAGCAATAATAGCCTCTCGTGCCTCCGCACTACTTTTGCCGCTAAATTCTGCAGATTCTATCAAAAAGCCATCTTCGCACATTGGGCTTGTGAGCGAAATAGAATCTTGCTCATTTTTCACAATCACACATTTTAAGGGGAGATTGTATTTCTTAGCAAAGTCAAAATCCCGTTCATCGTGCATTGGCACACTCATTACCGCACCACTGCCATAATCCATAAGCACAAAGTTTGCCACCCAAATGGGAAGTTTCTCTTGCGTCAATGGGTGAAGTGCATAAATCCCCAAATCAAAGCCAACTTTCTCGCTTTGAGCGCGTTCTCTTGCATTTGTATTTTTAATGGCTTGAATAGATTGCACCACCTCTTGTGAAAGCCTATTTTTAGCAATCAATTCCTGCACGATGGGGTGTTCAGGTGCTACCGCACAATATGTAACACCAAAAATAGTATCAGGACGCGTGGTAAAAACCTCTAGGCTTTTTATCTCCAAGCTAGAATCTAGCTTTAATTCAAAGCTTAATCCTTTTGATTTACCTATCCAATTCCTTTGCATATGTAGCACTTGCGAGGGCCAATGCCCCTCTAGTTCATCAAGCCCAGCAAGCAATTCATCTGCATAATCTGTAATTTTTATATAGTATTGATTCATCAGCTTTTGCACCACAGGTGTATCACAACGCCAACATTTCCCCTCAATCACCTGCTCATTTGCTAAAATTGTTTTATCATTTGGGCAGTAGTTTAAATACGCCTCCTTACGATATATAAGCCCCTTTTCCCACATTTTGATGAAAAATTCCTGCTCAAAACGCGTATAGATAGGATCACTTGTAGCAAATTCACGCTCTTTTGAAAAGCTAAGCCCAAGCGAGGCAAGTTCTTTTCTCATTGTGTCAATATTACTATAAGTCCAAGTTTTTGGGTGAGATTTATGCTTGATAGCGGCATTTTCTGCAGGCATACCAAAAGCGTCCCAACCCATAGGGTGCAAGACATTATAACCACTCTTGCGATAGTGTCTTGCCAACGCATCGCCTATGCAATAATTCCTTACGTGCCCCATATGGATAGCTCCACTTGGGTAAGGAAACATACTCAAAATATACTTTTTCTCTTTTTTTGAATCCACGCTCTCTGGCTCAAAGCTTTGATTTTTCCGCCAAAACTCCTGCCATTTAGATTCTATTATTTTTGGTTCATACACTCTTTGCATACTCTTGCCTTTTATAAAATTAAAATCCCATTATAAGAAAAAAGCTTAAATCACGCTACAATAAAGCCTAGCCTATTACGCCCATTCCCCTTAGCCCTATGATAATCATCTGCACTCCCATTGCCACAATAAAAACAAGTGCAATGCGTGAAAGCACATACAGCACGAGTTTTCCTAGAATCTTTTCAATCATTGCTGAAAAATGAAACAACACAAAAAGAAAAATAAAACTTGCCACCACTGCCATAATCGCCACAAGCATATTGCTCTCTTCAGCAATAACAATTACACTTGCCAATGTCCCGGGTCCCACAAGCATAGGGAATGCCATAGGAATAATACTATGCTTAAAAAGCTCATCAAATTTAAGTTTTTTGTATTCGGAGTAATCTTGTTGTGCGGTAGAAAAAAGTAGATTTTTTAAACTCATCACAATAAGGATTATCCCGCCAGCTACCCGCACAGAATCTAGATTCACCCTAAAAAGATACTGCATAATAAATGAGCCTGTCAGTAAAAAAATAAGCACAATCAATAACGCTGTCCATAAAATATTCCTAAAAAGCTTTTGACGCAAAGGGGTATGCACACCATCGGTCATAGCGATAAATTGCGGTAGATTCCCAAAAGGGTTAAGCACGGCAATAATAGTTACCATACCAAGCCCCACAAGATGAAGCGTAGATTCTAAACTATCAAAAAACATCAGCACAATTCCTTAAAGTTTAAGTATTTGCAAAAACAAACTTTCATCTTAGCATATTTTTGCACCACTTAAGAAAACTTTTCTTCCTACTCATAAAATACTGCCTTAAAGCTCAAAACACGCACCATCAAAACTCTTTTTCATAAACCCTTGCAACTTAATAAACCCTTACCCTCTTTCAACGCACTCCCCCACCACTTCTCCCACAAGCAAAACATAAAATTAATAAATTCTTGCTACAATACGCGTTTATTTAGTTTTGGGGATATATTCATCTTTTTTTCATTAGGACAGGGTTTTGGCATTTAACACAACTTCAATCTTAGATAGAATCACACCATTTTTTAAAAATCTCTCACAAAGCACAGAGATGATTGTCATTGTCTTTATGATGCTTATTGTCGCCATTATCATCGTGCCACTGCCAAGTGCGATGCTTGATTTTTTGCTCAGTATCTCCATTGCCCTATCTATTTTAATTATTCTTATTACGCTGTATGTGGATAAAGCCACGGAATTTTCCGCCTTTCCAACTATTTTGCTTATCGTTACGCTCTATCGCCTAGCACTCAATGTCGCTACAACGCGTATGATTCTAAGCGAGGGGCATAATGGTGTAGAATCTGTAAGTAGCATTGTGGCTGCCTTTGGACATTTTGTCGTGGGCGGGAATTATGTTATTGGGATTATTGTCTTTACCATTCTTGTGATTGTCAATCTCATCGTTATTACAAATGGTTCTACACGCGTTACCGAAGTGCGTGCAAGATTCACACTTGATGCAATGCCGGGTAAGCAAATGGCGATTGATGCGGATTTAAACGCAGGGCTTATTGGACAAGATGAAGCACAAAAAAGACGCGATGCGTTGGCTCAAGAGGCGGATTTTTACGGCACAATGGATGGTGCGAGTAAATTTGTCAAAGGCGATGCGATTGCCTCTATTATCATTACGATTGTAAATATTATCGGTGGATTCTTAATTGGCGTATTTGAACACGGAATGAGTGTGAAACAAAGTGCGGAGACTTTTACAATTCTTACTATTGGTGATGGGCTTGTAGGGCAGATTCCAGCACTCATTGTTGCCACTGCCACGGGTATCATTACCACGCGTGCAGCTAAAAGCTCTCAAACAAATTTTGCAGGCGATATTATCACGCAAATCACGGGCAGCTCAAAAATCTTAAGCATTGTTGGCTTTATCTTAATCCTTTTTGCTCTTGTGCCCGGGCTACCTATCTCACTTGGTTTTGTTGGGGTATTCTTCCTTGCGGTGGCGTGGCTTGTGAGCCGTGAAGATGTGGGGAGTCTTTTTTCTATGGTAGAAAAATTCATCAGTAAAAAAGCTCCGCCAAATAGCAAAAAAGCCGATGAAGATTCACAAAAAGAGATAGATATTAATCAGCATAAAGCCCAAAGGGTGCAAAAAAGCGAAGAAGAGATTAAAAAAGAAGAAGAAGCAATCATCAATGAAGCACTCAAAGTAGAAACACTAGAGATTTATCTAGGCTATCAGCTTATCCGTCTAGCTGATGTCAAACAAAATGGCGATTTACTAGAGAGAATCCGTGCTATGCGTAAAAAAATCGCCACAGATTATGGTTTTCTTATCCCACAGATTCGCATTAAAGATAATCTCAATCTCCAGCCAACTGACTATGAGGTCTTGCTTAAGGGCGTCAAAATTGGCGAGGGAAGCGTCTTGCCAGATAAATTTTTAGCTATGGATACAGGAATGGTAGCAGAAGCCATTGATGGAATCCCAACTAAAGAACCAGCCTTTGGGCTTGATGCGTTGTGGATAGATTCTAAAGATAAAGAAGAGGCGATTATTAGAGGCTATCATATCATTGATCCTTCCACGATTGTAACGACACATATGACAGAGCTTATTAAAACTTACGCGGAAGAATTTATCACAAAAGATGAAGTCAAAGTCCTTATGGATCGCCACGCTAAAGATTATCCTGTGGTTGTGGGAGAAGCCTCTAAGATTCCAATGAGTATTATTATACGCGTTCTGCGTGAGCTTTTACACGAGAAGATTCCAATCAAAGATTTACCAACAATTCTAGAATCTATTACAGATACCTATCCTATTTTGCAAGATGATACAGATAGCATTGTTGAGCAAGTCCGCTCTCGCTTAGCTAGAACAATCACGGATATTTTCAAGGCAGAAGATGGGAATCTTAAGCTTTTTACCCTCTCTCTTGCGACAGAGCAATACTTGATAGATAGGCTCAAAGAACAGCCCGGCGGGAAAAACTTTGTATTGCACTCAAATGAGGTGCAAAAGCTTATAGATTCTATCCAAGAAGAAGATATGAAGTTGAAGCAAAAAAATATTATGCCCGTATTGCTTGTGGATTATAGAATCCGCAAGCCACTTGTCAAGCTCCTTGAGCCATTTAGACTAAGCATTACCATTTTGGGCAATGCCGAGATTGACCCACACGCAACCTTTGAAGTTGTAGGCACACTCAATATAGAATTTTAAGGATTAATATGCAGGTTTATCATCTCTCACACACGGATTTAGATGGCTATGGTTGCCAATTTATCGCTAAAGAGTTTTTTTCAAATATCACATTTTATAATGCTAATTATGGCAGGGAGGTGCTTGTGCGTGTTAATGCTATCCTTGATTCAATCTCGCATTCTACCCAAAGTCTCCATTCTTTGCTTGAGCAAAAATTTGGCAAAAGCAAAAAATCCCCCACCCCCACTTCACACAATAAATATCTTGTGCTTATCACGGATTTAAACCTCACGCTAAGTGAGGCAAACTACCTGCAACAAAGGATAGAAGAGTTAAAAATCAATGGTGTTGATGTAGAGCTTTTATTATTAGATCATCACATCAGCGGACAAGAATGTGCAGATAAATATGAATGGTATCATTTAGATTCTACGCGTTGTGCGAGTAAAATTACCTTTGAGACACTTATTGCACGAGAGAAAATGCTAGATTCTACGCGTGAAAAATGGATAAGCAATGCAAGTGAGATGATAAACTCCGTGGATATTTGGCTTGAAGATGGCTATAAATTTGACTTTGGCAAAGTCGCTATGGGAGCAATTAGCGGGAGCTTTGAACTCAATAGATTTATGTTTGATGAAGAGCATAGATTCTATAAATTTGCCATTTTAGAATCTGCTAGAGAGTTTTTAGAGCAGCCAAATGGCGAAGTGGCGTTTGATAATGCCTTGTATGAGATTAAAAAACGCGCCCTTGGAGGAGACCCACAAACCCAAACAATGGATACAATCACCTCAAATGCCCAAGTCAAGCTCTTAAGTCAAAAAAAAGAGCTTTGCACCATTTTTTATAATGACAAAAAAGGCTTTTTAAGCTACTCTATGGGAGGTGTAAGCGTGTTGGCTAATCTTTTCTTACGCACAAACCCCGAGTATGATTTTTACCTTGATGTGAATCCACGCGGCAATGTGAGCCTTAGGGCAAATGGCAATTGCGATGTGAGTGAGATGAGCAGGGAGCTTTTTAATGGTGGAGGGCATAAAAATGCTTCGGGCGGGAAAATTGACGGATTTAAAGAGAGTTTTTCATATTGCGATATAAAAACGCAAATTGAATATATCTTAAACAAACACCAAGAGGAACTATAAAGGAGGATATATGAATATCAATGAAGATATTAGCCAAGAGCTGACTTTGGAGATGAGCTTAGAAGAAATGGCGTTAGAAGTGATTGATATGCTAGGTGTGGCACTTTACTTTGCCGGGGCTAAAAAAGCACATATTGAGGAGCTAATTGAACTTTACTCCACGCAAATGGATAAGTTTTATGCTAAACTCCCAGAAGATGCGACCTATGGGCAAAATGAGATGATTGAGATTATTAAATCTCTCAAAAAAGATTATCCAAAGTTTTTTATGAAGTAGGACCTATGCAGATTCAATGTGCAATTTTATTTAGCGGCAATGGCAGCAATATGCAAAATCTTATAGAATCTTTGCATAATCAAATTTTCACGCACTCACACACTCATAAAGAGTGTAGCCTCCACATCGCCCTTACACTTTGTAATAATCCAAACGCTTATGGTATCACACGCACTAAAAATCTACATATCCCCTGTGTTGTGCTACCTCATCGTGATTATGATTCACGAGAAGACTTTGATAAACAAATGATTGCCACCTTGCGTTCTTATAAGATTGAATATGTCATCTTAGCTGGATTTATGAGAATCTTAACACCACTTTTCACAAACACTTTTCGCACGATTAATATCCACCCATCATTTTTGCCCGAACACAAAGGGGCAAATGCTATAAAAGATAGCTTTTATGCCCCACAAAATTATGGCGGTGTAAGTGTGCATTGGGTTAATGAAGAGCTTGATGGCGGAGAGATTATATTACAAGAAAAACTAGAGAAGATTCCAAATGAAAGCCTTGAAGGCTTTGAATCTAGAATCCACGCCCTTGAATACACACTCTACCCTAAAGCCATTCTCAAAGCCCTTCATCTGCTCCCACAAGAATCTAGCCCACATACGAGCAAGGGGTGCAAATGAGCCACTCACTTGAAATGCTAAGTGCATTTAGTATTTTTGCACTGCTTATCCTCTTTGCCTCGCCTATAAGCTCACTCACACGCATTCCCATTGTTGTAGTTGAGATGATTTTAGGTGCGGTGGCAGCTCACTTTTTTGGCTTTCTCAATCAATTTGAGGAAATTTCGCTTGTGGCTGAAATTGGCTTTTTATTCTTAATGTTTTTATGCGGGTTAGAAGTGGATATTAAATCTTTTGCAAAACTTGGCAAAAGCTTCTTACTTAAAGCCCTAGCATATTTTTGCACTCTTTATGGCATTACTTGTATTATTGTATTTAGCGCTCATCTTTCTTATGTATATATCGCGGCTTTTCCTGTAATGAGCTTAGGTATGATTGTAGCACTGATTAAAGACTATGGCAAGCACCAACCTTGGCTTGATTTAGCTTTAAAAATTGGAATCTTAGGGGAGCTTGTAAGTATTGCTGCACTTGTTATTATTGATGGTGCATCAAGGCACGGCGTGGGAAGTGAGCTTTTACAAAAACTTCTTATTCTCATCATATTTTTGCTTGTTGTGGGATTTGGTTTTAGAATTGCAAAAGTGTTTTTTTGGTGGATGCCACAAGTGCGGTTTTTATTTTTGCCACGCGATGATAGCAACTCCCAAGATTTGCGTTTTGTGTTTTTTTTACTCTTTGCCTTTGTGCTTTTGATGATGTTTTTAGAGATTAAAGCGGTTTTGGGGGCATTTCTAGCTGGGACAATTCTAAGCACATTTTTTAAGCACAAAGCGGATTTGCCCGAGCAGCTTAACCACTTTGGCTTTGGCTTTTTTGTGCCATTTTTCTTTGTGCATGTTGGCTCTACGCTCAATCTTAATGCGGTTTTTGGCGATACGCAGATTCTCTACCACGCTTTATATCTCATCGTTGGAATGCTCCTTTTACGCATTATTAGTGCAAGTATTGTTTTTGGCAGGTATTTTAAGAATCTTAAATCCACGCTCCTTTTTGCCCTAAGTGATTCTATGCCGCTGACTTTTCTTATCGCTACTGCTACTTTAGGTAAAAGTATTGGTGAGCTTGATGACACACTTTATGCTTCATTTGTGCTTGGTGCGATTTTAGAGGGCATTATTTTTAGTGTTCTTATAAAAATCATCTATGTGTTTTGGAAGCCAAAAAAGGAGAAATAATGCAAACACCGCGTCAAACTTGGAGTTCTAGCCTCACTTATGTCTTAACGGTTGCAGGAGCGACCATTGGCTTTGGGGCGACTTGGAGATTTCCTTATCTTGTGGGAGAAAATGGCGGTGGGGCGTATGTGCTTATCTTTGTTTTGGCAATGATTCTCGTTGGAATCCCCGTTATTTTGGTAGAAAATGTCATTGGCAGACGCGCACAAAAAAATGCCATTGATGCCTTTAGTGGCGAGGTGAATGGCAAAGAAATCCCGCGTTTTTATAAGATTATTGGTTATCTTGGTATTGCTGGGGCATTTGGGATAATGGCGTATTATATGGTGCTTGGCGGATATGTCATCACTTATATCACTAACATCATTAGTGGGAATTTGAATCTTAGCTCTCCTATTGAAAAAGACATTGCAAAAAGCTTTTATGATACTAACATCACGCACAATCCGCTAATGGTTGGAATCTACACGGGCATTTTTGTTATTATAAATTGGATTATTCTTAAAAAAGGTGTGATTGATGGGATTGAGCGGAGTATGAAATACCTTATGCCCTTGCTTTTTATCTGTTTGCTTATTATGGTTGCTCGTAACCTTACTTTGCCCAACGCAATGGAAGGCGTGAGATTCTACCTTTTGCCCGATTTTAGCAAGATTAATGCTCGGCTTTTTATTGATGTGCTAGGGCAGGTGTTTTTTGCTCTCTCACTTGGCTTTGGTGTGATGATTACGCTCTCATCATATTTGCAAAAAAATGAAAATATGATTAAAACTGCCATTGCCACTGGAATCTTAAATACAATCATCGCCCTCTTAGCTGGATTTATGATTTTCCCATCTCTTTTTAGCTTTGGGCTAAGCCCTGACCAAGGGCAAAGCCTCGTGTTTCAAACATTGCCCATTGTTTTTTCTCATATCTATTTTGGCAATGTTTTGGCTGTGGTATTTTTCCTTTTGCTTATTACTGCAGCCCTTACTACCTCACTGCCTATCTATGAAGTCATCATTACCACTCTACACGAAAAGCTTAAAATCTCTCGCACAACGGCGATAAATATCACACTTGGGAGTATTTTTATCCTTGGCAATATCCCTTGTGTTCTCTCTTATGGTCCTTGGGAGCATATCACTTGGAATGGCAAAAATATTTTTGACCTCTTTGATTATGTAAGTGGGAATATCCTTTTTGTGCTCACTTCCCTTGGCACTTTATTTTTTGTGGGCTGGGTGCTTAAGTCTCAATCCTTAAAAGAGCTTAGCAATAACAACACTTTGCACCCATTGCTTGTAAAAATTTGGCATTACTATGTGAAGTTTTTTCTTCCCTTTATTGTTGTGCTGATTTTTATCGCTGGGAATTTTCCAAAGAGCCTTGAATACTTACTTGCTCTCTTGCGTTAAATGAAAATGAGAATCTTACTTGCTTTTTTTACTCTGTGTGCTTTTGCCACTCACGCCTTAAGCACACAAACTTACGCTTTAAGCATTTATGGTAATCCAAAATATCCAAAAAACTTCACGCATTTTGATTATGTCAATCCCAACGCCCCAAAAGGTGGCACTTTAAAAGGCTTTGCACTTGGCACTTTTGATAGTCTTAATCCCTTTATCCAAAAAGGCAATCCTGCCGCCGAGCTTGGCACTCTTGTGTATAATACCCTTACGATTCAAAGCCTTGATGAACCTTTTAGCGAGTATGCACTTGTGGCTGAATCTATGACGCAGGGCAAAGATTTTATTATTTTTCATCTTAATCAAAAGGCGAGATTTAGCGATGGGACGCCCATTTTAGCTAAAGATGTTGTCTTTAGTTTTGAGACGCTTTTGCAAAAAGGCAAGATTGATTTTAAACGCTACTATGCTGATGTCAAAAGTGTCAAGGCGTTAAATGACTTAGAAGTGATTTTTTATTTTAAAACAGATTCAAACAAGGAGCTTCCGCTGATTTTAGGGCAGATTCCTATTTTGCCCTCTCATATCTACCTTAAAGATGGCAAAAATACTTTTGGTGAAAACCCCCTGCAAATCCCCGTTGGGAGCGGGGCGTATCGTGTGAAAAAATTTGACCTAGGACGCAGTATCACTTATGAAAGAAACCCAAACTATTGGGCAAAAGACCACCCAACCCAAAAGGGAATGTATAATTTTGATGAAGTGATTGTGGAGTATTATAAGGATTCTGCTGTGGCACAAACTGCCTTTATGGCAGGGGAATACGACTATCGCGTTGAATCTTCAGCAAAAGTATGGGCAAATGACTATGAGAGTAAGGCAAAAAGGGAAGGAAAGATTGTTTTACAAAGCTTTAGACATCAGCTCCCTAGCACATTGCAAGGCTTTTTTTTCAATACAAGAAAGCCCATTTTTGCTGATAAAAGAGTGCGAGAGGCAATTTTTTATGCCTTTGATTTTGAATGGAGCAATAAGAATCTTTTTTATAATCAATATGAACGCACAACACATATTTTTCACAACTCCCCTTTTGCGAGTTCAGCACTACCACAGGGAATGGAGCTAGAAATACTTCTGCCCTATAAAGACAAGCTAGATTCTAGAATCTTTACCCAACCCTACATCGTGCCTATAACAAATGGGGAGAAAAGGCGTGGGGAAAATTTGCGGGAAAATCTCAAATATGCAAGAGATTTATTAGAATCTGCAGGATTTTATATAAAAAATGGCGTGCTTTACACACCGACACACCAGCCTTTTAGCTTTGAAATTCTCATCTCCTATGAAGCTTTTGAACGCATTTGTCTGCCTTTTGCTAAGAATCTTAAAAAGCTAGGGATTGAGACTAAAATTCGCAAGGTTGATGATTCACAATACATTAATCGTGTGCGTAATTTTGAATATGATATGGTTGTTGAGCTTTTGGGGCAAAGTCTATTTCCGGGCAATGAGCAAAACTACTACTGGAACTCTCAAGTTGCCAACACTAAAGGAAGCAAAAACTTTGCTGGTGTGCAAGATCCTGTGGTTGATGAGCTTATTACAAAACTTTTAAATGCCACCTCACAAGAAGAGAGAATAGCTATTGGCAAAGCCCTTGATAGAGTGCTATTATGGGGCTTTTATGTCCTGCCGCATTTTAATCTCCCAGCCTTCCGCATAGCCTATTGGCATACAATTGCTATGCCTAGTCAAATCCCTCCCTATGGTATTGACCCATACTTATGGTGGAGTAAGGGAGCAAAAAGCTAGAAAATGCTAGAATCCACGCTTTTTTACACAACAACATAGAAAAGCATAGAAACAAAAAAAGGATAAAAATGCCACACCAAAAAAGACGCAAAAAACAGCATAAAGACAAAAAAAGTGCCTTGCAGATTCTAAGAGAGCTTACTACAAGACGCGATAAAGTCATTTTGCTTTTTTTATTTATTGCCACGATTATTCTCTCTCTCATTGAGACACTTGGTATCAGCGTGATTATGCCTTTTATCACATTTGCAAGTAATCCTGATATGATTTTTGCACATCAAAGCTCGGCGTGGATATACAATACACTTGGCTTTGAAAGCACCTTGCATTTTATGTATGCTTTTAGTGGGTTGCTTTTGGGATTTTATGTCTTTCGCGCGTTATATAATGCAGCCTATTCTTATGGGTTTTCGCGTTTTGCGTTTAGGAAGTTTCACTACTTTGCCTATCGGCTTTTTTGTAAAAGTGTGGAGCTTAGCTATCTTGATTTTGCTCATAAAAAAACGGACAGGATTCGCAACACCATAGTGGGTGAAGCACAAAACATTTCATTTTATCTACAAAATCTCTTGCAAGTCAGCTCAGAGTTTTTTACCATTTTTCTTATGTATGCACTTCTGCTTATGGTGAGTTGGAAGATGACTTTGGTGCTAACGCTTTTGCTTGGCGTGCAAGTGCTTTTAATCCTCAAACTACTCTCACGCAAGATTAAGAAAAAAGGTGAGATTGATGTGGAGATGAGTGCAGAGCTTAATGAACTCATCACAAAAACCTTTGGGAATTTTAAGTTTATTAAACTCAAAGGCAATCAAGATGAAGTCTATCACGCATTTGAGAAGCTCTCCCATAAACGCACAAATGCCACTATCATCACGCAAAGCCTTCTTCCACTCCCACGCATTATCTTTGAGACTATCGGTTTTAGCGTGCTTATTGCTTGTGTAGCTTATATTTTGTTTCAATATCAAGATGCAAGTGCGGTTATCCCCATCATCTCTATGTATGCCTTGGCGTTATATAGAATCCTACCCGCCGTAACGCGTATCCTTGGTAATATTAATAATATGGCTTACTTTACCCATTCCGTATATAGCGTGTATGAAAATCTTACCTACCATACAGAAGATGAATATCAGGAGCCTTGTGCATTTGTAGATTCTATTAAGTTGCAAAATGTTGATTTTGCCTATGTAAGCCATAAGCCGATTTTAAAGGATTTTTCATTAGAGATTAAAAAGGGAGAAAAGATTGCCTTTGTGGGTGAAAGCGGAGCTGGGAAAAGCACACTTGTGGATTTAATCATTGGAATCTACAAGCCCCAAAAAGGACATTTACTCGTAGATAATGTGCCTATCACCAACCACAACTTACGAGCTTGGCGGAAAAAAATTGGCTATATCCCACAAAGCATTTATCTTTTTGATGGCTCTGTGGCTGAAAATGTCGCCTTTGGCTCTAACTTTGATGAAGAAAAAATCAAAATCGCCTGTCAAAAGGCACAGATTCTAGATTTCTTAAACACACATAATGGAATCTACACACGCGTTGGAGAAGGCGGAATCTTACTCAGCGGTGGGCAAAAGCAACGCATAGGCATAGCAAGGGCGATTTATGATGATCCTGAAATCCTTGTGCTTGATGAGGCAACCTCCGCGTTAGATAACCAAACAGAATCCGATATTATGGAGCAAATCTATGATGTGGCAAGTAACAAAACCCTACTTATCATCGCCCACCGACTAAGCACGATTGAGCGATGTGAGCGTAAAATTGAGCTTCAAACAGATAGAAGTAATGGGGGGGGGGCAATAATGAAAACCTACACGCAAAATAAAATGCAAAACAAAAGGGATAGTAACAATGAAGCATTATCTTGATTTTATCCACGCTAAATCAATCAAAAAAGCAAAAATTTTTAGCTTTTTAAAATGCAATGAAAATGAAGCGAAGATTCTGCAATTTATGGCAAAGGCATTGCTTGAGGGTGAGATTGACTTTGTCGTGCATAATCTACTTTATAAAAGCCTCATAGAAACACAAGAAGATTCTAAGATAAAAGCAAGTGAAAAAACCTTGAGCTTTTTGCCCCATATCCGCAATCTTATTGAGCTAGGTTGGATTAGCCAAAGCTCTTTTTTACAGCCAAAAATCACCGATATTACCCTGCTTGAACTCTATAATGATAATGTCTGCCTTTCACACGCATTTTTAAAACTCCTAGAAGATGGCACGCTCAATGTGGATTTGCCAGAAATTACACCTTATGAAGATCATTTAGAATATTTAAAAGATCGCTTTTTACACATTGAGCTTTTACACAAAATGAGTGGGCTAAAGTTTTCCCAAAAGCTAGATTCTCCCTCGTTCTCTCGTGCAAACTATCGCTTAAAACTTTTAGAAGAAACAATTCAAGCACGACTAAAACTCACAAAAAAAGATATAAGTATCATCAAATTTATTAAAGAGCAGCATTTAGAGCCAAAGGAGCAGATTATCTTTTTTGCGCTCTTAAAAGAAGAATATAGCAGCAGCGATGAGAATCTGCGTGATATGAATGCCCTGCTTGAGCTAATCAGCCTTGATGAGTATGATAAGATTAAGCACCGCTCCTTGCTTGATGAAAATTCCAATCTCGTGCAAAAAGGCTTGATTGATTATGATGAGCTTTTAAATCCCTTTGGTGGAATCTCACGCACTTTTTTTATCCCCGATGAGATTCTTCAAAACATTATCCACCCTAACAAAAAGAAAAAGCGAAACAAAATCAGCCTTGATTCGCTTATCAAAAATCAGGATATTTTTGAGCTTGTAGAGCCAAAATATAATATGAATGAGATTATTTTACACCAAAACACGCGTGAGATTTTAAATAACCTCCTAGCCCAAGTCAATAGCAATGTCGTGCATTTACTGCACCTTTGGGGCATAAAAGATAAGAAAAAGGGCATTGATGCAAAAATTTTGCTCTATGGTGCGCCCGGCTCTGGCAAGACAATCACTGCCCTTGCCCTAGCCAAAAGCCTTAAAAAGCAAGTGTTAAGCTTTGATTGCTCTAAAATTCTCTCAATGTATATTGGTGAATCTGAAAAAAATGTCCGCAGGATTTTTGATAGCTATAATGAGATTTGCAAAAGCATTAAAAATGAACCAATTTTATTGCTTGATGAGGCTGATCAATTCCTTAGCACACGCTCTAGCAGTGGCAATAGTGCGGACAAAATGCACAACCAAATGCAAAATATTTTCTTAGAGCAAATTGAACGATTTGATGGAATCTTAATTGCCACAACCAATCTTTTAGAAAACTTTGACACCGCCTTTTCACGCCGCTTTAACTACAAAATAGAATTTAAGCGTCCAAACAAAGAGCAAAGGGAAGCTCTATGGCTTAAATATCTTCCACAAAATGCGGAATTTAGCGTAGATTCTAAAGAAAATCTCGCCAAAACCTTAGCAGAATATGATTTAAGCGGAGGACAAATCGCCCTTGTGATTAAAAATACTGCCTATAAAGTTGCCACCAAAAAAGATACTATTTTCACACAAGATGACTTTATTGCCCAAATAAAAGCCGAGCTTAGTGGCAATTTTGATAACAACAAGCCTATGGGCTTTAGAGCCTAATGCAAGATATTTCAAAGTCTTACCTTGAACGCGTTGTGGGGGTTAAGCCTAGGCGTTATGGACTAAAAAAAGAAAAAACTTTTCTCTATGGTGCCGCAGCTGTGGGGAAAAGCTCTTTAGCCTTTTTACATAGTGCAAGGTATAAAAAGACGCTTTATATTAATTGTGCTGATTCTCGCACCAATATAGAATCTGCTAACGCCCTTATTCTAAAAAGCTTTTTGGAGAAAAATCTTGAGCTACTCATTATTGATTCTTACACGCCTCACATCTCCCTGCCAAATCTCAATCACATCATTCTTATTGCAGATTCTATTGCCCATTGCCCACAGGATTTTAAGAGCAAAAAAATCCACGCCTTAAGTTTTGAGGAATATATAAGCTTTGATTCTAAAAATCTTTCAATCAACAATCTTTTTAATCTTTTTTTAAAAGAAGGCAATCTCCCAGAGATTCAAAAGCTTGATTCAAGCTATAAAATCACTCGCAAACAAGAGATTTTGCAACTATCCCTCAAAAATGACTTTGATATTTTTTGTTCTCTTTTAACAATGCAGGGGCAAAAGCTCACAATAAACCACATCTACACGATTTTAAAAAAAACGCATAAAATTTCAAAAGATAGAATCTATCCCCTGCTTCACTCCTTAAATGAATCGGGCTTTATTTTTCTACTCCCTCATCACACAAGCCCAAGCAAAAAGCTATATTTTTATGATTTTACCCTGCCTTTGTGCGTGAATGTTGAGCGGAATTTTTTAGCAAGTTTAGAAAATATGCTTTTGCTTGAACTTATTGCTTTTTGTGAGCGTTATGAGTGTGAAAGCACCATATATTATGGCGATATTGGGGAGTTTATAAGCCCACTTGGCATTTTTATCTTTCTACCTTTTAGCACAACTGAAACCATAGAATCTAAATTGAAAAAATTTAGCTTTAATGCCTCGCATATTTATGTTATCACGCTAAATTTTGAAGGTAAAGGGACATTAAATCTCGCTCATACAAAGCTTGAGTGGGAAGCGTTAAATTTTATTGACTTTGCCCTTGAGTTTAGTCCGCAGACAAAGCCTTAAGGCATTTTAATGTAAAAAATGCCTTGTATGTGTAAAAAGCATAGCTATGCCATATTCATTACACGCCTCTATCACCTCATCATCGCGGATTGACCCACCCGGCTGAATAATCGCACTCACCCCCATTTGATGTGCCATATCCACGCTATCGCGGAATGGAAAAAACGCCTCACTCGCACACACACAACCTTGTAAATCTAGCCCCATATCCTTTGCCTTAGCAAATGCTGCCCTTGCAGCATCGACACGACTTGTCATACCCATACCAATGGCTAAAAGCGTAGAATCTTTGACATACACGACACAATTTGACTTTGTGAGTGCGGCAATAATGTAGGCTATCTCTAAATCTTTTTGTTGTGCAGAATCGGGGGCTTTTTGCGTTTTTAGGCTAGAATGCACAATCTCTTCTTTTTTCACACAATCGCTATTTTGAAACACAAATCCGCCTTGGATATGTTTAAAATCATAATCATCTTTTGGCAAAGGAGCATTTTGGATAAAAATTTTCATTCGCTTTTTACTTGCAAACACATCTAACGCCTCTTGCGTGATACCCTGTGCTACAAGCACTTCTATAAACATTTTATTTATCTCTTCTGCGAGTTCAATCCCCACTTCACCATTGATAGCCGCCACGCCACCATACGCACTGACACTATCGCATTTTAATGCCTCTTTGTAAGAATCTAAAAGCGTATCTTTTAATGCAAAACCACAGGGATTTCCGTGCTTGACAATACATACCGCTTTAGAATCTTCCCCAAATGCACTTGCTATCCTCACTGCAGCATTCATATCCGTGAGATTATTAAAACTCGCTTCACCCTTTTTTTGCACAAAATGCTTCTGCCAAAAGGATTCAAACTCATACAACGCACCGCTTTGGTGGGGATTCTCCCCATAGCGTGTTTGAAAGACCTTTTGCCCTACGATAAATCGCTTCTCCCCAAAGCCACCATTAAATCGCTCATTCATATAATTTGCAATCGTGCTATCATAACTTGCCGTATGCTCATAAGCTTTAATCATCATCTTTTGTCGCAATTCAAGCGTATTTTGATTATTTTTCAACGCTTGAATAATCATTGTATAATCCGCCTTATCAGTTACCACTAGCACACTTGCGTGATTTTTTGCAGCAGATCGCACCATAGCTGGACCGCCAATATCAATATTTTCAATAATCTCTCCAAAATCTTGTGTCCTTTGTATAGTTTGCTTAAATGGATAAAGATTCACACAAACAATATCTATGCTCCCTATGCCCTTTTGCTCCGCCACTCTCACATCAGCTTCACAATCTCGCCGATAGAGTATGCCGCCGTGAATTTTGGGGTGTAAAGTCTTTACCCGCCCATCAAACATCTCTTCACTCTGCGTGTATTCACCCACATCAATGGCTTTAATGTGAGAATCTTGCAAAAGCTTCAAAGTCCCACCTGTGCTTAGAATCTCATAGCCTAGTGCTACTAACTCTCTTCCAAATTCTACAATACTCTCTTTATCACTTACACTTAGTAACGCATACATAATTGTCCTTATTTGTAAATTTTGTGTAGTATTGTAGCCATATTTTTTATAAGGCAATTAAATGACAAGGTGGTTTGAATGATATGTGTCTTTGATATTGAAACAATCCCCGATTTTCACCTTTTAGCAGATGTGTTTGAGCTAAGCGGTTCGCCACTAGAGATTGCTAAAATCGCTCAGGATATGCAGAAAGAAAAAAGTGGCAGTGAGTTTTTACCACTTTGTTTTCACCGCGTTATCAGCATTAGCAGCGTGATATGTGATGAATTTGGAGCGTTCAAAAAAGTGGGGCATTTTGGGAAAAACTTTTTAGAATCTTTACACGAAGATTCTAAGCTTGAGCGTTTATCAAATGATTTTTTATCAAGCGATTTTCTTGATGAGCTAGAAAAAACTTTGCTTCAAGAGTTTTGGCTTTATTTTAATAAAAATAACCCAAAGCTTGTAAGCTTTAACGGACGCGGTTTTGATATTCCTACCCTTGCCTTGCGTTCTATGCGGTATAATCTCAATGCGTGGGCGTTATTTGAACAAAATAATCAAGCCCTAAATAAAACAAAATGGGAAAACTATCGCCAAAGGTATAGCGAGCAGTTTCACACTGATTTATTTGATAGCCTTGGGCAGTTTGGTGCGACACGCTCTTTGAATCTTCATAATCTTTGCAAAATGTTAAATCTCGTTGGCAAATACGATATGAGTGGGAACGAAGTGTATGAAACTTACCTTGGCGGAGAGAATACCAAAGAGGCAAAGCTATCTGCTCTTGAGACTATCAATCACTATTGCCACAGCGACACACTCAATACTTATTGGCTCTATCTTAAGTATGAATTGCTTAAGGGTGAGCTTTTGCTAGAGGATTATTACAATCTCTTGCACATCTTAAGTGAAAAGCTCCCACAAGATAAGCCCTACTCTGCTATCTTTGCCCAAACACTACAACAACATATCAATCAAGCAACCGCACACAAAGAGGCACAATGAATACCCCATACACCACAAAAAATGGCGAAATCACCACCAAAGAAGCCTTGATTAAAGATATTGAATCTATCCTTAATCTTATCCCGTCTCAATCCCAAACCACGCTTTCCCTAGATGTGATGAGCTCACTTGAATGTAGCGATTTAGAATCTATCCGTGATCATTTATTACAAAAGCATAATGCCATTATCGCAGAAAATAAAGAATGGCTTTTAGGACTAGCAGATGGATAAAATAGGTATTATTGATTATGGTGTAGGTAATCTAGGCAGTGTGCAAAACGCCTTTAGATTCTGTGCAAATCCACACCCACTGCAATCTTTGTATTTAAAATCTTCACGGCTAGAATCTCACTCACTGCGTCCGTTTTGCCTCCATATAGAATCTAAACCTGAAAATCTTAAAAAGTATGATAAGCTTTTATTACCCGGTGTTGGGGCATTTGGTAACGCTATGGAACATCTTAAAAACGCCCATTTGCTTGATGCAATTAGAGAGTTTGCTCAAAGTGGCAAATATATGCTTGGAATCTGTCTAGGAATGCAGCTACTTTTTGAAAAAAGCTTTGAGTTTGGAGAGCATAAGGGGCTTGGGCTAATTGAGGGGGAAGTTGTGGGATTTGATAATATCGCTCCGCTAAAAGTCCCTCATATCGGCTGGAATAGTTGCTCTTTTACACAATTTGGAGAATCTTCACCATTATTGCAGGGCATTAACAATGGCAGTTTTTTATACTTCGTGCATAGCTTTCATATCCTAACGCAGGAAAAATTTATCCTTGCCCAGTGCGAGTATGGCTACCCATTTGGTGCCATTGTCAATAAAGATAATCTTTTTGGGATTCAGCCTCACCCTGAAAAAGGCCATAATGTCGGTTTGCAGCTTATAAAAAACTTCATAAATCTACATTAAGCCCATAAAAATACGAAATTGTGAGCATATTTACTCTTAGATTCTTTTATTGAGTTTTAATAATGGAAAATTTTTATCAAAAAAGGAGTAAAAATGATTGATGTAGCAATTATCGGTGGTGGTCCTGCTGGGCTAAGTGCTGGGCTATATGCCACACGAGGTGGATTAAAAAATGTTGTATTATTTGAAAAAGGAATGCCCGGCGGACAAATCACAGGAAGCAGTGAGATAGAAAATTATCCGGGTGTTAAAGAAGTGGTTAGCGGTATGGACTTTATGGAGCCTTGGCAAGAGCAATGCTTCCGTTTTGGCTTAAAACACAAAATGAGCGAGGTCAAAAAAATCACAAAAGACAATGGAATCTTTGGCATTCATCTTGCCGATGGCAGTGTAGAACAAGCTAAGGCTGTTATCTTTGCTGCTGGTGGAAGCCCAAAGAGAGCTAATCTCAAAGGGGAAAATGAATATTGGGGCAAAGGCATTAGCACTTGTGCAACTTGCGATGGATTTTTTTACAAAGACCAAGAAGTAGTCGTGCTAGGCGGGGGCGATACTGCCCTTGAAGAAGCTATTTATTTGAGTAGAATCTGCTCAAAAGTGCATCTTATCCATAGACGCAACGAGTTTCGTGCTGCCCCTAGCACCATTACTCACGCTAAAAATAATGACAAGATTCACTTCATCACACCTGCAGTGATTGAGGAGATTCTAGGCGATAGCTCGGGGGTGAGTGGCGTGCGTATCAGGCATACAGATTCTAATGAAACTGAAGTCATCTCTGTGTATGGGCTTTTTATCTTTGTGGGCTATGATGTGAATACTGCGACTTTAAAACAAGATGATGGCTCAATGCTGTGCGAGTGCGATGAGTGGGGAAGCGTGAAAGTTGATCTATCAATGAAAACAAGTGTAGAAGGGCTATTTGCCGCTGGAGATGTAAGAACCCAAGCAAGCAAGCAAGTCGTATGTGCTGCTGGAGATGGTGCCACTGCGGCGTTAAATGCAATTGCATATTTGGAGCATAAGTAGGTTTTTACAAATTTAGCTTTGGATAATCATAGCTGTGATTTTGTGGATTTTCTAAAGAAACTGCGTTTTTAAGAAAACCGCAGACTTTTTATTATTGCAAGACTTCCGCTAGGAAGTCATAGCAATCCTTTACAAAAATTACAAACCGCCTTTAAGTTGATTCTCTTTTTGTTGTTTGAACTCATTTATTAATGCCAACTCTCTTTCACCAAAAGATTTAAGCTCATAAGTAACAAAAAGAAGTCCTGCCTTATTCATTGTAAGATAAATATCTACCCCATCTCCATTATTATAGACCACATATCTTTCCCCTCTTCTTACTTCATTATATTTCTCCCCCAAAATATTTGACAATTTTTCAAAGCGTTCAAATGATGGCTGCAGTCCATCAACCTGCACTCTAACTAAAGCATCGTTATATTCGGCAACCATCATTCGTGCAAGCCTATTATTATCATAAACAAACTCCGCTCGTTCAAAACCAATATCCTCAAGCTTTTGACACTTGAGTTTATATCGCTTCCAAAAGCTATATTTAACCCATTCTTTAGGCGGGTTTGGTATCTCCGCGTTTTTATAAGGCTCTCCTTGCGAAATCTTACAGCCAATCTTACCTAAATCCGCACTTGTTGATACGCCAAGCTCCTGCTCTAACACAACAACAGGCACTTTACGAACTTCTTTCTTGACACTTGAATATTCCGTGCTTGATGATTTGCTAGAAGATTCTGCACTAGAAGTTTGTGCTACATCTTTAGAATCTTTCTCGCCACACGCACTTAGTCCAAAGAGTATAGCACCCACACAAATAAGCTTAATGACATTTTTCATTGTTACTCCTTTTTTTAAATTTTGAAAGTCAAAAGCCAAAAATGATACTCAAAAAAAAAAAAAAAATGCAAGGTAAATTCTCAAACAAAATATCTTGCTTAAGTATCCTTTACATTATCTGCGTATGCTATACTACGCTCTAAAATCATCTTAAGGAGAATCTAATGCTAAAAGTAGGAATTTTTGGTGCGACAGGGCGTGTAGGGAAGCTACTCATTGAGGAGATTCTAAACCACGATAGGCTTAATCTCTCAAGCGTGTATGTGCGAAATGAGCTGCAATACTCGCTTCCTTCTAGCACGATGGTTACAAAAGATTTTAAAGTTTTTTTAGAATCTAGTGATGTTATTATTGACTTTAGCTCAGCTCACGCTACCAAAGCCTTGCTAGAAGTGGCTTTGCAATCCCCTACCCCGCTTGTTATTGGCACAACAGGGCTTGATAATGACACAAAACATTTGCTTGAAAATGCTGCGGAGCGTATGCCGATTTTGTATGCGACAAATATGAGTAGAGGTGTGGCAATGCTAAGTAAAATCGCCGCTCT
Source organism: uncultured Helicobacter sp. (assembly GCA_963559865.1). Taxonomy (GTDB): domain Bacteria; phylum Campylobacterota; class Campylobacteria; order Campylobacterales; family Helicobacteraceae; genus Helicobacter_C. Next base: position 76,709 of record CAUWMC010000019.1, read on the forward strand.
TGTGAGTGGCACACTCAAAGAAAGCGATATAGAAATTTGTGAGATTCACCACAGACATAAAAAAGACGCACCCTCTGGCACTGCTTTAAGTTTGGCTGAAAGCTGTGCTAAAGCTAGGAATCTTAGCCTTGAAAATGTCCAAGTCAGTGGGCGTTGTGGAATGATAGGAGAGCGAAAAAAAGATGAAATTGCTGTGATGAGCCTACGCGGTGGAGATGTAGCCGGGCGACATACGATAGGATTCTATCTTGATGGGGAATATTTGGAACTCACACACAATGCTACTTCACGCCTTACATTTGCCAAAGGTGCGATTGATATGGCAGAATGGATTGTGAAGCAAAAAAATGGCTTATATAGTATTCAAGATGCTCTAAAATTATAAAAAATTATTAGTTTTGTTGCTATACAATAGCGATTTTTAAAAGAACACAAGGACTATCACACAAATGAAGCATTGGAATGAGGAATGTGCGGTTGTAGGCGTATATAATGTAGAGAATGCAAGTATTTTGAGCTATTATTCACTTTTTGCTATGCAGCACCGCGGGCAAGAAGCGAGCGGCATTTCAGCGAGTAATGGCAGCAAAATCACCACGATAAAAAACACAGGGCTTGTTACAAAAATTTTCACAGAAAAACGCTTAAACAAACTGCAAGGTCGCTCAAGCATAGGGCATAATCGCTACTCAACCGCTGGGGAAGATTCTATGAATGACACGCAGCCTATTTTTGCTCGCTATGATTTAGGTGAAATGGCAATAGCACATAATGGGAATCTCACAAATGCCAAGCAGGTGCGGCAAATGCTCATTAATGAGGGAGCAATATTTCAAAGCCACCTTGATACGGAGAATCTTATCCATCTCATCGCACGGAGTAAAAAGCAAAGCCTCACGGATAGAATCATAGACGCCTTAGGACAGGTTGATGGAGCGTATTGCTTTATATTCCTTTCACGCACAAAAATGTTTGCTATCCGCGACCGCTATGGTTTGCGTCCCTTAAGTCTAGGCAAGATTCAAAATCAAGATGGTAGCACGGGCTATATTGTCGCAAGTGAGAGTTGTGCATTTGACTTGGTAGGGGCGGAGTTTGTAAGAGAAGTCAAAGCGGGAGAAATGCTCATTTTTGATGGAGCCTATTCTTTAAGTGATAATCAACCAAAAAGCATTCAAGTATTTGAGCCAAATGAACACCCTTGCGTATTTGAACACGTATATTTTGCACGACCTGATAGTAATGTTTTTGGACATAATGTATATAAGGCAAGAAAGCAAATGGGCATTGAACTTGCCAAAGAGCATAAGATTGAAGCCGATATGGTGATTCCTGTGCCTGATTCTGGCGTAGCAGCCGCACTTGGGTATAGTAAGCAAAGTGGGATTGACTTTGAGCTTGGGCTTATCCGCAATCACTATGTTGGGCGGACATTTATTGAGCCAACACAGCAGCAAAGGGAACTCAAAGTGCGACTAAAGCTTAATCCCATTGCCGAACTCATTGCTAATAAAGATATTATTGTTATTGATGATTCTGTAGTGCGAGGGACAACAAGTAAGCAGATTATAAAGATTTTGCGTCAAGCAGGGGCAAGGAAGATTCACTTACTTATCAGCTCTCCACCGACTATCTCACCTTGCTTTTATGGCGTGGATACACCACACAAAGAAGAACTTATTTGTGCAAATAAAAGTATTGAAGAGGTGCGGAAGTATATCGGGGCGGATTCTCTAGGATTCTTATCAATTGAAGGGCTTATGCGAAGTTTGGGTAATGAAAACAAACCAATGTGTAAAGCGTGTTTTGATGAAATTTATATTGATGACTTCACAAAGGCAAATCAGTGCGTGTCGTGCTAAGTGTGGGGCGATACTTTAAAAAACGATTTGGCGGGAGAGTTAGAAAAATCCCCATTTCTTTACAAGGTTTTACTTGCCCAAATATTGATGGCTCTTTAGCAAAAGGTGGGTGCATATATTGTGATAATGAGAGCTTTTCACCTAGCCTTATTAAACTTGATAAAATCTCGCAAGTAAAGATGAATTTTTCCCTCACCACAAATCCATTGCTTGAAAAGCAACTTCATCAACTTGAAGAACAATTCTATTGGCATTCAGAGTTTCATCAAAGGAAGTTTGGCGTGGGTAAATATATGGTGTATTTTCAATCCTACACAAACACCTATGCACCATTTGATACACTTAAAGCCTTGTATGATAAAGCATTGAGCTTTCCTAATGTCGTGGGGCTAAGCATAGGCACACGCATAGACTGCGTGGAAGATAGACTTTTGGAGCTTTTGGGAGAGTATGTCAAAAATGGTAAAGAAATTTGGCTAGAGTATGGGATTCAAAGTGTGTATGATAAGACTTTGGAACTTACAAATCGCGCACACAGCATTGCTGGAGCAAAGGAGATGTTTGAAAAAACAAGGGCAAAGGGTATAAAAGTCTGTGCGCATTTAATCTATGGACTGCCTGAAGAAAGTCCAGAGATGATGCTTCACTCGCTTGATTGTGTGCTAGAATGGGGGATTAATGGCATTAAGATTCACCCGCTATATGTCGTTAATGGCACACGCCTTGCCAAACTTTACAAAGAGGGTAAATATGAGCCCATCACGATGGAATGCTTTAGTGACCTTATTGTAGAATCTTTACAAAGGATTCCAGCAGATGTGGTGGTGCAAAGGATTAGTGCAGGAGCACACGATGACACACTCCTTGCACCAAAATGGTGTTTTGATAAAAATATCCAAATGCGTTATCTGCGTGATAAACTTAAAGCCGTGGGGATAGAGTATTAGAATCTTCTCTCAAGCTTCGCATAGACTTTATATAGCAATATGTAAAGCCCTTATCTCTCTCAAACAATATGATAAGAATCTAAGATTCAAAGAGTTTTTTTAATCTTACCTTGCCAAACTCCACACCGGGCTGATTGTAAGTATCTATCTCAAAGATATTGCCCACGCACGAGGTCAAAAGCTCAAAATACGCAATAAGAATCCCTACACTCTCTTCACACAAGCCCATCACTTCAATACAATCAGTTGTAATACCCTCGTTTTCAATAGTTTGCATTGTGGCTAGGCGTTGATTATGCAGCAGGGTAGCAAAGCTTTGATTATTCACAAAATCCGTAGATTCTAAATATGGAATCTTTATATCTGGGATACTTGGCTTGAGACTATGAGCGGGATTGAGACTTAAAAAAGTTACGCTCTTATCACGCACACCTTGCACGATGAGCTGCAAGAAAGAGTGCTGATCAATACTACCAATCAAAGCAATAGGCGTAAGTCCAACCTTTTCCCCATTAACATTAATCTTGCCTAGACTTTCCCCCCATAGCTGCACATACCACGCATTGAACTGCCTAAAAAGGCTAGAGTAAGAAAATAACACATTCATAGGAATATGTTCCCTTTGTTTAGCATAAGTGAGAGCTTTGTATAAGATATGCTCCTCTTTTCGCTCAAAAAAACCTTGTGTCATCTTAGCTGCCCCTTGCAATAAAGCCTCTATGTCAAAGCCCAAAATTGCCAAAGGCACAAGCCCAACCGCACTTAAGATAGAAAATCTCCCACCAACATTTGGCATAATCTCAAAATACTTTACCTTCACACTTTTTGCCCAAGCTTCAAGTGGTGAATCCTTATCAGTAATGACAAGCAAATGTCTTTTACCCTCCGCAGATTCAAGCACTTTGTATCGCTCAAGCACATATTTTAATAATGAAGAAGTCTCAATAGTCGTGCCTGATTTTGAAATCACAATAAACAGGGCATTATGCAATGCCACACCCTGCAAGGCTTTCACAATATGCAAAGGGTCAGTATGCTCCAAAAACACGAGCTTTAAAGCATTTCTACAAGGCAAATGCTCTAGCATTCCATCAATCGCCTTCAATCCCAAAGAGCTCCCACCAATGCCAATAATCACAAGATGAGACAAAGAATCTAAAAACTGCTCATTTTCTTTGACATACGCTCTTGCCTCCTGCAAGGCACAAGACTTAAAAGGCAAATCATAATAGCCACTTTTCTTACTCTCTCTCTCCTGCAAGATTCCATTAAACACACCATCACACTCGCTTTGGGAATGCGTATGATTAAAATGTAGAGAAAAATTTACCATACAATCTTGCTTGTTTTCCATTTATTTTATTTACCTTTTTTTCATTTTAAACTAGATTTAGAATCTACGCTACCGCTGCAAATATTTTACCAAAACCCGCTGTGGAAGTATCTTGGAGTGATTTTTAGGGTTTTCAAGTAAGCCAACAAGAAGCTTACTTGAGCGTAAGTGCCGCAGTTGGCGAACGCAGAATCCCTGAAAATCGCCCAAGAGACAACGCAGAATCTAGCTTAGATTTTTACACACATACGCACCCATATCCACAAGTCTGTGCGTATAGCCCATCTCATTATCATACCACGCAAGGACTTTTGCACTTTTGCCAATAGCAATTGTTTTATCTGGCACGACTACCGCACTTGCACTACTGCCGATAAAATCACTGGATACACGCATTTCATCATCAACGATAACAAGCCCCTTAAATGCCCCTTCAAAACTCTCACCACTTTGTGCCTTATAAAACGCCTCATTGATAGAATCTTTACTTGCCTCACTTTTAAGATTCACGCTTAAATCCACCAAACTCACATCAGGCGTTGGCACACGCACGGCTATGCCATTGAGTTTGCCTGCAAGATGGGGCAATACAAGCCCAATAGCCTTTGCCGCACCCGTGCTTGTAGGTATCATAGATAGGGTGGCTGCACGCGCTCGGCGTAAATCCTTATGCTTGACATCAAGCAGATTCTGGTCATTTGTATAGCTATGGATAGTGCTCATAAGGGCATTTTCAATACCAAAAGTAGAATCTAGCACTTTCACAATGGGAGCAAGGCAGTTTGTGGTGCAAGATGCGTTTGAAATCACACTTTCATTATTGTATTGCGTATGATTGACACCATAAACAAAAGTTGGCGTATTATCCGCAGGAGCGGAGATTATCACCCGTTTTATATTGCCTTTGATATGTGCTTTTGCTTTATCAAGGGCATTAAATTTACCTGTGCATTCAAGCACCGCTACTGCCTCACCAAAGTCAAGATTCAGCGGATCTCTATCACTTAGAATCTTTACATTTTTACTTTTGCCAATGCGAAGTGTATTCTCATCTTTTTTCTCAACATCATAGAATCTATGCACAGAATCATAACGCAATAAATGCACCAAAGTATCTATACTTGCCGTAGTATTCATACTCACAAGCTCTACATCATCGCGTTCCCCAATAATCCTAGCCGCACATAGCCCAATGCGTCCCGTGCCATTGATTGCAAGTTTGATTGCCATATTGCTCTCCTTAAAAAATAATCTTACCACGCATCAAAACCCCATTTACAGAATCTTGCTACGAATAAAAACATCTCAAAACTCTAAGGGCGGTAAATTTTAAGGCGTATTCTAGCACAAAAATATGCTTTCCCACACCTTTTAAGCTTGATTTATCATTGAAATGAGTGTAAAATAGCGACTTTTGACTTTCCTAGCACCCTTTCATATCTTTGCTTTTGTGTCCTTGTAGCTCAGCTGGATAGAGCACACGATTCCTAATCGTGAGGCCACGCGTTCGAATCGCGTCGAGGACACCACCACGGATTCTATATTCTTAGCTTTCTTTTAACATTCTTTTAGCAAGCTTCTTTGCTTTGCTTAATTCATCATTCCTTACAGAATCTCCATAAATCGCATTGACATATTCTTCATAAGCAAGTTGAGAACTAAAGGCTTTTTGTGTGCTTTGCACCTTTTGATACTCACCATTACTTTGCAATTCATACATCTGCACATTATCATTTAACTGCATTTGCAAAATCTCCATAAGCCTTTTACTCATCTGTGTATTGAGACTTGGCGTGAGAATCTCCACGCGTCTTTCAAGATTTCTTGGCATAATGTCTGCTGAAGCAAAATACACACCCACACTATCATTCTTAAAATAATAGATTCTAGCGTGTTCAAGGTATTTGCCTATGATAGAAAATACACGGATATTTTCACTCACACCCTTCACGCCCGGACGCAATGCACACACACCACGCACAATAAGGTCAATTTTCACTCCTGCCATTGATGCTTTATACAACGCTGCGATCACATCAACATCAATAAAAGCATTGCACTTCATAATAATCTGCCCTTCAGCCCCTTTTTTGATTTCATTATCAATCAATTCTAGAATCTTGGGCTTGATTTGCGTAGGGGCAATCATCAAACGCTCAAGCTTTGTGCGATATGATGAACCTGTTGAAAGCGAGTGAAAAAGCTTGATGGCATCTTTTGCAAAAGCCTCATTGCAAGTTAGCAATGAAATATCGGTGTAAATCTTAGCCGTGCTTGGATTATAATTCCCCGTGCTTAAATGCACATACTCTTTAAGTGTATTGCCAATCTTTTTAATCACAAGGGCGATTTTAGCGTGCACCTTCAGTCCGGGAACCCCATAAATCACGTGCGCTCCAGCAGATTCTAGTGAATGCGCCCAATGCAAGTTATTTTCCTCATCAAAACGCGCTTTAAGCTCCACGAGCGCAGTAACTTGCTTATTGTTTTCAGCTGCTTGGATAAGGGCTTTAACAATAGGTGAGTTTTTCCCAACGCGATAAAGTGTCATACGAATGGATAGCACATCAGGGTCCTTTGCGGCACTTTGGATAAAATTCACTACCGGGTCAAAACTTTCATATGGGTGAAACAACAAAATATCTTCAGATTCTATAGTGGAGAGCAAATCGGCATTGCCTTGCAATGGTGGAAGAATCTTGGGATTAAATGGTGGGGTTGTAAGATGAGCGTATGCCTTGCTCCCTACAAGCTCCCACAACCCACTAAGATTCAAAGGAATATTGTAAGTGTATATATCTTTGACATCAACATTAAGATGAGAGTTAATAAAATGAAGTAGGCTATTATCCTTATCCACGCCCACTTCAAGGCGGACAACCTCGCCTTTACGGCGTGTTTTCAGCCCCTCACTCATAATCTCAATAAAATCATCAGCCTCTTCTTCTTCTATCTCCATATCCGCATTACGCGTGATTCTAAAAGGTGTATAGCTTAGAATCTCATAATCCCCAAATAGCTCACTTGCAAACTCACCTACCACATCTTCTATGGTGATGAAAATCCCCCCCTCAATCTCCACAAAACGCGGCAATAAACGCGAGATTCTTACCATTGCAAATTTGACACTACCATCTTGGAGACTTTTTAGCCGCAGAGCGATGGCAAAACTAAGATTATTTAAATGCGGAAAAGGATGTGTTGAATCCACTACTACAGGCACAATCACAGGATAAAGATAATGCAAAAAATACTCATAAAGCTTGGCTTTTTGCTCACTATTAAGTTGAGAGACTTGCTTAATATGCATACCCTCTTGTGCAAGTCCGGTTTGAATCTCTTTAAAAACGCTCTCTAATGTGCGTTTTTCTTTGTCAATGTATTCTCGTATGCTTTTAAGCTGCTGTAAGGGTGTGAGCTTATCCGCACCAACCTCTGTAATCCCACTCGCATACAAACGCTTTAGCCCCGCTACGCGTATCATATAAAATTCATCTAAATTCGTGCCATAAATAGCCACAAACTTCAACCGCTCTAAAAGCGGTATATGCGTATTCTTCGCCTCATTAAGCACACGCGTATTAAACTTAAGCCAAGAAAGCTCACGATTAAAATACATCTTAGAATCATTGATTGTCATAACTGCTTCCCCCCTTGTTTGCCTATTGTTATACAGGGATTGATTGTATCTCATTTTTCATTCTAAATCATTTTTTTTTATCAAAAAGGCTTGAGAATCTGCGAGATTATGGCAAAAATGTTTCACATTCTACTTGTTTTTTCTAGTTTTTAAGCAAAATCAAACATATTTTACCTATAATGTCCGCTCGTTTTTTAAAGTTTAACGATACCTTAACAAAAAGGAGTTTTTGATGAAAAAGTATATGTTATCCTTGCTTGTTGCAGCTGGGTTTGGGGCAAACGCGTTTGCTGTGAGTATTGCAGGCTTTGAGATAAGCCCGGAGTTTGGCTTGGCAGCAGGTAAGATTAAAGCCGAAACAAAAATGGATAGCTCCATTGATATAAACAGCTATGGAGCATTTGGTCGCGTGTGGCTTGGGGCTTTTGACCTTGTTGTGGCTCCACAGGTGAAGTATGATTTTAACAAAGGCGATGGAGCCAAGTTTAGAAATCTTCAATATGGTGTGTCTGCAGGATATAACATAGGGCTTATTATTGCACGACTTACACCTTATGTAGGTGTAAGTCGCTCAAGCTTTAGCGACTCTTTTAAAGATACCACTTCATACAACGCAGGATTAAAGCTAAAATTTGATCTTTTGCCTATTTCTTTGGGTTTGCTTTACACTTATCAAAATCCGGAGTTTGAGGCAACTGATGCTAAGCAAAAAATGCACAATATCCAAGCATTGATAGGATTGCATTTCTAGCACTACACAGAATCTTAGGATTAGAATCTAGCCCTAAGATTCTAAAATTCGTTACTTAAACTCTCACTTGGAGCTTTTTATGGCTTTAGATTCTAAACAACTCATTACATTTTTACAAGAGCATAATGAACTTACCATCATTGACACACCGCTTGATATTTATCTTGAAATCCCGCAACTTGCCTATATTGAAGTAAAAAAACCAGATTCTAAAGCCCTGCTTTTCACGCGTCCTATTTGCAAAAAAAGCGGTAAAGAGTTTGATATTCCTGTGCTTATGAATGTCTTTGGCTCACATAAAAGACTTGAGCTTCTTATCAATAAACCCATTCCAAAAATCGCCCATAGCCTACAAAGCCTTTTGCACCTTAGCCCACCCAAAGGTGTAAAGCAGATATTCCACAAGCTTAAAGAGCTGTATGCTCTGCGTTCTGTTTTTCCAAAATACATCAAAAAAAAAGGGCAATGCCAAGAGATTGTTAAAACGCACAATATTAATCTATTTGACCTGCCTATCCTTACGACTTGGGAGCTTGATGGTGGAGCGTTTATTACAATGGGGCAGGTTTATACACAAAGCCTTGATGGCACACAGAAAAATCTCGGTATGTATCGTTTGCAAGTTTATGATGAAACGCATTTGGGGCTACATTGGCAGATTCACAAAGATTCACAGCATTTTTTTCACGAGTATAAAAAAGCAAATAAAAAAATGCCTGTGAGTATCGCACTTGGCGGTGATCCATTATACATTTGGTGCGGACAAGCTCCATTGCCTCTAGGAATCTTTGAGCTTATGCTCTATGGCTTTATCCGTGAGAAAAAGCCCTTGCTCTGCCCCTGTATCACAAATCCACTTTTTGTGCCTTATGATGTAGATATTGTTATTGAAGGTTGGGTAGATACGACACAAATGCGAGATGAAGGACCTTTTGGCGACCACACAGGATTCTATACACCTATTGAACCCTACCCCGTGCTTGAAGTCTCTGCTATCACTATGCGACAAAAGCCTATTTTTCCAGCAACAATTGTTGGCAAACCACCACTTGAAGACAAGTATATGGGCTATTTGACAGAGCGTGTGTTCCTGCCCTTACTGCAAACAACCGCTCACGGCTTACTTGATTATCATATGCCAGAAAATGGCGTCTTCCATAATCTCATTTTTGCAAAAATTAAGCCCGAATACCCCTCACATAGCAAGCAGATTATGCACGCATTTTGGGGTGTAGGGCAGATGAGCTTTGTCAAACACGCCATTTTTACCGATGAAAATGTAGGTGATTTGCAAGATTATCAAGCTTTTGGCTCTTATGTGTTACACAGATTCTCGCCACAAAGTCTGCTCATTACGGAGGGGATTTGCGATGCGCTTGATCATTCTAGCCCAGATTTTGCCCACGGCGGCAAACTTGGCGTGGAAGCCATTACACCTGTGGAAAAGCCTGATTTTTGTGCTTTAAATGATGAAGTGCTTTTGAAGCATATCACAGCGATTTTTTCACAAGCCGTGGGGTTAAAGCAGTATTTTACCCACACGCCAAATCCCATTTGCATTATCAGTGTGGATAAAAAAAGCAATCTTTTAAACGCCACAAAAGAGACAATACAAGCATTTGAGAATCTACACAATCATTTAAGTATTATCATTTTTGTAGATTCTCATAAAAATCAGCTAGATAACCCATATATGCTTACTTGGCGGATTGTGAATAATATTGATGCTAAACGCGACATACTCATCACACAGAATCTTGTGTTTGTAGATGCAACGGATAAAGGTAAGATTGATGGGCATTTGCGGAAGTGGCCTCTTGATACGAATTGCAATGCGCAAGTTATTGAGACTTTAAGGCAAAAAGGATTGCTTCAAGGCATTGATGAGGCATTTTTAGAGCGATTTGGAATCTTACATTAAAATAACCTTAAGTTAATTTTTTTTTAAGCTACATTTACTTATAATGCCAACTCTCAATTTTGACTATACTTTCAAGGAAATACGATGGAATTGACAAAAATAGCAACACAAAATGACATTAATCGTCAATGGGTTGTGCTTGATGCTAAGGACAAGGTGTTTGGTCGTCTCATCACTGAGGTGGCGACACTTTTACGCGGTAAGCATAAGCCCTGCTTTACGCCACATATTGATTGTGGGGATTTTGTAGTGATTATCAATGCTACTGAAGCAAAATTTACAGGAATGAAGCTTGAAGATAAAGAATACTTCACGCATTCTGGCTACTTTGGAAGCACAAAAAGCAAGACTTTGCAAGAAATGTTAGAAAAACATCCAGAAAAGCTTTATCATCTTGCAGTGCGTGGAATGCTCCCAAAAAATAAACTTGGACGAGCTATGCTCAAAAAGCTTAAAGTGTATCGTGGTAGCGAACATCCACACAGCGCACAAGTTTCTAAAAGCTCAAAATAAGGGAATACTATGGCAAAAGTTTATGCAACAGGAAAAAGAAAAACAGCAATCGCAAAAGTTTGGTTGAGTGCTGGAAGTGGCAAACTCACCATCAATGGACAAAGTCTCAATGAATGGCTTGGCGGACACGAGGCGATTAAAATGAAAGTTATGCAGCCTCTCATTTTGACAAAGCAAGAAAAATCTGTGGATATTCACGCTGTTACTTTAGGTGGTGGCTACTCGGCACAGGCAGAGGCGTTGCGACACGGAATCTCTAAAGCACTTAATAACTATGATATTGCTTTTAGAGCAATCCTTAAACCTAAAGGCTTACTCACACGAGATTCTCGCGTTGTTGAGCGTAAAAAATATGGTAAAAGAAAGGCACGCAGAAGCCCACAATTCTCAAAAAGGTAGGATTGTTGTGGAAATTCTCTCTCAAAGTTTTGGCGAGTATCAAACAAATTGTTATATTTGCAAACTCCCACAAGGAGAGATTATTATTGATGCGGGGATTGGTGCGACACAATGGGTGATTGAGAATTGTCCCAATCCTCTTGCCATTCTTAACACTCACGGACATTTTGACCATATTTGGAGCAACGCCGAGCTTAAGACTCATTTTGCAAATACGCCGCTTGTTTGCCCAGAACTTGATGCGTTTATGCTAGAATCTGATTGTTTTGATATAGGTCTCACACCAAGCACTCCAAACATTCTTACAGAATGCAAAAAAGATTCACATTTTCTTCAATTTGATGGTGTAGAGGTTACTTTTTCTCATTTTCCCGGACATACACCGGGTTGTTCCATTATTGAGATTGAAAATGAAATTTTTAGCGGTGATTTTATCTTTTATCGCTCCATTGGACGCTATGACTTTCCCTACTCAAATGCCACAGATATGACAGATTCTCTTATTCGCTTCTCGCAGCTTTCTTGCACTCACAATAAAACTATCTACCCAGGACACGGCATCGCGACAACTCTTGCAGATGAGCAACATAATGCTAAACTTTGGATAAAACATATAGAAAATGGGTTATAAGAGACTAGGAATGTTTTTTGCTTTTTTATCCCAAATTAGACAGGAGAGGTGCTTATGGATTTAACGACCGTTTTAGGGCTCATTGGGGCTGTTACAAGCCTCTCAATAGGGGACTTTTTGGAAGGGGGCAACCCTATCCACCTCATTCACATCAGCTCACTTATTATCATTATCCCAACGGCTGGTTGTGCGGCGATGTCTAGCACACACCCAACACACGTAAAAGGTGCCCTAAAGGAGCTAAAAATTGTCTTTGGTGCAAGTAAGGTTAATCTTAATGAGACTATACGCACCATTGTTGAGCTCTCAACTCTTGCAAGAAAAGATGGTGTTCTCTCTCTTGAAGGTAAGGCAGCACAAATTGAAGATGATTTCTTGCGACAAGCACTCTCAATGATTATTGACGGACGAGATGCACACGCTGTGCGTGAGGATATGGAAGTGCAAATAGAATCTTTAGAAGAGTATTATCACGGCTCGGCACACTATTGGGTAACCTATGCTGAAACCTGCCCGACAATGGGGCTTGTAGGGGCGGTTATGGGGCTTATGCTTGCACTCCAACTTCTTGATGACCCAAAAGCGATGGCAGCTGGTATTGCGGGGGCATTTACCGCAACGGTTACAGGGATTTTCTGTGCGTATGCACTCTTTGGTCCGTGGGGACATAAAATGATTGCAAAAAGTAAGGATATTATTAGGGAGCGTATGGTTGTATTAGAAGGCGTTGTGGGCATTGCTAATGGCGATAACCCACGCAACCTTGAAGAGAAACTACTTGGCTTTATACCACCGGGTGAGCCTAAAATCTCACAATTTGAGTAGGCAAAGATTATGGCAAAAAAGAAAAAATGCCCCGAGTGTCCTGCTGGTGAGAAATGGGCTGTTCCTTATGCGGACTTTCTCTCTTTGCTTTTGGCACTTTTTATTGCCTTATGGGCGATTTCTTCCACAAGCTCTGCGGATTCTGAGGCACTAAAAACGGAATTTGTAAAAATTTTTGATTTTACACTCACTTCGCCGCTTCCCTCAAATCAAGACGATATTAATGATAGTGAGGTGGAGAATGAAAGTGGAGCTGTGAGCCAAACCTCTTCAGTTACAACAGCTGAGATTCAACAAATGGCGGAAGAAGGTGGGATTTTAGAGCAAATGGAGATGGGTTTGTCTTTGCGACTACCCTCAAATCTCTTTTTTGAATCTGGAAGTGCAGAGATTAATAATAGTGATGTATATTTATATCTTCAGCGTATGACGGCTATTATCAAAAAGTTGCCCGATTATGTCAAGATTGATGTGCGAGGCTATACCGATAATGCTTCATTACCTATTGGTTCAAGATACAAGGATAATTATGAGCTTTCTTCAGCGCGTTCTCTTGCTGTAATGAAAAATCTTATTAAAAATGGAATCTCACCCGAACGCATTTCTTTTTCTGGCTATGGAGAACATCAAGCAGTTGCACCTAATGATAGCCCCATTAATCGTGCCAAGAATAATCGCGTGGAGATCTTTTTCTTTGTAGATCAAAAAGATGTCCCTGCAACGCAGTCTATCCTAGAAGAGACTTTGCAAAATTCACAATAATAGATTTAGAATCTTCACAACAATCAAGCTTTGTGTGATTGATTGATTGTAAAGATTCAATAATGATTTTGTAAAGATTGCCTCGTTAGATTCTAGACTAAGCGACATAAAGCTATTGTTTTTAAATGAGTAGGCAGAGCTTTATTTGTTTTGTCAAAACACTTGAATTTATAGACTTACATTTGGGTTTTTTAAAAAAACTTTTTAGGATCTTTGGTAGGAAGCACTTATTGCTCTGCCTTTATATAAGTCGAGAGATTTATATTGCAATTTCAAGCAACTATATAGAATTTTCAAGAAGTTTAAGTAACTCACTTAAAATGCATCAATATATGTTGCCAACGCCTCAATATCAGCATCGCTCAAATGCTTTGTCTGCATATACATAATCACAGAATTACCACCCCTACTCAAAGTTCCCGCACGAAAGCCTCTTAAAGATTCTATAACCTGCTCCTTATTTAATGAAGCGATTAAAACATTACCCACGCTACCGGGTGCAACACTTTTGCCATCTTTGCCGTGGCAGGAAGCACAACGAGCATACAGCAGCTCTGGGTCAGCTACATTTTGCACAGAATCTTGAGAATTATCACTGGAAGATGTAGTGGTAGAATCTTGTGTTAAAGGTATGATTTGATTTGACTGCGTAGTTTTATCATCAGTAGAACAGGCAGTAAAAAATAAAAAAGAGAGATAAAAAGCCAAAAGAATAAACTTACACATTTTTCCTTCACCTTTTTTAGATTATACATCTCTCCTTTATGGCAAAGAGAACACATAAAGGAGAGAATATTGCACTATTGAGCTTTTTCTTCCTTTTGCTCACTAGATTGCGTTTGCTCTTCACTTGCTGCTGGAGCATCAGATTCAGGCTTAACCTCAGCATTAGCATCTGTAGAAGCCTCTGTTACTTTTTGTTCCTCAGCAGAAGGTGTAGGAGTTTGTGTTTGCTCTTGTACTGCTGGAGCTGAAGCTTCTTTTTCCTTTGTGTTATCACCACACGCCGCAAATATTAAACCTAAACCCAAAACTAAAGCTAACTTTTTCATATGTTACCCCTTTCTTTTCTCCATAATTTCCTTGGCAATATTATTTGGAACCTCGCCATAATGATCAAATTCCATAGTATATGTGCCTCTACCCTGTGTAGCTGAACGCAAATCAGTAGAATACCCAAACATCTCAGCCAATGGAACAAATGCATTTACAATCTTTAATCCCATACGATCATCCATTGAATTTATTTGCCCACGCCTTCTATTCAAGTCTCCTATGACATCACCCATATACTCTTCAGGGACCTCAACCTCAACCTTCATCATAGGCTCTAAAAGCACCGCATTTGCTTTACGACAAGCATCTTTAAATGCCATAGAACCAGCGATTTTAAACGCCATTTCAGATGAATCCACATCGTGGTAACTTCCATCATAGAGAGTTACCTTAAAATCTACGACAGGATATCCAGCAAGCACACCATTTTGCATTGCTTCTTGAATCCCTTTATCAACAGCAGGAATATACTCTTTTGGAATCACACCCCCACTAATATTATTTACAAATTCATACCCTTCGCCAGGTTCTTTTGGCTCTAGCTTGATATGAACATGTCCATACTGACCTCGCCCACCAGATTGTTTTGCATATTTACATTCTTGCTCTACTGCGTTGCGAATAGTCTCCCTAAAGGCAACTTGTGGCTCACCTACTTCGGCCTCAACCTTAAATTCCCTTTTCAATCTATCAACAATGATTTCAAGGTGTAACTCACCCATACCACCAATAAGCGTCTGTCCTGTCTCCTCGTGTGTGCTTACTCTAAAGCTTGGATCTTCTTCTGCAAGCTTACCTAAAGCAATAGACATCTTCTCCTGGTCTGCTTTTGTTTTTGGCTCAACAGCAATTTGAATCACAGGCTCTGGGAAATCCATACGCTCCAAAATTACCGGCACCTTTTCATCACAAAGCGTATCACCCGTAACCGTATCTTTTAAACCAACAAAAGCACAAATCTCACCCGCATAAATCTCTTTTATGTCTTCTCGCTTGTTAGAGTGCATTTTTAAAAGTCGCCCAACACGCTCCTTCTTACCTTTTGTAGAGTTAAGGACATAGCTTCCAGATTCTAATTTTCCACGATATGCACGAACAAATGTAAGTTGTCCAACAAATGGATCTGTCATAATTTTAAATGCCAAACCAGCAAATGCACCATTATCACTTGATTCTACACTAAGTTCAGACTCGTCTTTTGGGTCAATCCCCTTAATCTCGGCAACTTCAGTAGGAGCAGGAAGATAATCAACAACGGCATCAAGAAGTGTCTGAACACCTTTATTCTTAAAGCTTGAGCCACAGAGCATTGGAATAAGACTCATATTGAGACAGCCTATCTTAACGCCCTTTTTAATCTCCTCAACACTTAGCTCTTCTCCACCAAGATATTTTTCCATCAAAGCTTCATCTTGTTCGGCTGCGGCTTCTAACAATTTCTCACGATACTCATTAGCCTTTTCTAATAAATCTGCTGGGATCTCTTCCACATCATATTTAGCCCCCATAGATTCATCATTCCAAACGATAGCCTTCATTTGAATTAAATCTACTACACCCTTAAAATTCTCTTCTGCACCAATAGGTATGTTAATAGGCACAGGATTGGCTTTAAGTCGTTGCTTGATTTGAGATTCTACATTGAAAAAGTTTGCACCGATTCTATCCATTTTATTTACAAACACCATACGGGGAACACCATATTTATTGGCTTGTCTCCACACGGTTTCACTTTGAGGCTGCACCCCACCAACAGAACAAAATACCGCCACAGCACCATCAAGCACACGCATAGAGCGTTCCACCTCAATGGTAAAATCCACGTGTCCGGGAGTGTCAATAAGGTTGATTTGGTAGTCTTTCCAAAAACAAGTGGTTGTCGCTGAAGTAATAGTAATACCACGCTCTTTTTCTTGCTCCATCCAATCCATAGTCGCAGCACCATCATGCACCTCACCTATTTTATGGCTAACACCTGTATAAAACAAAATACGCTCTGAAGTTGTTGTTTTACCAGCATCGATGTGTGCAGCAATACCAATATTTCTAATTCGTGCTAAAGGGGTTTTCCTTGCCATTATATGTCCTTTGTCTTTCTATTACCAACGATAATGTGCAAATGCTTTGTTTGCTTCAGCCATTTTATGCACATCTTCTTTCTTCTTAAACGCTGCACCACGATCATTTGCCGCATCTACAAGCTCACTTGCCAAACGCTCAACCATTGTGCGTTCATTTCTCTTGCGTGTCGCTTCAAGCAACCAACGAATAGAAAGAGATTGCTGACGAGCAGGACGCACTTCAACAGGAACTTGGTAAGTTGCTCCACCTACGCGTCTGCTTCTTACTTCCACAAGTGGCTTTACACGCTCTAATGCTTTTTCAAAAACTTCAATACCCTTTTCACCACTCTTCTCTTCAATCCTATCAAACGCTGCGTAAATAATCTTTTCACTCACGCTTTTTTTACCATCAAGCATCATCTTGTTGATAAACTTCGTTACCACCTTATTGTTATAAATTGGATCACCTAGAATCTCTCTTACAGGGGCTTTTCTTCTTCTCATATTCTATCCTTAATTATTTTTTATCGCCACCGGCTTTAGCTTTTTTAGCACCATACTTACTGCGTGAAACACTTCTCTTTGCCACACCTGCTGTATCCAAAGCACCACGAATAATGTGATACTTCACACCCGGTAAGTCCTTAACACGCCCACCTCTCACAAGCACGATTGAGTGCTCTTGTAAGTTGTGTCCCTCACCAGGAATATAACTAATAACCTCAACCTTAGAAGTAAGCTTGACTTTTGCAACCTTTCTCAACGCTGAGTTTGGTTTCCTTGGTGTTGTTGTATAAACACGCGTACATACACCTCTTCTTTGCGGACACTCTAACAACGCTGGAGACTTTGTCTTGCGAATGACTTTCTTTCTCTCTTTTCTAATTAATTGATTTATGGTTGGCACTGACATTTCCTTTATGTAAAATTTGAAAATAAAAAATGCGGGGATTCTACCCAACTAAAACTTTTATTTCTCTTAGAGAATAGGATTTTACCCTATTCTTCTGCTCTATCATCTTGTGCATCATACTTGTAGTTAAACTTCTTGTTTTTATACAAGCCCGTTCCCACAGGTATCATACGCCCAAGAACAACATTTTCTTTAAGATCATCAAGCGTATCTTTTTTAGCTGCAATACTCGCCTCTGTAAGCACTTTTGTGGTTTCTTGGAAAGATGCTGCTGAAATAATAGAATCGCTTCCAATAGCCGCACGAGTGATACCTAGCAAGATTGGTTCAGCAACCGCTGGCTCACCACCTATACGCAATATTCTCTCATTTTCCTCTTTAAAGTGTCGCTTACTGACCAAATCACCTTCAATGAACTTCGTATTACCGCTATCAACAATCTTTACTTGTCGTAGCATTTGAGAGACAATAATCTCAATATGCTTATCAGCAATACTTACACCTTGTCGGCGATACACTTGCTGCACTTCACTCACAATATACTTATGAAGCTCTTTCTCTCCACTGATACGCAAAATATCGTGGTTTGAAACTACGCCATCAGTCATTGCTTCCCCTGCGTGAATAAACTCATTCTCATGCACAAGAATCTTCTTATTCTTATCCACAGCATATTCAGCAACACGACCATCAGTAGAGGTAATGATAATTCTCTCCTTACCGCGTATAGGCTTACCAAAACTTACCGTTCCATCAAGCTCAGAAAGAATAGCCGTATCTTTTGGTTTTCTTGCTTCAAAAAGCTCTGTAACGCGTGGAAGACCGCCTGTAATATCTTTTGATTTTGCCAATGCTTTAGGCACTTTGGCGATAACATCAGCTACTTCTACCTTATCACCATCATTTACCGCGATAGATGTGCGAGATTCTAAGCGATAGCTTATCTCTTTACCATCTTTTGTGGTAACAACAAGCATAGGTTTGTATCCAGCTGGGACATATTCATTAATCACAAAGTTCTTTTGATGTGTGTTCTCATCTTCTTGCTCACTCACCGTAATACCTGCGATAATATCTCTAAAGGATACAACCCCAGCTTGATCGGCAATTACAGGCTCACTATATGCGTCCCACTCAGCCACGACAATATGCTCATCTGAAGTTGGTTCGGAGATAAGCGTATCAATATCTACCTCACTATTATCATCAACAAGAATCTTGGAGGTTCTCGCGATATAATGGCGGATAGCCTCTCTATCATTTTGGTCAGCAATCACAGCAAACATACCTTTTTCGGACACAACCATACCCTTTTTGACATCGTGATTACGCTTAAGCGTATCAGCACGAAGTGTATAGAACTTCACAATCCCCTTCTCTTTTGCGAAAATCTTTTGAGAGATAGGTGCATTATCCTCAACTTTCAGCTCACTACCATAAGGGATACGCGCAGGGACATTCCAACTATCCATAATGGTATCAACAATACTACCCCCAGCTTTAACCTTATACCCACTCTCGTGTGGCACAAGCAATTTGCCTTCAATCTTACCTGTAACCCCAGCAAGCTCATTTTGTTTAGCCACATCATCTTTTCTCAAGCGATACGTTTCGGTTCGTTTCTTATCGCCGATAATTGTAATATGCACTTCATCGTGGATATTTTCAACCTGAAGCTCTCCATCAAGTTCTGCCTTGATGCGTGGTTCAACGACAAGAATTGCTGCATTTCTACGATTTGCCACAATCTTTTGTCCCTTACTATTAGTGTAAGTGCGGATATTGTGATAGCGTATGAACCCCTCTTTCTTAGCAACAATCTGTCTCTCCTCTGTGCTTCTACTTGCCGTCCCACCAACGTGGAATGTTCTTAGTGTAAGCTGTGTTCCGGGCTCACCAATACTTTGCGCAGCCAATACACCAACAGCTTCACCCGGTTTGACCATTTTAGATTCCCCAAGATTCAGACCATAGCATTTTGCACAAACACCTTTTGGAGCCTTGCAAGTTACAGGAGTGCGAATCATCACAGATTTAACATTTGCCTCTTTAATGCGTTTTGCCATCGCCGCATCAATCAGCACACCCTCGCTAAGGAGAATCTCATTAGCAATAGGATCAATAATATCACGCGCCAACACACGCCCAACTACACGCTCCTCAAGCGGCTCAATCATATCACTTCCAACAGTTATGTCTGTAATCTCCACACCCTCGTGCGTGCCACAATCCTCAATAGTAACCTTCATATTTTGACTTACATCAATAAGCTTTCTTGTAAGATACCCAGCATTTGCTGTTTTTAACGCCGTATCTGCTAGACCCTTTCTCGCACCGTGCGTTGAATTAAAGTATTCCAACACATTCAAGCCCTCTTTGAAGTTTGAAGTAATAGGCGTCTCAATAATCGTGCCATCAGGTTTAGCCATAAGACCTCTCATCGCAGAAAGCTGACGAATCTGTGCTTCACTTCCTCTCGCTCCTGAATCTGCCATCATATAGATAGAGTTAAAGCCTTCTTTGTCTGTTTTGACTTTCTCCATCATCAGTTTGCCCATTTTTTCGCTTGTTTCTGTCCAAATATCAATACTCTTATTGTATCGCTCTTGTGCAGTAAGAAGCCCTTGCTCAAATTCACCTTGAATCCTCTTAATCTCTTTTTTGGCTTCCTCTATCATACTCATTTTGTCTTGAGGGATAATGATATCAGCCGCAGAGATTGAGATACCTGCTTTTGTTGCGTATTTGAATCCTAGATTCTTAAGATTATCAAGGAAAGTAGCTGTAATTCCCAATCCACCTTCTTTATACACATAATCAATCAATGCACCAATGTCTTTTTTCTTCATCGTTTGATTCCACAAGCTCAACGGCACAAAATCAGGCAGTATAGAGCTTAGAATCACACGCCCAGCCGTTGTATCAATCACGCGTCTTTCATAAACGGTCTTAATGCGTGCATTGATATCAAGCTCACCCATTTCAATTGCCATAACAATCTCATCAATACCTGAGAAAATCTTATGCTCACCTTTCACACCCTTTTTCTCTAAAGACAAATAATACAAGCCTAAAACCATATCTTGGCTAGGCACAGCTACTGCCTTACCACTTGCGGGTAGAAGAATATTCATAGAGCTAAGCATAAGCAGCTTACATTCTGCGATAGCCTCTTGTGAAAGCGGCACATGCACAGCCATTTGGTCCCCATCAAAGTCCGCATTGAAAGCCGAACATACAAGTGGGTGAAGCTGAATTGCTTTACCATCTATCAATTTTGGATGGAATGCTTGAATAGACTGCTTATGCAATGTTGGGGCACGATTAAGCAGCACTGGGTAACCTTCAACAATCTCTTGGAGACATTCCCACACTTCATTTGTTTTTTGATTAACCATCTTCACAGCTTGTTTAAGCGTTGTGGCATATCCTTTTTCTTCAAGCTTGGCAAACAAATGTGGCTTAAACAGCTCTAATGCCATATTTTTAGGCAATCCACACTGATCCATCTTAAGATTTGGTCCTACAACAATAACACTTCTTCCGGAGAAATCCACCCTTTTACCAAGTAGATTCTGTCTAAAGCGTCCTTGCTTCCCTTTGATAATTTCTGAAAGCGATTTAAGAGGACGCTTATTTGCACCCTTAACCGCATTAGCATTTCTACCATTATCAAATAGTGCATCAACAGCCTCTTGGAGCATTCTCTTTTCATTGCGAACAATAATCTCTGGTGAATCTAGCTCAATAAGTCGCTTTAAGCGTTGATTGCGATTAATCACGCGGCGATATAAGTCATTTACATCACTTACGGCAAATTTTCCACCATCAAGCGCAACCAAAGGACGCAAATCCGGTGGCAACACCGGTAAAATAGTCAGCATCATCCACTCTGGGCGGTTGCCTGAATTAATGAAGCTTTCAACAACTTTCAAGCGTTTAACAATGGTCTTTTTCTTTGCTTCGGAATTTGTTGATTTAATCTCTTCACGCAAACTACCTAAAAGCTGGGTTAAATCTAGCTCTTCTAAAAGCTCTTTAATCGCCTCACCACCCATTTGAGCTACAAAGCCTGTATGTTCAAAGCGTTGATTAATACTTTGGAACTGCTCTTCATTCAACACATCATATTTTAAAATCGGCTTTGAGCCTTCATTGTCATAAAATGCTTCACCCGGAGACTTAACAATATATGCCTCATAGTATAAAACGCGTTCCAAATCTTTCATTTTCACACCAAGCAATGTCCCAATACGACTCGGTAAGGAGCTAACATACCAAATATGTGCCACAGGTGCTACAAGCTCAATATGTCCCATACGAGAGCGACGCACCTTAGCTTTTGTTACTTCAACGCCGCACTTTTCGCACACAATGCCTTTATAACGCATTTTCTTATATTTGCCACACAAACATTCATAATCACGCACTGGTCCAAAGATCTTTGTGCAGAATAAACCATCGCGTTCAGGCTTCAAAGTGCGGTAATTAATTGTTTCTGGCTTTTTTACCTCACCACGACTCCAAGAGAGAATCTTCTCTGGACTTGCCAACACAAGCTGGAAAGAACTGAAATCTTTTGGGCGATCATCTTCTTTAATCGTGATAGGCATAGGCATACCATTTTCATCAACTTCCTCGCCATAAATATTTACATCAAGTGCTAAAGACTGAAGCTCTTTTGTTAAAACATAAAAAGTTTCTGGAATCTCAGATTCACCAACATGCTCGCCTTTTGTAATTGCCTTATACGCACCTCTTCGCCCTTCTGTGTCATCGGATTTAATAGTGAGCATTTCTTTAAGTGTATGTGCCGCACCATAGGCTTCAAGTGCCCATACTTCCATCTCCCCAAAGCGTTGCCCACCAAATAAAGCCTTACCACCAACAGGCTGCTGCGTTACAAGTGAATAAGGTCCTGTGCTTCGTGCGTGCACCTTTTCATCAACAAGATGATGGAGTTTTAACATATACATATAACCAACATTAACACGCTCACGCATTTTTTCGCCTGTTTTCCCATCATATAGTTCTGTCTTGCCATCAGTGTCAATCTTTGCTAGAGCAAAAAGCTTATCAAACTGCTCTTGCTTAATCCCCTCAAATACAGGAATGGCAAACTTCACACCATTACTCCAATCTTTTGCATACGCTAATAAATGCTCATCATCAAGCTTTTTAAGAAAATCTAGCATTGCTTTATCTTCGGGATTCACAACATTATGAATCTCAATCATTTTTGAACGCAATGTATCTACCCACTGCTTTGATTGTGAGTTAAAAATTTCCTCGATTTGATGCCCAAGATTCTTACCTACAAGCCCTAAATGCACTTCAAGAATCTGCCCAATATTCATACGACTAGGCACACCCAAAGGATTCAGCACAATATCCACTGGCTCACCATCGGCAGTATAGGGCATATCCACCATAGGAACAATATTTGAAACAATACCTTTGTTTCCGTGTCGTCCCGCCATTTTATCGCCCACTTTAAGTTTGCGTTTTGTAGCAATATAAATCTTTACGAGTTTAACAACACCACTTGGCAAAATATCATCTTTTTCTAAGATGGAAAGCTTTTCCTCGTGCTCTTCACCTAAGGTTTTCTTTTGCTCTAAGAAATTTGTTTTAATCTGTTCATATCGGCTTTGCACCTCTTTTGAATAACTCTTAATCAAAGTGCTAAGAGCAAAAGGATTAAGTGTGCTTAGCTCTTCTTTTGGAATCTGAACACCTTTTTTAAACACCTTATCGGCAATTTTTGCCTCACCAATAAGCTTTTCTTTAGAAAGCATTAATGAAATGCGTAAAGTCTCCTCTTGTTGAATCATCGTCAATCTATCGTGATGCTCTATGTCAAGCACCTTTTTTTCTTCCTCATACGCACTTATAGCACGAACATCTTTTTCATAGCCTTTTTTTGTAAAGATTTTCACATCAACAACAGTTCCCTCAAGTGAAGGTGGGCAATATAACGATTTATTTACCACGTGTCCTGCTTTTTCACCAAAAATTGCACGCAACAATCTCTCTTCAGGCGTTGGCTTAACCTCCCCTTTAGGAGAAACTTTCCCAACAAGAATCATACCGCCACTGACATAAGTTCCTATTCTTACAATCCCACTTTCATCAAGATGTGCTGTTTCAGTTTCTTTTGTCCCGGGAATATCGGCTGTAATCTCCTCTAACCCGTGTTTTAGCTCACGAGCCTCAATTTCTTTCTCATAAATATGGATAGAAGTAAAAGCGTCTTCTTTAATGAGTTTTTCACTCACCACAATCGCATCTTCAAAGTTGTATCCATTCCACGGCATAAAAGCCACACGAATATTCTTACCCAAAGCCAACTCACCACTATCCATACTTGGACCATCAGCGATAATTTGCCCCTCTTCTACACTATCACCTTGTCGCACGATAGGCTGCTGTGAAAAGCAAGTATTTTGATTTGTTCGTAGATTCTTGCCAAGATAATAATGATCAATGTATGCACCATTTTCATCTTCACCAAGAATGTAAATATTTTTAGAATCCACCTTTTCTACAATACCACCTCTTTTTGCCTTTGTCGCTTCCCAAGAATCACGAGCAATAACTTGCTCAATCCCCGTCCCAACAATAGGTGCATCAGGTTTCAATAAAGGCACAGCTTGACGCTGCATATTAGACCCCATAAGAGCGCGGTTTGCATCATCGTGTTCCAAAAATGGAATAAGCGAAGCCGCAACACCAACAAGCATTCTAGGGCTTAAGTCAATAAGCTGCACACGAGATTTTTCGCCTAGTAGAATCTCGCCATCTTTTCTTGTCTCAATCAAATCTTCAATAATGCGTCCATCTTTATCCACAGCCGTGCTTGCAGGAGCGATAACAAGCCCTTCTTCTTGTGCTGCAGTAAGATAGACAATCTCATCGGTTACAACGCCATTTTCAACTTTTTTGTATGGTGCTTCAATAAAGCCCAAATCATTCACGCGTGTATAAGTTGAAAGCGTATTGATAAGACCGATATTTTGCCCTTCTGGTGTCTCAATAGGGCAGATTCTACCATAATGCGTAGGATGCACATCTCTTGCTTCAAAACCTACCCTATCTTTCACAAGCCCACCCTCACCAAGTGCGGAAAGTCGGCGTTTATGAGTAACTTCTGATAATGGGTTAGTTTGATCCATAAATTGTGAAAGTTGCCCACCTGTGAAAAATTCCATAATCGTGCTTGTAATCATCTTACCATTGACTAAATCGTGTGGCATAATCGTATCAAATGCACCGCTTAATGAAGTGAGCTTATCACGAATAGCCTTTTGCATTTTCACAAGTCCCGAGTGAAGCTCATTTGCCAAAAGCTCACCGATAGAGCGGATTCTACGATTACCAAGATGGTCTCTATCATCAATCTTGCCTAACCCATTTTTTACCTTAAGCAAATACTGAATTGTCTTAATAATATCCTCGTGTGTCAGCACGGTAACATAATCAGGCACATTAATTTGAAGTTTATGATTCATTTTCATACGACCTACGCGTGTCAAATCATAACGCTCTGAATCAAAGAAAAGTTGTCGCACAAAGTTTTTAGCAACCTCTTTTGTTACAGGCTCACCCGGACGCATAACCTTATAGATTCTAATTGCAGCCAAATCATTTTCATCATCAATCTTTTCACTTTGACGGAGCATTTTAAGAGATTCTGCATCTGCCATAAATGAGTTGATAATAGAATTATCCACACCCACAGCGCTGTCATTAGCAATAACAAATTCAGTGATTTTAGATTCGTGTATTTTTTTAAGCTTAAGCTCATCAAGCTGTGTGAGAGTATCAAACAATACTTCGCCCTGTGCGTTAGATACAGGCTCTGCAAGGAATTTATTACTTAAACTCTCAAGCGGATATTCTATAAGATCAATGTTTGCCTCTTTGAGTTCTTTGATCTTTTTAGCTGAAAGTCGCTTGCCAGATGCAACCAAAAGATTGCCTTTAGCATCTTTAATATCAAACTCCGCACGAGTGCCAATACTATCAACATCAAAAGGAATAAGATATTTGCCCTTTTGATACTTCACCTTTTGCAATGGATAAAAAATCTTAAGAATATCTTGTTTGCTATAGCCCATAGCACGCAAAATAATCGTTACAGGCACCTTTCTACGCTTATTAATACGCGCATATAACACATCTTTAGCATCATACTCAAAATACAGCCAAGAACCTCTATCTGGGATAATTTGTCCTGTATAAATAAGCTTATTTGATGAAGTATTAGATTCTTCTTCTTTAAAGATAACGCCCGGACTACGATGAAGTTGATTAACCACCACGCGTTCAACACCATTGATAATAAAACTTGTTCTATCCGTCATTAGCGGAATATCACGCACAAAAATATTTTGTTCTTTTACATCTTTAACACCAAGTCTTTCGCCAGTTTTCTCATCTTTTTCCCACAACACAAGACGAATCTTAATCTGCAATGAAATTGCGTAGGTTACACCACGCACCATTGCCTCACTAGTGGTATATTTAGGCTTACCAAATTTGCAACCAGCATATTCAAGTGTAATACGATTTTGACTATCCTGAATAGGAAAAACAGACTTAAATACGCGTTCAATACCAGATTCTTTATCACTATCAACGCAAAGAAAATCATCATAACTATTTCTTTGCAAAAGCAAGAGATTGGGAACTTCAATGCTTTGAGGATTTTTTGTAAAGTCTGCTCGGAGTCTGTTTTTTAATTTTGTGAAGTTTGCCATATGTTGAATCCTTCTCAGTCTATAGATTAAAAAGAGCTAAATACTCTAAAAAAGCCTACAATTATAAGGTATTTTTACAATATTACTTAAACGCAAAAAAGCCAAACCTTAGATTCTAAGATTTGGCAACCATTAAGAAACAAGGAAATATGCAAGGTTATTTAATCTCAACCTTCGCACCCGCTTCTTCAAGTTTTTTCTTAAAGTTTTCAGCATCTTCTTTGCTTACACCCTCTTTAAGTGTGCTAGGAGTTTGCTCTGTCGCATCTTTTGCTTCTTTCAAGCCCAAGCCTGTAATCTCACGCACCGCTTTAATTACATTGATTTTATTTGCACCTGCATCAACAAGAATTACATTAAAATCAGTTTTTTCTTCAGCAGCAGCTCCAGCACCACCACCTGCAACTGCACCTGCAACAACCGTTGGAGCAGCACTTACACCAAACTTCTCTTCAAAAGCCTTTACAAGCTCTGAAAGTTCCAACACGGAAAGGTTTCCAATGTATTCCAATACATCTTCTTTAGAAATTGCCATCTTTTTCTCCTCTTATTGATTTTCTTCTTTTTGTTTTTTCAAATTATCAAGCCCGGTAACAAAATAACGCGCCGGTGCAGTCCAAACAGACAACAACATACCAATAAGCTCTTCTTTGCTTGGGAGCTTAGAAACAGATACAATATGTTGTGTATCCACAACTTGAGCATCAAATAAACCTGTTTTCAAAACAAAATGCTCACTATGTGTGTCTGCAAATTTACAAACAACTTTAGACAATGCGATTTGATCATCTGCCCAAAGAAAAATATTTGTATCTTTAAGTGCCAAATCTGGTTGCTCCGCATTTTTAAGTGCGATACTTGCCAAAGTGTTCTTAATGACTTGGACTTTAATGTTTGCTGCCTTTGAAGTGCGTCTTAGCTCTTCAAGATGACTTACTTGCAAACCTTTATAATCACACACAATAAGTGCGGAAGCATTCTTAAATTCAGAACTTAAATATTCTACAATCTGAATCTTCTCTTGCTTAGTCATTCCTCCTCCTTTCAGCCCAAAACCTCACATAGGGTAATTTTTAAGCCAAAGCCCCTATATTCTTTGGTCTAAGATAAAAACAATACAACAACCTAAAGCTTACTTTATATCCATAAGTTCTTGAGAATCTAGCTGTATAGCCGGACTCATCGTAAGGGATAAAGTGCTACTGCGGATATATTTGCCTTTTGCTGAAGTTGGCTTCAATCTATTGATAGCACGAACAAGCTCTAGCATATTGTCGCGGATTTTATTTTCATCAAATGAAGCCTTGCCAATAGGAGCGTGAATAATACCCTTTTTATCTACCCTAAAATTCACCTGTCCGCTTTTAGCGTTAGAAACCGCCTTAGCAACATCCATTGTAACAGTGCCTGTTTTTGGATTTGGCATCAAACCCTTTGGTCCAAGAATACGCCCCACTTTCCCTACAAGTGCCATCATATCTGGTGTCGCAATAACCATATCAAAATTGATATTGCCATTTTTAATCTCATCTGCCAAATCATCAGCACCTACAACATCAGCACCAGCACTTTTCGCCTCATCTGCCTTGATACCTTTAGCAAAAACAGCAACACGCACTTTTTTACCTGTCCCGTGAGGCAATACGACTGCACCGCGTATCATTTGGTCAGCGTGTCTAGGATCAACACCGAGTCGCAATGCAACCTCAACCGTTTCATCAAATTTTGTAGATGCCAACGACTTTACCGCACTTACACCACTTTGAACATCATACACCTTTTGAGAATCTATCTTCGCCTGTAAAGCTTGTAATCTCTTTGCTACTTTTTTACCCATAAACAAACTCCGTTATTAATCTTGGATTTCAATACCCATACTTCTCGCACTTCCAGCTACAATCTTCTTTGCAGCCTCAAGGTCTGATGCATTAAGGTCTTCCATTTTAGTTTGAGCAATCTCTTCAAGCTGTTTGCTTGTCAATTTTCCAACTTTATTCTTTAGCGGATTATCAGAGCCTTTTGTAATCTTAGCTGCTTTCTTGATAAGATCCGTTACAGGTGGCTTTTTTGTAATAAAGGTAAAACTCTTATCCTGATAGATTGTAATCACAACAGGAATATTAAAATCACCCATATCCTTTGTCTTTTCATTAAAAGCCTTACAAAACTCCATAATATTTACACCTCTTTGCCCTAAAGCTGGACCAACAGGAGGAGATGGATTTGCCTTGCCCGCTGGAATTTGCAACTTCAACTCACCAACAACTTTCTTGCCCATTATCTATTCCTTTCTCTTAAGCAAATTTTAAACAATTTTTTCGACTTGCGAATATAAAATCTCAACAGGAGTATTTCTACCAAATATAGAAACATTGAGCTTAAGTTTCTTATGCTCTAAGTCATACTCCTCAACCGTGCCTGTAAAATTTACAAATGGACCATCAATGATCCGCACAACCTCACCCTGCTCAAATGAAATCTTAGGTTTTGGAGCACTTGGATTCCTTACCTTTTCAAGTATCTTTGCAATATCAGCTTCATTTAAAGGTGTGGGCTTCTTGCTCTCACCAATGAAACGCCCTACCCTAGGCAAAGACTGGATCATATGCCAAAGCTTTGTGTCTAAATCAACTTGAATAAACACATACCCCGGATACAAACTCCTATCAACAATCTTCTTCTTTGTCTCTATGATAGATTCTGTAGGAACAACAACCTCTCCAAATCTATCTTGCATTTGATTTTGCACAATCAGATTACGGATTGCTTCGCCTACTGACTTTTCGCTACCAGAATATGTTTGTATAGCATACCACTCCAAGCTTCACCTCTCCACAATAATATTACAAAATACTTGACACAGAATGAAGCAAAATCCAATCAACCAACGCTAGAAATAAAGTAACGACACTCACTACAATAAGCACAGATATAGACGCATTGCGAATCTGCTCTTTTGTAGGGAAAATAACTTTTAGTCGTTCCTCATTTGCGTTGCGAAAATAGGTTTTTATCTTTTTAATCATTATGTATCTCTTTCTTAAAGAATTATCAACTTACAGCTTTTGTGGCAGGCCAGGAGGGACTCGAACCCCCAACACTCGGTTTTGGAGACCGACGCTCTACCATTGGAGCTACTGACCTATAAGCTAGGCAAAAAGCCTAGCTTTTAAGCTTTACTTCCTTGTGAATTGTATGTTTATTCAAACGAGGAGAAAACTTCTTGAGCTCCAGTTTTTCTGTATTTGTCTTTGCATTCTTAGTGGTACTATAATTTATATCACCACATTCCGAACACTTAAGTCCTATCTTAATAGTGCTTCCCTTTGCCATCTAATAGCCTCTTACTATTCAATGATCTTTGTTACAACACCTGAACCAACTGTTCTACCACCCTCACGAATCGCAAAACGAGTTCCTTCTTCAAGTGCTACAGGAGCGATAAGCTCTACTGTGATTTTTACATTATCACCAGGCATAACCATCTCTACACCGCTTGGAAGCTCAATAGAACCAGTAACATCTGTTGTTCTTACATAGAATTGTGGGCGATAACCTTTAAAGAATGGAGTGTGTCGTCCGCCTTCCTCTTTTGAAAGAACATAAATTTCACCCTCAAATTTCTTGTGAGGTGTAATCGAGCCAGGCTTACAAAGAACCATACCTCTTTCAACTTCTTCTTTCTTTGTTCCTCTTAAAAGGATACCGACATTGTCTCCAGCTTCACCTTTATCAAGCTCTTTTCTAAACATCTCAACGCCAGTAACTGTTGTTTTTTGTGTATCGCGGATACCTACGATTTCTACTTCATCACCCACACATACAACACCTCTTTCCACTCTACCTGTTACAACTGTTCCACGACCAGCGATTGAGAACACATCTTCCACAGGCATAAGGAATGTTTTTTCAGTATCACGCTGTGGAGTAGGAATGTATCTATCAACTTCCTCCATCAATTTCAATACTTTCTCTCCCCACTCGCCAACATTACCAGCCTTAGCCTCTTCAAGTGCCTTAAGTGCGGAACCAGCTACGATTGGAGTATCATCACCGGGGAAGTCATATTGACTAAGCAACTCACGAACTTCCATCTCTACAAGCTCAAGCAATTCAGCATCATCAACCATATCTTGCTTATTCAAGAATACAACGATGTAATGCACACCTACTTGGCGTGAAAGAAGGATATGCTCCCTTGTTTGTGGCATAGGACCATCAGCAGCAGATACAACCAAAATCGCACCATCCATTTGTGCCGCACCTGTAATCATATTTTTTACATAGTCGGCGTGTCCGGGACAATCCACGTGCGCGTAGTGACGATTTTCTGTCTCATACTCAATGTGAGAAGTAGCGATAGTAATACCTCTTTCTTTTTCTTCTGGGGCATTATCAATATTATCATAGTCCTTCATTTCTGCAAGACCTTTTGTCGCCAATACAGCAGAGATAGCTGCACTCAAAGTTGTCTTTCCGTGATCCACGTGTCCAATTGTTCCTACATTCACGTGTGGCTTGTTTTTTACAAACTTTTCTTTTGCCATTTTATTCTCCTAACCTTAAGATTGATTTTTAGAATCTTGCCGATGCGAGATTCCACTTAAAAAACTGGAGCCCATAAGCGGGATTGAACCGCCGACCTCTTCCTTACCAAGGAAGTGCTCTGCCACTGAGCTATATGGGCAACCTAAGAAAATCAAAAACCTACCTGGAAAAATCTTTACTTTTAAGAGTTGTATAAGTTAAAGATTCAGCTCCCAGTATGGAGCGGGAAACGGGGCTCGAACCCGCGACCCTCAGCTTGGAAGGCTGATGCTCTAGCCAACTGAGCTATTCCCGCAAAAAAATAAAAAATCATTTCGACTACCACCCTAATACTTGGCTATCACTCCCTTATTTATTGTGGAAGGAGTTAGGTGGTGGTGAGTCGTGGATTCGAACCACGGAAGACATAGTCAGCAGATTTACAGTCTGCCCTCGTTGGCCACTTGAGTAACTCACCAAAAACAATTATAAAAACTGGTAAAAACACTGAAAGCAATACGCTAGAGTGTGAAAATGGAGCTGGTTAAGGGACTTGAACCCCCGACCCTCTGCTTACAAGGCAGATGCTCTACCAACTGAGCTAAACCAGCACTTCTTTGGAATTAAAAGGCGTGATTATATAGATTTTGTATAACTTTGTCAAGATTTGTTACCAAAATTTGAATCCCCAATTAATCCTCAAAACCCCTGACCATAATTTTGATTCTCATTTTAGCACACATAAATCCCTTAAGACACTTCATTATTTTAAACTCATCAAAATCCTAACATCTCCCAACTCTAAGCTCTCAATGTTGCAAAAACCTAGATTCTTTCAAAAACAGCATTAAATAAAATTGAGCCAAACCAAACCCACAATCAAACCTTACAATCCTAAAAACACTAAAGAAGATTCTACACATACAAGATATGCCCCCCGCAAATGTCATTTAGAATCTCTAGTATTTTTACACTTCTTTCTTGCACTCATATGCTTCAATCTCTTCTCTAATCTCTTGCTCAACTCCCTCCAACTCATCGCCCAAGCGTCTTTGTGCCTCAATCATCTCATCAAATCTAAAGCCAAGCATCACGATGCGATAAAGATTTGGCTTGTATTTACGCCAATTATAAAGTGTGCTCACATCAATATCTAAGTAGTATGCCATATCTCGTTTGGTTCGTTTTTGTCTCACTGCGATTTTTCTCCAAATTTTTAGCTTATGGAAACGCATTTTGCTAACTTTTTGCTGATAGAAAAACCATTGCATAAATCAATATAACTTAATAAAAACATTGAATATTTCAATTTATTGTGATACAATCATTCAAAAGATTTAAAAATCACATATTTTTAATATAAAGGAAAGTCAAATGACACTCAATGGATTTAAGATTCAAGAAAGCTTTTATTACGAGAATGGATTCTATGCCTGTGCCGATGATAGGCGATTTGGTAAATTTTTTGCTCATTATGAGCTTTACAAGCGGATTCTTAATCTACCCGGACATATTGTAGAATGTGGAATCTTCAAGGGCAATTCTTTCTTTCGTCTTGCTCACTTTCGCAATATCCTAGAAACTCAGCATTCACGCAAAATTATAGGTTTTGATATGTTTGGTAAATTCCCACAAACACATTTTGAGGCGGATAAAAAACTGCGTGAAGGCTTCATAGATGAAGCAGGAGATGGTATTGAGCTTGAAGAGATGAGGCGTATCCTCTCGCATAAAAATATTGCAAATTATGAACTCATACAAGGCGATATTAATCTTACGTTACCACAATACTGCATTGACAATCCACAGCTTAAAATTGCTTTTCTCCATATTGATACAGATATTTATGAGCCAGCAGTTACGATTCTAGAATCTTTGTATGACAAAGTTGTGCGTGGAGGGATTATTGCATTTGATGATTATGGCACTTTTCCGGGTGAAACAAAAGCAGCCGATGACTTTCTTAATAATAAAATAGAATCTTTACAAAAGCTCCCGATTTCACATATCCAAAGCTTTCTTGTGAAAAGCTAGATTCTATTTTTGTAGCCAAAACATAATAGAATTAAAGCTTCAAACATCTCATTTCACCAAAATAAAAGCCTCTATGCACTCAAAAAAGCACAAAAAACAACATATGAAAATATCAAAAAGATTCTGACAATTCTAGGGATTTTATACAAAGCTATATAAGAGTGTATGCTAAAAGTGGCCGGGAGAGAGGGATTCGAACCCCCGGAGGTGTGACCCTCAACGGTTTTCAAGACCGCCGCTTTCAACCACTCAGCCATCTCCCGCCTTAATTTTGTAAAGAAAGAAGTGTGTAAATTGGAGGCGACACCCAGATTCGAACTGGGGAATCAAGGCTTTGCAGGCCCATGCCTTACCACTTGGCTATGTCGCCACCCCTATTAAATGTCCCACAAAAAAACTCTAAGGTGGTGCCCGAGACCGGACTTGAACCGGTACAGACGCAATGTCCGAGGGATTTTAAGTCCCTTGTGTCTACCAATTTCACCACCCGGGCTTTATTCCAAAAAGGCAACTCAAATACTTTACAGATATCAAAAACATATTGTAAAAAGAAGTTACTCTGTGGATTTTAATTTAAGTCAAATGGAGCGGGAGACGGGGATCGAACCCGCGGCCCCAACCTTGGCAAGGTTGTGCTCTACCACTGAGCTACTCCCGCGTATGACTTTTAAGGGCATAATTGTAGCAATGCTTGTTAAAAAAATCAAGGGCAAAAACGCAAAAAATAGGTAAATTGTAGTCAAAACATTGATTTTTTTGCTATATAATCCCAACCTAATCATATAAAACAAATAAACCCAAAATATAAATTCCATAGTATTCATAATAAATGGCAATGAGTCTTTTTAGATTCTATGTGAATGTCAAACACATCATCATAAGGAGTTTTTGTGCTACATCAGTTTGAAAGTTATCCATTTGAAAAGCTACGCACCCTTCTAAGCAATAGCACCCCTCCGCAAGATTCTGAAATTTTCACACTTACCATCGGTGAGCCGCAATTCCCCACTCCACAAAATATTGTAGAATCTTTACAGCACAATGCACCGCTATTAAATAAATATCCCAAATCAAGCGGTGAATCCTATCTCAAAGACGCACAACTTCACTTCATTAAGCAACGCTACAATATCTCCCTAACACACCAACACATTATCCCAACCTTTGGCACACGCGAAGTGCTTTTTAACTTTCCGCAATTTTATCTCTATGACAAGGCAAATCCAACCATTGCTTATCCAAATCCATTCTACCAAATTTATGAGGGTGCGGCTATTGCCTCTAAGGCAAAAGTTATTCATATGAATCTCATAAAAGAAAATGACTTCACTCCACAACTCACAGAAAGCCAACTCAAAGAAGTGGATATTGTGATTCTAAACTCCCCCAACAATCCAACCGGCAAAGCTATGGATATACACTCCCTTACACAATGGGTGGAAGATGCCCTGCGGTATGATTTTGTTATTTTAAGCGATGAATGTTATAGTGAGATTTATAGCAATTCCCCACCGCCTAGCATACTTGAAGCCGCACTTAAGGCAAACAATAAAGACTTTAAAAATATCATTGCTCTTAATTCCATCTCCAAACGCTCCTCGGCACCGGGTTTGCGAAGTGGATTTGTGGCAGGGGATTGTGAGATTCTAAAAGCATATAATCTGTATCGCACATATTTGGGCTGTGCCTTGCCCCTACCCTTGCAAAAGGCAGCAGCAGTAGCGTGGGAAGATATGCAAAGTCCTGAATCTAGTCGCAAAATCTATGCTCAAAATCTTCTCTTAGCTCAAGAGATTCTAGGCAAAGAGTGCAAGATTTATCCCTACACATTTTATGTGTGGCTTGAAGTGGGCGATGATGAGCAATTCTGTAAATTTGCCTATGAAAAAAGCGGTGTGCTAACTCTCCCGGGAAGCTACTTAGGAAGAGATAATCAAGGCAAAGGTTATGTGCGGATTGCACTTGTATATGATAATGACACAACACACAAAGCCCTTCTCAAGCTTAAAGAGGCACTCACACTTTACAAAAAGGAGCAGGAATGAAAATACATTTTATCGGCATTGGTGGAATTGGAATCTCAGGCTTAGCGAAATATTTACACGCTCAAGGTGCCGAGATTAGCGGCTCTGACATTGCTGAAGGTAACGCGACAAAATATCTTAAATCTCAAGGTGTGAGTATTACTATCCCACACAACCCAAGTTGCATTACAAATCAAGATCTCATCATACATTCTGCCATTATTAAGCCCGATAATGTTGAAGTGCAAGAAGCCCATAAGAAAGGTATCAAAGTGCTTTCACGCAAGGAAGCCTTAGCCTTTATCCTAAAAGAAAAGCGTGTTTTTAGTGTATGTGGAGCTCACGGCAAATCCACAACAAGTGCGATTTTAAGTGCGATTTTCCCACAATATGGTGCGATTATCGGGGCGGATTCTAAGGAGTTTGGTTCAAATGTGCGTGAAGCAAAGAGTGAAAACATCATCTTTGAAGCTGATGAATCTGATAGAAGTTTTTTAAACTCAAATCCCTATTATGCCATTGTCCCAAATGCCGAACCAGAGCATATGGAGAGTTATAATCATAATTTAGATGAATTTTATGGAGCATATAAGGAGTTTATCCTTAAAGCAAAAAAGCGTGTGCTGAACACAAGCGATGAGTTTTTACACTCTCTCACAAATATAGATGCTATAAGGCTTAATCCAAAAAGTGATATTACAAATATACATTTTGAGCTAAATGATGATGAGCCTTGCACTAGCTTTGAGTTAAAGCATTATGGGAAATTTAGCGTATGGGGCTTTGGCGAACATATGGCAGAAAATGCCTCTTTAGCGATTTTATGTGCGATTGATGAGTTAGGCGAAGAACACTTGCCTAGTATTAAGCAGAATCTACAAAATTTCAAGGGCATAAAAAAACGCTTTGATATTCTCACAAAAGGGCAAACAACAATCATTGATGACTATGCCCACCACCCAACCGAGATTCTAGCCACACTCAAAAGTGTTGCTATTTACAACAATCTCAAACCCCATAAAAAAATCATCGCTATTTGGCAGCCACATAAATATTCGCGTGTGCTTGATAATCTTCAATCTTTTGTAAATTGCTTTGAAAATCTCTGCGATGAGCTTGTGATTTTGCCTGTGTGGAAAGCAGGAGAGGCACATATTGAGATTGATTTTAAATCACTTTTTGCACGATACAATCCCACATTTGCCACACATTTAAAAGCAAAAGATGGCAAGATTCACCTCTACGACAATGACACATTGCTAAAAACCCTTGAAGATGCCCTTATCATAGGGCTTGGAGCGGGGGATATTACCTATCAATTACGAGGGGAGAAATAATGGGATATTTGATTTTCATTCTTTTGCTTTTTGTCTTTGTGGGCATTGGGCTTGTTTTTGCCAAAAGCAATATGTCTAAAAAAACAAAGATGATTTTAGGCATTTGCGTTTTGAGTGTGGGGATTCTCATTGGCGTGTATAATCTCTTACAAGAGAAACAAAGCCAGAATCTCAATCTTTTAAAAACAGCTTTTATGAGCCAAGCACCACTTATCTGTCATTTTCAAGGCAAAAGCCTAAGCATCACTTCGCAATCTTTCACGCTAAGTAATGGCACGATGAGTTTTCAAGGCAAACCCGACACAAAATATAATCATATTGTTATCCCCTTACAAGATTGTAGTCTAGAATCTTCCCAAGCCATCAATGCAAATAAGCCAGATTCAGATTCTATATAGTATGGCACAAAACATTACAAAACAATCCTATGAAAGCCTTATCTCTAGGCTTGATTTGGTGGATTTTTTACAGAAATTTGCTTCATTTTTCGCACGGGACAAAAGTAATGATTTGCACTCCATTCTCACACTTCAAGGCGATAGGCAGTTTTTTAGTCATATTTTACAGGAGCTAGATTCACAAGATTCTAGCTCTCTTAAGCCTCTGCCCAAGCTCCCAAACCTTGATACTGCCATCACCCATTTGCAAAAATATGGCACTTTAGGTTTAAGTGAGATTTTTAGCTTTTCGCAACTTGTGGGCTATTTTGTGTATCTTAAAAGACACATTGCTGATTGCTCGCCTCGCACAAAAGCGTGGTGTGATAAGATTCTAATCCCTGAAGCCATTGCTAAACTCCCTACATTTTTTACCCAAAAAGGCGAGATTGAGCAGGGCATTTATCCGCATATTGATGAGCTTACCGCACAAATCAAACAAACAAAAATCCGCATTGATGAATCTATGCAAAAGCTCCTACATACACAAGCCCTAAGCCCGTATCTTGTGGATAAGTCCGTGCATTATATCAATCAAAATGAATGTCTTTTGTTAAAGGCTGGATACAATCATAGCATTAAAGGTATGGTGCTAGAGCGTTCTCAAGGTGGATTTTTCTATCTCTTGCCAGATTCTATTATCACGCTTAAAGAGCGTCAAAATACACTTAAAGATAGCTTGGAGCAAAGCCTATATCTCATCTGCAAGGAGCTTTCAAGTATTCTTACTAAACATCTGCCATTTTTGAAGTTTCTTAATCATTGCTTTGACATTTTTGATAGCATTTATACGCGTTTGAGTTTTGCTAAAGATTTGAATCTTAGCTTTATCCACACACTCAATTCCCAAAATCACATCATCTTACACGAGTTTATCCACCCTGCCCTGCATTCTCCAAAACCCCTTAGCATTGACTTTAGCGGTGATTGTTTGATGATTACAGGTGTGAATGCTGGGGGCAAAACTATGCTTTTAAAATCAATCCTTGGCGCGTGTCTTTTAAGCAAGTTTCTTATCCCCTTTAAAATTAATCCCAATCGCTCCAAGATTCCACATTTTAAGCATATCAACGCCATTATTTCAGACCCGCAAAATAGTAAAAATGACATATCCACTTTTGCGGGCAGAATGCTAGAATTTTCACAGATTCTCAACACACCACATCTTTTGCTCGGCATTGATGAGATTGAGCTAGGCACGGACGCTGATGAGGCAGCAAGCCTTTTTAAGGTGCTTTTAGAACATCTTTTGACACATAAGGCCAAAATCTTGCTCACCACCCACCACAAGCACTTAGCTGCCCTTATGGCAAACAATCCGCAAGTCCAACTTTGTGCGGCGATGTATGATATAAATACCCAAAGACCACTTTTTGAGTTTCTTGATGGTAGTATTGGCAAGAGCTACGCATTTGAAACAGCCCAGCGTTATCATATCCCATCTACACTGATTCAAAAAGCTAAAGATGTATATGGAAGAGATAGACAAAGGCTCAATGAGCTAATAGAACGCTCAAGTGCATTAGAGATTGAGCTTACGCACAAAAAAGAGCAGCTAGAAAAACAAATCACAGAGTATCAAAACAAGATTCTCTCTCTCAAAGAGCAAGAAGAACAGCAAAAGCAAGAGTTTCAAGCCTTAAAGCATACCTTACAAACTCAATATCACAAAGCCACACAAACCCTAAAAGACGCCCTTAAAGCAAAGGAGAGTAAGGAGATACACAAAGCCTTTAATGCTGCTCACTCCGCTTTTAATGCACTTCAAGCACAGCCATCTACGCAATTTCAAAAGCAGAATCTTCAAGTGGGTGATTATGTCAAATACAAAAATACAAGAGGACAGATTCTTAATATCAAAGGCACAACCTGTCTTGTAGAGCTTGAAAGTGGTATGAAACTCAAAGAAAAAATGGCACATCTTAAAAAGACACAGCAAAGCCCCAAGCCACACAAAACAACCATTAAACTTTCACAGAGCAAAAGCGTGAGTGTTAGTCTTGATTTACACGGAATGCGAGGGGAAGAAGCCATAGAAAAGCTTGATGAATTTTTAAGCAATGCCCTTGTAGCAGGGTATGATGAAGTGCTTGTGTATCACGGCATTGGCACGGGAATCTTAAGTCGGCTTGTGAAAGAATATTTGCAAGAGCACCCAAAAATTATATCTTTTGATGATGCTCCACCAAATATGGGTGGCTTTGGTGCTAAAATCATCAAATTATAAAGCCTTGAAACTATGAGATTCTACCCCACACACTTTCTTATCTTAAGGCAGAGCTTATACGCATTAAGCTATAATCCACCCTATTTTGAGCCAAAAACAATATAAGCAAAAAGGACAAAAATGGCATTATTTAAAGTTGAGAATATGCCCACACTGCTAGATATTAAACATCAAATTCACTTTATCCATCAAACGCCGCTATTGCGAAGGGCTAAGATATTATGGATACTCTCCATTGTGATTGCGATATGTGGGGCGATTCCAGCTTACGCACTTCTAAATAATCAAACCAAAGCCCTTGGTATTTTAAGCATTGCCAACACACTTGCAACACTCTGTATAGCATTTACCTTTTTTTATCTCTCAAGATTTGCTTTGCGTAAAAGATTGTTTATACTGTATGTGTTTAATTTTGCCACAAGTGCATTTATAACGCTTATTGATTACATCAAGATTCCAAGTCCCGTATATGAGCTTTGTGTCTTATGTGCTGCTGTAATTGTCTGCTATTTAGCGTGGCAAATAGCTAGGGAACTTAGCTTTATTACAAATGATCATCTTTTCTTTTTTGGTGCAAAAGTTGGATTTGTAGGATTTTTCCTACTTATTATAAGCACGGCAATGCTTGGGCTTAGTGACAATATGCTTGTAGTTCTCATCTCGCTTGGCTCACTTGTGGTAATGCTGTGGGGAGGTATATGCTTTTTGATTGGAATCTTTAGACTGCGACTTATCATCGCTTATGGCGAAGATTCACAAAATCCACTCAAATAAGGAGAAGCTTATGCAAGAGCTTAGTATTGATATTTACTTTAAAGATACACTTAAAGATTCTATTGTTGATATGCTGCTTGAAGATGGCTATGATGACTTTTTTTATATCCACTGCTCTAAATATGCCTCCAGCTCGTTATTACAAAGTGCCGCAGAGCAAGTCAGCGGAAGACAAGAATATGGACTTTTTAGAATGTTTTTAGATGAAGAGAGAGCACAATTTATTGTGAATAAACTACTCCAAGCCTTTGGCAAAGATGATGTGAGAATCTACACGCATTTCACCACGCGTGTGTAGATTCTATTTTTAAAATTTTAGAATCTACACCGCCTTTTTGCTTTCAATAAAATGCAAGTTTAGAATCTAATCCCTAAAACCTCTTCTTATTCACATCATCTAATATATCTTTAGCTACTCTATCTA
>CAUWMC010000020.1:0-52804 GCA_963559865.1 uncultured Helicobacter sp.
CTAAAAGCTCATTTTCTTTTTTAAGCTTTGCGATTTCAGAATCTATATCATCTGCTATTACTAAACTTGCTAAACTTCCTACAAGACTTAATGCCACTAACGCTTTTGAAATTTTCATTTTTTGCTCTCCTTAATTTGATTTGTCCGCCTAGTATAGCGTTTTTTTTTTTTTGAAATTTGCAACTTATTTGAATGATTTTTTTTGAGAAAATGCTAAGTATTGATACAAATTTATAAAAATTAATGATATTTTTTTTGAATCTCATCGCCCTTTTTACAAACAAACATTACTTAATTTTTTTATAGATTCTGCCGATGTTCTCTCTTAGAATCTCATCTTAAAGCTTGGAGGATTTTATGCAGTTTAATATGATAAACACTTTAGTGCGTAAGTTTTATGTCTTAAAGGAAGAAGGCTTCGTGGCAAATCAAAATTATAACGATGATTTACAAAATCTCCTTAGTAAAGAAGAGTTTGCCATTTTTAGTGCAATGTTTGAAGCTGATAACCTTGATAAAGGCATTGATAGCATTAAGCGTTCTTATACAAGTGGTAGGGCAAATAAGGAATATGTCATCAGTATCCTATCAGAGCCAAAAATCACGCAAATTGCCTCCGTATTACTTAAAGGTTCAAAGCCAGAAGCCCTTGAAAAAGCTATCCGCATAAGAGAGAATGTAGATAAAAATAGTGTCGTATTCCTAGAGCTTATAAAAAGCCTTGAAGAAAAGCTCCTTACATTCCTTGTTTCACGCGTGAGCAAATTCCCCCCTAGCACCTCCCCAGATGACTATCTTAAAACTCTCGCTCAAAAAGAAATTAATATCAGCAATGTTGCACGATATTTTGGCGGTGATTTTGAAAAAGCCTATCTTGATGATAAGGGCGTGGGTAAATCATACTTTGAGTTCCTCACTTGCAAAGTGCTGATTAAATATAAATTTATGAATGTAGAAGATGCCCAGCGTCTTCTCCTTGCTTTTATTTGGAATTCAATCCCTGCCTTTAGGACAAAAACTCGCGTTACATCTGTGGGTAGCACACGCTAGGATTCTACCCTTGATAATGAAGTGTTAATATCCCATAAATCGCCAAGTTTTCTATCCCATTCTTGTGGGGTGAATTTATCTTTTCCACTAGCAGATGTAAAAGTAAGCTCTCCCACATAAATATTCATCTCAACACAATACAAATCCACACGCACATATTTAAATGCTTGAGCTAAAAGTAACGACACATCAAGCATTTTATCTAGCATAGTGGGCTTTTGTGGAATCTGTGTTGCCTTTTTCTCATAGTCAAAGGGCATTTTATGCCACTTTGAATCCATTGCAATTTCTTTTTGCCCCGTGTGTCTGTCAGTAACAACATCAATATGACTTATGGCATTTTGCACTACATGTACTTTATAGTCTATGATTGAGCCATTTACACTCTCTCCCAACATCTCTTCGGCAAAGATTCTAGGCTCTATGTCTTTATAATGCCATTCTCGTGAGGTATGGTAATAATTCGTGCTTAAATGCTTTGTGAGCTTATCCATAGCTTCACTAAAGCTTTTAGAATCTTTTAAAAAAGCAACTTTATCTTTCACTAAGACTACACCACCACAATCGTGATTTGTCTTTAATACAAAGCTTTGTGGAAGTTTGCTAAAATCAATCTCATCTACACTTTTGTAGATT
The DNA here is from genome assembly GCA_963559865.1 of uncultured Helicobacter sp. Lineage (GTDB taxonomy): Bacteria > Campylobacterota > Campylobacteria > Campylobacterales > Helicobacteraceae > Helicobacter_C. Next base: position 1,687 of record CAUWMC010000020.1, read on the forward strand.
CCATAGAGTTTTGGTAAATAAGGGCAAGAGTTTGTATTAAAGAGTTCTTGTGTGAGTGTATCTATGGGCTGGAAAAGTAGAGAATCTTTTTTCTGCATTGTCTTTTTAGCACTTTCAAGGGAGCTTGCTTCTTGTGCTTTGTCATTTATGTCTAATAAACTCCTCGCACAAGAATCTGCACAACCCTTGAAATTGTCTAAAAATACTTCCGCAGTGGGTATTTTGGAGTTTTTAGAATCTAGATTTTGTGATAATTGTGAATCTTTAGCATATTTAGTTTGCGTATTTTCTTTATTTTGTGTTTGTTGGGTAATAGAAGTTGTTGTGTTTATTGTGGGATTATTTTGTAAATCTATATTGTTTTGATTTAGGCTATAAGGTTGCCCCCCCCCCCGTAGTATAAATAGTATTATCCTGTGTATTGTGAGTTGGATTAAAGTGTTGTAATGTGGTGGCAATATAGATTCTAGCTTTGAGTTTATCTGCTAAGGCTGTATATATTGGATTCCTATCAAATAAGATTCTATGAATGATTTTTTCATTAAAAGTTTGTGGATTTCTAAAGTTTGGTGTATAGCCAAAGATTTTTTTATGTCTTTTTATAAAGTAGCTTTCATCATCAAGTTTAGCTAAAGCTTTTTCTTTGAATCTAATACGCATAGGACGGATAAAGTCTTTATAGAGTGGATTATTTTTAACAAGCTGTTTTAATGTGGATTTTAGTTGCATAGGAGACTCCTTTGGGAAATGGTGGAATACTATAAGAATCTTGCTTTTAATTGCCTTATTCCTTTGATTTGCTCCCTTGCACTACCTCACGCGTTTGGCAAATATATGTGAATCTAAATCGCTAAGCTCAAACTCTTCATTTATAGCAATGTCTTGCAATGTGCAAACCTTTTGCCCTTTACTTATTTGTGCGTAGCCATTTTTACACAAAGAATGCGGATTATTCGCACTCAAAGATTCAAAAATACGCTCACTCTCCATTTGAGCTTGAGTAAGCTTTTTTTCACACGCCATATCTATAAGTGTTTTAAGCTTTTCAATCTCACCTTGCCTTTTTTTCAAAGTAACCTTAAGACTTTCAGTAAATCTTTGTCCTAGAACCTCAATCTGCTCGGTTTTATTTGCGTATTGTGAATGAAAATTATACAGCCCAAAATACTCTTTTAGCTGCACGATAAGATTCTGCTTTTGTGTTATATATCTTTGAAAAACGCTAGAATATGCACTCATCATCTCATCAATAATCCGCAAAAACTCAAACTTATCAGGTAAAAGCATTTCCATTGCCGCTGAGGGCGTAGGTGCTCGTAAATCCGCTACAAAATCGCTAATAAACACATCTACTTCGTGTCCCACTGCTGATACAATAGGCGTTTTAGCTCTATATATCGCCTCAGCCACACACTCTTCATTGAAAGCCCACATATCCTCCATACTTCCCCCACCCCGCCCTAATACAATCACATCAAAACCATCTTTTGTGCCAAAAAAGCTATCTGCCAAAGCTAAATTTGCCACAATACATTCCTTGGCATTCTCCCCTTGCACAAGCGTGTCAAAAAGCGTGATATGCACATTTTCCCAACGCTTTTGTGCTACTTTCAGCATATCTTCTTTTGCCGCCCCTGTGGCTGAAGTGAGCAAGGCAATGCGTTTTGGAAATTTTGGCATAGGCTTTTTATGAAAAGATTCAAAGTAGCCCTTAGCCTGAAGTTTATTTTTAAGATTTTCAAACGCCAAGGCAAGTTCGCCAACCCCCGCAAGAGTAATGCTTTTACATAGAATCTGATATTCTCCCTTTTGTGTATAAACGCTCATACTCCCCAAAATTACGACATTCTGCCCCACTTCAAGTGTAATCTTTAGCCCCCTTGTATTGCCCTTAAACATCACACATTTAATGCTTGAATGCTCATCTTTAATACTCAAATAAATATGTCCGCTCGTATGCACCTTGACGCTGCTAATCTCGCCTTGCACGCACACATCTAAAAAAGTTTGCTCTAAAATGGCTTTAATCTGTGTATTAAGCTCACTTACTTTCAAAGCTTCCATCGTTAAACTTCCTTAATTCATAATTATTGTTTAGCTTTATAAAGCTGATTCTACCACAAGCTAACTTTCAAAGACTTTTGCCTTATTTTTATGGCATTTTTGCTACAATGGCACTTCATTTTTTAAAATCATCTTAAAATCAAAGGTTTATTATGGCGGATAATGAGATTTTTCTTTGCTCTATTTGCAATGTCGCCTCCGGAGACTGCCCAGAAGACTGCAAATACTGCACTCAAAGTGTGCATTATGGCACACAGATTCAGCGTTATAAAAATAAAAGTATTGATAAAATTTTACAAGAGGCAAGAGCATTGCGTGAGTTTGGGACTTTGGGCTTTTGTCTAGTTACCGCTGGTCGCAGTCTAGATTCTCAAAAATGTGAATACATCGCTAAAGTCGCACACACTATTAAAGAGGCTGATTTGGGGCTACATATCATTGCGTGTTGTGGCAGTGCCGATACGCAATCGCTCAAATATCTTAAATCACAAGGTGTGGATAGCTATAATCATAACCTTGAAACTTCTAAAGATTTTTTTCCACACATCTGCACCACACACACTTGGCAGGAGCGGTTTGAAACTTGTGAAAACACGCTTAAAGCCGAGCTTGGCTTATGCTCTGGTGGAATCTTTGGCTTAGGGGAGAGCTGGAGTGATAGGATTGAGCTTTTAAAATCTTTGCAGATTCTATCTCCTCACAGCTCCCCTATTAATTTTTATATCCCAAATGACGCTTTGCCCCTACCCTCACAAACACTTAGCCAAGATGAAGCACTAGAATGTGTTACCCTTGCTAGAGAATATCTCCCAAATACGCGTCTTATGATAGCTGGGGGGCGTGAAGTTATTTTTGGTGATAATCAAAAGCCCCTTTATGAAGCTGGGATTAATGCCATTGTGCTAGGGGATTATCTCACTACAGATGGCAAAGCCCCACAAGAAGACATTGCCCTTTTAGAATCCTATGGCTATATTCCAGCCACAAACTGCCACTAAAGGAGAGATGAATGGATATGCAAAAAGAAAAGGTTATCCGCACATTACTTAGTAAAGCACAGGAGATTTTTACACTGCTTTGGGATAAAATCAAAACGATTTGGAACTTCGTAGCTGATAAGGAGCTAAGCTTTTATGCAGCGTCTTTAAGTTTTTATACCATTTTTGCCATTATCCCATTATTAATGATTTTCTTTTCCATCTTTGTCAATCTCCCAAATTTTCAATCCCAAATAGAGCAAATCCGCACTCTTATTCTCTCAAATATTCTACCAACGCACACCGAAGTCATTTCAAGTTATCTTGATACCTTTATGCAAAATAGCTCTGCATTAGGTATGATGGGGCTTGGCTATACGCTTGTTGCATCAATTATGTTTTTTCGCAACTATGAATACATCGCAGCAAAAATGTTTAACTCCACGCCACGCAAATTTTTTGATTCTCTTATTATGTATTGGACAATGATTACACTTTTTCCCGTTGTTCTGGCTTTTTCAATCTATTTTAGTGGCGAGGTACAAAAGACACTCAAAGGCACTGCGGATTTAAGTGTGCTTTTTGATTTAATCCCTTATTTGCTTACTTGGATTATGTTTTTTTTGCTATTCAAGCTTTCAGCCAACAAACCCTTGAAGATTCTAGCGCTTCTTACATCTAGTGTGCTTACCACAGCGGTGTGGCTTATCACAAAATGGGGCTTTGTGTATTATGTCTTTTATAACGAAACTTATAAAAGCGTATATGGACCTATTTCAATTTTTCTTTTTATGATGTTATGGATTTATATCTCGTGGTTTGTATTGCTTTATGGAATGCGATTTTGCGAGGGCTTTGGAACAAACTTTGGCAAAACACTTGAAGAAAAATATGGTATCAAATCAACAGAAGTCTAAAGCAAAACTCCCAAAAAGCCTGCTAGATTCTACATCATCATAGAATCTCGCGTGTTTAAAACCTACAAAACCTTTGAAACCCTAGAATCTTAAGCCTAAAGATTCTAGAGCGTTTGAAAAAAAAATCGTGCTTACATCTTACTTTTAATGAATGCTTCCATCTCACTCACAATCGCTTCAATGCTACGCTCACCATTAATCCTATGTAGCACATTGCTTTGTGTGTAAAACGCTTCAATCTCCTTCAATGGAGAGAGATATACCTGCATACGATTATTAAAGACTTCAGCATTATCATCAGCTCCTCTTGCGCGTCCTAAAACTCTATCTCGTGCAACCGCCTCGCTCACTTCCACTTCTATTACGCTTACAAGCTGCACTTCATCTTGCGTTTTCAACTTCTCATCAAGTGCTTCCATTTGCTCCACACTTCGTGGATACCCATCAATGATAATCACATCTTTTGGGGCATTTGCCATAGCTTTGACAATCGTGCTGACCACAATATCAAGTGGCACGAGATTCCCTTTGCTGATAAAGCCATCTATGATTTTTCCCTGCTCACTGCCACTTGCGACTTCCTCTCGTAGTAAATCACCCGTAGAATAATGCACGATAGAATCCGCATTGCTTTGTGCGATAAGCTGTGCATCTGTAGTCTTCCCACTGCCCGGCGCTCCAATGATTAAAAACAACTTTTTCATAAACTCTCCTTTACATTGTTTTATGTCTTCAACAAAGCCAAAATTATAACTTGTGAAATCTTAAGAGTATATATTTTTAGCCCAAGCTTTTACTAGAGATAAAAACACAAAAAAATAAATAAAAAGTTGGTAATATTTGTAACATTCGGGGCAATTTTTACTTTTTATTAACTTTCTCTTTACTTTTTAGCAATTTTTCAGCAAAAAAATAAGAAAATCCCGCCTTTAACTTTAACAAATAAGGAGTTTTTATGCTACGACATAAACTTATCGCTACACTGGGGGGGGGGCTACTTCTACTATCTTCTTCAGCTTTAGCTGCAACCCTAGATTCTCTTCAAAAAGACATTGATGAGCTTAATGACCGCGTTGATGCAAATGAGCTTGCCGCTACGCTTAATAAAGTGAAATTTGGGCTTGAATTTACCACAGCATTAAACAACATTCAGTCAAAAGACCACACAACAGGTGAAAAAGACAAATTTAACAATCGCTGGGCTATGGGACTTTACCTTAATATGAATGCCGATGTGAATAAATATACAAAATTCACAGGGCGTCTTTCTATGACAAAAGCATTTGGTGATATTGCTCTAGGCTATCCAACAAATGATGGTATCGGCTCATTAGACGCTGGACACGGTGTCGCTGGGGGGAGTGCTATCTATGTAGAAAGAGCCTATGTGGATATTTATATGGGAAAATATGCTGCCCTTACTATCGGTCGTTTGCCCGGCACTGATGGTCCCGGATCAAATCTCCGCAATAGCTCGGCTCGTATGAGCACATACCCTGCCCTTGCGGTAAATGCACTTGGCGATGGTGCTGTGCTAACACTCAAACCTTATACAAATGCAGCCCTAAGAGCTGGATACTCTAAAATCTATCAACCACTCACTCTAAATGCAGAATCTGCTGGTGGAAATATCTGGGGTAACAAAAATGCAAGTGATGCAAATCTATTCTTTGGTGCGTTTGAGACGCCTTTTGCACCAAAAAGCTTTGGGCAAAACCTCTTTATGCTTACTTATATCAATCTCCAAAACTATGCAACACCTGATGTGAAGACAGGACAAACTCAAAACCCTGTAATTCCTGCTCAAAATGTTGGCAATATGCAATATGTGAATGTTCATTTTGAAAATGACAAAATGCTCGGCACAGGGCTTAATTGGTTTGTATCAGCAAGTTATTATAAAGGGAATGATGGAAAAACAATTACCATATTAGGAACACCATTTGCCAACGAAGATGCGTGGGCAGTTCACGCTGGATTGCGTTATGATATTGGCTCAGCTTTCAAAATCGGCTATGAATACTTCAAGGGTAGTGAATATTGGTATGCCTTCTCTCGTGTAAGCATTAATGACCCATTCAACTTCCGCAATACACGCGGCGATGTGCATGATGTCTATGCGATTTGGCAGCTTGATTTGAATCAGTTTTTCCGCCTAAGCTACACAAGACAGCACCTTGATTATGACACAGCCTCTATGCCTATGCCTACGCCAAAAGCGGATATTACAAATCAAAACATCGCTCTTGCGTATCTTTTGAGATTCTAAGAAAGGATTGATAAATGAAAAAATATATTGCACTTACTCTTCTTATCGGGCTTCCTAGCTTTATGTTAGCAGATTGTGCTTCACTGATGAAGCAATATAACGCTCCTGATCCATCATCTAAGACAATGGCTCAAATCAATCGTTGGCTAAAAAAAGTGGATAATGCTGCTGATGCAAAGACACTTGAAGCTTGTATGATTGCTCAAGCGGCGGACAATCCAAATAAAGCACAAGTTGCCGGTAAATAACACTTCTATTTGCCCCTGTATGCTATCATATTGGGGCAGTTTCTCTTTTTTATCCCACTTATTTTGTAAATATTTAGAAATTGTGAATCTAAAAAATATGGTGCGACAATGATAATGCGATTTTGTTTTTTCTGTGCTTATCCTGTGTTGCTTTGTGCGGAGCAGTTTGATTATGGCTCGTTGCAACCCTTAGAGCAAGATTCTAAAAATCCTACACAATATGAAAATCCCTACATCTATGAGCCTACAAGCAGACTAGGCTACCTTAGCGTTGGCTCTGGGCTTGTGCTAGGTGGGACACTTGTGGGAGCTGGTGTGTTGTATCTTATGCCAGAGAGCGTAACAAACTGGAATAAAAAGGAAATTTATAATCTTGGCGATAATTGGGCTAGGAAAACTGCGCGTGGTCCTGTCGTAGATGGTGATGATTGGTTTTTAAACTGGATTACTCATCCATATTGGGGTGCGGTGTATTATATGCAGCCGCGTGTGGCAGGATATAGCTGGGCTGAATCTGCTCTGTATAGCACTCTTGCTTCTGCACTCTTTTGGGAATATGGTGTGGAAGCCTTTGCTGAAACACCATCTTGGCAAGACCTAGTTATCACCCCTGCGGTTGGTTCAATTTTAGGAGAGCTATTCTATCAAGCGAGTATGAAGATTCATAAAAATCAAAATACTTTGCTTGGCTCAAGATTCCTTGGTAAAAGTGCTTTGCTCCTTATGGACCCTGTGGGATTTATTTTACAAGATTTAGGGTTGGCAAGAGGCTTTGGCGTGAAAAATAAAAATGATATGCAAAGCTTCATCACACCCACAAGCGGTAAAAGTGGCTCTGGAGCTAGGCTTGTTTTGGTGAAGTATTTTTAATGCAGAATCTCTATGGTGGCATTTACACTTTAAAGTGGGATAATACGCTTATTTCTTTAGGCATTTATACAAATGCGACACATATCACACGCATTGCTTGGGATACAATGCCCTTGGTAGAATCTAAAACATCTCTAAGTGATGAATGTGCTTTGCAGATTCAAGCCTATTTTAACAAAAAGCTTCACTCATTTGATTTGCCCCTTTTGCCACAGGGAAGTGCGTTTCAAAAGCGTGTGTGGGAGGCACTAGGGCAGATTCCATACGGAGAGAGAAGAAGCTACAAAGACATTGCCAAAGCTATTAACAATCCAAATACTTCAAGGGCTGTTGGCAATGCAAATAATGCAAATCCACTAATGATACTTATCCCTTGTCATCGTGTGGTGCGTGAGAATGGAGAGATTGGCGGATATGCTTTAGGAAAAAAGATAAAAACAAAACTCTTAGAGCTTGAATCGCTTTAAAGCATAGGGCAACCCTAAGCGCTATAAATTTTGCAACGATACCCCGTAAAAGAAGCTCCGCAAAGCCCTAAATGCTAAAATCATAAAAACTTATAGTAAGCATAATGCCTTGTGTGTCAAAAGATTCACCCTTAAGCTTTTTGCTTTTTTCATTGAATCCCCGCGTATAGCCCACACTTAGCCCATAACCTTGTGCAATATCTATAAAAAGCTCCGCTCGTGCTAAACCGCCATAAATATTATACTGCTCCTTTGGGATATGGGGCATTGCAAGATTACTCATCTCAAAGCCACCACCGAGCAAAATAATTATCCGCCCATTAAACAAACGATAGCCAAGCTGTCCGCCCACGGAGCCACCATACAAGCCATTTTTATTTTCAGCCCCTGCACTCCCCTCAAGCCACGCATTTAAAAGCACTTTTTTAGAACTTCCAAACAAGAATCCACGCTTTAGCCCAAAAAGCACAGCTCCGCGTGTATTATCATAATCTTGCTTATTTTTGACATTATAAGCCACGCCACCTATGCTTACACTGCCAAAAGTAGAGTTGTTCTCATAAACAGGAGCAGGAGAAAAATCTAAAGCCCCAAGATTCTCACTCGCACACAAAATACAGAATAAAAATAAAAACTTTTTTATATTATATTTTAAAATTTTCAAAGCCACTACCCCCAAATACTGCCTGTATATGGCTGACTTTTATCCACATCATCATAACGCCTTCTACCACCCCTTTTATTGCCACCTCTATCTCTGCTATTGCCTCTTTGAGATTGTGAGCTAGACTTTGCATTGCGTGAAAATCTGCCCGATTTTTTATTTGACTTTTGCTCTTTTTCTTCAGATTCAAGCTGTGCGATTTGCTCCTTGCTGAATCCAATCTTGCTTTGCTTGCTTTTCTCTAAATGCAAAGCAATAAGTTTTAGGCAAAGCTGGGTTGTGTCTATCTTATCTTTAAGCTTTTCATAAATCGCCACGGACTTATCATTGACTTTTGCGTGAGAAATCTCTTGTGAAAACGCATCATCGCTGTATTCCTGCGTAATCTCACACAATATAAGCTTTGCTTTTGTGATTTGTTTAATCTTACTTAAATCCTTGTATTCAAGCGGTGTAGCAAGGGTGATAGCCACCCCCTTTTTCCCTGCCCTACCCGTGCGTCCTATACGATGCACATAGCTTTCAGGATTCAGCGGTATATGATAGTTAAACACGTGGCTTACATCGCTAATATCAAGCCCACGCGAAGCCACATCAGTAGCCACAAGCAGTTCAATCTCATTTTCCTTAAACGCCTTAATAGCCGTGCGTCTATCCCACTGCTCCATATCGCCGTGCAGTGCCATAGCCTTGAATCCTCTAGCAACAAGCCTTGAAGCCAACGCATCAGCTTCCTTTTTTGTGCGTGTAAAAATAATGCTCTTTGTGGGGTTTTGCGTCTCAATCAACCGCACAATCGCTTCATCACGCTCCCCTTCATTGATGATATAGTATTGTTGCTCTATATCTTTATTTGTAATATCTGTGGGAGTGATTTTCACAAATTCAGGATTCTGCAGAATCTTCAAGGCTAAACGCTTTATAGGCTCTGGCATTGTGGCGGAAAAGAGCAAAGTTTGGTGTGTATTTGGCAAAAATTTAAAAATCTCTTCAATATCATCTAAAAAGCCCATATCAAGCATTTCATCAGATTCATCAAGCACCACGACTTTTGGGGCAAAATTCTCTATCCTACCATTTTGCAAATGATCAAGCAACCTACCCGGTGTGGCTATCATCACCTTTGGCTTTTTCTCTAGCAAATCACATTGTCGCTTGATGCTCTGCCCTCCATACATACAAATTGTCTTAATGCGTCCAAACCGCCCAAGCTTTAGCACTTCTTCGCTAATTTGCATAGCAAGCTCCCTTGTGGGTGTAATCACAAGTGCTTCAATCTCTTTATTGCGACTAAGGGAATTAAGAATAGGGATACTAAAAGCTGCGGTTTTGCCCGTGCCTGTTTGAGCTTGAGCTATCAAGTCTTTGCCTTGTAAAACAATAGGGATACTTTGGGCTTGAACAGGGCTAGGAGAGCTAAACCCCGCCTCTTTAATGCCTTTTAATACAAAATCTTTTAAACCAAATTTTTCAAAGCCCTGTTCATTTTGGGGCTGAACCTCTTGCGTATCCGTTTGTGAATCTAAAGATATATCTGTGTGTGAATCTTGTGTCATTAGTTACCTTTATGAGTAAATTTTTGATGTTTTTTCATAAATTTGGAGCAATTGAAAAACGCGATTATAGCAAAAATTGTGCTTTTTGGAATAAATTTACAAAAATATTATAACGCTTAGTTATAATGCCAAAATTTTAAAAAACCCAACAACTTTTTTGAATGCACTCAAATTTAAAGGATAAAAGTGAATCTAGAAAACACCCTTATCACACTCTATGATTCTATGCCTTTTGGGGCAAGTTTTTTGGCTGGGATTCTCACTTTTTTAAGCCCTTGCCTTTTGCCACTTATCCCGCCTTACATCTCATATATTTCTGGTGTGAGTATTGAAGAGCTGCACCAAAAGACAACGCAAAAATCCCGCATAATCCTAACCTCGCTTTTGTTTATCTGTGGCTTTTCAGCAACCTTTATAACCTTAGCTCTCTTTGCTGAATCTGCCCTAAGCATAGTGCTTGGCTCATCTATTGTGCGTTATATTGCTGGAGGGGTGATTATCCTTTTTGGGATTCACTTTCTTTTTCCATTGAAGTTTGCTTTTTTGTATAAAAATCTCCATTTTCAGCCAAATCACTCCGCCTTTGGCTTTCTCTCACCTTTTGTGCTAGGTGTTGGCTTTAGCATTGGGTGGAGTCCGTGCGTTGGTCCTATTCTCGCTTCAATCCTTACTCTTGGGGTTTTTAATCAAAATAGTGCATTGTGGCTTATGCTTTGTTATTGCCTAGGGCTTGGCTTGGCATTTTTACTCGTGGCAGTTTTTATCCACACCGCACTTCATATACTTAAAAAACTCACTCCATTCCTTAAAGTCGTTGAAGTGGTTTCGGGGATTTTGCTTATCCTTATTGGTGTGTTGATTATGGCTCAAAAGAGCGATTTTTTACTTGTTTGAAAAGGAGTCTTATGCTATTTAAAAATGCAATACTTTGTGATTATCAAGGGACAAAAGAAGCGGATTTACGCACACAAAATGGGCTTATTACACACATTGGCTCTTTAAATCCTTTAGCAAATGAGGAAGTGTTAGATATGCAGGGTAAAATTATACTTCCTGCGATGATTGATTTAAATATCGCTCCAAAAGCCTTATCACTCTCTAGCAAAACGCTCATCTCCCTCGCACAAAAAGCCTTAAAAGGTGGTGTAGGCACAATTTTGCTCAATCCTTACACAAATCCACCTTGCAGTGAAAATGGCTCTATTGAACTCATAAAAAGTCTTAATAGCAAATCCCCTATTCATCTTCTCCCTGCGATTAATCCACTCACGCCTGCTGGCAAACTTAGCGACATAAGCTCGCTTTGCCAAAGTGGAGGCAAAGCCATTTTTGCAAAGAGTGATTATAATGCACACACTTTTATGCGTATCGCACAATATGCTCAAATGCTACAAATTCCGCTTATATGCTTCGTGCAAGATTCTAGCTTGGCTGATGGAGTAATGAATGAAGGGCTTTTAAGTGCGGAGCTTGGGCTTCCCTCAATCCCACCATATAGCCAAACTAAAGAAATTCCAAAAACTGCTGAAATGCTCAAAGACTTGCCTTTAAAGCTCGTTTTTGATTCTCTTGTGTATCCGCGTAGTTTTGAGTTATTAGAATCTTATAAAAACAAAGGCTATGCCTGTGAGTTTTTCACCCAAAGCTCAATCCATCATCTTATCCTTGATGAAAGCCTGTGTCAAAACTACAATACCGCTGCCAAGCTTAACCCTCCACTTGTAGATTCTGCCTCACAAAAAGAGCTAATAGCAAAGCTTAAAAATGGTGAGATTGACTTGCTTAGCTCTTTGCAGTCGGCAGATTACAACTCCAAAAAAGACCAAGTTTTTGAGCTTGCAAGTTTTGGTATAGACGCTCTTCAGTCCTATCTATCGCTTCTTTATACATTCTTACACAAACAACACAAGATTCCATTAGAGATGATTTCAAAACTCACAAGCTTTATGCCATCGCAGATTCTAGGATTAAATAAAGGTGCATTACAAGAGGGCAGAATCGCCGAGCTTGTCGTGCTTAATCAACATCAAACATACATTTGTAGCGATACATTTTCCCCCTATTATCAGCAGGAGCTTTGCGGCGTTGTAGAGGCGTTTTTAAGTAATGAGATTCTACACAATCCAAAAAATAAACTTTAAAGGATAACAATGCAGGATTTTAAAACCTTTCTCTCAACTTTCATTCCGCAGCTAGAACATCTAGGTGTGGCACTTTTCAAAGCCTGTATTATTTTGATTGTGGGTTATTATCTATCGCGTTTTCTTAGCTCTAAAATCCGCAAGGTCGTAGCCAAAAAAGATGAGATTCTCTCTCGCTTTATCTCTCAAGTCGTATTCATTCTCTGCCTTGTGGTAATGATTGTCGCTGCACTTGGCACGATTGGCGTTCAAACAAATTCCATTATTGCCGTGCTTGGGACTGCTGGTGTGGCTATTGCACTTGGGCTTAAAGATTCTCTCTCATCTGTGGCAAGTGGGATTGTGCTAATTATCTTGCGTCCATTTAAAAAGGGAGATTTGATCGAGGTTAGCGGTTTGGTTGGAAGTGTGGAGGCGATAAATCTTTTTACCACAAATCTCCGCTTAAATGATGGTAAGGTCGCTATTATCCCAAATAGCAATATGGCAACGGCAAATATCATAAACACAACTTTCAACGAGCAAAGACGCATTGAGCTTGTCATTGGCGTGGGATATGAAAGCGATATAGAATCTGTGAAAAATATCATTATTGAAGTATTACACAACACACCTGAAGTTGATCCAAGCCAACAGCATTTTATAGGCTTAACAGAGCTAGGAGCAAGCTCACTGAATTTCACACTTCGTTTTTGGGTGAAGCTAGAATATGGTGTTTTAAACGCACAAAGCAAAGTGCTAGAATCTATAAAAATCGCCCTTGATAAAAATGGCATTGAGATTCCATATAACAAGCTTGATGTAAATATCACACAAAAGGCTTAAGTGCATAATGAGGTGGCATAATGATTGAGATTTTTGGTGCGGGGCTAGTATTTATATGTGATGAGAAGTTTCAGATTCTAAGTAATGGCGGCATTGCCTTTGAATCTAGCAAGGATAATATTTTACGCGTTGGTGATTATGAAAGTCTATGTGCGGAGTTTAAGAATGCAAAAAAAACTTTTGTGCCTAATGGAATCTTGCTCCCTGCCCTTATTAACGCACATATACATTTTGAGTTTGGTGGGCATTTGGCACAATTTTGCTATGGGGATTTTGGAGAATGGCTTGATAGCCTTATGGCAAATCGCGATAATGTGCTAAAAAATGATGATTTTGAATCTATTATTACACAAGGTATTGATGAGCAAATAAAGGCTGGTGTGGGCAGTGTAGGAGCAATCAGCAGCTATGGTGATGAAATGGAGATTCTAGCACATAGCCCCTTGCGTTGTGTGTATTTTAACGAAGCCATAGGGAGCAATCCTAGCGCGATAGATTTTTTATATGCTAATGTTTTAGAGCGATTAAAAAATGCTAAGAATCTCAAATCGCCTACTTTTACCCCAGCCCTTGCATTGCACTCGCCCTACTCGCTCCACCCCATTATGGCACAAAAGCTTGTAGAACTCTGCGTGAGTGAAAATCTCCCATTATCAGCCCATTTTTTAGAATCTCCACAAGAAAGGCAGTGGCTTGATAGGCAAGATGGCTATTTTCAAGGCTTTTTTAAACGCCTAGCTAACATTGATAATGCAAAACCTTTTTATACACCACAAAGCTTTTTAGAAATGCTCTCGCCATTAAGCAATGCTCTTTGTCTCACGCATTGTTTGCAAATCACACAAAAAGAGCTAGAGCTATGTGAGAATGCCACGCTTATCACTTGCCCGCGGAGCAATCGGCTTTTAAACAACGCCTTTTTACCTCTTGAGATTTTGCAAAATCACCCAACCGCCATTGGCACTGATGGCAAAAGCTCAAATAATAATGTCAATTTGCTTGATGAGCTACGCACAGCGTTATATGCGTATCCACAAGCTGACATTTTAGAACTCTCTAAGATTTTATTGCTAAGTGCTACGCTCTATGGTGCAAAGGCTTTGGGGCTAAATAATGGAATCTTAGCTCAAAATAAAAATGTGGATTTTGCCATTTTTGATTTTAAAGAACCGCTCTATCACACAAATCAAACTCATCAAAATCAAGCACCCTTGCATTTTATCCTTAATGCAAGCTCACCCGCTCATCTCTACATCAACGCAAAGGCGGTCATATGAAAGAAATTTCTAGTATTTTATTTGTATGCTTGGGTAATATCTGTCGCTCCCCGCTGGCTGAAGGAGTGGCAAGGGAGTTTATAAAAAAATACAATCTCTCCTTAAAGGTAGATTCAGCAGGAACAAGCGGGTGGCATATAGATGAAGAGCCTTGTGCTGGGTCTAGGCAGGTAGCTAAAAGGCATAATTTTAGTATTGATGATTCGCGTGGAAGACGCGTGAGTGTATATGCTGATGAAGCATTTGATCTTATCATTGCCCTAGATTCAAGCAATTATAAAGACTTATTGCAGCTTGGATTTGAAAAAAGCAAGGTAAAAAAGCTAGGCGATTTTGGATTAAAAGGTGCAGATGTCCCTGATCCATATGCTTATAGAGATGCGGAGGGCTTTGAAAAAGTCTATCAAATGATTGCATTTTGTGTGAAAAATCTGCTTTGTATGCACTATCCTGTGGTAGAATCTGATTCAAATTTTTTAGATATTAAGCAACCAAACTCTTAAAGGCAGCATAATGACAATCACACTTTATGGTATCAAAACCTGCGGAAGCGTCAAAAAGGCAATAACCTTGCTCGACAAGCATAACATTCCATTTCATTTTATTGATTTAAAATCCACTACACCAAGCCAAAAACAACTCAATAAGGAACAGCTCAAGCAGTATGCAAGAATCAAAAATACAAATATCTTTAAAGATTTTTAAAGGAGGTGTTATGAAAAAGTGGCTTTGTGTTTATCTATTGGTAAATGTTGTGTTTGCTAAAAATTCTCTTGGAATCTTTGATAACTATTTTACTAATGAGGAGAAAATGCGAGAGAGTTTAGCGCCTAGTTTTAATTGCGATTTAGAAAGCAATAGTGAAGTAGAGGTAGTAATATGTTGTGCCACTAGTTGCGGAATGACAATAGAGCCTACGGTAATTTTTTTAGATAATTTCTTTACCAGCTATTATCATCTCATAATGCAACATACACCAAAAGATAGAAAACAAGAAGTGAAAAAGATAGCAAAAGAAGCAATGAAACAAAGGGAGACGATAACTATTTGTAAGGAAGCCCTAAGCAGTGCTACAGTGCAATTATGTTCGCAACAAACTATTGCAAATGCATATGAATATGGCATACAAGAATTAACCAAATATGTATCTATCTACAATCCAAAGCTTTTAGATTCTGTATTTTCGCAATATGCAAAGGAGATTGAAAATTTTAAGGTCAATGAATATTTCAGAGTAGAGTTACTTGATAAGCTATACATCGACAATATCATTGACGAAACAGGCAAATTGATTGTAAAGGTGGATCAAACAAAGGATTACACAAATAACCGCAAGAAAATCAAAAAAAACATAAAAGGCGGAACCCATACTCTTCATATAAGCATCAATAAATCTTTAGATTCTATAACATACAAAGTAAATGTAGGCAAAGAAAATATAGAGGGTAGGCAGGATGCATTTAATAGAATACGCTTTGGCACATACAATATAACTCAAGCACAGCTAAGGAGTGCAACAACAGACTTGACAAAATTGATTGAAAGCAATGAGAATCTTAAGAAAGGAATATTTAGTGATTTTAAATGATAGATTCAGGCATTTTGTATATATGTGTCTCATTACAACTTATGTCTTCTGTCAAGAATCTCCCAATGCCTCTTATGATTTGTCTGTGCCACTTGATGAAAAAAGTGAATTATACAAAATAGGACATAAAATCGTATATGAATGGCGTTGTGATGAAAAAGGACAATGCAATCAGCCAAGTTTTAAGTGTGATAATGAATCTAGGCTTAATGATATAGAATTAGAGATATGCTCTAAAGCCGATGAATGGTTTAGAGGCTTTACCTCTATAATTTTATACGATAATTTCTTTACTAGCTATTATCATCTCATAATGCAACATACACCAAAAGATAAAAAACAAGAGATAAAAAGGATAGCAAAAGAAGCAATGAAACAAAGGGATAGCATAGATATACAACAATGTGTAGATAATGCACTAAATGGTACGGATACTCTTCTTTGTATAGATTCTCAAATTGTTGAAATATATTATCAAGGATTATATGATATAACCCAATATCTTTTAGCAAATGATAAGAACCTTTTTGCAAAAATTTTTAAAAATCCCAAGACGTATCAAATACTTTTAACGCAAGATAATATAGAGGTTGGGGATATGTGGGATTATAGGTTTTTTGGCACTTTTTATCAAGACAACCTAATCGACAAAACAGGCAGATTAATTGTAAAGGTGGATTCTAAGTGATGAGACAAGGCGATGGCTATAACTTTAGAGGTAGAGGAGTAATACAGCTTACAGGGAGGAGCAACTACACAAGATTCCAATCCTACTATAACAAGCATTATCCAAACGATACCAAAGACTTCCTAAACAATGAGGAACATAGAAAAGCATTGCTTGATAATGGCAAGATAGCTTTGCTTAGTGCAGTGTGGTTTTGGAATAGTCAGATAAATAAGAGTAAGAATATTAATTTCAGGAACAAATATTGCTATGAAATAGCAGACATCAAAACAAAGACGGACAACGAAAGAGTAAGTGCTATAACTTATATTGTTAATCAAAGAACAGATAGTTATGAAAAAAGAATAAAAGCACACAATAGATTAAAAAATCATAATATCTTTAAGGATTTCACTTAATGAATACTATCGTTCTTAACAGCAAAGGCACGACTTATAAAAATCTCAAAAGAGATGGCAAAATCACAGAATCTATCCTAGATTCTAAAACAAGCATACAAACACAAGTAGATACGCTTTTTCACACACCTATGCTTTTAAAGCGTCCCATCATCACAAGCGATAAACATCTCATCATCGGCTATAATGAAAGCGAGATTTTAGAGCTTATCCACGCCTTTCAACACAGGAAACTATGATGAGATTTTGCTCCGCTTATGCTATAGGTTTTGCCCTGTTTTTTACCTTAGGATTCAATGCCTGTGCGGATAAGATTATCCCTAGCTCTCAAGTCAAAGATTTACAGACTTTACCACAAGATGCACTTTTTTATCTTCCAACAGATTCAGAATCTAAACGCGATGACAAAGCCTTAGGGACACTTAAAAAAGACTATTTGCAAAAGCACTTCTCCCCGTGGCATCAAAAGCCAAATCCTAAGAAAAATGAAGTATTTTGGATTTTGCCCTCATTACAAAATCTTGCCACAAACAAAGCTAAAAATAAAAGCTATGGAGAAGACCTTCAGGAGATAAGCCCCAAAATCGCACAAGAACTTATAGATTCTATGAATCTTAGCTCCTACCCAAACCAAAATCAAAAAGCCATTATCACCACGACAACAGCCGTTCGTGCCGTGCCAACAAACAAGCCATTGTTTAATAAACCAAATGGCTATCCTTTTGATAGATGGCAAAATTCCCTTATCTTTGCCAACACGCCCGTGCTTATTACACAAACAAGCAAAGATGGGCAATGGGTGCATATACAATCAAGCTTTGTGTATGGCTGGGTGGAATCTACTCATCTTGCCACCCTCACATCTAAGCAAATTAAAGAAATAGAGAGCTATACGCAATACTTTAGCCCAAGCCTTGATAAGATTCCGCTCTACAATTCGCAGAATCATTTTGTCTCACAAGCACGCATTGGGCAAATTTTCCCCATATATGGCACACAGCTAAAGCAATCTGTGGGCGTAGCAGTCTATGTGCGTTTGCCAAATGGAGAAGCTAAAAGAGAGCAGATATATTTGCCTAATGAAATGGCAAAGCCTTTCCCACAAATTGCAGATTCTAAAGCCATTGCTGAAATCATCAATACAATGATGGGTGATAAATATGGTTGGGGTGGATTCTTAGCAAGTCGCGATTGCTCGGCTTTTGTGCGTGATATTTTTACAAATTTTGGCATTCATCTTCCGCGTAACTCTAAAGCTCAAGTGTATTATGGAAACAATCAGGTTGATTTAAGCACCTTGAATCGCAAGCAAAAAGAATCATACATCATTGCTAATGCTACGCCCTATCAAACAATCCTTTGGCTACAAGGGCATATTATGCTCTATATTGGCGAATATCAGGGCAAGGCTATTGTCGCCCATAGTGCGTGGAGTGCTACCACAGGCAGAGGTTATGAAAATATGCTAGGTGGAGTTGTCATTACAACCTTGTATGTGGGAGATGAGCATAATTCACTTTTTGCCAAATCCGAATTGCTCATTGACAAAGTCAAAGCAATGTCTAATATCTCGCAACTTGCTACAAAAATCACCACACAAAAAGACTCTCAATGAAAAAAATAATCCTTATTGTATCTTTGCTTTGGTTTTATGTTTATGGTGAGCCTATCAATGTGCTTGTAAGTGTTGTGCCACAAAAACAAATGTTAGAATCCATTGGCGGAGAGAATGTAGCAGTAGAGGTGCTTGTGCCTCCGGGTAAATCACCTGAAATCTATGAGCCAAGCGTGCAACAGATGAAACATATTCAAAATGCAGATGTGTTTTTTGGTGTGGGAATGCCTCTAGAATCTACTTGGCTTAAGAAGTTTCACGCCATTAATCCTAAGCTAAAATATTACAATCTCGCAGAATCTCACGCCCTAGATTCTAACTCGCACGATTTGAAATCACATTCCACAAACCACACCCACAATCCACACATTTGGCTTTCTCTTAAAAGCTCTCAAATACAGGTAGCATTTATCGCGGAGATTCTAAGCACAATGCAGCCAAACAATAAAGATTTTTTTACAACACAATCAAAGCAGCTCATACAGGAGCTAGAGTGGATTTTTTCTCACGCTACAAACCTCTTTGTCAAACATACACAAAAAAGCTTTCTTGTGTATCACCCGGCATTTGGGGATTTTGCTAAAGATTTTAAACTAGAAGAGTTAAGTATAGAAAAAAATGGCAAGGAAGCTAAGGGCAGGGATTTAACCCAACTCATCACACAAATCAAGCAAAAGCAAATAAAAGCCCTTTTTATCCAGCCACAATATGCTAAATCACGCGTTCAAAGCCTTGCAAATGAGCTGAATCTTGAGATTCTCACCCTTGATCCGCTCAAATCAAATTGGCTTGGCTCTTTTTCTCTCTATGCGTGTCAAATTGCCCTTTCTCTTGAAGAAAATAATCCCAAACATCAGGCAAAGCTACAAAGCTGTTTAAGTGATTTTTTTCAAGCCACAAACAAACACGATAAGGGCAAATAATGCTAGAGATTAAAAATGTGAGCTTTGCCTATGGGGCAGAAAATGTATTAGAAAATATTAACTTTACATTAGAATCTGGCGATTTTTGGGCAGTGATAGGACCAAATGGCGGGGGAAAGACGACATTTGTAAAGCTTTTACTTGGACTGCTTAAACCAAGCAGGGGCAAAATTAGCTATCACTCAAACATACAGCCTTGCCACATCGGCAATGTGCCGCAAATGACTTATCACAATATACAATTCCCCATTTGCGTCAAAGACACTATTGCACTTGGGCTGCTTAAATCTAGAATCTTTGGCTTCTCGCCTAAAAAACAGCAAGATTGTATTACTCAAGCAATGGAAACTCTAGGCATCACCCATCTTGCCAAAAAACCCTTATATGCCCTTTCAGGTGGGGAAAGGCAAAAAGTGCTTATCGCAAGGGCTATTGTCAATACTCCAAAGATTCTAATCCTTGATGAGCCAACGGCAAATATTGACTCTCAAGCACAGGCAAATATCTATGAGCTGCTCAAAAAGCTTAATCGCACAATGAGTATTATCGTAGTCAGCCACGACATTTCACTCACACTCGGCTATGCAAAAAAGGTGCTTTATATCAATAAAAATGCCATCATACACGAGATTCCACATTTTGAGCTTGATATGAGCGGACATATTTGCGAAGTGGATTTGCTCACATATTTTGCGACACAACAAGCTGTGCAAACACAATCTAGCCCATCAAGTCAAGCCTCACAATATGGGCTTAATACCGCAATAAAATGTGAGAGCTAGATAAAAAGGAAGCAAATGCCTCGCCCCACGACAAAATTACAATTACAACAAACCGCACAAGCAAATTTTGAAAAGCTTTTTGCACTTACTGATTGCATTCCACCACACGCACAAGAAGAGCCTTTTGCTTATAATGAACGCGATGAAAGCCTCAAAGATGTGCTCGTCCATTTATGTGAATGGCAGATTCTCTTACTGACATTTATACGCACAAATCTCAATAAAACAAGTGATTTTATCCCTTTTTTGCCACCACCTTATAATTTTAGAACTTACCCGCAAATGAATAGAGCGATCAAACAAAAGCATAGTAATACTTCGTTAAAAAGTGCAAAAGCCCTGCTTTATAAAAGCCATACAGAATCTATGGAGCTTCTTGCCACTCTAGATTCTCAAACACTTTTTGTCAAAAAGCATTACAAATGGTGTGGCAGCACAAGCCTTGGGAGCTATTGTGTGAGTGCGACTTCAAGCCACTATGATTGGGCGATACAATGTATCAAAAAACGCATAAAAGCTTTGTAAGCAAGAGTAATAAAAGGAGTAATAATGCAGAATCTAGCAACAAAAAACGCTAACTTTCTTATCACATTTATGAATAATACAAAATCTCAACGAGATACAAAGCTTTTCACATTTGGTGGAAGCCCAAAACACATAGGAATTCACTTTGGTGTGGCAATACCACTTCATAAAACAACACAGAATCTAGGACAACTATGAGTGAGCTATTTTCATATCAATTCGTATGGGTGGCATTGTTTGTGTCTTTTCTTGTGAGCATTTGCAGTGGGATTATTGGCTCTATGATTGTGGCAAATAAAAATGTCTTTGTCGCTGGTGGCGTAGCTCATAGTGCTTTTGGTGGCGTTGGGTTGGCACTTTTTTGTGGCTTTAGCACTATGTTTGGTGCATTGTGTTTTGGTGTGATTATGGCTTTATTTTTAGCCTATGCGTTTTTGTATCAACGAGAAAGGCTTGATGCCTATGTGGGAGCAAGCTGGGCGTTTGGAATGGCAATAGGCGTGATCCTTATTGATATAAGTCCGGGATATAATAGCGATATTTCAAGCTATCTTTTTGGCTCAATCCTTGCTGTCAGCAAAGATGAAATGGTAGCTATGATAGCTTTTGATATTTTTCTTATCATTTTTGTGAGCTTGTATTATTATGAGATTCTAGGCTTGTTTTATGATGGCGAGTTTTGCAAGACTAAGGGCTTAAATGTGAATGTGTGGATAAGCATTGTCTTTGTGCTTATCGCCATTGGCGTTGTGTTATCTATGAGTGTGGCTGGACTTATTCTTGTTTTGGCAATTTTATCAATCCCTGCCTATATTGCCAATCTCTTTTCCCACTCACTCCGCTCTATGATGTTTATCTCGTGGCTGATTTCACTTATCTTTATGTGGATTGGGTTTTTTATCGCGTATTATCTCAATGTGAGTATTGGGGCGTGTATTGTCGTGCTTTTGGCACTTGGAATGTTTGGTGCTATGCTTATTCATAAAATTACAAGGAGCTTTCTATGAGAGAAGAAGATTCAAGACTTATTGCTAAAAGGGCGGTTAAAATCGCATTGTTTTGTGTGTTTGCTACCTTACTTTTAAGCCTCATTAATATTTATATCTTAATTAACCAAGTCAGTGCCACTGCTGCTATGAGCAAGGAAATCAAAGCCTTGCAAGAAAAAGTTGGCATTGAGCGGAAAGAGTTATTACAATAGAATCTAATCTAGCCTATAATGTGCGCCTTTACTTTCCTTGCGTGCTTTGGCAGATTCTATAATTTTTTTAGCAACAAGCAATCGTAGTCGTAGCATACGCCCGATATTAGATTCTAGCATTACCTCAACGCCCCCTAGAGCTGAATCTAGCCCACTTTGTGAGCGGATAATCCCAACCTTATCCCACATAATCTCGCGTAGCACATTTTTTAGCTTCACATCGCCCTCTTTTTGCAAGACTTCATCGCATAGCGGAAAATGCCGAATGGGATTTTGAATAGAATGTCCTAGAATATATTCCGCAACTCTCCTGCCAAAAACAAGCCCTTCTAAAAGTGAATTAGAAGCAAGGCGATTTGCTCCGTGTAGTCCATTACACGCACATTCTCCAACCGCATAGAGATTACTCATACCTTTCACACGCCCATTTACATCTACCAAGATTCCGCCCATAGAATAGTGAAATGCCGGAGATATGGGAATCTTTTGTTTGGGCAAGGAGAGTTTATTTGTGCTTAAATCGCGATAAATATTTGGAAAGCGATTTTTAAAATCCGCTTCACTAAATGCACTGACATCTAAAAAGGCTGATTTTTTCTGCGTAAAGCAATAATCCATAATCCCCCTTGCAACAATATCTCGTGGGGCAAGTTCTCCACGCTCATCATAAGCAAATAAAAATCTCTTGTCATCTTCATCTACGATTACACCGCCCTCACCACGAACCGCTTCGGATATAAGGTATTTTCTCGCTTGTGGGTTACTCACATAGGCTGTGGGGTGGAATTGGAGCATTTCCATATCTTGCAGGGCTAAATTATGCTCTAAAATAATGCCGTGCAAATCACTGCTGATTGTATAGGCATTAGTATGATACTTAAAAAGCCCCCCAACCCCACCACTTGCAATTACCACTTGATGTGCATACAGATTTTGCAAACCAAACTTGCTTTGCACACATACCCCATAGCACCTATCCTCTTCAATGAGTAAATCCACCACTTCAGCATTTTTCCACAATGTCGCTTGAAGTTTGCCTATAAGATGTGTATGGAGATTTCTCCCTGTGGCATCTCCACCTGAATGCACGATTCTAGAGCAGGAATGCCCACCCTCTTTTGCATAAAGTAGCTCTCCTCTCTCATCTCTATCAAGCACAAAACCACTTTGGATAAGCTCTTGTAAAACCGCATTGCTATTTTGGCTTAGAATCTCCACGCATTCCTTATTATTGACACTCCCACCAGCCAAAAGCGTATCTTGTATATGCAGGGCTTCATCTTGTTTATCTTTTGCTATTGTAATGCCACCTTGTGCGTAAAATGTATTACACTCCCAAGGTTGAGACTTGCATAAAATCAAAACTTTTAAATGTGAGGGCAAATGCCTAGCACAATATAGCCCAGCCACACCAGCACCAATAATAATCACATCATATTGTTGGCTCATTTATTCCTCATCTTCTTCATAACTTGCTGAAGGCTTAGAGCCTATCTCTTGGAATAACACTCTCTTTTTTGGTGCGACTTCCTGCTCTTGGAATGTGTCTTCTTGCTCTATTTTAGAATCTGTATAAAAAGGATCTGCCTTATATCCACAACCCACAAGCATACAAGCAAAAATAAATATCAAATATGCTACAATCAGCCTATGAAAGTTAAAACTATGTATCATTTACTCTCCAATATGAAACGAGAATTCCCACTTTTGCACCACAAGCTTGAGCAACAAAGTGAAATTACTCGTTTTAAAAATACCTTTCTCACTCCACTAGAGCGAGAGCAGATTCTATTTATTGTGCCTAAAAATAATCAACTCCTTTTTGCGTTTAAACACAAGGCGTTGTGCGTAGAATTTAATCATTATAAGCATAAATTTATAATAGAGAGTTTAAAGCAATATAAAGAGCATTTTCCTAAACTTAGTTCTATCCAAAAAATACACGCTTATGTGCCTTCCCATATCCTTATTCCAAAGCCTCCACAAAAGAGTGTGCAAATCTATCGCGAACACGCAAAAGGGGAGTTTATAAATAACGCGACAAATCCGCAAATTTATGAAAAATTTGAGGCACTTCGGGTTGGGATTAAACGCCAATGGGAAGCACAAAATGCCAACGCATAATCTACTTTTTACCTTACAGAATCTCCCCACACAAAGTGGAATCTACCAATATTTTGACAAAGATGATAATCTACTCTATGTAGGCAAAGCCAAAAATCTCAAAAATCGCATAAAAAGCTATTTTAGTATCCATAATGACATCATCACGCCAAAGAATAATCTTAGCCAAAGAATAAGTCTTATGGTATCTCAAGTAGCTAAGATTCACACATTGCTTACACAAACCCAAGAAGATGCCCTGATTCTAGAAAATTCTCTCATCAAAAGCCTAAAGCCAAAATATAACATTCTCCTGCGTGATGACAAAACCTATCCATACATCTATATTGATACTTCTGCTACTTTTCCACGCTTTGAAATCACTCGTAAAGTGCTACATAAGAAGCATATTGAATATTTTGGTCCCTTTGTGAGTGGAGCAAGGGAGCTACTTGATAGCCTCTATGACGCCCTGCCCCTTGTGCAGAAAAAATCCTGCCTTAAAAGCAAGAGGGCTTGTATTTTTCATCAGATTCATAAATGCCTAGCCCCTTGTGAAAACAAAATCTCAAAAGAGCAATACGCACATTATATTACACAAGCAAAAGAGTTTATAGGTAATAGAAAAGGGCTTATTGAGATTTTAGAATCTAAAATGCAAACGCTCTCACTTCATCTCCAATTTGAAGAGGCAGCAAAAATACGAGATAGAATCCAAAAGCTAAAAACCCTAAAAACACAATCCATTATTGATATTATGAGCGGGGATTATGATATTTTCTTGCTTGATTCAATGGGGCAAAATCATATCCTTATGATGCTTTTTATCCGCAATGGTCGCATTATCTCAAGTGATTTTTCGCTCATTTTTCAAGAAATCTATACGCATAATCTTGCCTCACTCTACACCCAAGCCTTGCTCAATCACTACAAATCGCCGCTTCCATTGCCGCCAAAGGAGATTCTCATTCCGCACTTTGACTTTCAAGACAAAAATGATTTACAAAAGATTTTGCAAGCTCAAACTCAAAGTCATCTCAAAATCACCCAGCCACAAAAAGGCATAAAGCACAATCTCTTGCAACTTGCTAAAAATAATGCCCAAGAAATCCTAGCTCTTCACACAAAAGAGCAAAGCAAAGCCCAAAACGATAACACCACACTTTATGCCCTAAAAGAGCTATGCCACCTTATGCAAGTGCCACATAGAATAGAGATTTTTGACACTTCTCATCACAGCGGAAGCCATAATGTAGGCGGTATGGTTGTTTATGAAAATGGCGAATTTATCCGCAATGCTTATAGACGCTTTGAGCTTCATAGTAGCGATGAATACTCCCAAATGAGTGAAATGCTAACACGCCGAGCAAAAAAATTTGAATCTAATCCGCCACCGGATTTATGGCTACTTGATGGTGGCAAGGCTCAAATTAATCTAGCACTTGATATTCTAAAAAGTGTTGGGGCAAATGTTGATGTTATCGCCATTGCTAAAATGAAGCATAATGCTAAAGCCTATCGCTCTAAAGGCAATGCACTTGATATTTTACGCACACAAAATGCAGAGTTTAAACTCAATACAAACGATAAAAGACTACAATTCTGCCAAAAGCTCCGCGATGAAGTGCATAGATATGCTATCACCTATCATCGCAATAAAAAACAAAAAGATATGCAAAAGGCACAAATTATGGATAATAGCTCTTATAGCAAAGCACAAATCAAGCGGCTTTTAGACTATTTTGGCTCGTTTAATGCACTGCAATCCGCTTCAAAAGAGCAGATTCAAAATGTGCTTTCACGCCCTTCTAGCAAAAAGCAATAAAGATTCAAAATGAATACTTCCCTATACAACCAAACACTAGATATTTTGCAACATAGCTTTAAAACTTTGGATATTACACTTGCCAAAAACAATGCCAAAAAAAGCCTAGAATCCCTTTGGCAACAGCATAAAGATGAAAACCCGCAGCTTATAGAAAATGAAATGCGAATGGCGATTTTGCATTTTTATCATCAATATGGCTTGGGGGCTTTTGTGTATTATGACAAAAATACACTCCATATCATCACGCATATTAAGGACAAAAAACATAATATCTATGTAGATTCTATTTGCAAGTTTTTAAAAACCCACAAAGCCCTTTATACGCAAGAGAAAATCAAGCAAAGAGAGCTCACAAAGCAGGATTTTAAAGAACTCTTTGATTTTGTAGAATCTAGCTTTGATGTGCAGAGAAGCACACAAAGGGAGATGATAAAAATCGCTCTAAGAAATGTCTTTGGCATACAAGCTAGAGATGCACTTTTTTTTAAAGATGGCGAAATTAGGCTCTTTGCCTTTGATTATGAAAAAGTAAAGCTCAACAACGAAATCCGCAAAATTAATAGTAATGCTCATATCAATGTTTTAAGTAATGAGGATAAAAAGATTCTTGATAATGCCTTGCTTTCAGCTGATATGCACACTATTATCGTGCAAAATACGCTAACGATTTTGCAAAATGACATACATCTTTCACGCATAGATAATCTTGAGTTTAATAAACAATTCAGTTTTTTTGCGATTCAAAAATTGCGTCTTTATATAGAGAGCCTTGCTATAAGCCACATAGATTCTCTAGCAAAAAGTATTTATTGTATGAATCTGGCACAAAAATATGCTGGAGTAATGTTTGAAATCGTAGCCAAAGAGCTTTTGGAGCTTTGTGCGAAAAATAATGCAAATGCTATAAGGTTTATTGAGTTTTACAATGGTGGCTCACTTGAGCTAAGAGGGCAGATTCTAAAAAAGCCATTAATCACTGATAGCTCTGGGAATCCTTGGACTATTCATCTCATACAACAAGCTCTAAGGAGCAAATTAAACATAGAATTTGATATACAAAAAATGCAACAAGAGAGTGATACTATCAATAAACAAATTGAACATATCACGCACACAAACAATCAGCACGAGTTTGCCCTAAAAGAATCTCAGGCTAAAATCGCATATTGCAAAGATGAGCTAGAATCTAAAAATCAAGCCTTGCGTTTGCTTGTCAATCAAAAAGCACCAAAAGAGCAAATTGACACACTAAGCGAAGAAATCAATGCCCTTATCCTCAAAAAATCACAGATTCTAAACAGCACAGAAGCATTGCAAAAAGAGCTTGTGAGCTTAAATAATCAGCACATCAAACTCTTAGAATCTAATGAAGCGTTAAAACAACGCATTAACTACACTTTTAAGAAAAATAGAGAAATATTTTTACAATACGACTTGCTTTGCCACGCCTTGGGTGATGCTATTGCAAATGGTAAAGATTTAATGTAAAAAAGAGAAGCAAAGGAGTTGCAATGAAAAATATCATCACGCATTTTATCAACAAAACATCTTTTCATACACAAACGACAATTTTAGTGTGGATTGTGATTGTTGGGTTTGCTTTGGTGGCAAGTGTAGGGCTGCTTGCACTCATTGGGCTTAAAAGTGAGTTTGATACCAACTCACCGCAAAATCACAATATCCACTCTCTCATTTTGCTAAATAAAAATTATGACCCCTATAAATCAAGCCAGAATCTACCAAAAATCCTTGAAATGTGGGACCAATACAAGCTCCACAACCTTAAAAAAACTCAAGATTTAGCCGTCTCTCACTTGCGAGAATGGTATGCTAAAACTTTTAAGCCAAGCCAGTATAAGCAGATTCAGATTCTCTTAGCCAAAGAAAATATCATCACGGAATCTATTGACAAAGCCTTTATCGCAAATGACACCTCTCGCATTCCCTCCTTACTAGAAGAGCAAATACTCCTTGCGTTTGATATTGCTTTTTATGATAAGCATATTACAGATTCTTTATATCAAAATACTTTCATTATCTTAGCTATTTTTATGCTCATTGTTATCACAACAATCATCATTCTTGCCCTTTCCATACGCCAATCCATAAATACCAATCACCTCACCTTAGAACAACTCGTGCAGGAGAAAACCCAAGAGTTACAAAATCTCAATGAGAATCTCCAAAAGTCCATAGCATACGAAGTGGAGCAAAATCGCAAGAAAGATTTGATTATGTATCAACAAGCAAGACTTGCCTCTATGGGAGAGATGATACAAAATATCGCCCATCAATGGCGGCAACCGCTTAATTCCCTGATGATACTCATTCAAAGCTTCAAAAGTAAGGCTTTACAAAAAAAATTAAATGAGGAATTTATCCTCACACAAACACAATATGGTATGAAAATCGCCACAGAGATGTCAAATACCATTGAAAATTTCCGCAATTTCTTTCGTCCAGAGAGTAAGACAGAGCCTTTTGTGCTTTCTACAAGTATTTGGGATTCTGTGGAGTTACTCCAAGCACAACTTGCTGAAAGCTCAATCCAAGTTGAAGTGGTGATGAACAAAGATGATGAGAATCTCAGCATTGATGGATTCCAAAACTCTTTTACACAAGTTATTTTAATTCTTATCAATAACGCCATTGATGCTCTAAAACTCGCTATGGAAAGCAAACAAAACTTTCAAAAGCCAATCATAGCGATTTCATTAGATAAGCTAGGATATAATATCGTGCTTTGCGTAAGAGACAATGCAGGTGGGATTCATCTCAATGATAAATCAAAGGTTTTTGAGCCATATTTCACCACCAAGCATAAGTCTATTGGCACGGGTGTTGGGCTTTATATGGCAAAGCAAATCATAGAGCGTCAATTCAATGGCACAATCAATGTATCTAATACGCACTGGTCTAGTAAAGACTTTGAGGATAAGGAACATTTTGGGGCGGAATTTAGCATAAACATACCATTACAAAAGGAACACTATGAATCTTGAAGCACTAAGCAAACTCACTATTTTATACGCAGAAGATGATAATGACACGGCTAATCTCACAAGTATGGTGCTTGAAGATTATGTTGGGCGTTTGCTTGTGGCAAAAAATGGGCAAGAAGCACTGAATCTTTTTAAACTCCATAAGGTTGATTTAGTCATTACAGATATTCTTATGCCAAAGATGAATGGCATTGAACTGATTAATGCCATACGCACTTCTAGCACTCACCCTGATGTCCCCGTTGTCATTACCACTGCACACACAGAGACAAAATATCTTCTTGATGCCATAAGGCTACGCGTTGATGGTTATATTCTTAAACCTATCAATATTGAGGAGCTACTCCACGCCCTTGATAAGGCAATTCTACCATTTTTACAAGCTGATGAAATTGCTTCTAAGAATCTCCTTATCAACGCTATCTCCACATTTGTAGGTGGTAAAAAAATTGCCATTATCCAATTTTTACTCGCTCATTGTGATGAGGATAATATCTTTTATGGCTCTTATGAGGACATTATTGCTCATCTCAATGTCAGCAAACCCACGATTGTCAAAACTTTCAAGCAGCTCATTGATACAGGCATTCTTATCAAAATTAAAAACAAAGTCTATAAGATTCACCCAGATTTAGACCAAAACGCCAAAAATAACGCCCTAAAAGATTCTAACCCTTGACTTCAAGCAAAGTTTTTAATACAATCAGCCTTTCATTTTACCTATGAAATCTCTTAAGATTTAGAATCCAATTTTGCAACTTCCTAATTTCTTAACAAAATTCTTTAAGGACATTTATGGCAGAACACAAACGAACTCACACACCTGTGGAAGGCTATCAGCTAGAAGAGCTCCGCACAAAAAGTATTAAGCAACTTATCGCAATTGCCGAAGAAGTCAAGGTTGAAAATCCTAGCGATTATCGCCGACAAGACCTTATCTTTGAGATTTTAAAAAATCAAGTCAATCAAGGCGGATATATCCTATTTTCAGGTATTTTAGAAATCACAAATGAAGGCTATGGCTTTTTGCGTGCTTTGACAGAAAGTCTTGCAGATTCTCAAAATGATACTTATGTCTCACAATCTCAAATCCGCCGCTTTGCCCTGCGGAATGGCGATATTGTAACCGGGCAGGTGCGCGCTCCAAAAGACCAAGAGCGATATTATGCACTTTTAAAGATTGAAGCAATTAACTATATGTCGCTTGAAGAGAACAAAAATCGTCCTCTTTTTGATAATCTCACGCCTCTCTTCCCACAGCAGCAGCTCAAGCTTGAATATGAATCTAGCAAGGTTACAGGCAGAATGCTAGACCTCTTTAGCCCCATAGGCAAGGGACAAAGAGCATTGATTGTTGCTCCTCCCCGCACAGGTAAAACTGAGCTTATGAAAGAACTCGCACACGGCATTGCTAAAAATCACCCAGAAGTTGAGCTTATGGTTTTGCTTGTTGATGAGCGACCTGAAGAAGTAACCGATATGGAGCGAAGTGTCAAAGGGCAGGTGTTTAGCTCCACTTTTGATATGCCAGCAACAAATCATATCCGCGTGGCTGATTTGGTGATTGAATCCGCGAAGCGAAAGGTTGAGATGGGTAAAGATGTGGTGATTTTACTAGATTCTATTACGCGTCTTGCTCGTGCGTATAATGCCGCTACTCCATCAAGTGGCAAGGTGCTAAGCGGTGGGGTTGATGCCAATGCCCTGCATAAGCCTAAGCGATTTTTTGGTGCAGCTAGAAACATAGAGCAAGGTGGAAGCCTCACCATCATCGCCACAGCTCTCATTGAAACAGGCTCAAGAATGGACGAAGTAATTTTTGAAGAATTTAAAGGCACGGGTAATAGCGAGATTGTGCTTGCACGCAATATTGCTGATAGGCGAATCTATCCGGCTTTTGATGTGCTTAAAAGCGGAACGCGAAAAGATGACTTACTCCTTGGCAAAGAAAATCTTACAAAAGTGTGGATGCTACGCAATGTAATGCACACAATGGACGATATTGAAGCTCTAAGCTTTATTTATTCAAAAATGAAGCAAACAAAGGATAATGAAGAGTTTTTAAATATGATGCAAGAATAGATAAGGAAAAAAATGCGAGCAGGAGTTTTTGACAGCGGCGTTGGGGGTTTAAGCGTTTTAAAAAGTCTCATTAATGCCAAACTTTTTGATGAGATTATTTACTATGGCGATACTGCGCGCGTGCCTTATGGCGTGAAAGATAAGCAGACCATTATCCGCTTTTCTCTAGAAGCGCTAGATTTTTTTAAACCACATAATATTGATATCCTTATCGTTGCGTGCAATACCGTGAGTGCCTATGCCTTGCAAGAGATGCAAAAACATAGCAAGATTCCCATTGTTGGTGTGATTGAGCCCGGAGTCTTAGCCGTGCAAAACAAGCTGCAAGACACAGATTCAGAAATCCTTATCCTCGCCACGCGTGCTACGATTAATTCTGGAGAGTATGAGACACGGCTAAGAAAGATAGGATTTTGGAATCTTAAAAGCCTTGCAACAGGGCTTTTTGTGCCTATTGTTGAAGAGGGTTTGCTTGAAGGTGCGGTGCTTGAAAGTGTGTTTGATTACTACTTTAGTGATTTTACCGCTCCGCCAAAGGGTATTATTCTAGGTTGCACACACTTCCCGCTTATCGCAGATTCGTTAAGTGCATATTTTAAAAACCAAAGTGTGCTTATTCATTCAGGTGAGGCTATTGTGGAATATTTGGAAACACATTTGGGACTCTCTACACAATATCCGCTCAAATCACTGCAATTCTTCGCAAGTGATAACACCGCCTCTTTAACAAAAATAGCCCAAAAGTGGTTATAATGTCATCAAGACCACATTCAAGGAGAAACAATGAAGCTCAATAAGAAAATAAACTTTGATGTCTGCACATTCTGTAATCACGCTTGTGATTTTTGCTCAAACCCAGATAAACGCACCAAAAAAGCAAAAACAAGTTATTCTAACTTTGTAAAAGCTATGGATAATGTTTTACAATATGTTGAAACCAACGAGCTAGGACTATCAGCAAAGGGTGAAGTTCTTCTCAACAGTGATTTAGAATCTATCATTAACCATTGCAAAAACACCTACAACATTCCATACATTTACATCAGCTCCAATGGAGCATTGATGAATGAATCTCGTGCTGTATCTCTCATAGAATCTGGACTAGATTCTATAAAGTTTTCTATCAATGCGATTGATTCTGCAAATTATAAAAAAGTGCATAATCGCGATGATTTTGATAGAGTTATTCAAAATTTTTCCACACTATTAAAACTTAAAAAAGAGAAATATCCACATCTCAAACTACTTATTAGCTCCGTTTTGACCCCTTGCAACACACAAAATCCGCAAGAGACCTTTGAAAAAATTTTTGGCGAGAATGCTAAACTTATTAATCATATTCTTCCCTATCAACGCACTATTACACAAAAAGAGCATATTTCTACGGGGGGGGGGGATAATAGAATCTCCGCATAACTCCACTTCACATTTTTCCACTTTGCAATTTTCCACATTAGAGCCACTCCCCAAACCCCTCTGTTCCACTCCTTTTAACGAGATATGGATAAATTCTGATTGTTCTCTCATTTTGTGTTGTAAAGACTACTTTGATTCTATTAATTTTGGCTCACTGCTTACACACGATTTTTTAGACCTCTATCATTCACAAGCCTTTGAGGAGATTAGAAAAATGCAACAATATGGGATATTTCCACAAAATCATCTTTGCAAACAATGCTTAGGAGTGTAAAATGAAACGATTAACCATTATCACAGATTCTTTAGGAATGGCTAGAGGCTGCACGCCTAGGGAGCAAACTTGGGTGGATATTTTCCAACATCATCTTGTGCAAGAATCTCACCATATTAAGCAAATAGCTGGGGGGGGGGTGATAACATATTTTTTTCCCAAACGCGGCTTACATACACAAGACATTCTTAATGATAGAGTGGATTTGCTCCTCTATCAAAAATCTGATATTGTTATAATTCAAGTTGGTATTGTAGATGCAAGCAGACGCATTATGAAAAGAGGTTGGGAATGGCGTCTTGAATCTTTGCCTATTATTGGTCGCTTATATAAAAAACTTGTCTCTCGTTTCAGGCTTAAACTTACTCGTTTATACAATTTTCATTATGTCTCCCCATTGCATTTTCAAAACAATGTTATATCCATTTGTGATGATATCTACAAGGCAAATCCTCAGGCAAAAATTATATGGATTAAAATTGCACCTCCAGGAAAAGCTCTTATATCAAAAGTGTATGCCATTCAAAAAGACATTGAGCTTTACAATACCATTTTGGCAGAATGTGCAAGTCAAAAATGTTTTGAAATACTTGACCCTTATACAGGACACGATGCGGGAGAAATTACAATATTAGATGGACATCATCTTTCAAAATTTGGACACAAACTTGTCTATCAAACACTCAAGGATAAGCTAGAAACCTACCTATCACATAGATCCACAAACTCACAATAGCGGCAGGGTTGCCTATCCTTAGCCTTGCTAAATTCAACATCGCCTTTTAATTCTACAAGTTTTTCAAGCAATATCTCTCTCTTTTCTTGCTGCTCACTTTGCTGCACTCCACCGCGTATATCCCAATAATACATACAAACAGGCAGATTCTTATATACACTATCGCTTTGTTTGAAAGCAAAATCATACAAAATCATCGCAAAATCATTTGCCATATCGCGTTTGATATTAAGATTCTTGCGATACTTATAATCTATAATCTCCACAGCCTCGCCCACTTTCTGAATCCTATCAGGACGCACATAAAAGCTAAAGCCTTCAAGCTCTAGTCTCATATTTTCACCCTCAAGCTGCAAAATCTCTACTTCAGCTTGTTTTTCGCTCAAATTCGCTTGTGTAAAAAACCTTCTCAACTCACATTTAAGCAGCTCAATTTCAGCAAGATTCAAAGCACTTTGAGCTTGTTTTGCAAAATCATCAAGCCAAGATTCTGCACTTCTTATAATCTCTTGCATATCAAAACGCATTGCCCTATGGACAAATGGCTTATACACAGATTCTAAACAAGTATGCAAAACATTGCCTAAAAACGCATTGCCACCATTCTCGTTAAACTCACTCATACGCTCTTCATAGAGAAAATAATACTTCCTTGGGCATTCTAAAAATGTCTTAAGCCTACTTGGTGTCAGCACCTCTGGCATTCTCCCAAAAAACCTATCCTCACAATACGCTAATTTCCTACCCGGTGGCAAAAGCCCATAGAGCAAATCACCATTATAATAACATAGCTTTGTCTTCTGTCCTAGCTCATCAAGCAAGAGGGCTTTTTGCTTATCTTCGCTCTCTACAAATGCCACTGCCACTTCGTTCGCTGTGCTAAAAATCCCATAATAATAATGCTTTTGAAGCTGCTCTTTATCCTTAATTGTTGGCATTTTTAGCTCACTTCTTAGCCGTGAGTTTAAAAACAAATCACCCTCACTCACATTTGGTATCACATCTTTATTGCAATCCACAATCACAGCTTTTTTATACATAAAACCACGAGATTCAAGCACTCCCATAACGCGTATTTTCCCGCCGTGAATATCATCAATATTTCTTTGAGCCAACTCCTCAAGCAAAAAGGAGAGAATATCACTCATCTCTAAAAAATCTAAATCTAAAAGTTCCCATAAAAAGAGTAGCTCACTCACACACTCACGCACTTTCTTACTCTGCCTATCCTCATAAGGCAAAATGCTCTCCTGAATCAC
Source organism: uncultured Helicobacter sp. (assembly GCA_963559865.1). Classification (GTDB taxonomy): domain Bacteria; phylum Campylobacterota; class Campylobacteria; order Campylobacterales; family Helicobacteraceae; genus Helicobacter_C. The sequence continues at coordinate 36,382 of CAUWMC010000020.1, forward strand.
CTCGCACATTTGCTTGTAGCTTTTTTGAGCAGACATTTTAGAATCTTTACTTTCTTCTAAAAGCTTTTCCAAAGATTGAAAAGCTGGACTTAGTTTTATATCCATTCCCATCGCAAAATTAAAATTATGCCTTGTATCAAGTAAGGAGAGATATTTTGCAAAGCTCTCATTTGGGAGGATAACGACAATCTCCTCTTCCCTCACACCAAGCTTTAGCCACTCTTGAATCTTAGCAAACACTAACGCCACTTGGCTAATCCCAAGCCCAAAAGCATACGCGTCAATCCGCTCACATATACAAAGCGGGGTAGATTCTAGAATCTCTCCACTGCCATAATCAGCTACATACGCAAAATGCGGCTTACAAGATTGCACAATATGCAAAGGCAAAATATTTAAATCCGCATTATAATCATCAAGCCAAAAATGCACCTTCACAGGCACAACACTTGCTACCTGTCCCAAAAGCTCTTGATGTCGTGGGTTTATCACACCCTCTATAAAAATCTCAATCTCACTAAAATGCTTTACAAAAGATTCATTCAAGCGGATTTTTGCACTTTTGGGCATAATAAACCCATCATAAAACTTTAGCTCCTCTAAACGCTCCTTATAACGAGTCTCAATCCACTCAAGCAAATGCAAATGGTCCTCATAATCCCCATAAGTATCAAAAAATGGAATCTGCTCAATCGCCACTTGAGCTTGAGCCAACTCATCAAAAAATGCAAACAAAAAATTTGAAGTTTCCAAAAACCCCAAAAAGCTCTCTTCAAAAATCATTTTTGCACCAAGTAGCTTATCTTTGCATTCTTTCAAAATAGACATAGCCAAAGGCAATCGCATAGACTTAGACAACGCCCTATATCCATCAATAATGACAAGCTGTGAAAAGAACTCGCCTATCATCATATGCGGAGGAAGCAGCTCATCTGGGCTAAGATTCTGCATTAAGGCACGATTTGAGCTATAAACTTTAAGTGCTGTTTTCAAAAAATACCCTTATGTAAGCGTTATTTTTTACAAAGTTCTCTTGCCACTTTGATGATATTTTCCACACTGAATCCAAAATGTGTAAAAAGCATATCACCCTTGCCCGAAGCCCCAAAGCCCTGCATACTTATCACTTCATCTGCCACGCGATACCACTCTAGCCCCCTTGAAGCCTCAATGGCTACAATCTTACTCTCCCCGCATAGCTCTTTAAGATAGCTTTTTGGCTGCTCTATAAGCAAATCAAAGCAAGGCACACTCACCACCCTTGCTTGAATCCCCACTTCTTCTAATGCCTTACCTGCCTTGAGTGCAAGGCTTACTTCACTACCACTTGCCATAAGCGTAATATCAGCATTTGACTGCTCCTGCAAAACATACGCACCCTTCTTTACTTTTTCTTTCAAATCCGCAGTATAGGGCATAAGCACGGGGAGATTTTGACGACTTAGCACAAATGCACAAGGCAAAGCAGAATCTAATGCCACTTGCCAACACGCCACATTCTCATTTGCATCAGCGGGGCGAAAGACTAACAAATTTGGCATTGCCCTAAAATGGCTTAACTGCTCTATGGGCTGATGTGTCGCTCCATCTTCACCCACGCCAATAGAATCGTGAGTCCAAATATAATACACCCTTGCTTTCATAAGACTTGCCACACGCACACTAGGACTCATATAATCGCTAAACACAAAAAAGGTAGCACAAAATGGCAAAAATAAACCATAGTTTGCTACACCATTGCAAATTGCCCCCATAGCGTGTTCTCTAATACCAAAATGCCAATTTTTACCCTGTGGGAAATCACCCTCATTTTCAAGGGTTGTATTATTTGATGGGGCTAAATCCGCACTTCCGCCGATAAAGCCTTCCACCCCAGCAGAAATAGCATTAAGAATCTTACCATTACTCACACGAGTTGCTACACTCTCCCCTATCTCAAATTGTGGATAAACAATATGTGATATATCCATTTTTACCATAGATTCAAATCGCTCTCTTGCAATTTGGGGGAGATTATCCACTTGCTTTTGCCATTGTAATTCTAAAAGCTCTCCACGCTCTTTTATCATTCCAAAAGCAAAGGCTACATCATTAGGAATATGAAAAGATTCTAGCGGGAATTGCAATTTTGCTTTAGCTTTTTGGATTATCTCTTCACCTAGTGGTGCGCCGTGAGCTTTATGGCTACCCTCCAAACTTAGAGCATTTTTAGCAATAATAGTCTTAGCAAGAATCAAGCTTGGCTTTGAAGAAGCCTTAGCAGATTCTAATGCAGCGTGAATCTGTAAGAAATTATGCCCATCGCATTCTAGCACTTCCCAGCCTTGAGATTCAAACCGCCCTCTTATATCCTCACTCATCGCAATATGCGTTTGTCCCTCAATGGTGATGTTATTACTATCATAAATCACAATCAAATTTGAAAGCTTATGATGTCCAGCAAGCGAGGCAGATTCATAGCTAATACCCTCTTGCAAATCCCCATCACCACATAAACAATACACAAAATGTGAGAAAATCTCACGCCCAAAAAGATTTGTCGCATATTTACTCGCCATCGCCTTGCCTACAGCATTTGCCACGCCCTGTCCTAAAGGACCTGTGGTGATCTCAACACCTTGTGTATGCTTAAATTCCGGATGTCCGGGCGTTTTTGACCCAAGCTGACGAAAAGATTGTAAATCCTGCATACTTACATCAAATCCCCACAAATGCAATAATGAATACACCAATGCACTTGCGTGCCCACCGCTAAAAACAAGCCTATCACGATTAAGCCAAGTTGGATTCTTAGGCGAAATATTAAGATGAAAGCTTAACACACTTGCTATATCAGCTAGTCCCATAGGTGCACCGGGGTGTCCGCTATTTGCCCTTTGCACTATATCTGCACACAAAAAGCCTAGCGTGTGAGACATCTTTTGTAATAATGGCACATCTTCATTTGTGATGGAAACTTGTCCTTGCATATACTCTCCTTAAAGATTAGATTCTAAATTTTAAAGCTTATGAACGCAGGGTAGCCTCAAATGTATCTTGCAAAAGCTTCAATACATTCTCTACCACTTCGTTTAATTGCGTGTCTTTTAATGTCCCATCATTTGATTGTAGCACCATTCTTATGCTTAAAGCCATTTTGCCCTCCAAACTCTCATCAAAATACACATCAATGGGATACACATTTTGTAAATACGCAAACTCCGCCTTTTGTATCGCCTCTCGCACACGATAAAAAGGAATATCCCTATCAAGCAGGATTGTCAAATCACGCATAGATTTTTGGTATTTTGAAAATTCTTGTGCTTGAGTGAGAGCAAAGTCATTAGATTCAACTTGCACTTCACAAATGAAAATATCAGAATCTATTTGCGGATGAAGCTTTGCGATAATGCCAACAGGCTTATCTTTGACATACACAAACGCACTTTGATAAGGATGCAAGATTTTCTCACTTGCAAAGCCAAAAGAAGCCAACAGCTCATCTTTGTTAGATTCATCACGGATATTTTTAAAGCCAACTTCACCCAAACAACGCTGACATACTGCCCCAAAAGAGAAAAAATCCCATTTTTGCGGCTTGGTATGCGGATAGCACTCCTCCTCTTTATAGCCACTTGCAACAAAGGCAAGCTTGCTAGATTCGTTGCGTTTATCATCATACACGCTACCAATCTCAAATAAAGCAAGATTCTTATATCCAAAATTTTCATTGCGTTTGATAGAATCTAAAAGTGAGGGCAAAAGGCTTGTGCGAAGCGTGTCAAGATCATTTGTGATAGGATTTATAAGCTCTAATTCCTCTTCCAAACGCACAAATCCTAGCTCTTGCAATTTTTGACTTGAGGCAAAAACATAGTGGATACACTCCACAAAGCCATTAGCAATAAGCCTATGAGCCAAATCTCGCGTGTGTTTATAGGCAAAATAAGTCGCATTAGCATTATGTGTTTGCAAACAAAAAAGCGGCGTTGAGGGGATATTATCAATCCCGTAGATTCTCATCACCTCCTCTGCAACATCTTGAATCCCCTGAATATCGTGGCGATAAGGCGGCACAGAAATCATAAAAAAGTTTTCATCACAAGTCGCATCAAGCTTAAAATCAAGCCGTTTTAAAATCATTGCAATCTCTTCTTTTTCAAGCTGTGTGCCAATAAGCTGATTAATCGCACCAAAAGTTGTTTTGATACTTATCTCCTCTGTGCTTTGAGCAATATTGTGCGAACCAGAATACACTAGCACATCTGAAGTGCCAACCATTTTTGTGCATAAAAATTCAATCCCTTGCTCTAAGTCCGGGTTACTCCCGCGTGTGCTACGATAGGTGAGCTGCGTATCACCTTGAATCTTGCTTTCATACAAAGACCTTGCTATCATATTTGGATTGACATAACTTGCCTCAATGATGAGAATCTCCGAACGCGTCCCAAAATGTCGCTCCCCATAAGATACGCCAATAACTGAAAGCTTAGAGTTTGCAAACACTGCTTCTAAACCATTTTCATCTTTTTTGATTCTAAGCTGTGCTGCCAAGCCATTATCCAGCACAATATCCTTGCTTTCACAATCACGGAGCTTATAGGCATTTAAAATAACCCCTGTCATATAAGTGCCAAATTCTAAAAAATTACACACAATATCTTCACTCAAACTCCCATTCCTTGCTAGAGCTAAAGCAATATCTAGCGGTAGATAGGCTTGTTTAATCTCCACAACACGATAAAGCAAATGTGCGTTAATCTTTTCATCAGTGAGAATCTGTAGCACCCGCCCAAGCCCAAGCGTGATAACATTATCCATATCAACCTCACGCTTTAAACGCAACTCATAGCAAGTGGCAAGCTCTCGTGCGATACCTAGCACACTTAAACAATCTCCACGATTAGGCGTAATACCCACTTCAATCACATAATCATCAAAAAGCGGTAGTTCGCTTATCTCCTTGCCTAGCTCCAAGCTCCCTGCTGTTTTATCTAAAATCATAATGCCATCATTGATTTTTGGCAGCCCAAGCTCCGTGCTAGAGCATAGCATTCCACAAGATTCTACACCACGCAAAGTCGTTTTCTGTATGAGCATCTCTCCATTCTTGCCATTTGGAATCTTAGCACCCTCTAATGCCACTGCGACATACGCTTCAGCTTTGAGATTATTTGCTCCGCATACGATTTGAAGCTCCTGTGTGCCAATGCTAACCTTACACACATTAAGCTTATTGGCATCTGGGTGTGCCTCATAGGAGAGAATCTTCCCCACGACAACCTTTTTTGGCACATTCAAAGCATAAGCAGATTCTACCTCTAAGCCGATACTGCTTAGCCTTACACAAACTTCATTTATATCAAGATGAGAAATATCCACAAATTGTGATAGCAAATACTTTGTAAAAATCATTAAAACTGCTCCAATACTCGTAAATCTGTCTCAAAAAAACTACGCAAATCATTTACACGATGAATAAGCATAGCAAACCGCTCTACCCCAAGCCCAAAAGCATATCCGCTCACATCTTTATAACCCACAGATTCAAAGACTTTATCATTTACAATACCACAGCCTAGCACTTCAAGCCACCCTGTGTGAGAGCAAACCCTACAACCATCACCTTTGCAGAATACACAGCTTATATCTACCTCGGCACTAGGCTCTGTAAAAGGAAAAAAGCTTGAGCGAAAGCGGATTTTTACATCACCAAACATAAAGTGTAAAAAATCCTCTAAAATATACTTTAAATGTGAAAAGCTAATGGTATCTTTTTTATCCACCACCAAGCCTTCTACTTGATGAAACATAGGAGAATGTGTCAAGTCATAATCCCGCCTAAATACGCTACCGGGTGCTATCATACGGATAGGCAGTGAGCTTCTCTCCATTGTGCGAATCTGCACAGGCGAAGTATGAGTGCGAAGCAGCATAGAATCTTTAAAGTAAAAGGTATCCTGCATATCTCGTGCGGGGTGGAATTTAGGAAGGTTAAGTGCTTCAAAATTATGAAAATCATCTTCCACAAGCGGACCACTTTCAATAGAAAAGTCCATATTTACAAAAAAGTCAATAATCCTATCCATTGTTTGATAAATTGGGTGTCCATTACTCTTTGGACGCAAAGCGGTAAAAAGACTTGCATCAATGGCTTCTTTAGAAAGATTTTCATTCATTTGAGTTAAAAACAAACTCTCTTTTTTTGCTGTAAGCTTAGATTCAAACTCCTGCTTAAAAGTGTTTAGAATCTTTGCTTGTATCTTTTTTTGCTCATCGGGGAGATTCTTGAGCTCGGCAAATTGCTGTGTTAAAATGCCCTTTTTACCCATAATCTCAATACGAAGACTTTCAACCTCCTGCAAGGTTTGCAACTGCGATATTTTTGCAATAATTTGCTCCATCTGTGCTTCCAATACCTATCCTTTATGTGCGTTTGTTTGAAGATAAAAAAGCGACATTGTAACACATTATGGGTTATTATTGAGATTTAAAAGTTATAATTGCGTGGATTTTTTGAGATTTTCTACAATTTTTTAAATGATGAAAAATTGTGAATCTATGGGAACAAATCCCTTATTTTTATCAAAAAGGAGCATAAGATGGCAGAAAAAACGATTTTTGAAAAAATTGTAAGTGGGGAGCTTCCAAGCAAAAAGGTGCTTGAAAATGATAAGTTTTTAGCCTTTTATGACATTAGCCCAAAGGCTCCGGTGCATATTTTGGCTATCCCTAAGGAATGTGTCAAAGACTTTGATTGTGCAGATTCTCATCTTCTAGGGGAGCTTTGTGGCTTTGCTCAAGAGGTTGTAAAAAAAGTGGGGATTGATAAAAGCGGATATAGAATCATCACAAATATCGGCGTTGATGGTGGGCAGGAAGTGCCACATTTGCATTTGCATATACTTGGTGGGACAAAGCTTAAATTCCCTCCGCTTGTGTAAAATTTTAGATTCTATTCTTACTACACAATGCGTGAAGATGCGATAAAATGGAATGAACGCTACAAGCAAGGCTTTATGCCAAGTGAGCCTAGTGCGTTTGTGATAAGTGCTTGTGATGTGCTAAAAGACATTTTTTCTCTTGAAGTGGATTTAAACAAACTAGATTCAAAAAAACACTCTCAAACTATAGGGCTAAAAGCCCTTGATATTGCCTGTGGCAATGGACGCCATAGCAAGATTCTTGCCTCTCTTGGATTTAGCGTAGAGAGTGTGGATATTTCTCAAGTCGCCCTAGAAAATCTTTCACATCTACCAAATATCACGCCTATTTGTGCGGATTTAGACGACTTTACAATACATCAAAAATATGATGTGATTTTAAATAGCTTCTTTCTTGATAGAAGGCTTTTTACATCTATTATTAACGCGCTCAACCCTAATGGGCTTGTGCTTTTTGAAACCTTTATAGACATAGATTCTAGCTCCGCACAACACGATAAAGCCTTGTATATGGGAGAGTTAGAGCAAATTTTTAGCCCACACAATCACTTTGAAACTTTGCATTTTCACATCTACAAAAATACAAGGGTAGAATCTGCTTATACACACATCGCACAGCTCATTACGCAATATAAGCCACCCTTAGAATCTTCGCCTAAGAAACACCTATGACTTATGACTTAAAACAACGCACTTATAAGATTCTCAAAATCGCCCTGCCCTCTGGTGGCAATTCCTTACTTGATATTGCTAATATCAGTATAGGAATGTATTTTATCGCTCATATCTCAAATGACACACAAACTATTAAGCACAATATTGTCGCACTCGGGCTTGGTATGAGCTGCTGGATGTTTCTTTTTGCACTTACAACAATTTTTTATGTTGGCACAAACGCACAAATCTCCCGTGCCTTTGGTGAAAGAAATCACGCTAAGTTAAGTAAGATTCTAAGCACGATGAGTTTTGGAGCAGCTCTCTTTTCAATCCCCATTTATCTTATTGCAAATGTGAGTAATGAATTTTATTTTGATTGGATGAATGTGAGTGGGGAGACAAAAACTTTAGGAATGCTCTATCTTAGCTTTATTTTTTATAGTATTCCTGCTTTCTTACTCAAAACAATCTTTATCTCCGCACTTGCTGGAATTGGCGATACAAAAAGTGTGTTTTATATCAAAATCATCGCCACAAGCCTTAATATCGCTCTTAACTATATCCTTATTTTTGGCACGCAATCCTTACATATCTTGCCGCACATTCCGCCTCTTGGCATTATGGGAGCGGGTATTGCAAATATGGCAATTACTTATCTTGAATGCCTTGTGTTATTTTGGATTCTCTGCAAGACACACAAACATTTACGCTTAAGCCTTAGCTTTAGGAGCAAAATTTTGTTTTTTGGCTTGAAGCTTGGGCTTCCATCTGGGATTGAACGCGCTCTCACTATCTTTTCGCTCGTGCTTATCACAAAGTTTATGACAGATTATGGGTTAGAAGTCATTGCAGGATTTCAAATTGGCTCAAGGGTAGAGAGCTTTATCCTTATGCCCGGATTTGGCTTTCAAGTGGCGGCAATGGCGTTAGTGGGACAAATGATAGGAGCAAAACGACTAGATATAGCTCAAGAGTTTATCCGCACAATTTTGCTTATCTCTAGCGTTACTATGGGGATTTTGGGGCTTTTGCTTTGTGTATTTGGTGTGGAGCTTTCATCGCTTTTTAGCACAGAATCTGCCGTGGTGGATTATTCATTTGCCTATCTTGTGGCGGTTGGGCTTTCTCAAGTGCCGCTTATTTGTATCTTTGTGCTTGATGGAGCATTGCGTGGAAGCGGAGCTACAAAACTTTCACTTTGGGTCAATACGGGAAGTATTTGGATTCTTAGAATCTTGCCGATGTGGCTGTGTGTGTATTTTCAAATTAATGTGGTGTATATTTTTGCTATTATTTGCTGTGAAACATACCTGCGTGCGGGCATTTTTGGCTTTCTTTTTTATAAGGGCATTTGGAAAAAATATATTGCTAAAATGTGAAAATTGCTAGGTTTTGTTTGAATAGAATCTTACGCTTCAAGCTCCCTTTGAACCACTTTAAAACAAATAACTTATCACATACTTTAAGATTCTTATTAGATATTATTCCCTATAATACCACCCTTTTAGTCAAACAAAATAAATTTCATCTTAAAATACTAAAGGCTCTAATGTGATTTTAAAAGATAAAGTCGTTGTTGTAACAGGTGGAGCAGGACTTATCGGCAGAGGATTCATAGAATCTATTATCCGCCACGGAGGGATTGGTGTCATTGCTGATATTAATCTTAGTGCTGCTGAATCTGCTAAAAATGCCATCTATGAAAATCTCAAAGATGAGCGTTTGAGTGCGGATTCTATTTTTTGCATTGAGCTTGATATTACTTCAAAAGCGAGTTTAGAATCTGCTATTTCTACACTCCATTCACGCTTTGGCAAGATTGATGCCCTAGTTAATAATGCCTATCCACGCACGGCAATGTGGGGAAAGAAAAATTTCTTTGAAGTGGAATATGATGATTTTTGTGCCAATATGAATATGCAAATGGGCGGTTATCTGCTCACATCTCAGCAATTTGCCAAATATTTCAAACAGCAAGGTTTTGGGAATATCATCTCAATGAGCAGTATTCAGGGCGTGTATGCCCCAAAGTTTGACACATATATTGGCACACAAATGGATAGCCCAGTTGAATACAGCATTATCAAAGCTGGGGTGTGCCATATGACACGATATATGGCAAAATACCTTGCTAACACTGGGATTCGTGCTAATGCCATTGCTCCGGGTGGAATCTTAGACAATCAGCCACAGAGCTTTTTGGAGCGTTACAGAGGGCATTGCACAAGTAAGGGTATGCTTGACCCACAGGATTTGAGCGGGACACTTGTATTTTTACTCAGCGATGCAAGTCAATACATCAACGGACAGATTCTCATTGTCGATGATGGCTGGGGACTATGATGAGCTTTAAACGCAATCTGAAATTACGCACCATCAAGAGTGCTTCGCTTCTATGGTATCTCCAAGCTTTTATGAGGAATGGCACATTAACCCCATCAATCAAAAAGCTTCGTCCCACACGCAAAAGGGTTTTTGTGCTTGGTAATGGTCCAAGTCTCAAGGCTGATGTGCCTCCACACGCAACACAATTAAAAAATGAAGATGTTATGATGGTGAATCAAGCCTTAACCTCTTCTCTTGCCTTTGATATCAAACCGAGCTACTATGTGCTGATGGACCCTGCGTATTGGGGATTTTATACCGATGAGGAAGACACTGAGGACAAGTTTATTACAGCTTGTATCAAAGACTTAGACGAGGCTTTATCTCGCGTTGATTGGGATATGACAATTCTCGTGCCTCACAATTTTTATACAAAGCGCACGGCAAAAGGAATTACACTTTCAAATCCCCATATACGCATTGCTACTTTTAATGCCGTGGAACTTTACACGTTTTTCCGCTTCCAAAATTGGCTTTATAGACACAATTTAGCTATTCCAAGTGGAATTAATGTGCTTATTGCCGCATTGTGCTGTGCAATAACAATGAACTATAAAAACATTTATCTTCTAGGTGCAGATAGCAACTGGCACACCCAACTTGGTGTTGATGAGAATAATCGCACATATTCACTTGAGACGCATTATTATCACGATGATACGCAAAAATGTTATACGCCCTATCCCTTATCTTTTCATATGGAATGTATTACAAGTGCATTTAAAGCTTATGATATGTTGGGCAAAAACTTTGAGCAAATTCATAATCTTTCTTCAATATCAATGATTGGTGCTTTTCCTAGAGATAAGCTTTCTTTAGTTTTAGCTGGGGGGGGGGCAGTAGATAAAAGGGGTGTTTTCCCCATCTATTTTGTTCTAGGTTCTTACCCTTATCAAAGGGGGAGCTATGCGGCTTAAACCCCTATGTTTAGATATTTTATATAGTGCTTATTTTTTACAAGCATTTTTGAGAAATGGAGCCTTTGCTTCCACCACCCCTTCATTAATTTCACCACAAAATCATACCATTTTTATTCTTGCTAATGGTCCAAGTCTTCAAGATGATATAGCTCGATATATTACAGAACTTTCGCAATGCCACACGCTTATGATGAATCATTCTGTTACTAAAAGCATTCACAAAGATATCTGCCCTCAATATCATATCCTTATGGATTCTGTGTATTTTGTTGGTGATACTTACAATGTAGCGGCTCAAGGCGACTATGATCGCGTTGCCAAAGAAGTGCAAGAAGTATATCATTCGCTTGAACAATTATCTTATCCCATTCAGCTTCTTGTGCCAAACATTTGGAGAGACAAAATTTGCATTAAAAATCCTCTTGTTACACTTCAAACTTTTGGCATAGCAAAGTTTAGAGGCTTTAATTTCATCTCTCGCCTTTTGTTTTCTAAAGCCCTTGCTCTCCCATCATACTGCAATGTCCTTATTCCATCTATTATTTGCTGCATTGCAATGGGTTACAAAAAGATATATTTGCTCGGTTGCGATCACGACTGGTTTAAGGGCTACTTTGTAGATTTACATAATAAATTATATATAGATTATAAGCATTTTTACGAGGAAGAACAAACCCAATCCAACTTTGCAAAAATCTATCTTGCAGACATTTTAAATGTGGATTCTGACATATTGCGTTCATATCACACTATCCAACATATATTTAAAGATATCTCAATATGCAATCTTTCATCTAACTCGGCTATTCAAGCATTTCCAAGAAGCACTTTAGCAGAAATATTTATGGGGGGGGGGGCAGTAGTAAAAATATCCTTTTGCTACTTTCTTTTTTACCTGACTTTCACATTCAAGAGAGGGCAGTATGCTAAAGTCCTTTCTTAAAAAAATCCTTCCAAATAGGCTTTGGGCTTGGCTTGTCCATATAAGAAATCTCTATATTACACGCTTTCACACCAAATCTTACGCTATACAGGGTGAGGATTTAATTTTGCGTGAGTTTTTTGAATATGCCAAAGATGGCTTTTATGTAGATGTAGGAGCTCACCACCCATTTAGATTCTCAAATACATATTTATTTTATCAATCCGGTTGGCGTGGAATCAACATTGATGCTATGCCCGGCTCAATGAAACTTTTCAATCGCTTTCGCCCTAGAGATACTAACATTGAATGTGGTGTAGCTTTTAACGGGGGGGGGGCAGTATGATTTATTATAGCTTTAATGAACCCGCCCTCAATGGTTTTACACCAATTTTAAAAACAAAATACGCCAATCATCCACTATACCACTTGATTGATGAAATCTCTGTGCCTGTGCGGAGTTTAGAATCTATCCTTGATGAATATCTGCCACAAAAAACCCATATTGATTTTTTAAGTGTTGATGTTGAGGGGTTTGACCTAGAAGTATTGCATTCAAATAATTGGGAGAAATACCGCCCAAAAGTTGTAGTGGTAGAGTGCTGGGATAGTGATTTGGAAAATATAAAGAACAAGGACATTTATTTATTCCTTGTAGCTCAAAACTACAAGCTTTTTGCAAAAACAATTAATACACTATTTTTTAGGAGTAATGAATGAAAAATATTGCCATAATAGACTGTAGTGAAACTAAAATTTTTAAATACTTTTTAGAATCAAGACACTTCAATGTTGTAGCTTGTGTTGTTTTTTACGAAGAGGATAAGCAATATTGTTGCGAAATGGGTGTCAAATATGCACTGACACTTGAGGAGGCAGATTTTATCCAGCAAATGGACAATTTTTCTTTCGACTTAATCAATACTTACAGACACACTCAAAGAAAAGTGGAGTTTGGTATGATGAGAGCACTCAATAGTAATATGCTGATTGCAAACAAATATTACAACGCTCTTTGTTGGTGGGATCATATTTTCTCATCACACACAATAGATTGTGTGTTTGTTGATGGGATTCCGCACGGCTATATTCCGGAAACTATTCTTTTGGATATGGCAACGCACAATAAAATTCCAACTTATTGCACCTACCCTCTTACACCAACATACTCTAGTATTATGCGTTTTGATATAAAGCAACACATCCATGTAGCTACTCCTATTGCCTTTGAAGATATAACACAACATCTTTTTTATGTTGAGAAAGACTGGTGTAACAGCGAAGTAATCAGTAATATTCTTTCGCACAAAAAATGGAAAATCCTTGTCCACAAATGGGGGGGGGCAATAGCATTAGACATTCTGTCTGCCATAAGACACCCTCGTTTGACAGTTCATATGGGCTTTTACAAAAATATGAGATTAGTTGAAAAAATATATTCATTTTATCGCTTAAAAGAAATGAAAAGATTTTATGCAAAACATGCTGTAGACATTGATGAACATCAAAAATATGTATTCTATGCTGCACATTTTGAACCAGAAGCTGGAACAAGTGTTATTGTTGATCTACAAAATCAACTCAGTGTTATTCAAATGTTGTCTCATTCACTTCCCAAAGGTTGGAAGCTTTATATCAAAGAACACCCCCATCAGTATGACATTAACAATGTAAGAGAACACTTTTTCTTAATTAATTTTCAGTATTTCAAAGACAAGTCATTCTATGAAGAGGTTCTCAAATATGACAATGTAGTACTCATCAAAGCAGATGTATCATCACAGCAGCTTTTGCAACATGCTCAAGCTGTCGCCACCATTAATGGTAGCATAATTCTTGAAAGTGTCAATAATGCAAAACCTTGTATCACCTTTGATAATGCTATTATGCCAATCACACAGTCAAATCTTTTTAATAATATCCATATATTTTCGGATATACCAAGGCTGCAATCATTTCTCAAATCTATTGAAACTCATCATTTTACTTTTAGTGTACCGAATGATGCTTTATATAAAAAACTTGCACAATTTTATTTTTATAACTCAGAACCAAAAGTTATTCTTGAGAGTATTATAGCAGATATGCAACCTAACAAGAAAAACTTAGCTTAAAGGAAATTTGTTATGAAACAATATATCATACTGTTAGATAGGTGTGGAGATCTTTTATCTTATATTCTAAAGCACACTTCTTGGAATATTGCCGTTTTGGTCACAGAGCCACAAGAACAAACACAATCACTTATTGCTACTTACCCACACAGAATTACTCATACTCTCAATTATCTCAATCTTCTTGAAGTCCAACACTGCACCCATCTTGATTATGATCTTATCAAGCAAATGAAGTTTGTTCAAATTGATGTAGAGACAATGCTTCATCGGGTTATGCTTAATAATCCCATCGCCAAAGATATTTACTATCAATATCTTTCATTTTTTACAGAGATATTTCAAATCCACAAAATTGATTTTGTGCTTAACGCAGAAATGATACTCGCTACACCCCATCATCTTATCCCTTTTGGATTGGCAAAATTACGCAATATTCCATCCTACACACTTGAAGAGTTGTATGGACAGGTTGCACTTTTTTACTACAACACACGAGAAAATCTAGCCTTTGATACATTCAACAAACCAAGCTATCCAATCAAGGAACAATGCTTTTATCCCTATAACACCCACGCACAAAATACGCATAAAACATTAAAAGATAGGGTTAGAACCGTGTTTTACAAAATTGGTGGAGCAATGCTAGTGGAATTTGTATCTTGTTTAGTCCATATGAGCTTTAAAAGAAAATTTCTAAATATAGAATACAGCTATTTCTCAAAACTCTACTCGCTTTTGAAACACAAACGAATGCATAGATACTACAAGAAACACTCTCACATCCCAGACCTTAAGGAAAACTTTATCTATTTCAACCTTCATCTTGAGCCAGAAGCTGCCATTATTGGTAGAGCAACCCTTGAAGCACAGCTTACACTCATCAAAATGACAGCAAACGCTTTACCACAAGGCTGGAAACTCTATGTCAAAGAGCATCCCCATCAACTTTTAATGAATGATAGCCTCACAGATTATTTTTTGCACAATATTGCCTTTTTTAAGAATATTGAGTTTTATAAACATATTACCCTTGTGCCAAACACAACACTTGTCTCGCTTGAAGTAAGCTCCAAAGAACTAATTGCACACTCAAAGGCTATTGCTACATTTAATGGGACTGTATGCCTAGAGTCAGTTGCTTTTCAAAAACCCGTAATTATGTTTGATTCTAACTCTAGTCCTTATCGTTTTTTAAGTAATACGCTCCATATTTTTTCTTATGATAATTTACGAAATGCCATAGATAAAATCCAGCAAGGCTTCCCATATGAGATTAAAGAAGATGAAGAATTTGCAAAACTTGATCCTTATATTTCAAATATGGCAAGCCCATATTTTTACGACAACCTTCTAACCACAATTACAAAACACATTAACAATATATCGCAAAAGAAAATGCTATGAACCTTGCTCCCATTATACTTTTTGCTTATAACCGCCCAACACATTTAGCTAAGACACTTGAGGCACTCAAATCCAACATCTTAGCCAAAGAAAGTCTGCTTTTTATTTTTGCCGATGGAAAAAACCCTAAAAAAATAGGAGACTTTCAGCAAGTCCGGGAAATGCTTAAGAATCTTGAAATAGAACAAAATGAGCTTGCTCCATTTGCCTCGGTTAATATTGTTTATAGGGAAGAAAATTTTGGCTTAGCAGATTCTATTATTCAAGGTATCAATGCGGTCATTTATCGTTTCAACAAAGCTATTATCCTTGAAGATGATATTGTTACTTCGCCTATTTTTTTAAACTATATGAATGATTCACTTAATCGCTATGAAAATGAACAAAAAGTATGGAGTATTTCCGCTTGGAGCTATCCTATCGATGCACAAGATTTAGAAGATTGTTATTTTTGGAGATCTCCACATTGTTGGGGTTGGGCAACTTGGGCAGATAGATGGCAATATTTTAAAAGGGATATACAATGGGCACTCAGTAATTTTACAAAGCAAGACATTGATTATATTAATATTGATGGGTGTGCCCCACACTATTTCAAACAAGTCATAGCCAATCATCGAGGCAAAATAAAAACTTGGGCTATCTTTAATTATCTTATTGCTTACAAACACAATGCTCTCACACTTTGTCCAACTATTTCATATGTCCAACAAATCGGCTTTGATAATAGTGGCACACACTGTGGTGAAGAAGGAGAAGTATTCAACTCGCACATTATAAATACAAAGCTGCCCGAATCTTATCCAAATACTATCGCAGAATCTTCCATTGCTCTTACACGAATCAAAGCGTTTGAAAAATCCTTAAAGAAGTCTCTGTTTATGCGTATTCTAAGAAAAGTCAAACATTTACTTCATGTATCCTAAAATCAAATTGCTTATTTACACAACAACCAAAAATAGTTTAATTTTAGAAATACCCAAATCAAAATAAGCAAGAAAATCTCGAATGCTAGAGTGGTACGCCCGAAGGGAGTCGAACCCCTAACCCCCAGATCCGAAGTCTGGTGCTCTATCCAATTGAGCTACGAACGCA
>CAUWMC010000021.1:0-49414 GCA_963559865.1 uncultured Helicobacter sp.
TTATGTGCTTTTGCTAGTCATAAAGCTTAGTAAAACTTCCCCATATCTTGCTTAAACTATCCCATATATCCCTACCTTCTCCCATTCTCTAACACCTTTAGATTGCCATTAGATTCTATCTCGCATACGACATAAGGGAGACCTTGTTTGTTGAGTTCGTGCATAAAGGGGTCAGGGTCATTTTGCTCCATATTCCACACCCCTGCTCCCTGCGTTGCAGTTGAGCGATAAATCGCGGATTCTACGCTAGGGTCTCGGTCATTACCTCTAAGGTAACTCCCTTCGCCCCTAGCTTGAAAACCACGATTTCTCATCTCAACTGCTGCCGCAAGATTTTCCTTACTATCATTAGAGTCTCCATTTTGCTCCGCAAGACTTATAGCATTATCTATGCCTTGATACTCCCCGCCTTTTGGCATATCGGCGTTGAGTTTTAGCCGCTCTGTGTTGTAGGATTCTAGGCTAGATACTTCACTGCGTTCAGTATGACAAGGGGCAGAATCCACTTTTTGAGAGTCTAATTTAGAATCTTTTTTGGAATCTTGGCATTCTAAGATTGTGCTGCTAGTTTGGGGGTTGTCAAGAAAATCGCGATTGAGCTTACTAGAGGTAAGTGATTGAGCGATTTTCGCAGACTCCGCCAAAATAGCAGTGCAAGCTGAATGCCCCTTTGGTGCGCCGATACCCCAGATTCCATCTACAATCAGCTTTGCTCCAATCATCGCTGGCACACCTGTCGTATAGCTCACGCCTTGTGCATTGACTTCCTTATAACAAGTCTCGTGATCGCAAATATTATAGATATAAATCGTGCGTTCTTTCCCATCTTTCACGCCCTTCATATAGCAGCCAATGTGCGTTTGCCCCTTTGTGCGAGAAGCTAAACTTGCAGGATCTGGCAAAAGTGTCTTTAGCACTTCAATAGGCACGATTTTGCCGCCCTTATGTGCCACTTCATCAATGCGTAAAAAGCCGATGTTCTCTAAACATTTCATATGCGTAAGATAGCTCTCACCAAAGGTCATAAAAAAGCGGATTTTTCTCAAACCTTTGATATTGCGGATAAGCGATTCTAACTCTTCGTGGTAGAGTAAATAGCTATTTTTCACGCCAACTTCTGGATAGTCCCATTCTTTCATAAGCGCAAGGGGTGCAATATCTCGCCATTGTCCCCCTGCGTATCGCGTTGTCTTTGAGCGATAAATCGCGGATTCTGCGTTGGAGGCTTGGTCATTACCGCTAAGGTAACTCCCTTCGCCTCCGCCTTGAAAGCCGTGATTTCTCATCTCAAATACTTCCGCTTCTATGTTTGCATTCTCATCAAAAATCTTAGAATTTTCCCTTTTTTGCTGCTCTCTTTGTGCTTCTTTTGCCTCCACTTCTGCACGCCAATGCTGCTCTTCTCTCTCAAACTTGCGATAAATGGTATCTTGTTTTAAATCTGGATTCAAGGCTAAATCTGTGCTAGAAACTAAATGTTTAGTTTCGCCTTGTGGATTGCCACGACTTCCTGCGGAAGTCTCGCAATGACTAGAATCCACTTTTTGAGTCAATTTTTGAGAGTCTTGGCATTCTAAGGATTGAGATGATAAATTAGGGTTGTGCGAGTCTTGCGAATGAGACGCACTAGGCGTGCGTTGCAGTGAGCAAGGCGAAGCACTCCCTGATTTATCGCTCAATACTGAATGCTCCTCTCTAACCCAATAGCGTGCCTTAGAGCTAACCTCTCTTAGATTGATTTCGGGATTAAAGTTTGTCGCAAACGCATAGCCGTGATCCCCTGCGTTACAATCCAAAATATCAATAGTGTGTATCTCATCAAAATAATGCTTCTGTGCGTAAGCACAAAATACATTTGTAACACCCGGATCAAAGCCACTGCCAAGCAACGCAAAAATCCCTGCTTGTTTGTAGCGTGTATCATACGCCCATTGCTCTTTATACTCAAAATGTGCTGAATCTGGATGCTCGTAATTTGCCGTGTCTAAATAATGCGTTTTTGTGCGTAGGCAAGCTTCCATAATTGCTAAATCTTGATAGGGCAATGCGACATTTACCACCAATTTTGGGCGATATTTTTCAATCAAAGCCACCACAGATTCTACACTATCAGCATCCACAGAATCTATCTCAATCTCACCCAAGCCCTTTTGGCGGATAGAATCTGCTATCGCTTGACATTTGCTAAGGGTGCGAGAGGCTAAGATAATGCGTGAAAAGCTCTCTCTATTCATCGCCATTTTATGCGCTACTACGCCACCAACTCCACCAGCCCCGATTTGTAAAACACAAGCCATCAAAGTCTCCTTAGTATATAAATGTTATCATACGCTTTGCTTAATTATACACAATTTCATTCAATTAAGACTACAAAACCCCATAGCATTAAGATTCAAGCTCTATAAGTTTGCAATGTTTATGCTATGATTGCACCTTTATTCCACTCTAAAGGATAGGCAATGCTTCTCTCTCAAGCCATCAATACAGCTTTCAAAGGCTATCTTACCTTACAAAACACCATACAAAATGACTTTGAGCTAAGTGGTATTGCACCATTAGAATCTGCCACTTCCACGCAGATAAGCTACATAGACCAAGATAAATATATCGCCTCTCTTGCAGATTCCAAAGCCGGAGCGGTGCTTATCCGCAAAGAGTTAGAATCACGAGTGCCTAGCCACATTCAGCCCCTTATCGTGGCAAATCCACATCTTGCCTTTGCTCTGCTTTCACATCTCTTTGCCTCAAGCGATTTTAGTCAGCAGACACAGGGCAGTATCCACCCAAGCGTGAAACTCGCCCCTAATGTCAGCATAGGGGAAAGCTCTAGCATAGGGCAAGATTCTAGCCTTATGCCCGGTGTGGTCATAGGCGATAATGTCCGCATTGGTAAAAACTGCAAAATCTACCCAAATGTTGTGATTTATGGCAATACACATATTGGCAATAATGTCAATATTCACGCCGGAAGCGTTATAGGCTGCGATGGCTTTGGCTATGCACATACCGATAAGGGGGAGCATATTAAGATTGAGCATAGTGGTAGAGTGGTGATTGAAGATGATGTGGAAATTGGTGCAAATAATACCATTGATAGAGCGGTGTTTGGGGAGACGATTATCAAAAAGGGAGCAAAGATTGATAATCTCGTGCAGATTGGGCATAACTGCGTTATTGGCGAACATAGCATTCTTGTTTCACAAGTGGGCTTAGCTGGTTCTACCACAACCGGACGCAATGTTATTTTTGGCGGGCAAGCCGGAACAGGCGGACATATTCATATCGGCGATTTTGTGCAAGTGGCTGGAAGAGGAGCGGTTGGTAAAAATCTCCCACCCCATACCAAATGGGGCGGACATCCGCTTATGGAGCTTGATGAGTGGATGAAATTTTATGTTTCTTTACGCAGAATGTTAAAAAAATCCACGCCACGCTAAATTTTGCACAATCTTTTGAAAAAAATTAGAAAAGTAGCAAGATTTCTAGTATAGAATAAACCAAAATTCACTATTAAAGGAGCGTTATGCAAAAATGGAATTCTTTTGATACTCGCTGGATGCTATCACTTTTTGGCACAGCAGTGGGAGCTGGTATTTTGTATCTACCTATCAAAGCTGGAGGTGGGGGCTTTTGGCCTGTGGTGGTGATGTGCTTTGTCATATTCCCTATGGTGTATTTGAGCCACAGAGCGTTAAGTCGCTTTGTCTGCCAAGCTAGTGGCAATGATAGGGACATCACGCACGCCGCAGAAGAATACTTCGGGCGTGGAGTGAGTGTATTTATCTCTATTCTTTACTTCTTTGCGATTTTCCCCATTTGTTTGGCTTACTGCGTGGGGATTACAAACACATTTGAAAGCTTTATTTATAATCAACTTTTGCCCTTGCTAGATTCTAATGGCTCATTAGCTGCGTTTATTAGCTCTATCTATACTACCGAGCTAAATGAGCGAGGCTCACAAGTAGCGAGTTTGCTTCCACTTTGGCGTGCGATTTTGGTATTTTTGGGTGTGAGTGCGTTTATGCTCATTATGCTTTTTAGCGAAGAGTTTATCACCAAAGTATGTGAATGGCTCGTGTATCCACTATGTGCGATACTCTTTATCTTTTCACTCTATCTTATCCCGCATTGGAATCTAGGTAGCCTAAGTGAAGTACCAAATGTTAAAGAGTTTTTGACAATCGTGTGGCTCACATTACCTGTGCTTGTCTTTAGCTTTAATCACTCTCCAGCGATTTCTACCTTTTCTTTAAGTGTGAAGCGTGAGTATGGGGAACACTCCGTAGTAAAGGCAAATCAAATCCTCTTCCGCACCGCGACAATGCTATTAATCTTTGTGATGTTTTTTGTCTTTTCTTGTGTGCTATGTCTAAGCCCAGCGGAGCTTGCTGAAGCTAGAGCGCAAAATATCCCTGTGCTATCCTACTTTGCTAACAAGCTTGATAATCCTTTCATCTCTTATGGCGGTCCTTTGATAGCATTTTTGGCTATTTCTAGCTCATTTTTTGGGCATTATTTTGGGGCTAGAGAAGGGGCGTATGGTATCGTGCGTAAATGCTGCAAAATAGCCGGCAATGAGAATCCAAATCTTAAAGTCATCGCTATTGCAAGCACAAGTGTAATGTATGTGGTAATGCTCCTTGTAGCCTATATCAATCCCAGTGTGCTTGGCTTTATTGAAGACTTAGGTGGTCCAATCATCGCAGCGATTTTATTCCTTATGCCAATCATCGCTATTTATAGCGTCTCAAAGATGAAAAAGTTCAAAAACCCAGCCCTAGATGCCTTTGTGTTTATCACAGGGCTTTTGACGATATTCACCGTGGCATACAAACTCATCGCCTAATGCTTGTCTCTAGATTCTACGATTTAGAATCTAGAGAGTTTTTACACATAACTACTATCAAACAATATTTGGAAGCATTGAGATTTTTTATACGCTAAGAAAGTATATCTTGGCGTGATTAAAATGCCCCAAGTATTAGGCTGCCAAGATTTCTAGGCTGTCAGCTAAATTGCAAAATACCATATACAGTGCCAAATAAATGCTATTTATCTAACAAAAATGCCTAAATCACAGCAAATAATTCACAGGCTTTAGATTCTGTTTTTGAGATAAAAAATATCTAGAGCCTATGCGAAATATGAGAATCTCGCATAAGGGGTTTTTAAAAGAGCAATTTAGGATTTTGCGTCTTCCACAATATTAATAATTGTATTTGCTACGCGTCTAGCGGTTTTATCCAAAAACTCAACAGGTGAGGTAAAGCCAACACAAGAGCAGTTAATCTCGCCTAGCACATACTTATCCTTACCATTTTCATCAGTATCAAGGATAAAATCCGCTGTCCAAATTAATGGCAGGTCATAGTTGCCAAGCTTAGTCTTAATCTCTGGCAAGTTAGATAGGAAGTAGCCTACAAGCTCACTCCATTGCTCTGGCTTGTCATAGCGGTATTTTGCCCCACTAAAGAGTGTCGCAGAAAACGCATCTGCCCCTTCAGCTGGTTTTTTATGCACCACATAAATAGGATCTTTATATAGCATTAGGATTCTAATCTCGCCCTCTTTAATACGCGGTAAGAAAGTCATATCCACAAGCATACCATTATCACCCGTCAAATACTTCTCGCAGAAATTCATAAAATCGCCTAGCTTATGCTCTTCTACGTGGTTATCCACTGCTTCTGTGCATCGCACAATGGTATCAAGCGGGACAGAAGAAAGCTTGCCATATTGACTTTGGTCTTTTAGCTGCACACGCCAGATTCCTTCCCCTGTGCTACCGCGATTTTGCTTTAATACCCTTTCACCTTTTGCTAGTGTTTTTGGGAAGTTTGCCTTAAAATCGTGCTCTTCTCCTGCTACCCAATTCACACCAATGCGTTTTGCTTCAGCAGGGTCATAATACGCCAAAGTATCTGTTGGCACAAGCTCTGTATTGCGGAGCTTTGTCAAAGCGTCTTTTGCCCCATAGCCAATCATCGCATCAGGGTGAGGCATACCAATCACGCCATTATCACAAAGCTTACGCAAGACATCAAAGTAAAGTTTCTCTTCTTTCAAATTACCCGGATTCACACGCGATACATACGCATCAGCCGCACCTTTAACATATTCAAAAATCTCATTTGTTTTTGCAGAATCTCTTAGAATCTCATCTGTGAAAAACACAACTTCCGCATTCCAACCAAGTTTTTTGAGATAGTCCATCATTGGCACAGTATCTTTTCTGTGTCCATCTCTGCCTTTATCACTGCCGCCTACTGCTTCAAAAAAAACGATATGCTTTTTCATCACACGCCTCCATTATCAAGATTTAAGACAGCCTTATCTTACGCTAAAAAATTGCAAGATAAGCTAAAATAACACAAAAATGCAAGGCTTTTTTACTTTCATTTCAGTTTCTACCCATTTTTACCATCTCTAAAAGCTTTAAAATTTCTTAATCTTAGTGAGTTCAGCACGACAATAATGGAGCTAAGACTCATTGAGAGTGCAGCAAATAGCGGTATGACTAGCCCAAAGAGAGCCAAAGGCACACTCAAAGCATTATAACCTATGCTTAGGGCAATATTTTGCTTGATAGTTTTGTATGTATTTTGTGCGATTGCAAGGGCGTTGTGTAGAGTGCTAAGCTTATCATCAAGAATAACAATATCGCTACTCAAAATAGCAATATCACTACCCGCCCCCATAGAAATAGCAATATCACTTTTGCTTAGAGCCGGAGCGTCATTAATCCCATCGCCTATCATCACAAGCACAGAATCTTTATGCTCTTGTTTGTAAGACATAATCCATTGGGCTTTTTGCAAGGGCGAGAAAGAATGCTCTGTTTGTTGTATGCCAAGCTGATTGCCTATAAGATTCACACTCTCTTGCCTATCGCCACTAAGAAGCGCGGTTTTAATGCCATTTTTATGCAGGGCATCTATAAGCGTTTTGGCATAGGGCTTTGGCTCATCATAAAGCTCAAAGACTTCGCATAATGTTTGCTTATCATTTTCTATCACTCCATAGGCAAAAAGCATACCTTGAGCAATGCTCAAAGGTGGAATGACAAACCCCTGCTGTTGTAAAAAGGCAAGATTCCCACCAACGAGTTTTATGCTTTCCCCACTCTGTGATAAGCTATAAGCAGTAATGCCTTGTGCGTCAAACTGCTGAAAGTTTTCAAGCTCCCACGCAGTTTTTTGTGAATCTGCTTCATTTGTAGAATCTGCCAAAAACTCCGCAATCCCCAATGCCACAGGGTGTTTGCTTAAATGCACAAAATTACATAAAAGATTCTTGTCGTATTCTCCTTGTATGTGGCATTGCTGCACTTTTGGCTTACCAATGGTGAGTGTGCCTGTCTTATCAAAAACTACCATATCAGCTTTTGCTAGAGATTCAAGGAAACTAGCTTGTTTAAACAGCACATTATGCTTATACGCCTCCCCAATGCCTACCACTGAAGCTATGGGGGTCGCTAGGGCTAACGCACAAGGACAAGCGATGATAATCACAGATATGGCTATCATCAGCGACTTTTCCGCTCCCACATCTGCTAGAACATACCAACATACAAAGCACAACACTGCTAGGCTTAAAATCACGCGTGAAAAGTATTGCGAGAGAGCATTGGCAAGATTCTGAATCTGCGGACGATGAGAGAGGCAGGAGCTTACAAGCTCAATGATATGACTCATAAGGCTTTGTGAAAATGCCTTTGTGGCAGTATAGAAGATTTGATGATTAAGGTTAATATAGCCAGAAAGCACCGCTTCGCCTTTGCGAGATTCTAGGGGCAAAGATTCCCCGCTAATTGCCTTTGTATCAAATAGGGCATAATCACTAGCTAAGATTCCATCAATAGCGATTTTATCTCCTGCTCGCACGAGAATCTTATCTCCCACTTTTACACTCTCAAGGCTTGTTGGCTCGTATTTTTCGCCATTCCATACTTCCACGCTTGTAGGTAGGAGATTTTGCAAACTATCAAGGCTGTCTCCAGCATTTTTGCGTGCACGCACTTCTAGGAATTTCCCCACTAGCACGAAGGTAATAATCATACTCACAGATTCAAAGTAAGTCTCCCCACTCCGCGTAATCGCAGCATAAATGGAGTAGAGATAAGTAAGTGTTGAGCCAACACTTACAAGTAAATCCATTCCAATAAAGCCATTTTTCAAACCATAATAGCTAGAGCGGTAAAATATCCAGCCAGAATAAAAAAGTGCAGGTGTGCAAAGGATAAATGAGGCAAGATTGAGAATATCTTTCGCATCTTCTTGTATGCCTAAAAAATATCCACTATATTGTGCGATAGCCACCCACATAATATTCATTGTGCAAAAGAGAGCAACAATCACGCGGATATAATATTCTCTCATTTGTTTTTTGTCTGCGGCTTCTTGGATTCTACTATCATAAACATACGCATCATAGCCAATAGAGCGGATAAGGGAGATAATTTTACTCAATGGCAAAATGGTATTATCCCAAGTGATAGTGGCTTTATTGTTTGTGTAGTTTATGGCGACATCATATATGCCTTGCGTTTGGGTTAAAATCTTTTCATTAAGCCAAACACACGCCGCACAATGAATCCCACTTAGAATCAAATGCACCTGATGGAGTTGTTTATTGTCTTTGGTGATGGTGTGAATGTATTTGTCATAAAAGCCTTGCGTGTCAAAATGCGTGCTATCGCTTTGCTGTGTGAGATTAGGCGGTGTGATGGTGGTATTTAGCTTGTCATAAAAGCTTGTGAGATTGCAAGATTGCAGTAAGTAATACACGCTCTCACAGCCACTACAACAAAAATATAGCTCCTGCCCATCATCGTTTATGCGTTTAAAGAGCTGATTTTTCTCGTAGGGTAGCTGACAATGGCTACAACACCGCTTAGATTCCTTAGCGTGTGCGGCGTGTTTTGAATATGTAGAATCTCCCAAAGTCTTTAATACTCCGCTAGTTCATTGTAGATAGAATCTCGCTCTATGGCTACAAATCCCGCATCTTTAATCTGCGAGATAAGCTCATCTTTGCTTAAGCCGCCCTTGCTTTTCGCTCCTGCGGCGGATTGGATAGATTCTAGCTGAATTGTGCCATCCATATCATCAGCACCAAATTCTTGTGCGACAATCGCCATATTCAGTCCCAAAGTTGCCCAATATGCTTTGATATGTGGGATATTATGGAGTAAGATTCTAGCAATGGCGATTGTTTTTAGAATCTCTTGTCCGCTTGGAAAATCTTTGATATTAAGGAAGTTATTTTCTTTTTGATATAAAAGCGGGATAAAGGCATTAAACCCACCCTCTTTGTTTGCTACCTTAGAATCTTGGCTTTGAATCTCCCGCAAACGCAGCATATGATCAATCCTATGTTCCCTTTTTTCTATGTGTCCAAAAAGCATTGTAGCATTACTCATTTTGCCCAAACTATGCCAATAAGCGTGGATTTCAAGCCATCGCTTAGAGCTTACTTTGCCCTTACAAATATAGCTCCGCACACTCTCATCAAAGATTTCCGCCCCTCCTCCGGGCATAGAATCTACACCAGATTCCACCATATCTTCTAATATTTTTTTATAGCCTTTGTTTGAGATTCTATCTATATAATCCACTTCTGCGGCAGTTAGGGCTTTTAAATGCACTTGTGGCAATGCCTTTTTAATCTCTCTAAAAAGCTCAAAATACCACTCATAAGTATAGTTTGGATTATGACTTGAAACAATATGAAGCTCTTTTGCACCATTTTCATAGGCTTTGTGGGCTTGGGTTAGAATCTCATCAATACTCATCGCATAAGGGTTTGGATTCTTGCGAGAGGCAGAAAATGCACAAAACTTACATACATCAGCACAAATATTGCTAGGATTAATATGACGATTATTATTGAAAAACACCTTTTTACCATAGCGTTTTTCTCGCAGTTCGTTAGCGGCTTTGCCAAGGGTGAAAATATCATACTCATAGAGTTTGCTTAGCTCGTGTGGGGTGAGATTGTGAAAAGATTCATCGTGAGAAGATTTTAGGGCTTTTTGTAAAATATCCATCGCAAATCCTTGTGTAATTGATAAATAAGAACAACACATTGTAATGTGCTTTTGCTTAGAAACTTATTTGCTTTTGCTCCTTTGTTTCTATCCGCCTGTGTAGTAAAATGCTCGGGTTGAAAGTAGGCTAGGATTCATATTTTGCTCCCATTGGTTTTTCTCTGGCTTATTTTTTATAGCTTTTTCTAAGAGGCTTTGCAATGCTTTTGTATCCTCTTGTAAGATAGCCTCTCGCAAATCTACACTTTCTTGATAGTATAGACAAGGGCAAATCACACCATCACTCGTTAAGCGGATTCTATTACAGCTTTGGCAGAAGTCATCTTCGTGCGGAGAGATAATCCCAAAGGCAAATGCCTTATCATTGCTCCCATCATCAATCGCATAGAGTTTTGCTGGACCAAAGCATTCTTTTTTGAGCAAAGTGGTTGTGTATTTTGTATTGATATGGGCTAGAATCTCATTCGCTCTTAAGCCTTTAAGCGTATCTTTTGCGTGGATATTCTCCATAAACTCAATAAATCGCACCCCAAAATGATGAGTTTTAGCAAACTCTAGCATATCCACAATTTCATCTTCATTCACGCTTTTAAGTGGCACCATATTGAGCTTAATGCCAAGTTTGAGTTCATTTGCTTTGTGGATTCCACGCAGGATTTGTGGCAGGGCATCGCGTTTAGAAATATGCCTAATCCGCTCGCTTTTTAGTGAATCTAGTGAGATATTTATGCGATTAACTCCCGCATCTTTTAGCCCTTGAGCGTATTTTTCAAGCAAAAAAGCATTGGTTGTAAGGGTGAGTTCAATATGTGGGGCGTAAGCATAAATTCCACCTATAAACTCGCATAAATCCGCTCTTAAAAGTGGCTCTCCACCGGTAATACGGATTTTTTTGATTCCATTATCAATAGCGAGTTTAATGAAAGTGAGCATTTTTGGCAGGGGCAATGCACTCTTATCAATGAAATCATCAGGTGTATCTGGCATACAATATTGACAGCGGAAGTTACACTGCTTTGTAACAGACACACGCATATAGTCAATTGTGCGTTGAAATGAATCTATAAGCATATATGTCCTAAGGATTATAAATTTATTGCTACTTTATTGTTACAATGGGGGATTATACAAAACAAGTTACAATACACCATAAAAAAGTAAGGGTTTTTATGCGAAAGATTACAACACCTTGTGTGATTCTCGCTGGTGGGAAAAGCTCTCGCCTCGGGCAGGATAAGACGCAGATTTGTTTTGGTGGGTATCCACTTAGTCAATGGCTTTTAAGGCGTTTTGAGAGTATGTGTGAGAATCTGTATGTGAGTGCAAAGGAGCGTGATAAGTTTAGCTTTGAGGCACATTTTTTGATAGAATCTAGCCCTATTTACGCTCCGCTTGTGGGTATGATAAATGCCTTTAATGCTTTAGATTCTAAAGAGATTATTTTTATAAGTGTAGATACGCCTTTTATCTCTCAAGAGACACTTTTGGCTTTAGATTCAAAAGATTGCCCAATTGTGTATGCACAAGGCGAGTTTAAAGCACATTATTTAATCTCAAAATGGCAACGCTCTACATTAGATTCTCTGCTGTGGGCGTATAAGTCTAAAGACTATGCGCTGCATCGCATTGTAGAATCTCATCTGCACGAGATTGTCCCTATCAGTGAGGAAGAGGGCTTAAACATCAACACAATGCAGGATTATGAAAATGCACTGCATAAGCTTCATACACTAAAGGGCTAACAAATGGCTGATGAAGAAAAGACCCAAGCCCCCTCCGCACATAAGATTGCCAAAGCACGCGAGGAGGGGAATGTCAGCAAAAGCCCGGAACTAGCGGGATTTTTTATTTTGCTTGTAGGGCTTGGGCTTATGTTTTTGCTTTTGCCCTTTTGGGTGGAGCATAGCCAAAAGATTTTTTTGCATATTAATGCTCTCATTACACAAGATGTTGATGTGCGACTTTTGGGGGATTTGATGTTAAGCATAGGACTTGAAGTGTTCATTATGCTAGCCCCGCTTTTTGTGGCACTTATGGTAACAGGCGTGATTGCCAATATCGCACAATTTGGATTATTGCTCTCTCCAAAAGCCATTAAGCCAAAGCTCTCAAAAATTAATCCTATTACGGGTATAAAAAATGTCATCTCGCTCAAAAAATTGCTTGATGGTTTTATGATTACGCTGAAAGTGTTTGTGGCATTTATTGTGGGATTTGCTGTATTTGTGAGCTTTTTTAATGAGTTACCTAGCGTATCTATGAGTGGGCTGTATGGGCAGATTATGTGGTTTAGGCAAAAGGCACTTATTCTTATTGGGGTGCTTTTGATTTTGTTTTTCATTATGGCGGTGAGTGATTATCTTATCAAGCGTTATCAATACATTAAAAGTCTTAAAATGAGTATTAAAGAAGTCAAAGATGAGTATAAACAATATGAGCAAAGCCCTGAAATTAAAGCTAAAATCCGCCAAATGCAACAAAAAATTGCTAGTAATCGTATGATGCAAGAAATACCAAGTGCTTCAGTAGTGATTACAAATCCCACGCATTATGCTGTGGCATTGCGATATAGTGAAAAGGAGATTGAAAAAGGTATGCCACCTGTGGTGGTGGCAAAGGGGATTGATGAGCTAGCCATTCGCATAAAGGGTATTGCAAGGGAGTATGACATAAAGATTATTGAGAATCCTCCACTTGCAAGAGAGCTATATCGTCAGCTAGATTTAAATCAAGCAATCCCACACGACCTTTTTGCCGCAGTTGGTCAAGTCTTGCAAGAAGTAGCATACCTTGAAAGTTTGGAGGGTAAAAATAGAATGGGTAAAGTCCTTGAAGCTGCTGGAGCAAGGGCAAATCAAGCACAATAATTTGCTTAAAATCTTTCCTAAGAATCTTGCCTATCCCAAAAGCTGATAAACACACAATGCTAAGATTCCGCTTTTATCCCCACAAACAAGCCATAGAGCCTAACTAGGATTAAGAAATATCTGCTAAAATATGACCCTTTTATGTATTGTATCTTTAAAAACGATGGGCGGATAGATGGATAATAGACGATTGGTTGTAGTCAGTGTGGGGATTGTGATTCTTATTTTGGTAGGGGTTATTACCTTTAGCTCTATTATTTTTGAGACACAAGAGCCTGTGCTTGAATCTAGCTCTGCCCCAACGCATTGGAATTTGCAAGATGAGATTCAAATAGGCTTTAGTGATGAGAGTGGAATACGCGATTATCGTGTGCAAGTAATATTTGATGGCGAGATTTTGAGCGATGAAAAAGAAGTAATTTTAAATAAACCAAAATCAGTAAAGATTCCACTCCCAAAGCCTTCAATAACACTTAAAAATGGCACAACAATTCAGTATAAGATTGAAATTACTGATTGGAGTAGTTCGCATTTTTTTACGGGCAATACAGCAAAGGTAGAGCTTAATCTCATTGTGGATACTACCCCGCCTCAAGTTACACCCATTGCCTCATCATATCAAATTGCGCGTGGTGGAAGTGCAGTTGTGGCATTTGAAGTCAAAGATATGGCATTGGAAGATGTGCGTATCAGCAATGGCACAGATGAATTTGAGCTTTTTAAATACCTTGATGAGAATATTTATGTCGGCATTATTGCTTGGCCTTTGAAAAATAAATTTTTCACCGCACAGCTTGTTGCCAAAGATAAAGCGGGGAATGTTACACGGCACAATATTCCGCTTGTGCGTAATATCAATATTCCCTATTATCGTTCAAATATCCGCATTAAAGAGGATTTTTTAAGTGGCAAGCTTGATGAGTTGCTTTCTCAAATTGACAAAAAGCATTTAAGAGATTTTGAGAACGACATAGAGAAGTTTGCATTTTTCAATGAAGAGATTCGTGCTGAAGATGAAAAGAGAATCTTAAAAGCGTGTAGCGATTTGGTATCCACTAAGAGCTTTATTGACGAGAGATTTGCTCCATTTGTGCCG
Organism: uncultured Helicobacter sp.; assembly: GCA_963559865.1. GTDB lineage: Bacteria > Campylobacterota > Campylobacteria > Campylobacterales > Helicobacteraceae > Helicobacter_C. Next base: position 14,012 of record CAUWMC010000021.1, read on the forward strand.
CTTAGAGGCTCAAAGCTTGTGGGGAGCTTTGGGGATTATCGCACTTATTATTTAGATAAAGAAAAAATCAGCGAAGCCACACATTTGGGCATTGATGTGGCAAGTGTGAAAAATGCTCCCATTATCGCAAGCAACAATGCCATAGTGCTGCTTAAAAGTCATCTTGGGCTATATGGGAATACTTTGCTTTTGTATCACGGCTTTGGCGTTTCATCAATCTATGCACATCTTCAGGAGAGCTATGTTGAAGTGAGCGATGAAGTGCATATAGGACAAGAGATAGGCAAAACCGGTGCGACAGGCTGGGCTTTTGGCGATCATTTGCATTTTGGGATTTTGGTTCAAGGGCATTTTGTGCGTTTGGCTGAATGGCTTGACCAAAAGTGGATTGATGAAAATATAGTGAGTGTTTTAAGCAAGACGCGTAGCTTTTACCAAACAAGAGTAGTTCCCTAAAAGAGCCTGAATCTATGATAAAGACACATCAACGCACATTAAAGCTATTTGAGTTTGAAGCTGGAGCAAGCACGGAAGAATACATTGCCTTTATCACAAAGCATTTGCCACTTTTGCGTTACCATACGCTTGGCTTTAAGGGAGAGATAGATTCTGTGTTGAAGGATTTTTTACAGCACAATCAGCTAAGCTTTAGCACACTTAATACGATCTATACTCATCAAAACACGCAGTCAAAAGAGCCAAAAGATTCTAAGCTCGATGTAGAACCTCAAAAGACTTCATCATCTGTGCCGACCTTGTTTGTTTCTAAGGTTGTGCGGAGTGGAGAGGAGATTTGCCATAATGGTGATGTGGTGATAGAATCTCAAGTCAATGATGGTGCAAGAGTGGTAGCAGGTGGGAATCTTGCTATCTTTGGCGAATGCAAGGGGAGTGTTGAGGTAGGCGGGGAATATATGATTTGCAAAAAGATTCTAGCTTCAGGAGTAATTTTTCAAGATAGGCTACTTGATGAGCCTTTTTTACGCAAAATTAACCAAAGCAGTGCATTATTCAAAATAATTTTAAGAAAAGACGATGATATAATCATAAAGGATTTATTATGAAACAAAAAACGATAAAAAATAAGGTTGAGATTGTAGGGGTTGGACTACATAAGGGTGTGCCTGTGAGAATGGAGCTTGAGCCATTAGATGTAAATAGTGGCGTGGTGTTTTATCGTAGTGATTTGGGCATAAGCATTGAGTTAAAGCCTGAAAATGTTATTGACACTACAATGGCAACGGTGCTTGGCAAGGGGGAGGCTAGAATCTCTACCATTGAGCATTTGCTTTCAGCCATTCACGCTTATGGGATTGATAATATTAGAATCTGCCTAGATAATGAGGAAGTGCCCATAATGGACGGAAGCTCTATTGGCTATTGTATGCTCCTTGAGGAAGCAGGGATTATCTCGCAAAACGCCCCAAAAAAAGTCATAGCGATTAAAAAGCCCATTGAGATTCAAGATGATAAGAAATTTGTGCGTGTAGAGCCTAGTGAGCGGACAATTTTTGATTTTAGTATTGATTTTAGCCACCCAGCCATTCGTCAGCAGCACTATAAATTTACCTTTAGCACAAAGGCATATAAGGAAGAGATTGCTCGTGCTAGGACTTTTGGCTTTTTGCACGAGGTGAATTATTTACGCTCTATTGGACTAGCTCAAGGTGGGGATTTGAGTAATTGTATCGTGCTTGATGAGAGTGGGATTCTCAATAAAGATGGATTGCGGTATAAGGAGGAGTTTGTGCGACATAAGATTTTAGATGCTATTGGCGATATGGCGTTGCTTGGAATGCCTCTGCTTGGCACTTATGTCTCTTATGCGGGAAGCCACAAGCTTAATCACTTATTAACAAAGCAACTTCTCAGCGATGAGAAAGCCTATGAGATTGTGAGCCTTGAGGATAAGGCTATGGAAGAAGCATTAGAATATGCCTATGAGATGTAGCATTGAAAAGCATTGATGTCGCACTTGTTTGTGTTGGTGGAAGCATTAGATGTGGGTTGTATGAAAACGGAGTGCTTTTTAGGGAGATTGTAAGCCAAGAACTCACGCTTAATGCCCTGCCAAAAATCTTTGAATCTTTGCTCCCAAATCCTAAGCAGGATTCTCAATATGCGGATATGAAAATAAACACAATTTATTATGCTAATGGACCCGGAAGTTTTAGTGCATTAAAACTCACGCATATTTTTTTGCACACATTAAGCCTACTTTATGAAATCAAGCTCCTTGCTACTTCAAGTTTTTATTTCACTCAAGCAAAATATATTAAGGCGTTTGGCACGACTTATTTTTATGAAGATGAACATAATGAGATTGCCCTTGCTTATGGTATAGACAATCCGCAAGAGACAGATTTTTATATGCCAAAGGTTTTAGACCCTCAATGTTTTCACCACAAAACAGAGCCATTATACATATTGCCACCGGTGCAAAGCTAGAATCTAAGGGCTTTCATAAACAAAGCTTAAAACAAAAACATTATAATGCGGTTTTTTGAGCGTCAAATTTGAGTATGGCAGAAGGAGTAGATTTTGGTTGTTCGTGTTCCTGCTACAAGTGCAAATCTTGGACCGGGCTTTGATACGCTAGGCTTGGCATTGCAGCTTTATAATACTTTTAGCATTACTCCTGCTCGTTTGAGCAGCATTCACATTGCGGGTGAGGGTGAGGATCGCCCAAAATTACGCGTGGATAATGTGTTTGTGAGAATATTTAATGAGGTGCTTGATTTTTTTGAGTATCCGCGGGGGCATTATAAATTTAGTTTTCACAATGATATTCCTATCTCAAGGGGACTTGGCTCTAGCTCGGCAGTGATTATAGGAGCGATTGTGAGTGCGTATCATATTATGCAAAAGCCCATAGATAAAAGCGAGATTGTGAATCTTGCCCTTTGCTATGAAAATCACCCAGACAACACTACACCTGCACTCTATGGAGGCTTTAATATCGCAATGCTAGAATCTCAAACAGAATCTGTGCATCATTGCAAGAAAGATTCTATTTTTGCTAGTCAAAAAACAAGGGTTGTGAGTATGCAAACGCTGGTGCCAAATGATATTAAAGCCGTTGTTGTTGTGCCAAATGCGACTATTTCTACAAAATTTTCACGCCGCACATTGCCTAAAAAATATAGCACAAAAGATGCAGTATTTAATCTCTCTCACGCGTGTATGCTAAGCGGAGCATTTATGAAAGGGGATTATACACTGCTAAGGGAAGCGAGTCAGGATAGATTCCATCAAGATGTGCGTATGAAGGCTTTGCCGATTTTATTTGCGATTCAAAAACTTGCCCTAGAAAATAATGCCCTTTTAAGCACACTTTCAGGCAGTGGCTCATCGTTTTTAAACATTTGTTATGCTGATGAGAGTAAAAGACTAGCAGAAATAATGCAAAAGAGCTTCCCAAAGTTCCGCGTGTTTGAGTTAGAATTTGACAATATAGGTGCGACACTGCTAGAATCATAAAACTTTAGGTATAATACAAATGAAACAAGCCAAACAAACGCGTATGTGTGTCAAATGTCGCAAGAGATTTCATCAAAAGGAGCTTTTAAGACTGCAATGTGATGGTTATTCCCTATGTGAATTTAGCGGGAAAGGACGAAGTTTTTATGTGTGTGAGGAGTGCTTAGGGCAGCCAAAAACACTTCAAGTGATACTAAAAATTAACAAACTCAAACCAAGTGAAGAATATGCTTTAAGACTAAAGGAGATAAGCAATCAATGGAAAAAATTAGACTAGCACAAATTGGGCAGGAATTTGGCAAGGACGCTAAATTTGCCTTTGAAAAAGCCAAAGAAATGGGGCTAGGTGTCAAAACGCCATCAAGCTCTTTGACGCAAGAGGAAGCTGCTGCACTATATGAGTTTATGACCACAGGGGTAAATCCAATGCCCCCAAAACTTGAATCTAAAAAGCCAAAGACGAGTAAGGCTAAAGATTCTAGCAAAAAGACTTCATCTCAAACTAAAGATACAAAAGCACAAGTGGAGAAAAAAGACGACAAACGCCCTCAAAGCAAAAAAGAAGATACAAAAATACAAGATTCACAACCAAAGCCAGATATATCAAAAACTCAAAAGATTAGTCCTAAAGAGAGTGAGAGCGAAGATTCTGCTGAGGCTGTGAGCTTAGAGCCAAAGGCTAAGCTGGGCTTGAGGATTGTGCGTAAAAATGACAAGCACCCATCGCCAAGCAAAGAGCAAAGTCCCATTGAATCCAAAAAAGATGAGAGCAAAAAACACGCCCCAAGCTACAAGGAACTTCTTGCACAAAGTGCTGATGAAGAACATAAAAAGCACAAAAAAGATAAGCATAAGCCAAAGATAGCCCAAAAACACACAGATCAAAAGATTCATATCCTAGATGATAGGGACATTGGCTTTGATTATGATGATGAGCAAGATGAGATTATGCTTTTTGATTTGAATGAAACGCAGGTGCGTGATGAGGAAGAGGAAAATAAGATTCGTCAAGCTATCACCGATAGAGTTCAGATTCACAGAAAGAATCCGTGGATGAATGAGGGGAGCATTAAACGCGGTGGCAAAAGACGCAAACCGCCAAAAGTAGTAAAGAATGTAGATAAGGTTAAGGGTGCTATCTCTATTCCAGAAGAAATTCGCGTATATGAGTTTGCTGAACTTATTAGGGTGGAGCTAAAAGAAGTGATAAAAGTGCTATTTAACCTTGGGCTTATGGCGACTAGAAATGACTTCCTTGACAGAGATGCTATTGAGATTCTAGCCGATGAGTTTGAGCTAGAGATTTCTATCCAAGATGTAAAAGAGCATAGTGAAATAGAGGTGGAGCAGGACGATGCACCGCAGCTTGAGCGTCCGCCTGTGGTTACTATTATGGGACACGTGGATCACGGGAAAACCTCATTGCTTGATTATATCCGTAATTCCCGTGTGGCAAGTGGCGAAGCTGGGGGCATTACCCAGCATATTGGGGCGTATATGGTAGAAAAGAATGGCAAAAAAATTAGCTTTATTGACACGCCCGGACACGAGGCTTTCACGCAAATGCGAAGCCGAGGAGCGCAGGTTACAGATATAGCTATTATTGTCATTGCAGCTGATGATGGCGTAAAGCAACAAACTATAGAGGCACTCAATCACGCTAAAGCGGCAAATGTGCAAATCATCATTGCAATGAATAAAATGGATAAGGAAAATGCAAATCCCGATAAACTTAAGGCTGAATGTGCTGAGCTTGGATTTACTCCTAATGAATGGGGCGGGGAGTATGAGTTTATTCCTATTTCGGCTAAGAGTGGTGAGGGGGTTGAAAATCTCCTAGAGACGATTTTAATTCAAGCTGAAGTGCTAGAGCTTAAAGCCTCTCATCAGGGTAGAGCTAGAGCTATCGTATTAGAGGCAAGTTTGGAAAAGGGTAGAGGTCCTGTGGCGACTATCATCGTGCAGCAAGGTGTGTTGAATGTTGGAGATTCTGTTGTGGCAGACACGGCTTTTGGGCGTGTGAGAGCATTGCTTGATGATAGGGGGCAGAATATCACGCAGCTTTACCCCTCTGGCGTAGCGGTTGTTACTGGGCTTTCGCTTGTGCCAAGTGCGGGAGCTGTGCTTCAAAGTGTGGAAAATGACACGATTGCGCGAGAACACGCACAAAAACGCGCTTTATATTTGCGACAAAAAGAGTTAAGCAAAACTACAAAGGTTACTTTTGATGAGCTAGGTGAGATGGTCGCTCAAGGTAATCTTAAAAGTCTGCCGCTTATTGTGAAAGCTGATACGCAAGGTAGCCTTGAGGCAATAAAGGCAAGTTTGGAAAAACTAAGCAATGATGAGGTGCGTGTCAATATCATTGGCTTTGGTGTTGGTGGGATTAGTGAGAGTGATATAGATTTGTCTGCAACAAGTGAAAATAGTTTGATTCTAGGATTCAATGTTCGCCCAACAGGAAGCGTGAAAGCAAAGGCAAAAGAGCTTGGCGTGGAGATTAAGACTTATTCTATTATTTATTCACTGCTTGATGATATTAAGGCATTGCTTGGTGGGCTTATGTCGCCTGTGATTGAAGAGGAGAATACCGGACAGGCTGAAGTGCGTGAGACATTTAATATTCCTAAGGTTGGAGTGATTGCTGGGTGTATGGTTGTTGAAGGCAGCATTCAAAGGGGCATTAAGGTGCGACTAATCCGTGATGGCGTGGTGGTGCATACAGGCTCTATTAGCTCACTCAAGCGATTTAAAGATGACGCTAAGGAAGTGTCAAAGGGCTATGAATGCGGTATTATGCTAGAGAATTATAATGATATTAAAGTGGGCGATGTGTTTGAAACATACAAAGAAATTGCTAAGACAAAAACTTTGTAAAGATTATGTAAAATTTACTTATTTTGATTAGAATCTCGCCCACTTTTTTGCAATAGGAGTGTGAAAATGAAAAAGTTAGTTTTTGTTTTGTGTGGATTTTTGTTTTTTGGTATCGCACAGGCTGATGAGCAGACTTATGAGAGAGGCAAAAATAAATTTGTGATTGGTGCATCAGGGAGCTTTGGCTTTATGGAGCGATCATCTGAATATTTTAATGTTCAAAGTATGGAGATTGATCAGTTTGATGGTGATAAGAGCTTGAGCGGATTTGGTGGAAGTGCGAGAGTAGGCTATGATGTGTATTTTAAGCCAACTCAAGCTATTAGAATCTATGCTGATTATATTGGGGCGAGTTTTGGCAAAGATGAGATTCTAGGCAGAATGAATCTTAATCACATTGGCGTAAATGTGGATTATCGCTATGACTTTTTGAGTGGTTTTGGCGTGTTTGCCGGAGCTGGTGCGGTGTATAATATGGGCAAGACAAATCTAGGCGATATAGATGGCATTGGTGCTGGATTTAATGTGGGCGGTGCGTATGTGATTAATGAGTATGTTGAGCTAGAATTGCGTATGAAGTTTATTTTAGCTGAATATTTTAATAACAAAGCGGTGAATCCTGTGAAGTTCCCAAATGGTGCGGGTGCTGGGACTATCACAGCTCAAAATCTTGACCTAGATGCTCCAATGTATGTTATGCTAGGACTGAATGTAAGATTCTAAGCCTTTTTCTTTTTTAATGTATGACGAATGCTTCGTTCTAAGGACTTGAGATGAAATCCAAAAGCACGCAAGGGATAGCTTATCTCAAAGTATTGTGGGAAAGCAAGAATAAGTTTTCTGGCTGGTTTCAAACGGACATATTCATTAAGTAAGGAAAGCTTGTATATAAGTCTTAGTGGGTCTTTTGGAAACTCAAAAAGTCTAAGTGAAAAACAACAATATGTGCCTTGTATAAGTTTTGTGATATGAGTTTGAACTTGAGGAGATTGCTTTTGCTTGAAGCAATGTAGCTCTTCAAGTTGTAAAAATAAACTCGCACTTCTATAATATTCTCTTGCTACACTTTGATTGCTAAAAGCTTGATAGACTTTTGCAACATACGCGGGATATGTGAGATTCTTATTTTGTGTAAAGTTGCAAATACTATTTGGGCGAATTCTATATAAATAAAGTTTTTCTTTTAACACAAAGATATGAGAGGCTTGGATAAAGAGTAGTGTGCCGAAATTATGATCCTCGTGCAAGGCAAAATCAAGGAAATATACCTGTTTTTTACACAAAAATGCAAAGTCAATTATGCCGCTCCACGCCCAATAAAAAGAGCCTCGTTCCGCACTATCTTCTAGCCATTGCGATGATGAGATAAGCATAGAATCCGCATAGGAATAGCTCTCTTGCAATGTAGGATACACTTCACTAGGCTGTGCTACATTATCATAATAGCATTGATAATCACACCACACTACATCAGCTCCCGCTGAATATTGCAAACATTTTTGCAAAAAGGCACTTTGCCACATATCATCAGAATCTAAAAAGCAAATCCAATCAATTTGAGAGGGGGTAGGCACTCTATCTCTATGCGTGATAATGCGAAGGTTTTGATATTCATAAATTTCTAAAGCATTGCTTTTGCCCCCCCCCCATTAATTGTTCTATTTGAAAAAAAGCGAGCTTGAAACCAATAAATTCCTGTATTTCTTGCATTTGATAAGCCACCATTGTCTTTATCAATCAAAACAAAGCGTTTATCTCTAGTGACATACTCTTTGGCGATTGCAAGGCTTTGGTCTGTGCTGCCATCATTAACAAGCACAACTTCAAAATTTTGGTAGCTTTGATTTAAAACAGAATCTAAACATTCACGCAAATACTGCTCTACATTGTAGATTGGCACAACAATGCCCACTTTGTGCGTTTGGCTTTTATCCTGCATATTTATCCCTCCAAGCTCTCTAGCACTTTTTGGGCGTGTCCTTTGGCTTTGACATTATAAAAGCTTTGTTTAATCACGCCATCTTTGCCAATAACAAAGGTGCTACGGATAATCCCCTGCACCTCCTTGCCATACATCATTTTTGTGCCATATGCCCCATATGCACTTGCCACGCTTTTATCCGTATCGCTAAGAAGCAGAATCTTAAGATTTTGTTTGGCAATAAAGTTTTGATGAGTTTTTGGGCTATCTGGGCTAATACCTACAATCACATAACCTTTAAGCGCAAAAGATTCTATAAGCTCACTAAAATCTTGAGCCTCAATCGTGCAACCGGGTGTATTGTCTTTGGGGTAAAAATACACAATGACATTTTTACAAAGCAAATCCTGCAAAGCAAACTCGCTCCCATCACTACTTTGCAGCCTAAAAAGCGGTGCTTTATCTCCTGCTTGAAGTTTCATTTTCACTCTCCTTTTAAAGTTTTAGTCATCAAGTATAAAGCAAGATTCTAGCGTTTTTACAATAATGTCGGTTTAGTTTTGGGATTCAAAGCTCATCACATACATTTTGATACGCTCCAAAATTTGAGAATCTATACTCAAACGCAGCCGCATAACGCTTAAATCTAGTCCGCTCCCCAAAAGCTTAACTTCATCTTTGCTTGTTACAAGTAATGAAGTGGCGTTATGCTCTTTTATAGAATCTTGCAAGGCTTGTATATCAAAGCGTGAGTGGTCATTAAGGGTAATCTTCCCCACCACGGAATCTGGCAAAAACGCATCAAGCCGTGATGGATTGGCAATAGCAGTGAGTAAAAGCATTCTCTCGCTTGGAGATTCTATATTGACTTCTCTTTCATAGTCTATTCCCTCACGCACGAGAATATCAGCGTGTTTTGAAGCACTTTTTACCTCGCGATAAATCCCACTTGGAAGACAAAATGGAAAGTAAGGCTTTAAAAGCGGCTCAAGCACGACATTAAGCTTTTTAAAGTTGAATCTAAATCCATCATCTAAAAATATGACTTTTGCTCCTAGCTCTTTTGCCTTATGCACGGCTTCTACACGATTTTTACATACAATGACACTTGCATTTTTTAGCTCCCTTGCAATGAGATATGGCTCATCGCCCGCTTCTTCTTGTGAGGTTTTAATCTCACCATTTAGGCTTACTATCACAAGCCCTTTAGATGAGCGTTTATAGCCGCGTGAAATAACGCAGACATTTGAAAAATTTTTTGCTACTTCAATGATAAAAGGCGTTTTCCCACTGCCTCCAGCGACAAGATTCCCAACACTGATGATAGGGATATGAAAATCGTGGAATGTAGAGAATCTCCGCCTTATAATTGAGCCTATGGCATAGAGTAATGAAATGGGCAAAAGAGCGATACTTAGGCATTTTTGTAAGAAGCTTGGATTATAAAAATATGAGTCAATAAAACGCATTGTGTTATTCCTTAACTATTGATGTGGAGTGCAAAAAGGACGGCTAAAGGCAAACACGCTTGGCATTGTGCGTTTAAAAGCATTTGCCCAAATTCTTTTGCAAAGTGAGTTGGTCATTTGGTGAGTAAAGCCTCTAGATTCTAAAGCCCTTTGAATGCAGTCTCGCTCATCTTTTTGCCTTGCTTTTAAACCGCCTAGATTCTCAAAGCATACCAAAAAAGCATCAATGTATTCATAGCTGTATCCTAAGTCATCTTCATCACTTTGATTAGCAAATAAATCTGCACTTGGCTTTTTGTCTATAAGGTTTTGTGGGAGATTGAGCGTTTTGGCAAGGGTAAAAATTTGTGTCTTATACAAGCTGCCAATAGGGTTTATCGCACAGGCTAAATCCCCAAAAATCGTTCCATAGCCTAGCATAAGCTCGCTTTTATTGCTTGTGCCTAGCACGAGGGCGTTTTCCGCACTTGCATAATCATAAAGCAATGCCATTCTAAGCCTAGCACAAAAATTCCCCATACGCAACTTTTGCCTATCATCTAGACTGCCTTCAAGCCCTACTTGTGCGGCAAAGTGGCTTTGGAATCTTTCAAGATGAATAACTTGAGGGGTGAGATGAAGATTTTGAGCAAGATTGAGTGCATCATCAAAGTGAATAGAGCTTGAACTCTTGGAGGGCATTAGCAGGACTTTTAGATTCTCACTCCCTAAAGCTAAAGCCCCAAGAGCTGCCACCACAGCTGAATCTATCCCACCGCTTAAGCCCAAAACTCCTTTTTTAAAACCGCGTTGTTTGAATTCTTCTCGTAAAAAAAATACACAAGAATCCACAAAATCTTTCATTTTTCACCTTTTGTTTGTGTCGTTTGTTTTCGTGTCGCACATTATAACATACTCTAAAAATAAACAAAAAGTTTAACAAAAATAAACAATATTTAAGCCTTTTTTGCATACGATACTAGCTTTTTAAACTTCAAACAAACACGAAAGGAGAAAAGATGCAAGACACAAAAAGACGCGATTTTCTAGGAATGGCTCTAGGTGGTGTTGCAGCTGTGGGAGCTGTGGCTTCTTTGTATGCGATGAAACGCTCTTGGGATCCATTGCCTAGCGTTGTTTCAGCTGGATTTACAACATTTGATTTGAGTGCATTGCAAGAGGGTGTGCTACAAACGGTGGAATGGCGAGGCAAACCTGTGTATATTCTCAAAAAACAAGCAGGTAGCCAAAAAACACCGGGCAGGGATTTTGAGATAGATGGTGCGATTTACACGGTTGGGATTCAGATTTGCACACATTTGGGCTGTATTCCAAGCTTTAATCAAGGTGCACAAGAGTTTGCGTGTGCGTGCCACGGCGGAAGATTTAACTCTTCTGGTGTAAATGAGGCAGGCACTCCACCACCGCGTCCTATGGATATTCCACCTTTTAAGATTGATGGGACAAAAATGGTGCTAGGCGAAGAGGGGCAAGAGTATAAAGCCCTGCTTGAGACAAAACAAGCATAAGGAGAAAATATGGAAGTAAAAAAAGCTGAAGGTTTGGTAGATTGGCTTGATCAACGCCTTGCCATTAGAAAATTGATGGAAGTGATGATGACGAAGTATTGGGTCCCTAAAAACATCAACTTCCTTTGGGCGATGGGCGTTGTGTTGCTAACGCTTTTTTCATTGCTTGTGGTGTCTGGATTCTTCCTTTTGATGTATTATAAGCCTGATGTGAATCTTGCTTTTGATAGTGTCAATCATACGATTATGAGTGAGGTGGCATTTGGCTGGTTGTGGCGGCATATCCACGCTGTGGCAGCAAGTATGATATTTTTGATTATTTATATCCATATGTTTGTGGCTATTTATTATGGCTCTTTCAAAAAAGGGCGTGAAATGGTGTGGATTGGCGGAATGTTGCTATTTGTGCTTTTTTCTGCTGAAGCTTTTAGTGGCTATATGCTTCCTTGGGGGCAAATGAGCTATTGGGCGGCTGCGGTTATCACAAACCTTTTTGGCGGGATTCCATTTATTGGTCCTGATGTGGTTGAGTGGGTGAGAGGGAATTTTGTTGTTGCAGATTCTACTTTGACACGCTTTTTTATGCTTCACGTTTGCCTTTTGCCTATTGTGATTATTGGTGTGATTGCATTGCACTTCTATACGCTTAGAATGCCGCACGTAAATAATGAAGATGGTGAGCATATTGACTTTGAAGCGGAGGCAAAAAAATATGAAGAAGGTAGAAAAAAAGAATCTAAAGTTATTCCTTTTTGGCCTGTGTTCTTATCAAAAGACATTTTTGTTGTGTGCTTGTTTATGATAGGCTTTTTCTATCTCGTGTGCTTCCATTTTGACTTTGCTATGGATCCAATCAACTTTGACCCTGCAAATAATATGAAAACTCCAGCACACATTTACCCCGAGTGGTATTTCTTGTGGAGCTATGAAGTGTTAAGAGGGTTCTTCTTTAGTGCTGATTTGGGGCTTATTGCTTTTGGTATCGCACAAGTGGCATTTTTGTTCTTGCCTTGGCTTGATAGAAGCTCTGTCGTTGCTCCTGCGCATAAGCGTCCGGGATATTTCGTATGGTTCTGCCTACTTATTGTGGATATGATTGTGCTTACAATCTTTGGAAAACTCCCACCTGAAGGGGCAAACAACTTTATTGGTTTTGTTGCATCTATTGGATTTTTGTTCCTTATCTTTGTGGCATTGCCGATTGTAACCATACTTGAAAATAAGAAAGGAGCACACTAATGAGAGAGATTAAGATTCTAGGCATTATTGTAGTTATCGTGGGTGTGCTGTATTGGGGTGTTGAGCCTTTGGCACACGCCACTTTTCACCCTGAAGTAGCAAAGGCAGATTTTGAATTTAAAGATTTGTCTCACAATGTTGATGTGAGCAAAGGCAATGCCGAGCGTGGAAAGGCTCTTGTAGAATCAAATTGTGTGGCTTGTCATACGCTTAATGATGTAGGCATTGCTGGGGGTGATATGGCTGTGTATTTTCGCGATGATAAGGAAGCGACTATCTTCACGCCAGATCTTTCAACAGCTGGGGCAATTTATGATGAGAAGTTTTTGGCAAATCTCATCATTGACCCTGCAAATACATTGCATTTAGCTCATAAGTTTCCCAATGGCGATTTTCCTATGACACCTTATGTAACAGATGGAGACTTGAATCAAGAGGTGGCCGACATTGTAGCCTATCTCAAGTCAATCGGCTCTGTGTCTTTGAAAAAGCAAGTCTTAGAATCTGAAGAGTTTGTTGCCAAAAAGGGTAATATTGAAAATTCAACTCTTTCAGAGGGACAAAAGCAAAATGAGATTGCAAAGCTTGAAGAAGGTCTTACAAATAAAGCGACTTTCCTTAATGCTTGTTCTCGTTGCCATACGATGAAGTATGATGGTGTGAGGTCTCGCACAACTCCAGAATCTCTAGGCGTGTATCTTGGCTCTGCTGCACCCGATTTATCAACAATGATTCGCAGCAAGGGAGAGCATTACCTAGAATACTTTATCAATGACCCACAAAAAGTGTCTTATAAGGCTATTCAAGAAGCAATCATTAAAAAGGAAGGCTCACTTCCGGCAAATGACAAAAAGAGTGAATGGCAAGATGATAAAGATTATAGCAATCTAGCAAAAGAGCTTGGAGTAATGCCTGTGGGGCTTTCTATGCCACGCGTAGGTTTGACACACGAGGCTCAAGAGCGAGTTGTGGCGTATTTGGAATCTGTGGGCGATTCTAAAAAGGCTGAGAGAGAATCTTTGGGTGTGTATTTGATGATATTCTTTGGTGTGCTAAGTGTCCTTGCATATCTCTGGAAAAGACGCATTTGGAGTGAGATTCACTAATCTTTATCTACTCTAGCAGATGTTAAATCTGCTAGAATCCTTTTTAATCTACATTTTACACAACTTTATCATCTATTTTTTATTACCAAAACAAATACATTGGATAATGTAACACCTTAAAATGAATATAAGAGAGTGAAGCGAAGTAAGATTCTAAAAAGAATGCAATAAAAGAGAATCTAATCTCCCTAAGCCACTTTAAGGCTAGGAAGATAAGTCAAACAAGCTATTTTTGCATAGCCTCAAGCTCAATAAGCACATCAACATTATCACTTACCATCGCATTGCCTGTGTCTGTGCCTACACCAAAATCCTTGCGATTAAGTTTGCCCTGCAATGTGATTGCTACCAAGTCTTTCCCTGTTTTTGGGTGCTTTACAGGACCATTAAGCTCTACATCAAATACCACCTTTTTTGTAACGCCTCGCATTGTGATATTTGCTTCAAGCTTTTTGCCATTATGCTTTACAAGCTCCAAAGTCGCCTTGCCAAATTTTTTAGAATCAAAGAAATCTGGAGCATTAAGATGCTTATCACGCGCACTTGAATTGGTATTGATTGAAGAGATTTCTACCTCTCCGCTTAGCGCTTTGATTGTCTTGCCTTCAACATCAAGTGTGCCACTGAATTTATCAAAGCTCCCCTTCACATTACTCACAGACATATGCTTTACGCCAAAGCCTACTGATGAATGGCTTACATCAATCTCATAAGGCACTGCCAACAACGCCGCACTACACGCTACACTTAAAGCAGTAGCAACAATAATCTTTCTCATAAAGGCTCCTTGTTTATGATTTAAGCAAGAATATCTTGCTTATTTTGATTGTAGTCCTAGATTCTAAATTGTGGGTAAATTTTGCCTATATAGCTGGGCTTGGTAGCAAATGGGTTTGAGAATGAAAGCTTTTTTTGTGCTACAATACACCCTTTTAAATGCGACACAAAAGGATAATTATGAATCTGCTCAATGCCACATCTCTAGCCCATAGCTTTGAAACAACCTTGTATGAGAATCTAAGTCTCAGTGTAGGTGCAGGGGAGAGTATAGCCATTCTTGGCGTAAGTGGCAGTGGTAAATCTACAATTTTGAACAATCTCTCCACGCTCCTGCCGCCAAAAGCTGGAAAAGTGAGCCTACTAGGCATTGAAGATATTTATGCTATCTCTGCAAAAAAACAACTCCTTTTAAGGCGGCTTGAGCTTGGCATCGTGTTTCAGTCGCATTATTTGTTTCGTGGATTCAGCGGAGTGGAGAATCTCAAAGTTGCCTCCATTTTATCTCAACAAAGCATTGATGAAAATCTTTTAGAGGCTTTTGATATTGCTAGTGTCGTGCATCAGCCTATCGGGCAGCTTAGTGGTGGGCAGCAACAAAGGCTGTCTATCGCAAGGGTGCTGACAAAAAAGCCAAAGATTATTTTTGCCGATGAGCCAACGGGGAATCTTGATAAGCAAACGGCTTTGCGTGTGATGGAGATTCTTTTTTCGTATGTTCGCACAAATGGTGCAGCCCTTATTCTTGCCACGCACGATGAGGAGATTGCAAGGCTTTGTAGCAGGACATACCGCCTTTATGACAAGGCTCTGCACAGCATAGGTGCGTAAAATAGAGGGAGTGAATTTTAATTTTTGTAGGATAATGCTAATATATATGAGATTTATTATTATAATTATGCTAGAATCTCAAACAAAAAATACGAGGGCAAAACAATGCAAGATATGATAGATTCACTTGAAGAATGGGGTTATGTGATTTTGTTTGTATATTCGCTAGGGGGTGGATATGTGGGGCTTATCACCGCTGGTGTAATGAGTGCTTTAGGCAAAATGGATTTATGGCTTGCTGTGCCTATTGCGTGTGCGGGGAATATCGTTGGCAGCTCACTTTTAGCCTATCTTGCAAGGTATCAAAAAAAAGATATAAACACTATGCTTCAAAAGCACAGACGCAAAATTGCCCTCGCACAAGTTTGGCTTAAACGCTATGATGCGTGGCTGATTGTGTTAAGTAAATATCTCTATGGTGTGAAAACCATAGTCCCCCTTGCCATTGGCTTTAGTCGTTTTAATCTCTCTAGATTCTATTTTATCAATGCGCTCTCTTGTGTGCTGTGGGCGGTTATTGTGGGTGTAGTGGGGTATTATGCAAGTAGCGGGGTAATCGCCCTGTTAGAAAAGATTGACACGCACTCTTATGTCCTGCCCTTTGTGCTATTTGGGCTTATGGCTCTGCTCTTTCTTATCATCTCGCAAGTTTCTAAAAAAGTCAAAAAGACATTGTAGGTTATGGGCTTATAATGGATTTGCAAGCAAGTATTTGCTCACTCAAAGACAATCCGCATTTATTTGATAAGGCAAAGGATTTTGTGTTAAAAGCGTGGGCAGATGAGAAGTCAAGGCAATTTTATACAGAAGTGTTGCAATGCAATCTTAATACAGATGGGTTTATCCCACATTTTTTGTTTGCCTTAACGCCAAATGGAGAGATTGTAGGCTGTGTGGGCGTGGCATTACAAGACTTTGTCTCTTGTGCAAATCTCTATCCATTTCTAGTGGCACTCTATGTAAAAAACTCATATCGCAAAAAGGGCATTGCTAGAATGCTTGTTGAAAAAGCAAAGCTTGATTGCAAAAAAGCAGGATTTACAAATCTCTATCTTTGCAGTGATTTATGTGGATTCTACGAGAAGTTTGGCTTTATCTTTCACACTATGGCGTATGATGTCTTTGGGTTTAATAATCGCATTTATCGTTTGGAATTGCACCCAGAATCCCACAAGGCAAATTATCCCTTGTCTTAAAAATGCTGTTTGCGTTGTGTGGCATAAGTTTTGCCATAATACAAGTTTTTAAGACTTCAAAATCAAAGCCGTATCAATTTTGATGCAAACAATCTTTTTAAGATTCTAGAGATTTTACTAAGAGAGCAAAATAAAAGGTAAAAGAGGGATATGAGTTTTTTCTCCATTGAATTTAGCGTTTTATTGCTTGTGTTTTTTTCGCTCTATTGGGCGGTGAAGTCCTCTAAGATTCAAAATCTTTTGCTTTTAGGGTTTAACTACCTTGTGATTTATCTTTTTAGCCCATATTTTGCACTCATTGTGGGGATTTATACCTGTCTTGTGTATGTTTTAGCTCTTTTTATTGACACGGCAAGGGTGCGTTTTGTGTTTTTAAGCTGTGTTGGCGTATGTGTGCTATTTTTGTGTTTTTTTAAATATTATGCGGATATTAAAGATGAGTTTGATGCCTTGCTTATGTTCTTTGGGCTTGATTTTTTAGAATCTGATATTATCTTTCCTTTGGGATTGAGTTTTTATACTTTTAATTCTATTACCTATTTGAATCAAGTATATAAAGAGGGCAAGAATCTTATGCGAGATGAATATTATGAGGAGCAAAATCCCGCCCTACAAAGCTTTGTAGCCTTAGCAACATACCTTTCATTTTTTGCTACTTTTCTAGCTGGTCCTATAATGCGAAGTCATTTTTTCTTTTCCCAATACCACGCAAAAAAAGAGCTTGGCTCCATTGATTTAATTATCGCATTAATACTTTTTGGTGTGGTAAAAAAAGTCCTTATCGCCAACTACGCGCAAATGTATGCCACGCCCATTTTAAATACTCCTTTTTCATACCATAGCCTTGAATTGCTTTGTGCGATGTTTGCGTATAGTGTGCAGATTTATTGTGATTTTAGCGGATATGTGAATCTTGTATGTGCTTTTGGACTTATGCTTGGCTTTACCTTACCACCAAATTTTAATATGCCCTATATGGCAAAGAATCTTAAAGATTTTTGGAATAGATGGCATATCAGTCTTTCAAGTTTTATCCGTGATTATATTTATATTCCGCTTGGAGGCAATAAAAATGGCTTTGTGATGACGCAGATTCTCGTGCTATTTGCCTTTGGGCTTTCAGGTATTTGGCACGGCAATACTTGGACTTTTCTTATTTGGGGGCTTTTGCACGGATTTGGGCTTGTGGTGCTGAATTGCTACAAGCAGCTAGGATTGCCAAAATTGCCTTTTGGTGGGGCGAGTTTGACATTTTTATTTGTGAGTTTATGCTGGATATTTTTTTATTATCATTCACTTGATGAGGCAATAAACTTTTTTCGTGCAATGTATCAAAATTTTTCGCTCACTTCGCCCATATATGCGTGGGGTGTGCTTGGAAGCTTTGTGGTGCTATTTTTACTCTACCCATTTATGTCTAAAGCCATAGAATCTACACAAAGCCTTTTTAGCGTCATTCCCCTTGTGTTAAAGCCCATTGTCCTAGCGGTGATATTCACGCTTATTGTGGGCTTTATGCCTAGTGGCATTCCTAATTTTATTTATGCGAGTTTTTAATGCGTGCGTTGCAGTTTATTTTCATCGCTCTTTTTACATTTTTGCAGTTGCTTTTTTATTTGCATAGCTCTATTGTAAGCTATGTGGAGCAGCAATATCATAATTTTAGCGAGAGTGAAAATGTGGCTATGCAATTTTTGGGAAGTGTGTATAGTGCCTTGTATCTTAAAGATAACTTCCTTTTTGCCACAAGTGATATGCTGATGAGTAGGCTAGAATCTTTGCGGGTGCAAGTTTTTGGCACATTTGATGGGATAAATAGCGAGACAGAAGATATGATAATACTAGAATCTAGCACAGATTCTAGTAAAACTAATAAATCTCCACATAAGCCCACCACACATTCTCCCACGCACTCCACTGCACCACACCACGAGCAAGATTCACGCGATACATCTTTAGATGAGAAGGCAGAATCTAGCATAGATTCTAAACCTTATGATTCTATTTTGCAAGAATCTAACTCCCAAGAATCTAGCCCTCAAGATTCTAATCCCCAAAAATCTAACCCCATAGAAGCGGTGTTAAAAAATATCGCCACCACAGGAGATTCTGCTCCCACATTGTCTAAAGATTTGCAAGATTTATCTAACTTGCCTACATCAAACCCACAAACAGAATCTACACTAGATTTTTCAAAGCCTTTCCCACAAGATTTGTCTAATTCCACTCCGCCCTCACAGCCTCCACCACAGCCAATACAAGAGAGCTATACGCCTATAAGAAGTATTAACAATCCTAGAATCCAAGTGAGTGAGGGAGAGAGTATTTTGCTTATTGGGGATTCTATGATGCAAGGCGTTGCACCCTATTTGCTAAGAGCGTTTAAAAAGGCAAAGATTCAGGGGATAAATCTTAGCAAACATAGCACAGGGCTGACTTATAAGCATTATTTTAATTGGGAGCTAGCCACAAGGGACGCTTTAGAAAAAAATCCGCACATTTCGCTTGTAGTGGTGCTTTTAGGGGCAAATGACCCGTGGAGTATGAAAAAAAATATTGCGTTTAAAAGTCCTTTGTGGGAGGAGATTTATACCCAACGCATTGATGAGATTTTACAAGTAGCTCAAGGATATGGTGTGCGGGTAGCGTGGTATGAAGTGCCAAGTGTGCGTGAAAAATCACTTAACGATAAGATAATGTATCTTAATACGCTTTATGAAGCAGCAGTCAAACAAAGTGGAGAGTATTTCTTCCAAAGTAATGGCATTGTTACCCAAGGTGGAAAATATTCTGCGTTTATCAAAAACGCTAAGGGTAAGAGTGTGCAGGTGCGTGCTGATGATGGGGTGCATTTCACTGCAAGGGGTTATCAAATAATGGCAAATATTCTGCTCAATAACCTTGAAGTGCTTCCGCTTGAAAATACTTCACAAGAGAGTGAAGAGGAGCTTTCACAAGGTGGGGTGGAATGAAAAACATCATTATGGCTTGTATGCTTTGTGTGAGTGTGTGTGTGGGTGAAGAATATCCGCTTAAACTCATTGCAAAGGCTATAAGTGAGCAAAGTGAGCCTAAGATTGCAAATGTGAGTAAGAGGCTTTTAGAATCCACACAAGGCATTATCAATTATCAAACTGATATTCCCAAAGCCTTAAAACAAAAGATTAAAGAGAGGCAGAATCTTAGCATTCGTGTTTTGGGAGATTCTCATATTGCGGGAGATTTTTTCTCCCATCGGTTGAGAGGGTTACTATTTAAAGACTACACGCTAGGCTTTGTATATCCGCTTTATCCAAGCTATCATCAAAATATTGCCTTGAAATATGAAAGTGAAAATTTTGAGGTTCTAAACTCTCGCCTGCACGAGCTTGATGAATATCCATTAGGTGGCGTTGTGGCTAGACCTCTTGAGCTTCCAGCCTCTATTACCCTTATACCTAAAAGCTTAGAAAAATCCCAAGATTCTAAAAAACCAATACAAACAAAAATTATCTTTAAAGCTCCAAATAAAGAAAGTGCCTTGGTCGTGGAAGATTCTAGCAATCAACGCTTTATTATCAATGCTAAACGCCCTTTTGTATGGCAGTTTCTCACCCTAGACTTAGACTATCCTGCCACAATCCGTGCTTTAAATGAAAAAGTGTTGCTTGGTGGATTTTTTCTCACAAATGGGGATAAGAAAAATAATATTGTTGAGAATCTTGGCATAAATGGGGCGCGTTCAAACCTGTGGCTTAAATGGGACAAAGCACTTTTTATGCAGCAAATGCGTTTTCTACCAGCGGATTTAGTGATATTATGCTATGGCTCAAATGACGCATTGTATGATACATTTAATGAAGCACTTTTCGTGAAAACTTATAGCGATTTGATTGATAACATAAGGGAGGCTAATCCAACTGCGAGTATTTTACTCATTACCCCACCACCCGTGGTGCAAAAGGTCTCAAACGCTACAAGGCGTAAAAAAGCGGTGTATAAGATGAGTAAAAATGCTAAACCCGTGAGAGAGGCGGTTATCAAAGTGGCTAAACAAAAGCAAACAATGCTCTTTGATTTAGAGGGCTTTATCAATCAAAGTGGGGGTAAGAAAAAGTGGGAGGATGCTGGACTTGCCAAGGCTGATGTGCATTTGCTCCCAAATGGCTACAAACTTGTAGCAGATAAGATTTTTTATGAATTACAAAGGGTGAAATAATATTTATATTTTAGAATCTACATTCATCAAGCTGTGGATTCTAAAATGGGTTTGAGACTAAGCCTGAAGTGAGATAAGATACTCTTTTGCTCTCTGTCTATTTGGCTTCCTACAAGAAAGGTGTGTATAGATTGAAAGCTCATTGCTTATACCAAAAAGCGACTTTTTCACAGAATCAAAGAAATAATCGCATATTTCAATAATTTCAGCTTGTGTGTTGATATGCTCATAATTCATAATCACATCGTAATCTAGCTTGTATTTAAGCCTAAACTCTATGCCTGTTGAGAGTTTGTAAGCCAAAGTCCATAGGAATCTAGCTTGGCTTGGGATAGCAGCGGAAAACACGCCATCATCTTTAAGCAATAAGCACGAGTGTGCTATCACTTCAGGCAAGTTTGCAATATGCTCTAAAACTGCACAGGATATGATTCTGTCATAAAATGGGCTTTGGATTTGGGATTGAATGGATTGCGTGGATTCAAGGGAGGCAGGGGATTCTATGTGGGATTTGGCAAATGCACTTATTTTATCGGCATTTGTATTTACCCCCCCCCCGTTAATATTACTGCTTTGTGCTATTTCTGCAATATCTTTATATATGGCATTGATATGTTGGAGCTTTGGAGAATCTTTATAAAGGGCTTCAAATGGCTCTATAATGTCATAATGGCTAAAATCCTTTTCATAGGATATTTGATTAAGCGTTCCTGCACCTATTTCTAGCGTTTTATACCCGCTAATGCCTTGCGTATCATTTGCCACCTTGTAATGTAGCCAATTTTCTAACTTTTGAGCCATACCGCTTGCTTTTCCTTTACCCTCTCTATTGTTTTTGTAGTGCTGTTCATAGATGGCTTGGTAAGATTCAGGCAATGGATTTCTAATCTTTGGAAAATTATCAAACATCACTTATCCCTTTACTCAAATTTATCGTTTTAAGCCATTGACGGTTTGGAGCATAGAATCTGCGGTTTGAATGCTTTTTGAGTTTGCTTCATAGGCTCTTTGCCCTGTGATGAGGTCTGTCATCTCTTCTACAAGTTTCACATTACTTAGCTCTAAAAATCCCTGTCGCAACTGCCCAAATCCCTCTAAGCCCGGAACTCCTGCCACAGGGTCGCCAGAAGCATTTGTGTTGATAAAAAGATTATCGCCCAAAGAGTGAAGTCCAGCAGGATTAATAAAATTCACAATCTCAATCTGCCCTAGCACATTAACTTCTGTTTGATTCCCTTCAATCACGCTTACCGTGCCATCTGTGCCGATATTAATTTGTGTCGCTCCCTCTGGAATGGTAAGCTCGGGGATAAGTCTATAGCCCTCCGCATTCACAACATTGCCATTATTATCAAGCTTAAAGCTCCCTGCTCTTGTGTAGGCGATATTGCCATCAGGCAACTCAATTTGGAAAAATCCATTGCCCGTGATTGCGACATCAAGGTTGTTTTCAGTCTCTTTTGGGTGTCCTTGTGAGAACATTTTTTGCACTGCCACAGGTCGCACACCTATACCCACTTCAATACCTGTGGGCGAGATAGTAGTCTCACTCGTGCTTGTTCCAGCGTATTGCAATACTTGATAGAATAAATCCGCAAACTCTGCCCTTTGCTTTTTGTAGCCCGTAGTATTGACATTGGCAATGTTGTTTGAAGTATTGTCAATCTGCATTTGTTGTCCTAGCATACCTGTGGTGGCGGTGTAGAGTGATCTCATCATAGTTTTATCCTTTGTCTCAATCTTGTGGAATTGTTACTTTTATGAAGCATTTTGTGGGTTTAAAAGCAAAAGTGATTCCACACTAAAGATTTTTATAGCTAGATTCTAATATAGTTTGGCTTTTAGTTCTGCTTCAAGGGTTGGTTTCAGCCCCATTAAGATTCAAAATATATGAGATAAAAAAGGGAATTTATGCTTTTAACAACGCTTTATATTATTGCCATTACTGCGGAGGGTATGACGGGCGCTCTTGCTGCTGGAAAGCATAGAATGGATTTATTTGGCGTGATGTTTATTGCACTTGTTACGGCTATTGGTGGTGGTTCAATCCGCGATATTTTACTCAATCACTATCCGCTTACTTGGGTAGCTCACCCTGAATATGTGATTCTTATTTGTGTGGCGGCTTTGCTTACCACACAAGTCCCACGCGTTGTTACAAAATCTGAATCTGTGTTTCTCACACTTGATGCAGTGGGGCTAGTGGTCTTTAGTATTTTGGGTGCGCAAGTGGCGATTGATAAGGAGTATGGCTTTATCATCGCAGTGAGTGCGGCGGTTATTACAGGGGTGTTTGGTGGAATCTTGCGTGATATTTTATGTATGCGGATTCCCCTTGTGTTTCAAAAAGAGATTTATGCAGGGATTGCTATTATTGCTGGGGGAATGTATTATGTCCTGCTTGAATATGCAAAAATGGATATTATGCTTGTTACAATCCTTACACTTTTTGTGGGAGTGGTGGCTAGACTTTTGGCGATTTTCTACAAGCTTTCATTGCCGGTTTTTAACTATCAAGATGAGGGTGAAAAAAAGCAAGACAAGCAGGATTAGGGTGAAAATAATGTTAGTTTTTAGATTCTTTTTATACAATAACGCTTTTTTTACAAGGAAGATATTATGAGTTCAATCGCCCTCGCCCTAAAGTATCGTCCAGCAAGTTTTAGCGACTTAGTTGGGCAAAATGCTATTTCTCAAACGCTTTCCCTTGCCTTAGATTCTAAGCATATTTCTCACGCGTATTTATTTAGCGGATTGCGTGGGAGTGGGAAGACAAGCTCGGCTAGAATCTTCGCTAGAGCTTTAGAATGCGAGAGCGGTCCTACAAGCACACCTTGCGGGAGTTGTGCGAGTTGTGTAGCGGCACTAGAAAATCGGCATATGGATATTATTGAGATGGACGCGGCGAGTTCTAGGGGGATTGATGATATTAAAAAGCTTATTGAACAGACAAAATACCGCCCTAGCTTTGGACGCTATAAGATTTTTATTATAGATGAGGTGCATATGCTAAGCAAGGAGGCGTTTAATGCTCTACTAAAAACGCTTGAAGAGCCACCAGAATTTGTAAAATTTATCCTTGCAACAACCGATCCGCTTAAGCTCCCTGCTACGATTCTTAGCCGCACACAGCATTTTAGGTTTAAGCAGATTCCCCATAGGCTTGTTGTAGAGCATATCACAAGCATTTTGAACAAAGAGGGTGTGAGCTATGAGAAAGAAGCCCTTGAGATTATCGCGCGTAGTGGTTCAGGCAGCCTAAGAGATACGCTAACCTTGCTTGATCAAGCCATTATTTTTTGTAAAAATCATATTGAAGTTACAAGTGTGAGCGATATGCTTGGCGTGGTAGATCCGCAGGTTTTAAGAGATTATTTTCAAGGTATTTTGCACCATCAGCACGATAAGGTCAGTGAGATTTTACAAGTGCTGTATGAGTATGAATGCGAGATGATAATTGAAGAAATGATGCTTTTTTTAAAAGAGAAGCTTTTGCAGAGGGATAGTGATTTTCCGCCTTTGCTGTTAGATAGATTTGCTAGGATTCTAACAGAATCTAAGAGCTTGTTAAATCTTAATACCGATGGAGCATTTGTGCTTTTGCTTTGTGCGATGAAAATGCAAGAAGCCATTAAGGTTAAAGACATAGAATCTATGATTGAAGAGTTAGAAAGTGAGATTTTTGGAGCAAATCAAAATAAGGCGACAAACCCCGCTGCTTTGGCTCAACAAATGCCACAAAATCCGCCATATTCACAGAATCTACAAACACCGCAAGGCTTACAACCATCACTTGCCCCACAAGCTCAAGATTCTACGAGTTTTTCACAGCCTATGTCTCAAGCCCCACAATCCCCACAAGTGCAACAAGCTCAAGCCCAAACACAATCTCCAGATTCACAAAAAACGCTAGGGGCTTTGCATTTTCAAACCTTGATTCAAAAGATTAAAGATCGCAATGCGGAGTTGGGAGAGATATTTGAATCTAATGTGAAGTTTGTGGAGTTTAGCAGAGAAAAGTCGCTTTTGCGTTGGCAGAGCGTGGCTCAAGGGGAGCATAAAGAGAGGTTGCGTGAGTTTGGCAAGATTATCTTAAGTCTCGTGCGGGAAGTTTTTGGAGCAAATACACACATAGAGCAAGTCCAAGATTTTGCTCCACAAGCCCACGATGAGACAAGACAAGAACATCTCAATCAAGCAGAAAGTGAGAGTTTTAACCCACAAGATTCACATAATTTACTAGAAGCACAAGGCGGGATTAAAAACCCACAGGAGGAGCGGGAGAGATTTATCAGTGAAAATCGCGATGTGATTGAGGCAATTCGCGATAGTGTGGGGATAAAAGAAGTGATCACGCAAGGAGATAGAAATGCGTGAGTTAAGGCTGCAAGAAAATGAGCTTTTTAGGTTGTGTGAGGTTTTGCAAGAGAGCGTTGCTCAATCACCCATTGTGCTTTTGCGTGGGGAGCTTGGCAGTGGGAAAACAACACTTGTCCGCTCTTTTGTAGCTGCTTGTGGTGGGGATACAAGCGAGGTAACCTCACCTACCTTTAGCCTATCACAAGGCTATGTCTGTCAAAAATATGGCACAATTTATCATTATGATATTTATCGCAAAGATCTAGCTCAAATGCTTGAGCTAGGATTGCTTGAATGCTTAGAATCTCAAGGGGTGCATTTTGTGGAATGGGGTGAGCTAGACTTAGAGCAGTTATTAAAACAAAATGGTTTTACCCCCATCAGCATAGATATAGAGCTAGGGCAAAACAATAGAATCTACAAGGTGAATGTATGAATAAGCTTGCAGCACACAATCTTAGCAAACAGATTAAAAAAACAAAAATCGTGCAAGATGTTTCACTGGAAGTCAATAGTGGCGAGGTAGTGGGGCTTTTGGGTCCTAATGGTGCGGGAAAAACGACAACTTTTTATATGATTACGGGGCTTTTGCACCCAAGCGAGGGTAAGGTAATGCTCAATCACACAGATATTACAAAGCTTCCCTTGCATAAGCGTTCAAATCTAGGTATTGGCTATCTACCGCAAGA
This sequence comes from uncultured Helicobacter sp., assembly GCA_963559865.1. Lineage (GTDB taxonomy): Bacteria > Campylobacterota > Campylobacteria > Campylobacterales > Helicobacteraceae > Helicobacter_C. Next base: position 39,662 of record CAUWMC010000021.1, read on the forward strand.
ATCTAGTATTTTTAAGGATTTAAGCGTTGAGGAAAATTTGATGTTAGCGGCTGAAATTAGCATTAAAAGCCCTAAAGATAGGCAAATGAAAATTGAAAGTATGCTAGAAGAGTTTAATATTGAGCCAATCCGCGCGAGAAAGGGCGTAAGCCTAAGCGGTGGGGAGAGAAGACGCGTAGAAATTGCTAGGGCATTAGTCAAAGATCCAAAGTTTATTTTGCTTGATGAGCCTTTTGCTGGGGTGGATCCACGAGCAGTAAGTGATATTCAAAATATTATTTTAAAACTTACCGAGCTTGGCATAGGGGTGTTAATTACTGACCATAATGTGCGAGAGACACTTTCAGTCTGCTCCCGCACCTATGTGATTAAAAGCGGTGCATTACTCGCAAGTGGAAATGCTGAAGAAATTTATGCCAATGAGCTTGTGAGAAAATATTATTTGGGAGAGCATTTTAAAGTATGAGTATAGGGGGGAAATTACGCGGGAATCTGCAGGTTAAAGCTCGGCTCTCTACAACCTTGAAAAGTTGGCTGCCGATTTTACAAAGTGGTGTTACAGAGCTTGAGGATACGCTCAATGCCATTGCAGAAGAAAACCCCTATGCAAATGTGCAAAGCCAAATGACACAAAGTCTTAATGCCAAATCTCCCAAGAGAAGCAAATCCCAAGCCCTATTCTCTTCTAATGAGCGATTTGAGCAAAATCATATCAGTGAGCAAAGTCTATATGAAGTGCTTGAATCTCAAATAGATTCTAAGCTTTTTCCTACAAGTATTTCACGCAGCATTGCTTTTAAGATTCTAGAAAATATCAATGATGAAGGCTACTTAGATGTAGCAGTAGCGGAACTTGCCTTAGAGATGAATGTGAGTGAAGAGGAGTTTGAGAGGGTAAGGCAGCGATTTGCGTATTTAGAACCTTATGGTGTGGGGGCAAGAGATGTGCTAGAATCTTTTCTTTTTCAGCTCAATAATAGCGATTTAGAAGGGGAGAGCTATGAGCTTGCACTTAAAATTATTAAGGATTTGCACAATCATAGCAAGTATAAAAATCATAAAGACTATAATGCTGTGATGAAAACTATTAAAACTTTCAAAAATCCCCCTGCTATTGAGTTTAGCCCAAGGGAAGCGGAGATTATCCCTGATATTTTTATTTTTGAGCGATTAAAAAGCGATAGTTTGAAAAATACCACTTATGAACTTGAAGTAGCGATTAATGATGCGTATTACCCAAAGATTGTAATTGAAGAGAATCTAAAGCTTAAAGACAAGCAGGGTGCGGAGTTTTTAAGAACAAAGCTCAAAGAAGCTAAAGATTTGGTTGATGCGCTAGATATGCGTAAGGCTACAATCTTAAAAATTGCCATTGCCTTGCGTGAAAATCAGTATGATTTCTTTATGGGCGGGGAGATTCGCCCAATGAAGCTTAAAGATATAGCACAAGATTTGGGTTATGCACCAAGCACGATTTCCCGTGCCATAGCGAATAAGTATTTGGAATGCGATAGGGGCATTTTTCCCATAAAGAGCTTTTTTACTGCCGCTATTGATGGGGACACATCAAATGCGTCAATCAAAGACTTTATCTTGAATCTTGTGAAAAATGAGGATAGAAAAAAGCCTTTGAGTGATTTGAAGATTCTAAAAATTGTTGAAGAAAAGTTTGATCTTAAAATGGTAAGAAGGACGATTACCAAATACCGCCAACAGCTTAATATCGCAAGCTCTAGTGAGCGTAAAAGACTTTATGAAATGAGCGTGTGAGATGAGAGGGTTTGTAAAGAGTTTGGGACAAAGAGAATGAGAAAAAGCAAAACGGATTTATTTTTGGAACTTGCTAAGCCTGATGAAAAAGGCTTTTCAAGGTGGGTTGGTGTAGATGAGTTTGTAGGAGATTATAAGGATTTGCAGCTCGGCAATGGTGGAAGCTGGTGTAGAGCTAGTAGTAATTTAGCCAAAACATATATCCTAGAGTTTGACAAAACTCGCACAAGTGGAAACTCCATTGACGCCATAAGATTGCAAGGGTTTAATCCGCTTAAAACTTTTAACCAAAACATACGAAAAGATATTAAAGATTTTTATAAATCCCAAAAATGCGTAATGCTAGGCGTTTGTGGCAAAAGTGAAAATACGACAATTGAGATTGACCACAAAGATGGACGCAAAGATTCTATGCGTGTGAGCGAGCTAGCAATGCAAGAATTTGAAGACTTTCAGCCTTTATGTAAAGCGGCAAATGACATCAAACGCCAAATTTGCAAAACTTGCAAAGAGACAAACACACGCTGGAGTGCGAAAAATATCAAGGGCAACCCTTATGACTTTTATGCTGGTGATGAGCGTTACATCGCCCAAAGTGAAGGTGGGCCAGGCTGTGTGGGCTGCTATCAGTATGATCCCGTGGCATATCGCAAAGAAAGTGCGAGAAAAATCGCAAAAGAAGCAGCGGATTTTATCAGTGCAAAACTTTATGGAGATGTATGAATTACATAGGCTCAAAGCTTAAGTTACTGCCATTTTTGCAGCAAAGCATACAATCCACACTCAAAAAGCATAATGCCAAGCCCTTGCAAGATTCTGTTTTTTGCGATTTATTTGCTGGAAGTGGGGCTGTGGGCAGGGCTTTTAAACCAAAAGTCAAGCAAGTCATAAGTAATGACAAAGAATATTATAGCTTCGTGCTAAATCAAAACTATATTGCCAATCACACTCCCATTATCCGTGCAAATAAGCTAATAGAAACGCTCAATAATACGCCTTTAAAAAAGGGAAAGATTTTCACGCATTACGCCCTTGGTAGCGGAAGTGGAAGGCAATATTTCAGCGATGAAAATGCGATGAAAATTGATAGTATAAGGCAGAAAATCACACAATGGCACAATGAAAATTTCATCACGCAAAATGAATTTTACTTCCTCCTTGCTTCACTTTTAGAATCTAGCGATAGCGTGGCAAACACAGCTTGTGTGTATGGAGCATTTTTAAAAAGGCTTAAAAAAAGTGCGACAAAAGAGCTTGTTTTAAGCCCGGCAACATTTGAGCTCACGCAAAATTCTCATCAAGTTTTTAATGAAAATGCCAATGATTTGATTACTAAAATATGTGGCGATATACTCTACCTTGATCCACCCTACAATGCTAGAGAATATGGGGCAAATTATCACTTATTAAATACCATAGCCTTGTATGATGACTTTACTCCACGGGGCAAAACAGGTTTAAGGGCGTATGACAAATCAGCGTGGTGTAAAAAGGGTGATGTGGAAAACGCCCTTGAATCTTTGCTGCAAAAAGCACAATTTCAATGGATATTTTTAAGCTACAATGATGAAGGACTTTTGGATTTAGAGAGGATAGAAAATCTTATGAGAAAATATGGCACATATTCTTGTATAAAGCAGGACTATCAGCGGTTTAAAGCAGATTCTAATCGTCCGCAAAAGCAGAACAAAACTATTGAATATCTTCATATTTTGCATAGAGCTTAAGCCCCCCTAGATTCTAGCACTCATTGCAATTTAGGTAAAAATAAGCCAACTTTTAGCCAAAAATGGTTAGAATCCTGCCCTTTTGTGTGCTTTTGCTTAACTAAAATGAAGTGGGAGCAACAAAATTCACACATACCAATCCTTGTTAGGTTGCGGGATTCTGCGGATTGTGAGAATCTTGCTAAGGGGTATGGAGGACAAACCAAAACTTTAAGGAGAACCTATGGTAACAATGAAAGATCTGTTAGAGTGCGGTGTGCATTTTGGGCATCAAACACGTCGCTGGAATCCAAAGATGAAGCGTTTTATTTTTGGTGTGAGAAAAAATATCCACATTATTGACCTGCAAAAGACTTTGCGTTATTTCCGCTACACTTACAACATTGTCAAAGAAGCTGCAAGTGAGGGCAAGGTGATTATGTTTGTAGGGACAAAAAAGCAAGCAAGTGAGACACTAAAGACTTATGCTGAATCTGTGAATGCACCCTATGTGAATTATCGTTGGCTTGGCGGTATGCTTACAAACTTTAGCACAATTAAGAAATCAGTCCGCAAGTTAGAAATTATTGAAGAGATGGAAAATAGCGGACAAATTGACCTATTAACAAAAAAAGAAAAGCTTATGCTCCAACGCAAAAAAGAAAAGCTTGATAAATATTTGGGCGGTGTGCGTCATATGAAAAAAGCTCCGGATATGATTTTTGTCATTGATGCGGCAAAAGAAAAGATTGCTGTGGCGGAGGCAAGAAGGCTTGGGATTCCCGTTGTCGCTCCACTTGATACAAACTGCGACCCTGATATGGTGGATTATCCAATTCCGGGTAATGATGATGCTATCCGCTCAATCCAACTTTTCTGCAAAGAGATTAGTGAGGCGATTTTAGAAGGTAGAGCTGAAAATAAGGATTTGCAAGATGAGCAAGGCGAAGTGATTCCAGCAACAGAATCTGAAAAGCAAGAATTGCTTGATGAAGTAAAAGCTGAAGAAAGCAATACACAAGAGGAGGCGTAATTATGGCGGATATTCCAGCACAGCTTGTAAAACAACTCCGCGAGATGACTGACGCGGGAATGATGGATTGTAAAAAAGCACTTGTGGAAACAAATGGTGATATACAAAAAGCCGTAGAGTATTTGCGTGAAAAAGGCTTGAGTAAAGCCGCTAAAAAAGCGGATAGGGTAGCAAGTGAGGGTGTTGTGAGCGTAGAAGTGGCGGGTGATTTTAGCAAAGCAAGTATGATTGAGATAAATTCTGAAACTGACTTCGTGGCCAAAAATGACACATTTAAAGAGCTTGTAGAGAAAACGGCAAAAGTCGTGTATGACAATACCCTTTCTTGCACTCAAAGTTTGCAAAGTATGAGCGTTGAGGGTGTGAAGTTTGAAGAGTATCTCCAACAAAATATTGCCAAAATTGGTGAAAATATCGTTGTCCGCCGTGTTACTACCTTAGAGGCAAAGGGCAATGGCATTGTGAATGGTTATGTGCATTCTAATGGTCGTGTGGGCGTGCTGATTGCTATGAAGTATGGCAAGGATTCTTCAAAAAATGCCTGTGTGGAGTTAGCCAAAAGCATTTGTATGCACGCAGCAGCGATGAAGCCTCAAGTATTGAGCTACACAGAGCTTGATAATGAGTTTATCCAAAAAGAGAAGATTGCTATCATCGCAGAGCTAAAAAAAGAGAACGAAGAGTTGCAGCGACTTGGTAAGCCATTGCATAAGATTCCAGAATACATTAGCCGCAGTGAATTAAGTGAATCTGTGCTAAAGGCTAAGGAAGCCCAATTACGCGAGGATTTAAAAGCTCAAGGTAAGCCAGAGCAGATTTGGGATAAGATTCTGCCCGGACAAATGGAGCGATTTATCGCTGATAGCACCTTGCTTGATCAAAGAATGACGCTTTTGGGGCAGTTTTATGTAATGGACGATAAAAAAACAATCGCTCAAGTGCTAGATTCTAAATCCCAAGAGCTTAGTGATAATATAGAGATTGTTGAATATGTCCGCTTTGAATTGGGTGAAGGCATTGAGAAAAAAGTAGAGGATTTTGCTGCTGAAGTCGCCGCCCAAATGCAGTAGGCTAAAAGCCTATATTTAAAACACAAAAAGCTAAAGCTTTTGTGTTTTTTTGTTTTGATATTTAACTAAATTCGTTTTGTTTTCTTGCAAATCACCCATACACTCGCACCAATATACAATAAGCACAAAAAGAGCAGATTCAAAAAATACCCCCAAATATTGCTAAACTCCGCACCCATTTGGTTGAGTTCCAAAAGTCCATTAATGCCGTGATAGGCTGGGAGAAACGCGATAATATCACTCGCCCACGGAGCGATTTGAGCTTTGGGCCATATAAATCCTAGCAAAAAAACAATAGGCATTGAAGCAAGCATAATGATTTGTGTTGAGTAAGCACGCTTGGCTAAAAGTGTGCCAAAAAACACACCAAATGCGGCAGTGGAGAGAATAAAAGCTATGCTAAAAAGCCAAAAATCAAGAATGTGCGCATTGACATTTACGCCATAAAATTCATAGGCAAAGCCAAAATAAAATGCAAACAACACCACATAGATTCCAAAAAATACAAAAATCTTTGATAGCACGATGAGGAGCGGATTGGCACTTGCATAGTAGTTTCTAATCCCTTGATTATACTGCTGATTTTGCGTCCCACCGATGATTCCAGCTCCCGCTATAAGCGTTTGGTGCAGGATAAAAATCAGCACAGGGGCTAGAGTGTAGTTAATATAACCCATTGATGGATTAAAGAGTGGAATAAGGCGAGGGGATAGAATCTCGTGCTCTTCTATTTTGATTTTAAGATTGGCATTAAATGCACTTATCACATCAGTAGCAGCATTGGCAATAGAGCCATAAATCAGCAAATATGACGCATTTGCCATAATGGATAGAGTGGGTGGAATCTGCTGATAGAGATGTTTTTCAAAACTATGCGGTATGGTGATAAGCCCATAGATAAGATTAGATTCTATCATCTCTTGAGCCTTGCTTGGATTGTCTAAAATCTCCACAACCTCCAAATGCGGTGAGGCTCTAAAAAAAGTGATAAGTTCCCGCGATGAAGTTGAAGCATCATAATCAAGAATGGCGATTTTTTGCTTAGCAACGACATCATTATAATATGGCGTAGGATATAAAAAAAGATAAAAAAGTGAGCCGCCAAAAATAATCAGCATAGCCGATACGGAGGTGAAAATATTTCTTGCCTCAAGCAAGAATATAGAGTAAAAATGCCTCACAATGTAATTTCCCTCATATCGCCTATGCGGAGAAACTCGCTATGCACGCTAAAGACAAGCATTTGGCGATTAGTTTTTATGGCGTTGTTTTCATCATTAACAAGCACGGAGTTAAAAAACGCCTCTAAAGGCTCTTTGAGTGCAAAAAGTGCAGCAATTTGAGAATCTATCTCTAGGGTGAGGGTTTGTGATTTGATATGTTTGAGAGCTTGAAAAAGAGCAATTTCTTCAGGAAGCTTGAGTAAAGATTCATCAATATGCGTTGGCTTAATCTCATCGCTTAAAATATTTGCCACACGCTTAAAAAGGCTTACTAGAGCTTGTTTATCGCTTTTTTCAAAAAACGCATTAAGGGCTTTTGCATTGCGGATAATGCTTTTGAGATTAAGCACCCTTTTGCCATTGATACGAGCATTAAGCACACTGCGGATAATTGAGGGGTTGATTTTGAGCATACCCTCTAATCGCTCAACAAAAAACTGCTCTATGCGTTGCATATCACTTGGCTTGTAGCCTCCTGCTTGATATAATCGTGGCATATCATAAAGCAAGTCAAAGTCTAAATCATAATGTGTGATGATTTTTATCACACCATTTGCCGCTCGTCTTAGGGCAAAGGGGTCTTTTGAGCCGGTTGGAATCTTATCAATACTAAAGAGAGCAAAAATATTATCAAGCTTAATACTTAGGGCTAAAATCGCACTCAAAATATGGCTAGGCAGGGCAGAATCTTCGCCCGTTGGGAGATATTGCTCTTTAATACTTAAAGCTACAAGTGGGTGCATACCAAAATTTTTGGCATAGTAATAGCCCATAATACCTTGCAACTCGGTAAATTCATATACCATTTCGGTTAGCAAGTCCGCCTTGGCATATTTCGTGGCTTGGGCTAGAATCTGCTTTGCTTCATTTTTATCCGTTTCTAAAGCAGGTGCAAAAGATTCTAAAAGTGCATTGGCAAGGGTGGATTCTCGCTTGGATTTATCAAGCAAAGAGCCTAGCCCATCAACAAAAACAATCTGCTCTAAAAGTTCAGGCGTAAAGCCCTTTTTTAAATCATTTTCATAAAAAAACATTGCATCAGCAAGTCGTGCTTTTAGCACTTTTTGGTTACCCTGCACGATTGGCATCAAGTCTTTAGCGGTGGAATTAGACACAAGCACAAAGCCATTATGAAGCGCAGAATCTTTATAGGTAGCAAAGTAGCGTTGATTTTCTTTCATAGAAGTGATAATCACCTCACTAGGCAAAGTAAGAAAGCTAGAATCAAAGCTCCCATAAGCCGCTCGTGGATACTCTGTAATGGCTACAATTTCATTTAATAAATCTGTGTCAATCTCAACTTGAATCTTATAGTTAGATTCAAGCTCGGCAATTTGGCTAAGGATTAGCTCTTTGCGTTTGTGCTGACTAAGAATGACAAAATTTTTCTCTAATGTGTCAAAATACTGCTCTATGGAGGTAATAGTCAAAGGCTCAAAGCTCACATCTCTATGCACGAAAGTTTGTGCTACTTTACCAAAGTGGCGATTAAAGGCATTGACACAAATGCTTTGCTCCCCAAGCAAGATAAGGATATTTCTCACAGGGCGGATAAAGCCTTGCTCCACATCGCCCCAAAACATACTTTTGCCAAATTGCAGTGAATCTAGCCACTCCACAACCATAGATTCTAAAAGGCTAGAAGTCGCCACGCCGCTTTGTGTGATGGCATAATACAGCACTTCTTTATTATCTTTTATTTTTGTTTCAAGCTCATAATCAAGCGGGAGATTATTTTTTTTATAAAAGCTCTCTCCTGCCTTGCTTAAGCCCTTTGTTTTATCCCCATCAATGTAGGCAATACTAAGTGGGGGACCATAAGATTCTATAAGAGAATCTGGACTTTGAGTGACAAAGCTCTCTTCATACAGCACAAGGCGTCTAGGCGTGTAATACAATGTAGGTGAGGAGGTAATATTATGCTTTTTGGCGATAGTTTGCCATTTTTCAACAATATGCGGAAGCTCCTTTAGCAGGGGCAATGCAGGAAGCTCTTCGGTAAGAATCTCAATAAGCAATGGTAGATGTGATTTCAAGGATATTCCTTTTTTTAGATATGATTGCGTGATTGTAACGGCATTGTCATTAAAAAGTGATTTAAAAGCGATAAGTTTTGTAAAAATTAAGGAGTGATGTGTGAAAAAAATTTGGCTTTATGTGTGTGTTGTGTGTGTAATTTTAGGCGAGATGAGTGCCTTGCCACTGCATAAGATAGAGGGCAAGTGCGTTGAGCCTAAGAAATTTAACAAAAATCAAAAGCAAGTCATTTTAAAGGCATTTAAATATGGTGCAAAAGATGGCTTTGGCTATACGATGGCGGCTATTGCGTGGAAAGAATCTTGTGCGGGGGAATACAGGGTGAATTTTACTGATCCATCAGCGGGAATCTATCACGCACATATCCCGGGCATTATTAAAAAATATAAGCAAAAAGATTCTGCATTTATGCGAAATATGGTAGGAGAGCTGCTTATGCGAGATGATGAGTTTGCTTCACAAAGTGCATTTGAGGAGCTAAGCTATTGGCACAAGGTGCGGAGGGGGAATTGGTATGAAGTGATAAAGTCTTATAACAAAGGCTTTAGCTGGGAAAAGGACAAAGAGCGTGATAAAATGGCACAGGCATATTTTGAAGATGTCGCAAAGCGAGTAAAGGAGCTACAAACCTATATCCCAAAAATCAGCTCAAGTGCATCAAGACTTGTCAAAAAGGACTATGCGTTGGAGTTTTTAAATAATGCCACACAGAGTGTATTGGGCGAAAATAATGCTATGATAAAAGATTCTGTGGCGAGTTATAGGCAAAAGCACAAAAATACAAAAAGCAAAGAGGGGCAAAAGTTTATTATCTTAGAGGAGTAACTTTTTTTGGGCTATCTATCAAAGTAGGTTCTAGTGTGCCTGAAGCAAAGCAAGTATGCTTGAGCCAACAAGCCCTTTGTGTCCTGCAA
>CAUWMC010000022.1:0-47924 GCA_963559865.1 uncultured Helicobacter sp.
TAGAATTTAGATTCTACAAACCCCAATTCTTAATCGCAAATCCACTTCCAGCAAACCCCTTAAAATTCCTAAAAAATGGACTTTTTTACATAAGGCATAAAAAAGGTAAATCTTTCAACTTTCATATCTCTAGCCCAGCATACAAGGCATTTGGCACAAAACTTGACACACTTTTCAAAAAACACGATTCCTTAAATCAAAATCGCAGAATAATACCACAAATTTTGCACTTTTTTACAAAAAAATCAAAATCCACGCTCAAACGCCCAAATACACGCCATTTCAAAGACTAACATTTTTGCAAATTATTCCATACTCCACATTTCAAACCCTTTTAATCCACTCCACACACTTATCACAAAATACACAAATCAACGCACTGCACGACATTTCACGCACAAGGCAAACCCCAACCCCAAAGCCCAAAAACGCAGAATCGCATTTTTGCATTTTTTCTCACAAAAATCCCAAATCTTTGCAAATTATTCCACAATCCACGCAAAACAAATCATTTTAAAAAGCAAAAAACAAAAACACCAAAATCGCCACCACTTCAAATGTGGGCGGAGTGTGGGACAATGCAAAAAAAAAAAAACAAAACAAATGTGGGGCGAGTGCAAAACGAGTGCAAAAAAAAGTCAAAAATGGCAAAGCAAGGGGTAAAAACAATTCAAATGTGGGTGAGAATACAAAAAATTAAAACAAAAAATCAATGTAAAAAAGCTAGTCAAAATGTGGGGGCTGGGCGATAAAAATGTGTGGAGCGGGGCAAATCATAACGCGGCAAATCACAAGCGGAGTTTACAAAGTCTTTATAATCTCTCTGTACCAAACCTAAAAAAGGCTAGGGCTATTACCACAATTATGCCTATTATCATACTCTATTACCTTTCTTACTTATTTATTAGAATCCCGCTTCGCCTATGCTAAAAGCGGGGGCTTGTGGCTATTGCCACAAGCGAGATTATTATGGCAGTTTTCCTTATTAGAGTGTAGGGTTAAAATGTGAAAATCGTTTTATACTCTATCTGTCCGCTAGAATCCAAATCTTGCCCTTGAGTTTTACCTTAGATTCTAGCATATTTATAGATTCTTGTGGTATAATGGTGACAGACGAGTGGCTTGTCGCAAGTATTAACCCGATTCTATCTAGGGGCTTGTTAGACCATTCCCATAGTGCGCGTGATAGTTAGCATTATGGTAGCCACTCGTTATCCACATAAACTACCTTTTTATTATCTAATTTTAGCAGCTGATTTAACCTTTGGTTATTGTCATCTTTATACATTGTTGTATAATTTATATGTCCGCCAGAATCCACGCCTATGCCAAAAATACCTATATTACCATTTTCATACTCATACACCTTGTAGAAGTAGGCAATTAAGCCCCTATCATTCTCCTGTTCTATAACAAACATAGGCTTTTGCAAAACATCAAAAAAAGCTCCCTTCATATAGTCCCTATTGGCATTATGTGTATTTTGATAAAAGTGTTTATACGCATACCCCATATTTATCTTAACATCTTTATAAGGTGTTTTAACTATGCCATATTTACCTTGCTTATTTTCAAAGAGATTTTTAAACTGCTTTGTATTATTAAACGCTGCCTTTGGAAGTGCGGTGGCTTTTATGCTTGATAAATCCACTTTGCCATTAAAATCTAAAAATACATTTTCTAGTTTTTTAACATTGTCTTTTATATCCACGCCTTGCCCTTGCATTTTTGCTTTAGATTCTAACATAGTTTTAGATTCTTGTGCTATAATGTCGTTAGGTTTTTGGTAGGCGTGTCATTGTCCATAGTTTTGGCATAGTATGGTATCAAAAGCTTAAGCGACTAGGGCATTATTGCTATGGGTTTTGCTTACCTAGTCGCTACTTCTACTTAGCTCCATTAATTCCATTGTATAGATTCTATTTCCGTCCTTAAGTGTTTCTTTGATTGTGATTTTTGCCTGTGCATTTTTATTATTCACATTTAAATCAGCCATATATCTATGAATAGTAAGGCTTGTGTCCCCACTTCTATCGCTTGTGCTTGTCTGTAGTTTCGCATTCTCAAATAGTTCCTTGATATTTTGAGCCGCTACAAAATGCTCCTCTTGCGTAAAGCCATTTTTCACGCTTTTTTGTATGCTTGTTGTGCTATACATCTTTGCTATTGCCTTGTTTGAGAGAACAGCTACACGCTTATCATTTTGATTTGTGATTGGCATATTTACAATAGGTTTAAGAATAGTTTTTAGCTCCTCTCTTAGCGTATGGATAGGCATTTGTTTATGTGTGTATATTGCAATCATTTCTCCACCTTGCTTAATTTTACCAGATTCTAACAAATCTTTGTGAATCTTGTTCGCGTATTCATCATAGTTAAACTTTTGCCGAGCAGATTCTAATTCTTTATTCTTTTGTAGTAATTCTTTTGTTTCTTTTACACTTTTTCCGCTTTGTTTTGCTTGTTTGATTATTTCTTGTGGAGTTTGTGGTATAATGTCATCGGTCGAAGCAAAAGAATTAGCGGTTGGCTCGTAACCTTCAGTAGCGTTTGAGCTTTGACTTGTTTTCTTATAGCTTTCAGAATCTTTATAATTTCCATCTTGTTTAAACATAGTCTTAAAGTTTAATTCATTTTGTCCTTTTCTTATTTCTTCTATAACTACAAAATGTCCATTGATTTGTTTATAGCTAACAACAACAGGCGTTCCCATATTATCTACACTATTAAGCGTTTCATCAGCACCCTTTACAATGCTTCTATACTCCGCTATGTCGTTATAATCCACCGCTTTTTGTCCGCTATTTTTTACAAGAGCAGATTCTGCTCCGTGCCGATTAAGCGTGTGATTAATCGCACTATAATCAATAGTTACGCGGACATCATTTGGGTATTTAAAGCCTAGTTTCTCCGCTTCTGCTTGTTCTAGTTTATCAATGGCTATTTTTTTATTATTTTTGTGTGCGTATTCCACTACTTCAGGCGTAAAATTTTCCTTGCCTATCACCACCATATCACGCCCTTTTTGTGGGCTAGAATCTATAATATCTTTTATCTCCTTGCTTATTTGTGATGTAGATTCTAAGCTAGATTCTGCTTTAGATACACTGCTTTGTGGATTAGCTATATCTCTCTTTAGCTCCCTTAAGCGTGGCATTAGTTGGCTTAAAGCACTTTGGCTTTGGGTAACCTGCCCTTGATTGATAAGATATTCTAAAAAGTCATATATATCCACTTCACTTAAAGCCTTGCCCTGTGTAAAAAATGTCGGCTGTGTGGCAAGTTCTAAGGCTTTTGGAGCTTCTTTTAAGCACTCATACAAAGCAGAGCTTGGGTTTTCTTGGCGTGAGAATTTAGCTAGGGCAACGCCAAAGGCTTGAGCGGTTAGATTTTCCACTTTGTTAGAATCTAACACAAGGGCATTTTTTAAGGCTTGTCTATCTTTAGCTAGATTTAAAAAGCTTTCAATATCATTAATCAAATGTGTATAATCTAGCTCTCTTGTAGGATTTTGCTTTGCTGTGTAGAAAATTGCATCGCTTAATATATCTCTAAACTCTAAGTTTTTAAAGCTAGAATTATGAGCGAGATTATAAAAGCTCCCTGCATTATCTACATACATATTGATGATTTTATTTTTATACTCCGCATTGCCTTTTATGGAATCTAGGCTTTGTAAGATATTGCTATTTTTTCCATTTCTCGCTAGGCTTGTTAAAAGGGCTAGATTTGGCTCAAAGGTATTAAGCCCATTGCTTTGCTTATCTATATGTTTTGCCACAAGGCTTTTTAGCTCATTGACATTTTCACTTTGCAAAGCTTTTGGCAGTGTAGCGATATTTTGTCTATAAAGGCTAAGGGTTGATAGAGCTTTTTCGCCCATTGTGCTTTCTCTACCGATATTTGAGCTAAAAGCAAGTTGAAGTATTTGCTTATCACTCATATTTTCTTTTAATCTTCGCACGATTATTTCATCATTTTCTAATTCCACGCCTAGAAACTCTTTTGCCCCTTGCTTATACTTTTGCTGTGCAGTCTCTGCATTATGTGTTTGTGAGTTAAAAATCTGCTTTAGAGCCTCACTTCTGTGATTCCCGCTTACGACTTTGCCATCTCTTGTGATGATAGGCACTCCATTTACTCCGCCCTCTTGGTAGAATATAAGCTCGGGTTTAAAGTCATTAACAATGTTTGCTATGACACTCTCTTGCTTGATTAATCGCCCTTGCGTGTTTGAGTTATCAAAGTTTGGCTTTATATCACTAAGTCTTACTACTGCAAACTCCGCTTCAAATGGAGCAGTCTCGTCATTTAGCACTATACTTGTATCTCTTATGGGCTTGTAGAGTATATCCTGCCCCTTATCTAGTGGCACTTCATCAGCGTTTTTGCCAAGTTTTGCTTCTTTTATAGCGATAATCTCATCTCTTTTAGCTTGAGTTTGTGCCGCAGAATCTGCCATTGCTTGTTGTGCTTTGGCTTCTTTTTGTATTTGGCTTTGTATTTGTGTAGAATCTAGCTTAGCTATTCCAGCTTTGTTCCTCTTTTGTGGTATAATGTCTTTTGTCAAAGCCGATTCAACGATTGGGCTAGAAGTTGAGTCCGTAAGCTTATTTTGGTGCGGATATGCTGACATAGGGGCTTTGTCATCTTTAATATAAGCTGTCAATACCCACTTCCCATCGCTTCCGTTATAATCAAGTGCAATCACTGCCCTTTCATTTTCCGTATCTAAAAATATCCTTTTTGCCCCCTTATCTATGTCGCCATTTTCAATAATCTTTGGTAAGCTCTGCACAAATTCTAAAGCTTTTTGCTCGGCTTGTTCTTGGCTTAGTCCCTTATCTATAAAATCCTGTGTTCGTCTCTCTAAGATATGTTGCACTCCCTTGTTAGAATCTCCCCAAGCAAGTGTTATATCACCTATTTCATCTCTATAAAATGCCCCTTGCACTTGTCCGCTTTTTGTTTCTAGCAAATGTTTTATAGCTTCGTGTGGCTTGTGATAAAACTGCGGATAGTTCTCCCCAAACTCGTTTATAGGAGCAGATTCTAGTTCTTTATTCTTTCGTATTAGCTCCTTTGTTTCTGCTACACTTTTGCCTTGTTCTTTTGCTTGTTTGATTATTTCTTTTGTGGTTTGTGGTATAATGTCTTTTGCATTTGCTGAAGTAGTCTTTTCAGCTTCACTTTGTGAGCTAGGCAAGTCTGTCCTACGCCTAGCAATGCTTTCATCTTTTTCAAATGCTGTTAGAATCCAATTTTCTTTTTGTCCTTCAAAATCTTTTCTAATACTTAATTTATACATATCATTTTCTAGCTGATACCTATTAGCATTCTCTTTTACAATGGGTAGATTCTGCACTAATTCATCTAATTTATCTAACACTTCAGGGTGGTATTCTGCAATCTTTGCTAAACCCCAACCATCGCTTTTGCCTGTGCCTTTTTCACCCCACGCAAGTGTTATATCACCTATTTCATCTCTATAAAATGCCCCTTGCACTTGTCCGCTTTTTGTTTCTAGCAAATGTTTTATAGCTTCGTGTGGCTTGTGATAAAACTGCGGATAGTTCTCTCCAAACTCGTTTATAGGCTCTACTTTCACACTAGAATCTATCTTTTGTTTGTCATAACCTTGCCCCTTGTCATAACCTTGCTCCTCCCCCTTGTCATACTGAGGCTTTGCCGAAGTATCTTTTTTAGAATGAGATTTTTCGCTACCGCTCAAAATGACAGAATCTACTTCTTGTGCTAAAGGCTTAGTTTCTATTTGTCTAGCAAGTTTATTCTCTAGCTCATCTTTGGCAAACTTCTCTAGGCTTTCTTGTAGCATTAGCTCATCATAGCTATTAATCTGTTCTTTAAAATTGCTTTGGATATAGACATTCCCTAGCCTATCTTTTGAAAGGAGCAGTTTTTCCCCATTATCTAGCTCCACTACACTGCGTAAAACATTCCCATCTTGTTGCCATTTTAGGTTGTTTGTGGTAGAATGTGCAGTGCTAAGGTGATATTGTTGTGGGTAGCCCTGCTCTAAGCTAGGATTAGAGATAGATTCACTCTTTGCCACTTCATCTGCATTATGCGGATATGGGTTAGCCTTAGCATTTTTGAGTAAAACTTCCCTGTTGTAATTCCCTTTGGTTTTCCACAAGCTTTTAAAAATAAGTTTATCTTGCCCTAATAATGCTTCCTCTATGGCTATGTGATGTCCGTTGATTTGCTTTACATAAATCACGCTTCTATCAGTGAAAAATCGCTCATCATATTCTTGTGTAATGCGTGGGTAATTTGCTTCTATATCCGCCCTTGTGATAGCGATATTGCCCCTTTGTGTTTCTTTTATTTCATCGCCGTGCGATTTTAAAGCGTGGGCGATTTCATTTTCTCGCAATTCTCTCAAAAGTGGTTTTTTATTTTTAAAATTAAAATGCTTTTGAAGTTCATCTGCGTCGTGTGGCTGGACTTCAAAGGCTTGATTTGGTGCTTTAACTTCTTGCTTACCTTGCCCTAGCTCTATAATCTCATCATTCTTTTTAACCGCACTATAACCTTGTGCTTTTAAAATCTCTTGCACCTTTGGCAAGTCTCTTAAATCTATATCTAAAAAATGAGCGAGTTCCCTTTGGAGCTTATCTAAGCAATACATTTTATCCCTTATATATTTATTTTGTATTGTGCTAGAATCCGCACAAAAATTAAAGGGTTAAAATGGATTTTGATACACTCAACGCACTTAGTCAAAAAGAGCTATTACTTTTGCTTTTTGGCTTTTTCTTAGGTGTTAGCACACGGATAGGTGGCTTTATCTTTACTCTTGCTATCTCACCTATAAAGCGTTATTTCAAACACCGCAAAAAGAAGCGTAAAAAGCTAAGACACCCTAGCAAAAAAGAGCATTTTTTACAATGGAAAGCACATAATAGCCTAGAAAATCTCACGCTAAAAGAGCTAAATCAACTTATATATGAGCTAGAAAACAAGCCTAGCTCTTAACTGCTTTTATCACCTTATCTCAAGCACAACATAGCCAAAGATAAAGCCTATAATCAAATAGAGCATAGCTATCTCCCTGTTTGTTTTTATGTTTCTTGCATTGTGGCTAAAATCTAGGGATTTTTAAAAGGGTTAAAAATTGTGCTAAAGTTGAATTTGCGGATATGTATAAGGGCAGAATAAAACTTTATTGCTTGAAGTTATGCAATTCTAGTATTCCACTTTATGAAATTTTTTATCTTGGAATGCTTTAAAATCTTTTTGCCATTTTGCACGAAATTCACACAAGAGACGAAATTGTAAAGGAGCTTCTATATTGATTTTTTTTACTTTTAGCTCTGCTTTTTGGTCGCTTTTTAAAAGCGTAGTAATGTCCTTTGTATAGATTCTTGGGACATAGCCTATCAATTCTGCTGGAGATTCTGCCCTGATTAAAAGGGCATAATCATCACTTTTGTTTTGCAAGTCTTGTGCGAGGTATAAAGTATCTTTTTCTTTCAATTCTTTCAAACGCTCCTCAACATATACGGACAAATGTCTAAATCCGTGTGCGAAAAACTCTACTTCATAAAATTCTTTTTTTTGAGGAATGGCATATAGCTCTATATTATCAGTTGCTTTTATGCCATTATTCATAGCTAATTCATCAAGCACATTATCACTATTTAGCCCTAGCCATTGTTTGTAATTGCGATATTCAGGTCTGCTTTTTGGCAGAATCTTATTTGCAAAGGTAGGAAAAATCTGCTCCGAAGTATATTCTTTAGTAAATTCAGTCATATGCCTAAAAGGCAAAAAACCTTTTTTTTTAGCTACCTTAACACCTTGTGTATAAACAAAACAAAACAAATCATCTTTCTTAGAGAGTCTGCCAATAGGTATCCATTCCCTTGTTAATGGAGATTGCCAAGCGACTATAAGTTCTTTCTCTTTATTCATTATTTCTTCCTTAGCTCTAATAGATTTGCTGTATTTTCATTGAGCATTTCTAAGATAAACTCCCTATTTGCAGTTTTGATTTGAAAATCTTTTGGTATTTTATCCATAATCTCATTATACTTCTCTTTTTTTATCTCTGCTATTTTCTCTATCCATTCCAATGTAGGCTTAGCAAAGTCTTTCAGCCTACATAATTCAGCTACAACCTCAAAAGTTTTAAGTTTTTTACCATTCTTACAAAATGGGGTTATTGCTTTTTTACAAAAATGAGAAACCTTATAATTTACATCTTGTGTTCTAAGTCTATTTTCTGCTTCTTGCTCACTTACTTTAGAAGCCAAACCAGAAGCGTGGTCAAAACTAGGTGCAAGGATTAGCTGTCCGCCATTGCTAGATATAAAGCCCCAATTCTCGTGGTGTCTATCTTGATTCCCTATAAGTGCATCAAAAACCAAATACCCTGAAAAATTATTTATAGATTCTGTAAGTTTCATTAATGCCAAAACGCCTGAAAGCTCATTTTTTCTTGCATTTTTATCATAATTAGCTATTAATGTATTTAATATTTCATTGCCGAGTATAAGCCTAGTATTATTTTCAATAAATTTCTTACTCGCTATACCTTGTTTTTTGTCTCCATTGACATAAGTGGCAAATTCGTATTCTGCAACTTCAAGTTGAATAAGTTTTGCTATTTCATAGGCTATTTTTTCACTACAATTTTCTAGCGTATTTTCTCGCCCAATCTTAAAAAGATATTCTTTGCCCTCTAGTCTTGTCCAAAACTTTTCTTTTGTTCCTAGATGTTCTACAAACTCTTTAGATGTAAATTTCAATATCTCAAACACCCATTTTCCCCTAAAAAACATATTTTGTAAGACCTACAAGCATAATATGTTCCTAACACTCCAGCTTATGCAGAGTCTCTAAAATATATGTATGGGCGGATTGTAGTTTTTCTTGTGGGAGATTCTCAAACCCACTTAGTTTAGCAAAATACTCAAAGTCTCCCAAGCTATCAAACTTTATATCGCCTTGATTAAAGACTTTGTTTGTGGTAGAATCTGCCTTGCGAGTCCATTCAGCTTTGCTTTCACTCGCTCGGCTGGTAAAAGTTTGGATAAGGTCAGCGTTTTTTATTTTTGATTCTATATATTCATTTCTTGCTTTTGGTAAAAATGTGATTAATCTTTTGTTGTCCTGTTCTGTGATGAGCAGTGTGAAAAAGTTATCCCCATCATTGAATACCTTAATAAGCTCTTTCCTATCGCCTTTTGTGAGTTTTATATCCCATTCTTTAAGTGTTGGTTCTATGAGATTTAAATACGCCAAACGACTTTGTGCGTCCTGCTTTTTTTGTAAATGAGCAATAAAATTATCTTGATTCTCTACGCTTTGGGTTAGGGTATTTTTAAAAGTCTGTATATCTATCTCTTTTGGGATAGGTTGCCCTTGTGTGTTGTGTAGCTTTGTAATTGCTTCATCTGCGTTGATTTGTAGCACTTCTACATCACCTTGATTAAAGACTTTGTTTGTGGTAGAATCTATCTCATCATAACTGCCGCTTAGAGTTCGGTCTAAGTCGTATCCCTTAGAGGAAGGCGTAGGGGTGGTCGTGATATTTCCCTTACTTTTCCACATTGTTACAAATCTTAATTTATTTTTACCTGTTAGCACTTCTTCCACTGCGACATAATGCCCATTAATTTGTTTTTTATAAACGATATTATTCCCGCTTACTTCTCGTGTATCGTGTGTTTTGATTATGCTTTGATAGTCTAGGACTTCATCTTTTGCAATAGGAATTTGATTGCGTGAAGTCTCTATTGCTTCATCGCTATGCCTATTTAAAGCGTGTGCTAAATGCTCGGCATCAATTTCTCTTACTACCGCATAATTACCTTTAAAATCAAAGTCTTTTTTAAGCAATTCTAGCTCATCTTGCTCTACTTTTGAGATTATTAATTTATCATTTGCACTAGGTTTGCTTAAATCCCACTTATTTATAGCTTCCTTTATTTCTTGTTGTGTTAAATCTTTTTCTAAATTGCTCTTTGTGGGTAATTCTTTCTCCACTATCTCTTTTAACTTCTCTATCTGCTCTTTGCTGACCTTGCCATTGCCGATTGTGGTATAAATGAGTGTATCATCATTTATGGCTTTAAGGATACTTTCATCACTTGGCGGGATTAGAGCATTATTTAAAGCATAGCTTTTAGCCCTATGTTGTAGCTCATCACTTAAAGTCTTAGGATTTGTAGCATAGCTTTGTATATCTTTTGCCACACTCTCATTGATATAAGCCTCTCCATTAGGATTGCTTGGGCTTTTGGGATTTGGGCTTGTGGCTTTGGGATTATTAAGCATATCAAGTGTAATAGCTCGTGGGTATTTCAGCTCTTGGACTGCTTTTTTAAGGTGATGGAGCAGGGCATCTTTATCGCCAATGTAAGGCACTCTAAAAAATAATGCCTTAAAAAGCCTATTTGTCATAAATACCTGCATTCTGCCTTCCAGCGTAGTGCTTAACGCTCCACTTCCTGCCCCGCTCTTAAAGCCCTTAGCACCACTTAACTTTTGCATAAACTCATAAGTTTGAGCGAGTTCTTTAAAGATATTAAGTGCATTTTGAGCTTTTGGGTGCAAGGGTAGAGATTCTAATTGCTCTATATCTTTTAGGGCTTTGCTTAAGTCTATAAAGGCAGAGCCGTCCTTTTCTTTAATGTGTCGCTCTAGGCTTCTAAAGATAAGTAGTGTTTGTGTATGCTCTTGCATTCTAGGGTCAAATTTGGCAAATATGGTATTCTCTAGCCCCACTATTGAATCTTGCCATTGCTTATCAAGCACGGCTTGTTTCCACTCATCTACGCTTCGCATTGAATTTATCGTGCTTTTCTTTGGTTGGTTCATAAAAATAGCTTTTGTGAGCTTATCATTGAGGCGTTGCTTTATGTCTGCATAGGCGATATTTGCTTCTCTAAACTCTTCTAGCACAGCTCTTGCAGATGTATCTAGCTCTCCTTTAGCTATACCACTTTCAATAGTGTTATGAATCTGCGTATCAATGGCGTTTTTAAGCTCTAGGGCATTATCTTGGAATCTAAATTTTTTTAAGGCATTTGGGTTGTCATTATAGTTTCTAATAATGGCATTTACATCTTTTCTTTTTTCTAGGGCTTCTTTAATGGTGATATTCCGCCCTTGCAAATTATTCACTTCATTGATTAATGCTCTGCTTATCTCAGCATTTGCCCCAAACTCTCTTATAGCATAATCTGCGACATTTTTAAAAGGTGTGAGTAAGTCAATGCTTTTATCTTTGAGTGTAGATTCTAGTTTGGCTACACTTTGAGCGTATTGAGTTTTCACATTGTGTTCTGCTAACTCTACGGCTTTTTGAAAGGCTTTTGGCAGACTAGGATTTGCTTCATTTTTTAGCACTTCTTTGGCGATTAAGTTTTCATAGCTTTGGCTTAGGGCTTTAAAGTCTTTTGCCATTTTATTACTTGCTTCACTTAAGATTCTAGCCTCTACATCATCAAGCTGGTTTGCAAGGCTATCAGCTAAGTCTTTATTTCTTAACGCCGTGCTTAGTAGCTCTTGGCGTTTTTGTGCTAGTGAGCTAGGTTCATTAGTTTTTTTAAAGGCTTTAGGAGCATAGGCAGAGACTTTATTTAAGATTTTCTCCGTCAAACTTTCATTTTGAAAGTCTTTTTTAATCAACTCATCACTTTGTGATTCTTGGAAGCTTTTCAAAATACGCGGGATTTCATCTTTTTTAGCTTGTTTGCTTAAAGCCCTATCAATCGCACCCATATTTTGTCCGCTTAGAGCGAGTTTTGCTTGATTTGTGGCTTCTTTTAATAATCCTAAGCCTTTATCGGTTTTTACCATTCCACCTTTGATTGCCTTATAAGTGGTAGCAACACCTTTAAAGACTAAATCCCCCGCAATATTTAATCCTGCTTCTTGTGAGCCGTGTATAAGAGCTTGGGCTATGTCAAAATCTTTATTGAGCTTTGCATCTACAAGCAGTGAATCTAATGCACCACCAAAAAACGCTCCTCCCGCTCCATATAGCACCATATTGCCAAATCTAGCTTTAGCACTTGCTCCCTTTTTTGCTCCTTGCATCGCTCCTGCTATACCTAGCCCAAAAGAGCCTTTATTATCATTCAGCACACCTAAAAGCTCTTGGTTAAAATTCTGCTCTACCTTATACGCCCTTTCATCTTTTATGAAATATAGCCCATTTTTATTATAAGCCACCGCTTCAAAGCCCAAAAACTCCGCTACGCTTTCAAAATTCCTTATCTTTTCTTGTTGCTTTTCACTAAGCGTTTCAGCATTTGAAAGCAGTCCAAAAAACTGCTCATCTTTCAGCACATTTTCTAAGCTTTTTGAGAGTTTGACATAGTTATTTGTCTGCTCCCTTGCCCTTTGTATATCCATAAACATTTTTTGTTTTTCTTGCTTATCTCTAAAAAGAGAGCTAAAAAAGCCCAAATCATTCTCAATTATTTCCTCTTGTTCTTTAGTTAAAATCACTTCTTTGTTTTGATTTTGGGTTTCTTTGATTTCTTCATAGAGTGCAAAGGCTTTTAGCTCATCTTGCAAACCTTTCTCTGCTTGGCTTAAGTGTAAATCATTCTTTAGTCCCAGCTCTTTAGCAATTTCTTTGCTAGGGCGTGTCAAATCACTCACCAAATCATCAGCTACTTCAAAAAAGTTTTTCTTCGCGTTTAATCCTAAATTGAGATATTCTTTAATCTCATTATAATGCGGGATATTCTCTACATCTTTCCCCGCTCTCTTTACAAAAAGTGCCAACTCATCTGTATCTTTAATCAGCTCTTTTATATCATCACTCTCATAGCCAAAAGTGCTTATTACACCTTGAATATTTTTGCTTACATCGTTGAAAAAGCCCTTATTTGTGTATTTTTCTTTAAACTCACTTGCTTTTTTATTTAAATCCCATTCTGCTCTATGTCCGTATAAGCCCTTGTTTGTGGCATTGTCTAAATCAAACTCTACTTTTAGATTTTGTTTAATATAGTCGTATTGTTGCTCTTTTGTGAGATTAAGCGAATCTAGTTGCTCCCATTGTATATTTGTAGGATTCTTACGCAAAAAATCAACGCTTTGAGATTTAAACTCACTCTCTCCTAAGTTTTTGCGTTGTGTTTGGTTACTTTGCTCTAGTTTGTCAAAGTTAAAAATTGCCATATTTAGTCCTTTATGCTGTATAAGCCATAGGTTATTATCCCTAGAGCAAAGCCCACTGCAAATATAAACATTCCTGTGCTTATCATTTTAGTCCTATTTTATTTCATAGTCGTGTAGTTTTTCACAAAACTACACTTAAGACCGCTTGTGCGGAATAAATCCGCACTTCGCTCCTAAAGCTTGAGTTATGACTACCCTTGCGGGTATCCATCAACTCATTTTCTAAGGTAGAGATTTTTCACCTTTAGTCCTTTTTAGATTCCTTTGCTTTGTGTTATAGTATGTTTTTAAGAGAGAAAATTAAAGGGTTAAATGTAAAAGGGTGAGTTATTAAGTAAATATTTATATATAATATAATTACGCTAATTAAATATCCGCAAGGGTGTTTAATCGGTAGGCGGTAGGGACAATCTTTTAAAGGATTTGAGATGTTAAGTTTCAAGTTCAAAAAGGTTGTGAGAATGCTTAGGCTTAAGATTTTGATTAAAGTCAAAATCAAAAAAGCCTAGCAATTTAAACAACTTTCCCCACTCTCTTGTGGTGGGGTTAGTTGTATTATATCCTTTTTAAAAAGTGGAGTCAAATGCAAGAGAATAAGCCCTTTTACACAACCCTAAGCTTTGAGCTAGACCTGCAAGAGTTTAAGTCTCTCTACAAACAAGCGGGGTTTAAAAATAAAAATGAGTTAGCAAAATTTTTAGATTTAAGCCATACCACTATTAATGCGTGGGGGAGTGTAACACCCTTTCCACGCTACATAAAACCCCTTTTAGTCTGTATGATACAAGCCCAAAATAATAAATCCTCAAACTTTAAACACAAAAGCTAAACCTTAGCCTAAGATTTATCCACGCTTGGTCATCTCATATCTTTCACACTAATCTGCATCGTTTTCTTTGCCATTTTTTGAGCATCACTTTGTTTGCCACTCTCTTGCGGATTATTTGCTTCTTGCTTCATTTGCTCCTGCATTTGACCCATCACTTCGCTTTGAGATTCTAGCTTTTGGCTTTCTTTTTGGAGTTTTTCTATTTGTGCTTGAAGTTTTGCCATTTCTAGCTCTTGCATTTTTTGGCTTATGGGCTGCTGTGCTTTGTTTTGCTCTTCTTGTGCTTTATCAGCATTTGCTAAGACTTCCTCTATATCCTCTATGATTTGAGAATCTGTATCTTTTAGCATTAAAGGCAAAAGTGAAGTAACAATATCAGGTCGTATGCTTGAGATTGTTTTAAAAATCTCACTCCAATGAGCAAACCGCTCTTCTCGCCCTTGCTGTTTGAGCTGGGATTTAAAGTCTAAGTCAAAATGCCCTATCTCTATTTTGTTACTCTCATCAGTATTAATGCTAAAATACCGCTCTACTTTCTTTTTATCTGTCATCTTAAACATCTGCGGCTTGGTGAAGTAATGCTGAATAAAGCTTAGCACCTTTTCATAGAGTAATCTATCAGCATTGTCTGCTGAATTGACATAATATTGAAGTCCCAAAAGCCCACTCTCTCGCCTTTGAGCGATAGCTATACCGCTTTGCCTATTTGTCGCCATAGCTAGAGCTTCATCGTTTAAGCCGCTTAGGATTTTTGCCATATTTTTCTTTTGCTCACTCTTTTGAGAGAGGGCTGCAATATCGGCGTGGTGCTGCACGAATTGAATTTTATTCTCTTGTAATGCCCCGCTTCTTACACCCACTACGGCATTATCTTGGCTCACTCCCTCTACAAATTCATCTATGTCTTCTACTGCATCTAGCTCATATAAAGCCTTTATCGTGCCTAGCATATTCCCCATTTTAATTTCAGCAAAATTAATATAATCCTGTATGGGCTTAATATCTCTAAATAATCCATACCAATTATGCTTTTCATCTATGTTATACCTCGCTATGATAAAAGGGTGTGTGTTATTCTTAAAGGGGCGTTTTTCATATTTGTAGATTCCACCGATGGTATGCCAAAGGTAGCGATTCCAGCTAAATTTTTCTTCCACTTCCTCATCATATTCCCTTATCCAAGTTTCTATAATATCCACGCGATTATCTACAATAGTGCTGCCATTTTGAAAAATATCTACATTTTCTCCCAAAAGTAGCCTTGCTTCTAAATAGCTCAAATTCTGCTTTTTATGAAAACGATTAGAATCTAGGGCATTTTTATCCACGCTATAAGTATCCACTAAAAAACTTTCATTATTTAAAGCCTTTAAAGAGATGTGAAAATCGCCTTGTTTGTCTTTATTGACCCATAGTTCTATAACACTCTGTCCCATAAGTAAGTCAAAGTCTCTCTTATAAATCTCTTTTTCATAGTCTTTTTGTGAGTTAAACACACGCAATAAATCATTTAAAAGATTAGCCAAAGGCTTATCTTGCTCTTGTCTGCCACTGACTTTTATCTCTTGCAAACTTTGAATCTTATAGCCCAAAATCTTATCGCATATCATTTTGTAGATATTTTCATAAATGGGGATTTGCCCCCGCCTTGCGAGTTTCTCTAGCTCTTGTGTGGCAAGTTGATGTCCGTGATAATACGCCTTAGCTTCTTTATATTCTTTTAAAGCTTTATCATTTGCTAGGGAATCGTTAGTAAGCATTGTGTTGAGTTCATATAAGCTTAGCATTTTTATCCTTTTTAATATTCAGCTTTGGGTATCCATAGTAGCGATTTAGCAAAATTTGAGACAACCGCAGACCTTTTGACCTAGCTCTGCCCCAAATTTTGCTAAAAGCCCCACTAGCAACACCGCAAATCTTAGAATCTTAGTGTTTGTGTTTGTTGCCTTTTTGTCATTAGCAGACTTGCTTTGCAAGTCGTGGCAATCCACTACGCTTAAAGCACGACTTTAAGCGTGTTAAAATAAAATCGCGTGAAACGCAAACCTCTTAAAGCGTTGTAGGGGTGGGGGATATATAAGGGGGAGGGAGCGACTTCGCAATTTAAGCCCCTCCCCCTTATAAAAAAAGAAAAAGAATAAATTGCAAAACAAGCACCTTTAGCCTTAAAAGCCTATGCCACTCAAACAATAAACATATTAAACACAAAAGCAAAAGATTCTAAAAGGGTTAAAAGTGAAAAATCATTGACATAATAACGATATTATGTTATAATTTACGCTAATTAAATATCCGCAAGGGTGTTTAATCGGTCGGCGGTAGGGAATCACTTTGAAAGGCTTAAAATGAAAGGTTTTAAGTTGAAAAAAGTGGTTGTGAAGCTCAAAGCTTGGAGTGTGTCCATTACTTTCAAGCTTGAACTTCATTAATCACACTCCTCTTGCATAATGCAAGGGGTTGTGTGATTATATCCTTTTTAAGAATCGGAGTCAAATATGTCAAACATTCTATGTCCGCATTGTCAAAAGCCTATTAATCCAGCTTCACTGCTTAAAAAACAGGATAAAGAGACCAAAGAGTGCATTATCTGCGGCAAAAGCTTCACGGGGAGCAAAAAGAGTAAGTTTTGCTCTAATGCGTGTAGATGCAAAGCCTACCAACGCAAGAAAAAATCTAGTTAAAGCGTTGTCTCTTTAGCTAAAATCGCGGATTCTACACTTTTTATTCGCTCACGGACGCTTAAGTCCGCTCCGCTCACAAAAAGCTTGAAAACCACGATTTTAACTCAAAGATACTTCCGCTATGGTCTTAAGTGTAGTGTTAGCAAAACTACAAGGTTGTGAAATAAATAAAAGGATAAAAAATGCTAAAAGTCATTGTAAGCATTGCCATTTTTGCCCTTGCGTGTTTTTTGGCAATGTGGTTAGCAGAGAGAAAAAAGAAGTAATCCCTTAAATATTAAAATTCCACCTGCCTATTACATAGAATCTTAAAGCTTCTCTGCATAAATTCTTTGCCTAAAAAGTCTTTGCATTTTGGCATATAGACATTAAGCACCTTTTGTGTGATGTCTTTATAGCTTATAGGCTGGTAGTTGTATCTTGCACGGATAGGATTTAGGTATTTAGCTTTTTCTTTTTCTGCCCTTGCCTTGTAGAATTGATATTGATGATGATTTGGTGGGACGGGTATATTTTGGTAATAAATACGGGGATTCCAATAATATGATGGAGCAGACTCATTGTCATATTCAGCACCAAGCTCACCAAAAAACTGCCTATCACAAAATGTCTTAGAAAATATGCCATAAGGTATAAAAATGTGCCATTGTTTTATTGTGTAATAAGATGATGCTAAATGGTTTTCTAGTATTTTTGGCGGATACATATACACAAGCTTAACATCGCTTATCTCAAATCTCTCTTGCTCTTGCTGTGTATAATCACTCACTTTCAGCATTTCATTTTTAGCTATAAAATACTGATGCACGACAGATTCTAAATATCCCGCTTCTATTGCCTTTCCTACCCAATCGCCCACTTCATTATTATCAATCGCCCTTAGTGCTAAGAGATATTCCCAATATTTATCTAAACTAAGGCTCTCTAGCATTTTTCTTTCACTTTGCTTCCATTCTGGTTTGCTCTTATCAAATTCACCATTTTGCTCTATCCATTCCTCCAAATCCCCATTTTCACGCCGTGTTTCATAAAAAAAGTTTCTTATACAATCCTCATATACAGCAATAGGGTCGCTAGGAGTTTCATCTATGCTAGGCTCACTTACATCAATATTTGGCACATCTACCTTTTTGCTTACCTTTATCCATTTGCGTTCATCACTACTGCGTTGGAAAAACTCCCCCTTAAATCGCAGGGCTTGATTATATGTTCTCACTTGATTGATAAAGTCCTTAGATTCCACATAATCATAATAGGTGTCTTTATAGGTGCGGTAGTCGGCATTATACACCGCTTGTATCCACTCCCCTGAATAATAATCCTCATTACTCCCTGTAAATTGAGCTAGGTGAGAATACCCCTCTATAAGCCTTTGGTTATGTTGTTTAAGGAAGTTTTGCTTATATTCCATATCATTATCTAGCTCTTTTATTTTTTCTAGTGGGAATGGGGCGATTTTATCCATATAGCCATCATTCCCCGCTAAGTTATAATGAACTCTCCCCTGTGTCCTTTCATCAATATTATCTAAAGTCTTATTTTGTGTTTTAGTTAAAGGGGCAAAGTTGTGCGTGGGGTCATAAGCCTTTGTAGGTTTAAAGCTCTCACTCCCAGCAGTCTCTGCCTGATAGCTTTGCCCATTTGCATAGATTTCATACCCACCATACAGCAGTGAATCTTTTCCTGCTTGTAGCTTTTTATGGCTCATATAGTAGTTTGAATAACTTGCATAGGAAGTGGCTACTTTGTGAGATATGACTTCATATTGCAAAGATTGCAATGCCGCATCATCGCCTAGCTTTTTGATATAAAGTAGCATACTCATCACCGCCGTTACTAGCCCTATATATGCCGCTGCTGCAGTGCTTGCACCGATAGCTTGCATAAAAGGCACACAGCTTAAAGCAATGCCTAGCAGATACCCCGCGACAATCCCAGCTATCACAGCAGGGTCTATTAAATCAGTAGCATAGTGCGTTTCGCTCCTAGCCTTAAGTTCAGCCAAAATATCTGTATAGTGCTTTAAGCCTAGTTTTGTGATTTGCACATAGTTTTCAGGCAAAAGGGCAAAAGCACTATCATCATAAAATACCACCCTTGAAGCACTCCCATAGCCATCTACAAGCTTTATGGTGTTTCTTAAAGATTCTCTATCTTGTTTTAAAAGTGTGCTTTCCTTATCAGTCAAAGGACGGATAAAAGTCTCATCGTGCAAAGGCACTTGCAACTTGTATTTTTCAATCACCTTTTTAGCGTTGTTAAATAGCTCTATTCGGTATTGATTGCGTTTTTTATAATACTTTGAGCCATTGAAATAGTCAAAAAATCCCGCCATCTTGTGTATTCCTATTTTATTTTCATAGTCGTAAAGTTTGTTACAAACTTTACTTAAGACCGCTTGTGCGGAGTGAATCCGCACTTCGCTCCTAAAGCTTGAGTTATGACTGCTTCGCATTCATCAACTCGTTTTCTAAGGTAGAGTTCCTATTTCATAGCCGTGTAGTGTAATAAAAGCATAAAGATTCTAAAAGGGTTAAATGGTGTTGAAGTATATATTTATATTAAATCTCTTTAAGCAATGAGCTAAAATCTTTGAGTTTGCCTATTTGGCTTTTTAGCTTGTGATTTTCTACGAGCAGTTCTAAAGTGATAAGGCTGCTTTGTGGTATCTCACCGCGTTCATTCCATTTGGCAAAAGTTTGTGGATTAAGTGCCATTTTTTCTGCGAGTGTCTTTTGATTACAGCCTAGAATCTCACAATATTTTTTTACCATTTAAGTTCCTTTTATTTCATTGCCGTGTAGTTTTTCACAAAACTCCACTTAAGACCGCTTCCAAGGGCAAAGCCCTTGTTCGCTCCTAAAGCTTGAGTTATGCCTACCCTTGTGGGTATTCATCAACTCGTTTTTATTTGTTTCTATGCGTGTAGTTTATAGCCAAAGCCCCGCCCCTTTGGTATAAGATAGAATCTAGTATAAAACTAGGCTTAAGGATAAACTAAGCGGGGACATTTTAGAATACGATGTTTAGTTTGAGATTCTTGCTATTACTTGAGGGTTCTAGCAAGGATTATAAGCAACACGATTAACGCAATTACTTCCATTCTCTGCCTCCTTCAGTCTATACCAAAGGGTAGCAATCCTTAAACGCCATAATTATAGCAAAAATACTTTATTTTGTCAATGTTTTTATACTTTTTTTTACTCTTTTGTCATAATTTCATCATATTTCCTAGCCT
Source organism: uncultured Helicobacter sp. (assembly GCA_963559865.1). Classification (GTDB taxonomy): domain Bacteria; phylum Campylobacterota; class Campylobacteria; order Campylobacterales; family Helicobacteraceae; genus Helicobacter_C. Next base: position 19,916 of record CAUWMC010000022.1, read on the forward strand.
TTATCGCCATAATCAAAAATGGCTTCACATACTTAGGATAGGGCTTTGTATTCCCCCACGCATTCACAGCATTATAGCTAATACCTAGAATCTTTGCTAACTCATTCTTTTTATTAAACCCCGCTTGTTTGCATAACTCATTAAATTCTGTCTTGCTGAGTTCATTCATTGTTTAGTCCTTATTTGACTTGCATTGTTAAAAAGGATATAATGCAACTTAACCACCGCCCTTAAGGCAGTGGAAAGTTGCTAGGTGCTAAGAGCGTTTGATTTTGATTCTCACCAAAATCTTAAGCCTTAGCATTTTCACAACCTTTTTAAATCTAAAACTTAACATCTTAGACTCCTAAAAGATTGTCCCTACCGCCGACCGATTAAACCTTTTGTAAAAGATTTAATTAGCATAATCATATACTTTTTTACATTAAATAATACTTAAAATATAGTCAAATAGGCTTTACTTGCCATTATTGAGTGTGCCAAGATTGAGATGTGGCTGATTGCTTTTAAGCTGTGGATTAAGCGGTGAGCCTTGCACACTACCTGAAAAATCATATCTAGGGATTTGTGCAGTATAAGCATTTTTTATTTGTTGAGATATATCTGTGCTTTGTCCCATACTCTGTGCAATAGGGTCGTTGTCTTGCTTATAGGCTGTAAAATTTTGCGTGGTAGATTCTGTATTTTGGCTTTGGCTTTGGGTTTGTGGCGTGGGGTTAGATTCTATATTTTCTTGTGGCTTGTTGTTTTGAGTGAGAGATTTAAGCTTATCCCACCCAGCTTTTACTCCCATAGCTATGCCTCCCACTGCCATTTCTGCTAAACCATAGTGCTTTGTGTTGCTTTTATAGCCACTTGCTGCACGATGAGCTGCTAAGTCTTTATCCATTTGCTCTTGGACTTGTTTATCGCTCATTCCGCTATCTTTGTAGGCTAACATACGCGTAAATGAATTTTGCTGAAAGCTATTATCTATGGCTTGATTGTTAGCTATGTCGTTTTTTTCTCTTTCAATAGCATTTCTATCACTCTCACGCAAAGTTTCATTTATCGCATTAAGCGTGTTTGTATTGTTTTGCATTGCAGTTTTATGACTCTCCATAACAAGCGAAGCAGCATCGTTTGCATTTGCTAGGGCTTGTTGTGTTGAGTGATTGTAGATTTCTAGTATATTTCCCATTATAATCTCCTTTTTGCGTTGGCTTTGCGGTGATTTTAAGGGAGATTTGCTTCTCGTTTGTGCGATAGCCCTTAGGCTTATCTCCGCACTCAAAGCTACACAACCCTTATGCAGTTGCAAAGCAACAAATCCACACCTGCAAAAATCACTCGCAAAATGTTTGCATTGTTAGCTTTTTTACAGGCTACCACGCTTAAGGCACGCCCACGAACGCCCTTAAGGGCAAGGGGCGGATATATAAGGGGGAGGGAGCGACTTCGCGTGTAGCGAAGCAAACCCACACTTGCAAATTTAAGCCCCTCCCCCTTATAAAAAAGAAAAAGAAAAATAAATTGCGATAAAAACACCTTTAGCCTTAAAAACCTTTTCCACGCTAACAATAAAGCAATTAAACACAAAATTGAAAGATTATAAAAGGGTTAAAAAGGGATTGTGATATAATGTAGTTTAGAGGTTGCCTAAGAGAGTGGCACCTCTCTTAGCGTAACCTACTTTTTGCAAAGGAGGTTACAATGGATAAGATTTACTCCAAAATCTTAGTCGCTATAATACTATTATGTATAATAATAGTCAAGTGTTACTAAGATTTATCCACGCCCTGCTATTTCTCAAGGTAGTCGGGCAGTCTTATCCTCACTCTCTACTTGAGCCACCATTTGCTATTTCTAACAACTGCGGATAGGTAAGCTCTTGCAGCTCCTTTGCAAAGGTAAGCTCACTATATGGGATTAATCCACAATCTAACATATCTTGTTCAAACTTCCCAAGCACAGGGGGCAGTCCATACCATAGCTCTATATAAGGCAAATCCACTAAAAATTTAGAATCACAAAATGTATCTAAAGGAAGTGAATATTTTTTCTTAATAGCAAGTTGATAGCTCACATCTCCCATATTTCCAAAGGCAACGATTGTGTCCTTATTCTCCCTTAAAAATGTTTGATAGCTCTGCATTGCTTCTGTAAGCTTTCTTGCTTCTTCTCTCATCTCCACACTTATGGTAGGCTCTTGCTCTTGTGGAGATTCAGGCTCTACAATGGGCGGTTCTTGTGAGCTATCCCCATCAGTATTGCCATTTTCTTGTGAGCTATCCCCACCTTGCTCATTTTCTAGCAATGCTATCAGCTCAAAATAGCTCAAATCCAGCAAATCCCCATCTTTATGCTGTGTCTGTGGCATATTTGCAAAAAACTCCACTAGCTCACTCTCCGTGCTTTGCATAAAATCAGCTAAAAAATCTCGCATAACAATACTGCCACCATTTGCCATAAGCTGTGAGCTCAAAAAACTCTCATAAGGCTCATTTGCCTCGCTCTTATTTGCATTGTAATAATCCAAAAATGTCATATTCTCCGTGATTTTTTGACTTTGATTATTTGTGAAAAACTGCATAAAATCACTTAAAAAGCTTTGGTAAGCCAAAATCTGCTCTCTACTTAAGGCTGGGAGATTTTGCTCTGTATCATCAGGATTCTCATTAGAATCCACTTCAGGCAGTTCTGTTTCAGGGGGTTTGGGGCTTGGCTCTACTTCAGGACTAGGCTCGGGTATCACAGGGGCAATTTGCGGGATAAAGCTAAGACTCACACTGCCATTAAAAAGTGTGTTGGTAATATTAGCTCCACCGACAAAAACTATTTTTAGCACCTCTCCAACTCTTAGATTTAGGGCAAAGCTTTTGGTATCCCCACTACCTCCTCGTGGAAAAGCTCTTTGAGAGCCCCATACATACACGGCTCTATCACACCACTTGACCGCTCCATACCAATATCTTCCACATTTGTATCCCTCCGTATGTGAATACACTTTTTGGTTAGCTACACTTTGTGGGTTGCCTAAACCCCCTTGTGCGACTTCTTGCAAGGTATCATTTATAAAGCACTGCACGGATACGCCTCTAGCCCCAGCACTCCAATATTGTGTCCAATTACTCTCCACCCAAGTGCTTTTAGATAAAGCTCCATCGCCTCCTGTGATGGTAACGATAATATTTTGTGCGGAATCTGTATTGTTGGTATAGCTCCATTCGTTGGTTTGGAGTGGGTTTTGGTTGATGTATTGCATAGTCTTATCCTTTCTTAAGCGTTGGCTTGTGGGCTAGAATCGGGGCTTTACAAGCTTTGTGCTTCGGCACTACCGCTTAAGGTAGCTTCTCGCACAAAGCTTGTAAAGCCCCGATTCTATCTCCACAATCCTGCCGCTTGATTTTTGGTTGTTGCTAAAATTCTAAGAATCGTGGCGTTGCTTTGGGAGTTTTGTGATAATTTTGGGGTAGGAGTTACCTAAAGGGTAATGACTACCCTAAAATTTTCATAATCTCTCAAATGATTGCCCGAGACTGAATTTTTTAAGCTACTGCCTTTGTGTTGGGAGTTCAAAATCTGCTCTTGTAATCTGTTTGGCTCTTAGATTCTCAATGCGTTTTTGCCTCGCTCTCTCATCTTTGTCTTTATCACTCTCAAAGCCTAAAGCCTTTAAAATAGTGTTTTTTGCATTAGCTCCGCTTGTTTCTCCGCCACTCATAATTCTGCCAATTTCTCGTTTTTCATATTGAGTTGCCATTTTTGCTCCTTTATTATTTGATTTCACAGCCGTGTAGTTTTGCTAAAAACTACACTTAAGACCGCTTCCAAGGGCAAAGCCCTTGTTCGCTCCTAAAGGATTGAGTTAGTGAGTGCTACGCATTCATCAACTCGTTTTTATTAGGATTGCCACGACTTGCTTTGCAAGTCTGCTAGTTAAGCTCCAAAGGCTTTTAGATTTTGGAGGGATTTTAGTGGTTTTGGAGCGAAAGGCGAAGGGAGTTTGCTAAACGCAAATGACCGAGCCTTGAGCGAACAATCCGCTAAAATCACCCAAAAGAAAAAGCCGATACTTACTCAAATCCAAAAGGGGATTGATAGCTCACCCCCGCCACCGCCTCAATACTCTCTGCTTGTTCTATACTCTCTCTTAGTTTCTGCCGATAGCCTATGAGAGTGAAGACTTTTTCCCTATAAGCGTTACTCTTTTCCACTACCTTTTGACACAAGACTTCTAGCTCTATGCCTCTTTGCTCGGCGATTTTAGCTAGAAGTGGGGCATTTTTTGCATTTTTATTCTTTGCATTGAGGTAGGCGTTTGCTTCATTTACTTGCAAATCCCAAGTGAGCAGCTCATCTTGGGGTGTGTATTGAGCTTTGATTTTTGCCACTTCGCTCTCAAAGCGGTTGTTGATGTAGTCAAGCTGTTGCGTTTTTGCTTCTTCCAAAGTGGGCTTTATAAAACATTGCTTTTTCACATCATACTTATCCCCTGTGCTTACCCACTGCTTATCATCATCACTTAACTCCACTGCTAAGATATTTTGCTCATTCCATTGTGGAATATCATTTTTATCAAAAATCTGCAAAACTATGCCGTTTTCAATGAGGGCATATAACTTTCCATTTTCAGCTACCATTACTTTTTACTCCTTTCGTGTTGGGCTTGTCTCTTTGGTGCTTTTAAGAGATTCTACGCTCACAAGCGGCGGCACTTACCTTAAGTAAGCTTCTTGCTTGTTCGCTTGAAAACTCTTAAAATCACTCAAAGATACTTCGCCCCCTTGTGGTTTTTGGTTACTTTTCATCAAGATTCCAAAGGCTTTTAGATTTTGGAGGGATTTTAGTGGTTTTGGAGCGAAAGGCGAAGGGAGTTTGCTAAACGCAAATGACCGAGCCTTGAGCGAACAATCCGCTAAAATCACCCAAAAGAAAAGCCTGCCCATAGTTTAGCCTCTGTTACTCCAGCTTACCATCACTATCCCCCCTTTCCCCACCACAACGGGTATGCTCTGCTCTACTATCTCTACAAATGCTCCTTTGCAATCGCCTTTCTGTCCTGCTCCTTGCTCACTTCCGCTACCGCCATTAGCACTCAGCAAACTACCAAAACTTGATATGCCCCCTGCTGTTGTAGAGAAACTCGCACCTATCCCGCCTTGCACAAATACATAGAAATATTGTGCGTCTTGTGGCTTTGTAAATTCCCCATTTTCCGTGAAGTTTTGGTGCTGGAAGTTATGTCCTAGTGCGGTTTGCTTAGATTTAATCTCATTAACAATACTTGTCAAATCTGCAATTTGTGAAGCCCCCACTGCATCTAGCTCTACTTTCATATTTTCTGCCATTTGGTTAAAGTCATCTTGTATCTCTACTTGTAAATCACTTAAGCTTTTTGAGTGATTTTGCGTAGCTTCTCCTAAAGTGCTTAAATGTGTAGTTTTTGCAGAATCTAACTCACTTAAATGAGCTTGTTTTTGTATCTCTAGCTCATTTTTGGCATTTTGCACGGCATTTTCAGCATTTTGCTTACTCTCATTCATCGCTTCAATGGCGTTGTCTTTTGCAGATTCCACACTTTCAATACATTGCGTTTTGGTGCTTTCCATAGTGGTAACACACTCATTTGCCTTAGATTCAATCTCGCTTTTTGCATTAGCTACACTTTGCAAAGCTTCAGTTTTAGCATTTTCTACATTCTCTAAGCTCTCACGCACAAATTCCCGCACTTCTTCCAAACGATTAAAACAAGATTCTAGCTCTGTCATCATCTCATTAATATGAGTTTGCTTGATAATGAAGTCTTCATTAAAGGCAGTAACTTTTTGCTCAAAAAGGGCGATTTTTTCAGCAAAGAGGGCTAAATACTCATCTTTTTTAGTTTCTAGCTCTAGCTCGTGGCTTTCTTTTTCACGCAAAAGCTCGGCTTTGACTTCATTTAAGATATTTGGCACAAGGGTGTTAATTTCATTTTTCATCGCTTCTGCTTGGGCGATTGTGGCTATGAGCGTGGCATTAAGGGTTTTAATGGATTCTAGCTTTTGTTCTAGGTTTTGAATTTGATTTAAAGTCTCTTTAGCTATCTCTACATCGCCATTTATAGAATCTATACTATTTTTTGCTTCATCAAGCAGGGCTTCTGTGGATTTAAAAATATTAAGACTTGTATTGTGTATGGTATATAGCTCTTTGAGTGTATTTGAGATATATACGCTGATGGTGTTAAAAGTCTCTTTTAAGAGATTGAACTGCTCATTATTAAGTTTCAAATTCGCACATTGATATTGATAAAACTCCCATATATCTTTTGAAACTTCCAAAAGTTGGGCTATGCCTTGAAGTGAAAAGTGTGTGTTACTTAGCACACTCTCATTTGTTTCAATGGCTTTGTGTAATTCTTGCAAAAATGCTTCTAGTTTAGCATTGCTTTCCTTATCTAATGGCGTATCCACTTGTGGGATTTGTGGTGGAAGTGGTGCTAAAGGCTCATTTGGGAAGATAGGCTCGGGCTTTTGTGCTTCAGGGCTTTGTGCTTCAGGTTCTTTAGAATCTGTATCATTTTCAGGCAAAGGCTCGGTTGGCTCTTTATCCGCTTCATTCTCTTGGATTTCAGGGCTTGGTGTATCAGGGCTTTGTGTTTGGCTAGATTCTGCATTTTCTTGCTCTTGGCTTGGCTCTTGTAGCTCACTCTGTGCATTCTCGCTAGAATCCACGCTTGGCTGTGTGGATTGCTCGTTTTCTTGTGGAGCTTCTTGGCTGCCTTGATTTTCTAAATCCTCTTGCAAATCCCCACTTTGCTCCGTGCTTTCACCAGAATCTACTTCAGGGCTTTGAGTAGAATCGGTAGGTTCTTGTGTGTCTTGCACTTGCTCTATTTCAAGGCTAGAATCGGCGGTTGCTTCACTTTGTGCGTTTGGCTTTGTTTGTATAGAATCTTGTGTTGTCTCTTGCATTACTAGTCCTTTTTAAGTTATTAAAATGGATTAAAGCACAAAGCAAAAGATTATAAAAGGGTTAAAAAGCAGATAAATAAAAAGATTTGTATTTGTATGTTACAATCTCCTTGGGCGGAATGCCAAAGGTTACCGCCCTTTGCATTCTAATCTCGCCCAAACCAAAAAGGAGGTGGTTTAGAATGTGTAAGATTCTAGCCGTTATTATACTTCTATGTATAATAATTGTCAAGGTGTATTAGCCTTGCCCCTTTACTATAAGGGGGCTAGATTCTTTCTCTTTTAAAACTAAAAATTCCACGCTACCCTTTGGCTTCTAGCTTTTTGCCTTAGTCTCTCTATGGGGCTTTTGCTCTCTTTTGCCTTAGCACCAAAGCTAGGAGCGATGACTTCACTATGAGCGACACAAGAAGCTATGCAGTCTATGCAATCATCTTTTCTAAAAGGTTTAGCAGGATTAAATCCTAGCAATTCTTTTTTAATCTGCCCTAATCCCCTTGCATTGTGTAAAAAAACCAAAAAGCCCGTATTGTAAAAAGGCTTTAAGGCTTTGATTTTTTCTACTTTTGAGATTTTTCGGCTTGGCGTGTAGCATTTAATGGTGTTTGTAATTTGAGCTTGGGCGTTAATTTTTCTTTGATTATTCACTCTTACAAGCTCACTTAAAAGTAATCGCTCTAGTGTCAAACCCCCACCATCACTTTCAATATACACTTTTGCTTTAGGATTATCTAACATAAGAGAAATTAGCTCTTGTATCGTTTGGCTCTCTTCCCATATCCCAAAAACACAATCCCGCACGACATATCGCAAGGTGTTTTCATAGTTTTCTACACCTATAAGCACGATAGCACGATTATCCGCATTGGCATTTAAGCTTAAAGCAGAATCCACAAAGATATATAAATTTTGATTTTGGCATTCATAGCTTGGTATCTCTTTGAAATAGGCAAGTTCAAAAAATCCCGCTTCGCTTACCATAGGCTCTTGCAAGTATTGTGTGCTAAACTCATCTTCACCCATTTGCAGCCTTAAAAACTCTAATTCTTTTAAACTATGTCTTTGTGGAAAAAGGGGCGTGTTTGGCTCTCTTATATAGCTATAATCGCCTATTGTGTAGGTTTCTTTCTGTTTATTTATGGCTTTTAGACTTATTTGCTTCCACTCATTAATAATATCAGATTCAAAATTTTTCTTATCTAGCAAAAAACCGCATAAATCTTCATCGCCTAGCCTTTGCATTAAAATAGTGATATTGCTCTTATTATCTTGCAAACGCGATAACACGCTCTCTTTAAAGTTTTGATTCACAAGGTTGCGTTCGGCTTTAGAGTTCATCGCACTTACTTTAATGGGGTCATCTATCAAAATTTGATGTGCGTGAAAGCCTGTGATAGCTGATTTAAGCGTGGTAACAAATAGCCCACCCCCTTCTTTTAATACAAACTCATTAGCATTATCTTGTAAAAAAAGTGGATTTCTCCCAAAAATAGAAGCAAAAAAGGGCGATTTGATTAAATCACGCACTTGATTACTTATCTTTCTGCATAGCTCATCACTATAAGATATGTAGATAAACTTTCTTTGCGGGTAATTCCCTAAAGCCCACGCGATAAAGCAACGGGCAATGATTTCGGTTTTGCCATAAGAGGGGGGCATATTCAACATTAGCCTTGTAATAAGTTCTTGTGTCTTAGTAGAATCCGCGTTGTCTTTTTTGCAAGTATGGACTAGTGCTTCGCACGAGTGGCTAGAATCGTTACTTGTGTTTTCTTTTTCTTTTCGCAAAAAGGGGTTTATCCCCTCCCCGCTCCCCTTAGCCCCGAAAAAGTCTCCGCTTTTTCGGCAATCAAGGGGAGAGCCTCGCTTATCTCTCTCTAGCTCCGCATTGGCGGTGGCACTACTGCCACCTTGCTCCCAATGCTCCGCACCACGAGAGAGGCGAGATTCTGCCATTTCGTGCTTGTGTGTGGGATTAGGATTCTGCGTATGATTTAAATTTGCGGTGTTGCTTTGGGAGTTTTGCAAGGATTTTAAGGGGGAGCTAGACATAAAGTCTGCGGTTTCCTTAAAATCCTTGCAATCTCTCAAATGGATACCCGAAGCTAAATTATTATTAGGTAGCGTGGATTCTAGTATTTTGCATAGATAATCATAATGCCAATTATCCATAAAAGGCTTTTTCTCATATCGCTCCCATTTGAGCAAAACAAAGCTTTTAAAATCCTTTTTTGCTTTTGTCCGCTTTAAAACTTCTAACTTTGCAGGATTAGCCATAGAGTAGCTCTTCCTCCAAAGACTCATAGAGTGGGGGGAGAAGCATATATTTTTGATTTTCAGCATTGAGATGAAGCACTTCTATAAAGTCTTGTATCTTTTTTTTCTGTCTAAAATGTGTTTTCTCTATGTATCGCTGTGTAGTCAAAAATGTCTCTATCTCTATAACATAAAGCTTTCTAAAATCATACTTTTTAAAGCAATATTCTATATCTAGCTCTCCCTCGCCATCATAGATAAACATCTCCTTTTTGCTTTGGGATTCTATGAGCTTATCTAAGCCATTGTAAATAGGGAGTTGCACTACTTGCTGTGGCTCTAGGGTGTATTTGGCTTTGCATTTGCCATAAGAGCTTTTGAGAATAAGTATAAGGGGCGTGTCTCTTGTGTTTTTCACTTCACGCATTACATTCGCTCCGTTGGCAATGGCTGCTCTTTTTTCTCTTGTGGAGCTGGGGAGTTAGATAAGCTAGAATCTTGTGTTGTGCTTTGCGTGGGGGTTTGAGCAAAACTCGCCATAGAATCTGTGCCTTGTGATAAGGTGGGGCTTTTGCTCTCATTTTGCAAAGCTTTACCAAAGCTATCGCCTAGTGTATTGTAGGCTTCCCCTTGATTTTTTAGCGTGGTGTTGTATTTATCCTTTTCCCAAGCATATTGCTCTTTAGCTAAATCTAATTGCCCTTCTGCGACTTTCCGCATTTTGCGACTTTCTATGTGATTTAATACACCAACCGTTAAATCTGCTCCTGCTTGGATTCCTGCTCCTACCACACCTTGTAATGGCATTTCTTACTCCTTTGTTTAATATTCAGCTTTGGCAAATCTGCCTTTCTCGCCCACTTCGTGGTGCGTAGCTTTGGAAATAAGGTGGCAGTAGTGCCACCGCCAATGCGGAGCTAGAAGTGGATAAGCGAGGCTTCCCCCTTGATTGCCGAAAAAGCGGAGACTTTTTCGGGGTTAAGGGGGACGGGAGGGGGATAAACCCCTTTTTGCGAAAAGAAAAAGAAGTTATTACAGCCCATAGCCTTGCTTGGAGAATAAACATATTAAACACAAAATTGAAAGATTATAAAAGGGTTAAAGAGAATTCATTATTTATAAGTGTTTGTCAAGCTCTTTTAGATAGGTAAAAAGCTTGATTGAATTATTATGAATACCCTCTTTTGATTTCCAATCGCCATTTGCAAAAAGAGCTTGAACTTCTTTGGCTGTATTTATTGTGTTTTGTCTTGCTTGTATGGCTTGTGGATTTAGCACACCACTAGATTTTTGAATATGCAAAGACACTTCTAAATCTGCTATAAGGTTTTGTAAAGTAATGGTATTGACTTTTGCCGACCTTTCTGCATTGTTTGTGGTATCAGCAAAGAGTGAATCTAATTCAACTTCTTGGCTTTTTAGTAATTTGTTTCCTCTACCCAAAGTCGTTGCATATATCGCTTTGTTTGAAACATTAGCAGCTCTAGCATCTGTAAGACCATTATAAAAACCTAACAATACTTTGTCGCCTTTTTTACGGAGACTATCACCAAGCGTATTCCCTGAATCTGCATTGGCAATACTTGCCTGTCCCATTCCTACTTTTTTAATACTTGCAAGAGCAGTGGCATAGTCGTTGTAGGATTTTGTAAAATTCACATTTCTTGTCCTGTTATCCACTTTCATATCAATCTTATGAAAATTATAGCTGACATTAAGCCCTAGCTGTTTTGCGAGATAGGCATCTAATAGGCTCAAATTCCCTTTTCTATCAAAATAATCCACCCCCGTGTTGCGATACTTTTGATACTTCACGCCCTCGCTGACATCAGGGGGAGTAATGGCATAAGGCTCATTTTGGCTTTGGCTTTGTGATTGTAAGCCTACATTAATGAGCTCATCTGCTTTTGCTTGAGAGTTTGTATCAAAGGATTTTTCAAAGCTTAGTGGCTCATCGTTGCTTTGTGGCTTTTGTGTTAGCTTGTCTGCTTGTTCAAAGGCACTGCTTCCCACTTGCTCTATAAGCTCTTTTTGCGTATTAGTATCCATCGCATTCTCCTTTTATTTCTTTTGGTTTTGCCACTTTTATAAAAATCTTATCCTCTATCCACTCATTACTATTATCACGCACTCTAAAAATAATCTCGTGGCTTCCTAGCTCATCACTTTGGAATACAAAAAACTTAGAATCTATAATTTGCTCTCTATACACAAACTCGCTTCTATTATCAGTAAAGACACTTATTCCTAGAAGTGTTATAGGCTCATTTGGAGCTAAAATTGTCTTTGGTGCTAGGATTGAGACTTGCTTATTTCCTAGCCCTAAATCTTTGATATTTAAAGCCTTATCTACAAGCGAGTTTAAGAGTTCATCAAAGTTTGAGCTTAAAGGCTCATCATTAATCTTATCAATCATAGTTACTACCAAATCACTGATATTTTTTAGCATTGAGCCACTATTTAACGAAGCGGCATTATTAGCCACAGCATTCATTGCGACATTAAAATAGCTGACATAGGCGTTTGTCTTATTAATTGTTGCATTATCTACCACGCTTCTTTTAATAGATTCTGCTTGGACTGCACTAGCTATGGCTTCACAAGCGAGTTTAATATTTTGAATTTTTTCGCGTGAGATTGCCATTTCTAGCTCTTGTCGCATTTTTTCTTGCTCCATTGCGATTTGTTGTTTTTTATAATCAAGCTCTTGGAGATTTAGGGCTGTTTGGGTGGCTACTTGGCAGAGCTGCACTTGGATTTGAGCAAGTTCAGCAGAGCTAAAATTCCAGCCTTTGACATTTTGCAAAAACCCGCTTTGAAACAAGCTCTCAAAGATTTTATTTAATCTCACTTCAAATTCTACACTATTCATAAGATACCTTTTATTTCATAGCCGTGTAGTTTTTCACAAAACTACACTTAAGACCGCTTACAAGAGCAAAGCCCTTGTTCGCTCCTAAAGTTATTGAGTTATGACTACCCTTGCGGGTATCCGTCAACTCGTTTTTAATTGTTTCATTGCCGTGTAGTTTTGCTAAAACTACACTTAAGACCACTGCGGCTAGATTTTCCATAGGCTTAAAGCTCTCATTTTGCCACAAGCACATTGTTTTTAATCGCATTTGGATTTGGGAGCTGGGGCTTATAGTAGTCTTTGCTTAGGGCGGTATGGATTCCTTGAATAAGCTCATTAATGCCTAGAATCTGCATACTTGCCAAACGCAACGCACTCTCATAACGCATTTTTATAATCTCATCTATTTGAAGAGCCTCTTTAAAAATAAGCGGGGCTTGTTCTTTTAGGGATTGTGAGATAAGGCTTTTTGCGTGATTGTTTAAATATTCTTGTGTTTTGTTATAAGTGTGGTTTTCTAGCGTGGAGGCAATCTTTTGACTAGATTCTAGGCTTTTTATAAGGGCTGTGTAATCTAGCGAGATATTGTCATAATTGATAAAATCATTGATATTAAGATTTTTAAAAAAATCTTGTGTAAGTGAAATAAGGGCGGTTTGCATATCTTGTTGTAATTGTGGAATAAGGCTTTGTTTTAGCGATTCTAGTAGATTTTCTTGTAAAAGTGGGAGATTATCTAAGCCCCATTGTTGCAAAAAGCTTTGTGTTTGGCTCTTTAGCTCACTCTCAAGTGTGTTTTTGGCATTTTCTATAATGGTGTTATTTTGAGCCTTGATTGTATGAAATAGGGCTTTTAAATCTTGTGTATTTTGGGCTTTAAGAGTATCTACATTTTCTTGCAATATAGCTTTGGCTTGAGTGTTGTATTGTGTGTTTAACTGCTCTTTTAAATCGCTCAAGGCTTTGTTAAAGGCTGTTTCATAAGTGGCTTGTATGCGTTGCTCTAGGTTATTTATAGTCTCTGTGATGTTTTGATGTATTTGTGTGATTTCTTGTATTTTTTCGTGTAGAAGCATTGTTGTTTCCTTTTTAAGCTAAAACGCGTTGTCTTTTTGATTTAAAATCGCAGATTCCATTTTTTTTTACAAGGGGGAGGGGCTTAAATTGCGAAGTCGCTCCCTCCCCCTTATATATCCCCCACCCCTACAACGCTTTAAGCGGAGGCACTTCGTGCGATTTTATTTTATGGTGGCAAGGGCGTGCCTTGCCACTGCGGAGAATCCTAAATCGGCTTTGGATTCTGCGGTTTCAGTTTCGGGTAGCAATGACACACAAACAAACTTCTAAGATTCGCGGTGTTGCTTTGTGGGCTTTATCCGCATTTTAAGGGGGAGCTAGACATAAAGTCTGCGGTTCTCTTAAAATGCGGATAATCGCACAAATGATTACCCGAAGCTGAAGTTTCACTACTCTTTGCTAGAGAATAGCCCGATAACCGCAAAATCTTGATTAGAAAAGGCTGAAAGTGAGCCAGATTCTAAAGCAAATCTACCCTTTGCAATGGATAAAAGCCTATCCACTCCGCACACTACCTTTCTGCCACTATCTTCATTGTCATTAATGTAGAATGAGACTTTATCATTCCCCGCCATAACAATCGCACTAGCCCCGATTAACGCACCTATGGCAATAGGCTGTGTGCCTGTATAGTAGCTAGGCGGTGTGATTTTAGAAACATTTTGTGTATCAATGTTTTTCTTAAAATCCTCATCACTTAGCTCACTATTTGGCATACCCACTTGCAATTTAGTCCAAATACCCATATCAATTACAGGGCAGCCATCAATAAGCCCTAAAAGTCCGCTGAAAAGCCTGTTTTTATCGCCCCTCTCTCCTGCGTGGATTTGCATATCTTTCCACTCTTGGTCATTTTTGAGCTGATTAGCTTGATGAGATTCTAAGAGAATGATATAGGAATTATGCACAATGCTAAGTCCGCCCTCACTCACTACATCAGCTTTAATGGGTTTAAGTGGGAATGTCTCTTTACCATTGACACCAATTCCAGCTCTTGCCATAAAAATAGCTCTTCTCAAGGCTTTGACATTCATAACATCACCCGCTTGGATTTTCTTTGTCATTGTTTGAATTTTTGTATCAAAATCCTTATATCCATTAGCAGAATCGCACACTACCGCATTTGTAAAGTCATTACACAAATGAGCTACGATTGACTTATCACGCCTATCACTCGCCCATTCTGCAAGGCTATCAGTGGCTTCTTTGACAAAGTCAATTTGTGCCATTGTAGAATAATGCTTAATGGGACTTCGCAAAGCATTTGCAATCACTTTGGGATAGATGGTTTGATTTAAAATCTCCATACTATCATAGTTTGCTTCTAAATCTGTGTTGCCACTGACACCATCGCCTGTGAGCTTATTTTTCAGTCTTGGGCGGTAGGGTTGGTCATTTTGCACACTATATTGCCTTACACCTCTATCACTACCTTTGCCTGTAAAACTTGCAAAGGGGCTTTTAATCCAGCTTAGGCGTTCAATCTCAGTAGCGATTTTTACACCTATGTTTGGGTCGTCCTTGATATTTGAAAAATCTATCGTATTCCAATTTAATGCACTCATTTGTTACTCCTTGTTTTTTTAGTATCGTTGTGTTGGTAAATCACTTTGTGGCTCATTTGAGCTAACATTTGCTGGGCTTCCATTAACTTGCTGTGGCAAGTCTTGGGTTTGCTCTTGTGGGTTTTGAGATTGCATAATCTCTAAGAGTGTTGGGAATACACTCTCACTTGGCAGGGCTTCTAGCTCTTTTTGCACTTCTTGTGGAAGTGTGGTAAAAAATGCGAGTAGCTCATCGGCACTTACAGGTGGGTTTTGTGAATCCCATTGTGCTTTTGCAGAATCTAGCTCTTGCATTTTGTTATCAAACTCTATTTCACCTTGCAAGTTTGCTACTTTTTCTTGGCGTGGCTCAATCTCTTCTTTAAAGACTTGGTTTTGATATTCCAAAATCTTTAAGAAAAACTGCTCCTTATCGCTGAAAAATAGCTCCTCTAGCTGGGGGTCATTCTCACAAAGGCTAACGCACTTTTTAGCAAAATCAGATTCCAAACTTTGCATTGCTTGGTTTAACTCATTTTGCATAGCTTCTAGCATTTGCTCTTTGTTTTGTGGCTCATTTGGTGGTGTATCCCCCTGTGGAGTTGGCTCTATATTTTGCTCCATACTCACTCCTTAATAATCTATGCGGATAGTGCTTGGCAGAAAATACACTACTCTTAAGACAGCTTTACCCTTACTTGCCCCTGTGCTTGTAGCAATAAGTGTTTCATCTTTTGAGGGCGTAAATACGGCATTGCAGATATTTACACCTTTTTGAGTTGTGTCAATATCATTACCTAAGGTTTCAGCATTGCCCTCAAAGCCTAAATCCAGCTTTGCTCCTCCTTCTGCTACTTCTTGCACTTCTACACTTAAATGAGTGATTGTTGAGCCTTTTGGAAGAATCACCGCTTGTGTTGTGCCTTGCGATAAATCCAGCACACAATCAGCCATATAACATACATTATGCACTTTTTGAGTTGCCATTTTTTGCTCCTTTTTTAGAATGTAGAGCGTATTGTGATAAAAAACAAAAAAATAAAAAAGGGTTAAAACTCTTTAATAATGCGTTCTTGTCTGCATTACTCTTTTGTTGCTTGAGCTGTTCTTTTGTATGCGAATTACACCTTTTTCTTTTTCATACTCACGCTCATAGAATTGTTTTTTTTGGATATTTATCTCATTTACTTCTCTTAAAAACATTTCGCACACTATGCCTAAGCTTAAAGCTTTGTTATAAGTAGAATCTAATATAAGCTCATCGTTTGGCTCTATTGCTTCACTACTCAAAGCCGAGTAGGTAATGCTGAGTTCATCATTTTTATCTATGGGGTAATTTAAAATGCTATAAGTATTTCCATACAAATGCGTAAAAACTAAGTTTTTTATGCTGTATGCGGTGTGCTTTTGTAGATAGGGGATTGTTGTGCCATTAAGTGAAATGCTGTGGATATAAGCGACTTTTTGTGGCAAATCAAAAATGGCACTTTTTGGCTTAAAACAAAGCACTTGGATATTTTCTCTAAAAAGTGTAATAAGCTCATCTTGCACTCTTTGCATAGAATCTAGCAGTTCTCTATCGGTAAAACGCAGATTTTTATAATCATCATCTCTTAAAAGGGAGCGGGTAAGCAGTAAAACAACTTGTGCGTTCATTTAATCCCCTTGTGCTTGTTCTTGCTCTATGAGGGCGTTTAGCTCTTGGAGCGAGAGCTTTTCATATTCTATATGACTTTGGTCTTGTAAAAGGGTGGTATCCTTGCCATAAATTTGCGTTTTCATATCAGCAAAGATTTTGGCTACTTTTTCAGCACAAGCGATAAAAATGGGGCTATTTTTTGGGTCGCCATTATCATTGTGAGCTAATCGCAACAAATGGTCTTTAGCTAAAACGGCACACAGGGCGATATTTTTTTGTATGAAATTCACGCTCATTGTTTTAAGCAAAATCTCATCAGTGCTAGATTGTAAAAGATTATTCAAAATCATAGAATCCACATTAAAGGCACATTCTCCTAGATTTGTTTTGATTTGGTCTTTTATCCTATCTTCTGCGATGTTTAATACTCTATTTGTATTTTTAAGCACTTGTGGATTATGAATCTCATCTATTGATAAGGCTTCCCCTTGCTTCCAATTCTCTTTTTTTATCCAATAAGCCAAAGTGCGATAAGGAATATTAAAATGGTTTGCGACTTCTTGTTTTGAGAGATTGTGGGTTTTATAAAAGATTTCAATTTCATTTTTATTTTTTATTGCCATTGCTTGTTTCCTTAAAATAAGAGCTTAAGGCTATTTGTATGAATAGCCTTAAATTGTAAGGAGAGATTTTGTGTCAGTCAAACACGCTCATATTGTAGAAAAATGAAAATAAAATTAAAAGGGTTAAAAGTATCAAAGTGCCTTTCCACAAGCTTGACATAATTCATCATTATGTGTTTGGCTTTGCTCTTGTGGTGTAAGGCTAGATTCTGCATTTTCTAAAGAAGTTTCGCTCACGCATTCTTGTGTGGTCTCATCACTATGATTATCCTTTTCTAAAGAAACTTCGTCTCTCAAAGAAACTTCGTTTTGAGCTACTCTATCCATATTTGGTAAAATCTCCCCGCTTCCATAGCGAGACTCTAGCCATTTATTGATTTCTTTGTTGTAGATGAGAATAGCAGTGGTGATGACAATATGCGGGATTGAAGCGGAAAAATATGCCACGCTTAAAGCTGAATACTCATCATTTGGCACTACTTCAGGCAACAAGCCACTTTTAAAAAAAATCATCACAAAGATAAATACGCCCCAGCTTAAGAGCAGCTGCACCACTATGGCAAAAACTACAAGCCATTTTGGCACTCCTATGATTTTTATGTGTTGAATAGATATAGCTACGGCTACACCAAAAACCCCCGCACACAAGGCGATTAAAATTTTCCATAAAAAGCTCACTTCATTATCCATTATTTATTCCCATCATACTTTTCTTTTGGGTGATTTTAGCGGATTGTGTGG
This sequence comes from uncultured Helicobacter sp., assembly GCA_963559865.1. Lineage (GTDB taxonomy): Bacteria > Campylobacterota > Campylobacteria > Campylobacterales > Helicobacteraceae > Helicobacter_C. The sequence goes on from CAUWMC010000022.1 coordinate 37,585, forward strand.
ATTCTAAAAGGGTTAAAAAGGGATTGTGAGATATAATTATAAGCAGAGGTTGCCTAAGAGAGTGCGACCTCTCTTAGCGTAACCTACTTTTTGCAAAGGAGGTTACTGATGGATAAGATTGTCCTAAAAATCTTAGTTGTCATTATACTACTATGTATTATAGTAGTCAAGTGCAATTAGGATTTTCCCATACTCCACTATTTTGCTAAGGTAGTGGAGTAGTCTTATCCTCACTCTCTACTTAGCTTTTTTAAGTGTTGTCAAATTGTAAGATTTAACAAAACACTAAACTTCTAAGAATCGCGGCGTTGCTTTGGGAGTTTTGTGATAATTTTGGGGCAGAGCTAGGTCAAAAGGTCTGCGTTCGCAGTCGTGCCGCTCACCCCCAAAACTTCATAATCTACTAAATGATTGCCCGAAGCTGAAGTTTTCATTTATCCTTAGCGTATTGGAGCAGCTCTTGCGTGTAGAGTGCATCAAGGCGAACTTTTAACTCACTATCAGTAATTGAGTTTTTATCCCTTGTTGCCCTTGCTGTGTAATTTGGCATACCTCCAGCCCTGCTTCTCTCATTACCATTTCGCACAATCTCAATAGCTTCGGGTATGGTGAGTTTGTGGATAGGTAGGGCAGTAGCTAGGGTATTATGGCAGTTTATACACGCTGTGCCTTGCCATACATCTTGGTTTTTTTGGAGCTTGTAGAAGTCTGCAGATTCTTTTTCATTCGCATTGAGCCTTGTGGTGATGGCTTCAGCTTTGGCTTGAAATTGCAGCATTTTATCCTCTATGCGTTTTTGTCCGCTTTTTAGCTCATCTACCATTCCGCCACCGACATACAAAATAAGCAAAAGTCCTACAAAATACCACAGATTCCAATTTTTCATAATTTCAAGTCCTTACACGCTTGAGGCGTGAGTATAAAATAGCAATTCCTTTTTTCTTAAGGGGAGGGGTGTAGCAAAGCAAAACCACACTAGCAAAAAATCTAAGATTTTGAGCTTAAAAAGGAGTATTAAACACAAAATTGAAAGATTCTAAAAGGGTTAAAAGGGGATTGTGGTATATGCGTGAGGTTGCAAAAAGCTAAAGGGTCGCAGCCTTACGCTTTTTGCTCCTCCATTTTACAAAAGGAGGTTATAAAAGTGTCCTGCAAGATTCACATAAGAATCTTAATCGCTATGATACTATTATGTCTCATAATAGTCAAGGCGTATTAAGATAAGGGGCTTTAGCCCCGCTTGTGTGATTTGCTCCCCTTTAGTTAAAGTCTCATATGCCCATAATTTGTGGTAGGGCTTATATTATTTCTATGACTTATCACTGAAGCAGCACAGAACATTAAAATAATCAAGCTCAAAGCCAAAACTAGCCTTAAAATCTCCTCCATTACTCAGCTCCATAAATGTGCAAAGCCTTTTCAAACTCTTTGAGTTTGGCTTCACAACTCTCATTTTTATGTTCGGTAATAACGGCGGAATATTTTGCCCTTGTGTATTCATTCATACTTTCTAAATCGCAGTGATATTTCTCACTCTCTAATGCCATTTGCTCAATAGCTTGAGTTTGTGATTCAACAATGGCATTGTTAATTTTATTGAGTGTGCTTAACTCCGCGTTTTTCTTTAAAAGATACGCACAGCTTCCGCTTAAACCAAAAATGATGAAACCTATAAAGATAAGTAAATATTGCATTTTTACTCCTTTTTATTATTTGTGTGGCGTTTGGCTTTAAATAGATTTTAGAATCGTGGTGTTGCTTTGTGGGCTTTGGGCGGATTTTAGGGTAGGAGTTACCTAAAGGGTAATGACTATCCTAAAATCCGCACACATCACACATTTGATTGTCCGAGTCTAAAATCTCACTTTGTGCCCTTACAATAAGCTAAATCCTTTTCCAACCCCTCCGCATAAATCAACACTTCTTTTAAATACTCCAGCATATTGGTATTTTTAAGCGGTTTCTTTCTTTCTTTGACATCGCATTGAATTGGCACTTTTACTTCTTTATACACAATTTGTGGCTCTGCACAGCCTTTCATAAAATATATAAAAAGCGTGAAAATAAGCAAGGTGGAAAAAGATTTAAGAGCTTTGGCTTTATGTATCATTGTTAATTCCTTTTTATTTTTAGCAATTCTTTTTTTTATAAGGGGGAGGGGCTTGAATTTGCAAGTGTGGGTTTGCTTCGCTACACGCGAAATCACCCCTCCCCCTTATATATCCCCCCTTGCCCTTAAGGGCGTTCGTGGGCGTGCCACTCACCCCCTACAACGCTTTAAGCGGAGGCACTTCGTGCGATTTTATTTTACACGCTTAAGGTCGTGCCTTAAGCGTAAGTGCTAAAGCTTTTGAGGCAACGCTATTCTATTTGAGTGATTTTATCTCATACATATCTTTTTCTAGCCTATTTACACGCCTTAAAGCTGTTTTGAGATTAGATTCTAAATCATTCACCCTATGTTGCAACACGCCAATATCCACTTCTTGCTTTGTGTCAAGCTCATTACTTTCTTTAGCTCCATTTTGTGAGCTAAATAGGTTTTTTAAGAATTCTAGTAATGTTTGCATTTTTACTCCTTTTTGTATTTATAAAATTCAGCTTTTGGCTTAAAAGGTGCGATTATTCGCTCAAAAGCTTCGGCACTACCGCTAAAGGTAGCTTCTCGCTTTTTCGCTCTAAAACACCCCTTTTAAGCTCAAAATCTTAGAATTTTTGCTAGTGTGGGTTTTGTCATATTGAGCGTGAGCTAAATATCTAACTTAGATACTTCAATATGATGGGGTGTCGTTTGACTTTAAATGTGTTTTTATATACTCATTTAACTCCTCTTGCTTTAAAATGGCTTTGTCTATGCTCTTTTGCAAATGCTTTAGTGTTACATCTTTGTTGGCTAATAAATAAGTTATTTGGCTATATTGCTCCCTAAGATTTATAATCTCATTTTCAAGCTCTGCTATCCCTAGCCATTTTTGAAGCAAGTGTTTCATTTTCTATCCTTTTACACATAAAAGCGTTTTACACGCCCAAGCCACCCGTTAAGGAATTTTTCATTTTGTGGCTTTCTCTTTACCAAATCTTTATAGAAATTCTCACGCCCAACGCAATAATCATTATTGAGCTTTGTAGATTCTGCTCCATTGCAAGCACTTAGTGTCCCATTGCCAAAGACACCATCATCTGTAATACCTAATACCCTTTGCAATGTTTTCACCGCTTGTTTCACTCCAGCATTTACTGCAAAATCATAGACATTCCCCGCTACTGCTTGGCTCTCAATCTCATTGCCTTTTATCTTATCCCAAAATTGAGCTTTATAAAAAGCGTTCTTTTGAGACACAAATTCAGCATTGCCCAAGCATAGCTTTTCTAGCTGTTTGCGTTCAGCCTTTTGAGATAAATCGCCCACCATTTTTTTGTAGTCATCTACCATTTTCCATAAAGGTAAGTCTTTCCACATATTCCTAGCGATACCAAAAATCGTTTCTCCCCCAGCATCATTTGGGTCATTGACATACCCACCTTCGCAATCTGCTGTGATTTTGTGTGCTATTTTAAAATCTGCCATTGTTAGCTCCTATTTATTTTATTTCATAGCCGTAAAGTTTTTTCACAAAACTTTACTTAAAACCGCTTGTGCGGAATAAATCCGCACTTCGCTCCTAAAGCTTGAGTTATGGCTACCTAAAGGTATCCATCAACTCGTTTTTATTTGTTTCATAAGGCTTAAAAAGCTCACTTACTCTACTCCCTATGATTTAAATTCGCGGCACTGCTTTAGTAGATTATGAAGTTTTGGGGGTAGGAGTTACCTAAATAATGACTACTCCCAAAACTTCATAATCTACTAAATGATTGCCCGAAGCTGAAGTTTTATTCAAAGGGATTCCTATTGTTTGGTTTTATACTCTACCCAGAGTTTTGGCAGTTTTTTTATCACTTCTTTTTCACTTTTTCTTTTGTTAGTCTGCTACGACTCCCTATTACTTACTTGTGCTGGTTACGCACCGCCCTTTGAATATGGTGTAAGTGTAGGGGATATTTAAAAAGATTGAAAGGGTTAAAAAGATTATGCGATTTTTCGCATTCTTTTTATCGCCTCTTGTGCTAGTCTTATCAGGTATTTATCCCTTTTGCTTATAAAAAAACGATAATATAAGCCTTTGTTTGCAGATAAAATCTCCTTAAAATCAAAGGATTTTTCTGCATTGAAAATATTATGCAAAATCTCCTCTCGCTCACTGCTCCCATCTATTGATACAAACTTATCTACCACCACGCCACTTAATAACTCATAGATATAAAAATCCTTATCTACACCATAGAAACCACAACTATAATGATTTTTTACTCCTACAAACATCTTGTCCCCTTTGTGTTGAATTGAATTAAAACATATTGTCTTGGCATTGTATTTCCTCCTTGCACTTTGTGATGTATTCGCTTAATGCGATGATTTGGGGTATATCTTTTTTAATTTTGGCAATGTCTAGATTCTTACTTGCTTGTGTGATATTTAGGTTTAAAATCTCGTTATACACGCTAGAAATATTAAGATTTGTATTAAGCTTATCGTTTAAGGCGATGTTTAACGCACTGCCTTGCAGTTGCTCTGTGTTTAAAAAATGCTCTAAGTCAGCTTTGTAATGCTCATCTATGCTGTCTAAATCTAGTTGCTTTTTGGCGATATACGCACAATCCTTATCATTATAAATACTATAAAGCAGCTCTAAGATTCTGTTATGATTGCTCTTATAGCTTCGTGCTTTTTTAGTGTAAAAATATTCTTTTGGAATATGCGTAAGGCTTGAGATATTATCTATTAATTCAAGTTTTGTGTAGAAGTTTTGCTCATTGTCTATGAGACTAACAAGATATTTAAGCAAGTCATCTTTTGCCTTAGAATCTTTAGCATTCTTAAAATGATAGCCTATATAAAATTTTAAGCCTGATATGATGTTGCACTCTAGTTGTGCTTTTTTCTCTAAAATCTCGCCTATGTCTTTATGATTGCCTTTAAGCAGCATAGTTTTGACATTGTAGAATTTATGTGAAAAACATAACTCTAGGCTTCTAATAGTCGCCTTTTTCCCTGCTTCATCACTATCAAAACAAAAGACTAGCTCAATCTCTTGGCTTATGCGATACAAGGCATTAAGATGAGCGAGATTAAAGGCTGTGCCACAAGTTGCCACAGCATTATTAAAACCCATTTTATGCAAAGCTATACAATCCATATAGCCCTCCACTATAATCACGCTATTATTTTGCTTTATCGCACTTTTTGCTAAGGAGAATAGGTATAGATTCTCACTCTTTTTAAATAGAAAACTTTCTCCACTATTTAAATATTTTGGGGCGTTTCTAAAATTCTCATAAGGGTGTGTTCTACCGCTTAGACCTACAATTTTATGAGCGTTGTTTCTAATGGCAAAAATAATGCGATTTTTAAAAGGTGTGTAGATACTTCCATCGGTTCGTTTTTTTAAGATTCCTAACTGCAAGGCGGTTTGGGTATCGTAAATGCTACGGATAGAATCAAGGCTAGGCATTAGCCCTATGCTAAAGATGTTTAAATCCTCTTGTGTAAGCCCTCTATTATAGAGATATTGTAAAATCTTTTCATTTGCCAAAAGCTCTTGTGTAGCTTTGACAAATAGGCTTTCATATTGTGCGTTTAGCTCTTGGCGTTTGTCTTTATTGTGGGCTGTATTCTTGTTTGTTTCATATTCTATATTTACTCCACTAAGTTCGCCCACTGCTTCCACACTTTCTTGGAAACTAAGCTGCTTGTATTCTTGTAGAAACTTAAATACATCACCACTTTTGCCACAGCCAAAACAAGTGAAAATCTGCTTAGCTGGGCTAACTATAAAACTTGCACTTTTTTCATTATGAAAAGGGCAGGGGCTAGAGTAGTTTGCTCCACTTTTTTTGAGGATTAAAAAACTGCCAATAATGTCTATAATGTCGCTTTTGGCTTTAATCTCAGTAATATTTTTAATCATTAAGAATCCTTTCTGTATTCATAAACAAGCAAATTATTTCTACTCACAAACTCCAAATACTCATTGATTACACCAATCAAATAAGCATTCTTGCTTAATTTCTGCTTTCTTGCATTTCTGTTTATTCGCCTTATATTTGACTCTCTTAGTAGGAATTTTTTTCTTTGCTTTTTTTGGTTTAATCTTACGCTCCGCATTGTCAAATCCTTTTTCTTTTCCAAACACTGCCCTTTCAATGACTATACTTCTACTCACGCCTAAAATCTCTGCAATTTCATCTATGCTTTGCAACAAGGCTGTTTCTAAGAAAAAGCTTGTTGTATGGATTTTTGCGTTTCTCACTTGTTGTCTCCTTGCATTATCCAAGTTAGCCCTAGCTCTTTTAATCTTTGCTTGGTGAAGTAGTCTTTTAATAATGCCTCTTCCTCAAACCTTGTGCCTTTAAAATTTTTAATCCTTGCAGTTGTGGATAAAAATTCAGCCTGTTTTTTCACACAATCAAGCAATATTGAAAAAAACTCGCCCACATAGATTTTTGCTTTGGCATTACAATTAAGACTTAGCACAAAAGATTCTAAAAGCCCTGTATCTTGTGGATTCTCATCACTTAGCTTTTGGAGAAAAAAATTCACTTGATTAACCGCATAATCTGTGAGTTTTATTCTCTCATCACCCTTGATTTCTGCAATAAATTGCTCTTTTACCATTCCTACCTCCTTTGCCTTTATTTTACTTCTTGCCCTAATCTTTCAAGGGGATTATAAGTGGTTTTGGCTTCTTGGTTTTTCCCCACATAGTTTTTGGCTTGTGGTTTTTTAAAACTTTCATACCGAAGCAGTGCTTCGTGGGCTTTTAGTAAGCCACTCCAACCACGATTAATGCAAGTTTCAACACATAAGGCAATATCCGCATTTTGCATTTTAAGCTTCTCAAAGTCTTTGATTATGCTATTTATAGTGCTTCTAGCCAAAAAGCCCTTTTCCTTGCGATAAGCAATAAAGTCTTTGTAAGCCCGTAACTCTTGCTCGGTGTAAGATTCTAAAGGCAACGATTCTTTGAATGTTGTGCTTTTAGGTGTGCTTTTAGTATCTTTGAAAGATTTAAAACTTTGAGCTATTTTCAAAAACAAAGTTGTAGGTTTTTGGGCTTTATTAGAGTTGATATTACTTGATTTATTATTATTACTTATATCAGTAGAATCTCCGTATGCGGGTAAATGTTTAAACGGATAAGATTCCGCATTTTTCGTATTTATAGCTTCTTTCTCTGCTGAATCTAGATTTTCAATTTTCTCACTCACATATTGGGAATCTATAACTTCCATTGTGTTAAAAGTATAGACACTCTCTTGTGTTAATTTGCCTTTTTCATCTCTTACTTGAGAGTATTGCAAAAGCCCCGCATTGACAAGCTCATTCCTATATTTTCTTACACTTGCTTCGCTCACATTTAAAAGCTTGGCAAAATGCTTAATGTTGATGTTCCACTCATCGCTGAAGCTTTGAGCTAGGGCATAAAACATTCTAGCTCCCATACTTAAACTTTCATCACGGAGTATGTCGCTAGAAAGTATTGTGAAGTTGCTTAATTGTTGGTCTTTTTGTATCATCTTAAAACTCCTTTTTGATTTATTTGTTGTGTTTTCATATCTCTACTACCTCCAAATCTCTATAATTTTGCTCACTTTCATACACACTAAACTTGCCTAGCTCACTATTGAAATTCACTCTTTCTTTATAGTGTTTGCCTGTTTGCTTGTTTTTCTTTAAAATCACGATGCGTGAATCTTCGCTAAATTCTCTCACACTTTCATTTTTAGGTTTATCGTGTTCTATGCGTATGGTGATACTCGCCTCGTGTCCGCCCTTTTTGCTCCCCATAGGATTATCTCTGTCGCCTTTGCTTGTTTGCACAATGAGAAACACTAAGATTCCTAAGCTATGGCATAGTCTTGCAAGAGTTGAAAATTTAAGACTTTCTTCCTCTTCCATATTTCTACCATTGGGGCTTACTAGTCGCATTTGGGAATCTATGAGAAATACTCTCACGCCCTGTTTGTAAAGTGTCTTAATATTTTGAGCTACTTGATAAATCTCATATCCATCATCAATGATGATGAGATTTTCCCTTTTGAATGATTTATCATTTCTTTTGCGTTTGAGATAGGTGTATATGGGGAATTCAAAGCTAAAAAAACATACTTTATTGGTTTTTGCCATAAATTCCAGCATCTGCAAACCTAAAGTTGTTTTACCTGCTTCTGGGTCGCCACTGATAAGCACAAGTTGAGCGGATTCTATGCCCCCATCAAAAACAGAATCTAAAAAGCTAATACCTGTCTTATATTTTGGCATTTGGGGCAATGTATCATAATAATCTTGCCACTCTTGCATATTCTTATGAGAGCAAAAATTCACATTAGGGATAAGTGCGTTCATATCAAGCAGAGCATTATTCTCACTTGCTTCAAGGAGCTTTAGTCCTGCTTCTTTTTGCTTTTGCTTTAAAAAGCTTTCATAAAAGCTTTGCGTTAGTCGCACCACATTTGGGTTTGGGATATGAGAGAGAATATCTAAGAAATAATCTTGCTCCTGCTCTTTTTTACTAAGCCGTCCCACAAAAGCGTTTTTACTCACGCTTTGAGATTCTAAAAGCTCTATTAGAATCTCAAGCGTTCTTTGTCCTTTCTGCGTAAAGCACTCTTTAGGGATTTGGGCTAAAAACTCATCAATTTGTTGTGGATAGGCTAAAAATGAAGCCATAATCTCTTTTTCTAACTCTATCATTTTTCTTCTCCAATCACTTCAATGATTATGCTTTGAGCTTCCCCACATTCACTACATATTGATAAGATAGGCACTTCACTATCCAATTTGATTTTTAAATCAATTTCCGCAGAATCTACTTCATTTATATATCCACACTCCTTGCAAACATACCAAAATGTCATATTTCCCCCTTGATTGATAGAGTAAAGCTATCTAAAAAGGCGGCTCGTTTTTTTGTTTGCGGGATATATTTCACATAGTGTTCGTAAGTGGTATGAAGTGATTTGTGTCCTAGCATTGAGCTTACCCACAATGGTTCTTCGTTGTTTGTAAGCATCATCGTGGCAAAACTATGGCGTGTTTGATACAAGCACCTTTTTTCTAAACCCAAGCTCTCACACACTTTGTGCCATTTATTCCTTGCGGTTACGACATTGAATGTAAAGATAGTCTTATCATCTTGGGCTTTGCTTTTGAGGGATAAAAGGGCGAGTTTTGCTTGGGGGAGCATATCAATATAGCGGGACTGATGGGTTTTTGTGGTTGTAATTTTTTGCGTGGATAGCTCTAGGCTTTTACTCACTAAAATCTTGTCATTTTCAAAATCACAATCCTGCCATTGCAGTGCCAAAAGCTCCCCTGTTCTCATTCCTGTGAAAAATGCAAGTTGAAAAAAGTTTTTAAAATAATCATCTTTTACAGATTCTAGCACCTGCTTTATTTCATCTAAACTAAGGGGCAAAACATTTTTTGTATTAGCATTTACCACATAGTGATTTTTAAACTTAAGCGGCTTTAGGTTTAGCCTCACATTATTGGTGATGGCAAATCGTATAATACGATTGAGAAAAGCTATTTTGTAGGCTTGGGTTTGATTATCATATGCGTAGTTCCTTAGGCTCTCTTGGGTAATCAGTCGCAAATCTTTTGAGCCAAAATACTTGATTATATCATTGAGATTGCTTTTGTATTTTATCAATGTTTGTGTTTTTGTATGTTGGCATTCCTCTAAGATGAATTTTTCTCCCAGCGTTGCAAAGGTAAGTTTTTGCTCTTTGACTTGGACGCCCAAATATGCAAAAATCAAATCTTTGGCTGAAAGTAAAGCTTTTGCCATATTTTCTTTTGTATCCTTGAGTTTGGTGCTGAAACGCACTCTACCGATTTCTGTTAGAGTAGCATCTATATAGATGATACCATTCCTTTTGTAGAGATTTGTGTGTTTGACTTCCATTTGTTCTCCTTTAAAGATAGTCCCACATCAATGGCTTGAAGTGGTGTGATTTTTCATTTGCAAAATGTGTTCTTTAAAGAAGTGTGGAAGATTTATGCAAGGATACAAATGGATTTTGTGATACGGAGTAGTGATATGAAAGGGGATTTTCAGTGAGTAGAATAAGGGTGTAAAGTCAAAAAATCAAAATTTTATAGATTTTGACACAAAATTTGACACACCCTTTGGGATTCTTACCCCCTAAAATGTCAAAAAATAACCTAAAAAGCCCTAAAAAAAGGAAGGCGTTAATTATTGATTAAGAGTTCATTTTTTAGAATTTAGATTCTA
>CAUWMC010000023.1:0-33184 GCA_963559865.1 uncultured Helicobacter sp.
CACACAAGAGGCAAAGGAGATTCTAGATTCTGTCTATGGAAGAGAATCTTTTGTGGCATTATTCTCTTTGTCTTTGCCCTCTAAAATACTTTATTGGCAATAATTTTTACTCTCATATTCCCATGCTTCTTGCCTTAATTCGCCTTGTACATATACCTTTTGTTTTGTTTAGGTATTGAAGTATTTTTTCTCCAAATTGTCCAAATAATGTAACTTCAAAGAACATAACTTGTTCTTCGGTATCACCTTTTTCATTTTTGAATTTATGGCTTCTAGCAATAATAAACTTCCACACAAGGTGCATTGTTTTTTCCCATATATTTTATTTTTCACTATTCATTTCACTCTTTTTTGTTGTTATTTCTTTTTTAAAGCCTTATCTATGAGCTTGAGTATATTTTATAATCAAGCTCATAGATTTTTTGGTAACTCTAAGTCTTTATCCTTTTGCTAATTTTATAGCTAAATCAATTTGTTTTTGACTTGGGGGATGGGGGGGGGTTGGTGGAATTTCTTTTGCATAGATTCTATGAAATCGCTACAATCTTTCATAGAATCTAAAATATCTTTGGGGGCTTCTAATCTTGCCCATTTAGCCAAATCTTGTGTTAATTTAATTTGCGCCTCTGCTGGTGGTTTGCTTTGATTTTCCATTTTTTGAAAACCTAGCTTTTCATGCAAAGGCTTTACAAAATCTAAATAACACGATTTACCCTTTGTGATAGAATCTAACATTTCTTCCATTATCTTAATAAATTCGTGCTGTGTGATCCATTCATCACTGTACTTAAGTATTTCTATAACTTTTTTACCCTTATCAGTTGTTTTAAGTTCTTGTTTCTTTCCTTTATAGATAATTTCTATATATTCTCTTTTTAGCAAAGTAGGCACAAATAAGCACCTAGTTTTTTGTAAAAGGGGAATAAAATCACTCTCTTTATAGCGATTATGAGCTTTTTTTCCTTATTTTTTTATTTCAAATGCAATTATTGTAACATTATCACCCTCTTTAGATTGATAGAATCTAAGCTTAGATATTCTTGTTCATATTCTTCTTGAGGTTGTTTAAAAACACCTTTAAATCCTTCATATATTAACTTTTTCCCACTTAGTGTAAAAATTCTGCCTTTAATTAAATTCAAAGCTAAGGCTTTCAAATAAGGCATCTTTTGCTTGTGAAAGGATTGAGTTAAGAATAAATAAGTATGTAAAGCTCTGGGGGGGGGTGAGTGAGTTTTTCATTTGTAATTATTGTTTGTATCTTTTCAAATTGATGACAATGTGTGATTTGTGTTGTCTCTCAAGCTTCAGCTTGGCTTTGTACTCCCGCTTTATATTCACGCCTTTGATATACTGTTGCTTTTTACCAAACATAGTTTGCACTTCATCAATAAAATTCAAGACTAAGGTTTTCCACATCCATTCGATGATAGGCAATAAACCCTTTTCATAGAGATTTTGGGCAAGACTCATAGTTGTTTCAGAGCTAAAGCCAAAGATAAGATTTGTTTTTTGGATAAGTGTTGTGGCTTGAAATAGTTTGTTGGGAGATGTTTTAGAGTCTTTTTTCTTGTTTAGAAACTTTCGCTCCTTTACTTTGAATAATGACTTCATAAACTCTTCAGTTTCATTTTTGCTTTGAAAGCGTGAAGCACTATTAAGGATATACTCTTTTCCCTCTATATTGACTTTCATCAAGGGCATTAAAAGATTGGATTTCGTCTTCTCGCTTTACAATTTGCATTAATGATGGTGTTTGAATTCTACCTACACTTCTAGCTTTGAGTGCTTCATAAAGGTTTGCATTGGTCTGTGCAAAAGTTTTGGTATTCTGTAATCCTTTGTCAATACCACTTTGTGTAATCTCGTAAAATTCTGCTTTTTAACACTCTTTGCTATATTTTAATGATTTCATAAAACATATATTCCATAGCATAACCATCTCTAGCTTGGTCGGTGGCAATATATACATCTTTATTCCGACATTGTGAAAAATTTTTTCGTTCAGATGTTTAAAATTTATAGTGTGGCTCACAGATATCCCAATTTATATAATTTTCAAGTGGCAAGTTTAAAATGTTCTTTAGTTGCAAATACCTTATTTTTCGCATTTGTTGGATGCTTCTATGATGTGATAATAGAGTCTTTCATTTTTTCTCCTTTATACATTTCTTTTTCCATTAGAAACTTCTTAAGGTTTCTTTCCTATAAGGGAGGGGCGTTACTTATCGCTCCATTCCTTTGTTTTTGGTATTTTCTTTGTTGAGCTGTGGGCTTTGGTAATGTACGATAAGCCTCGAGTCCTGCTTGAGCTGTAAGATAGTTTGCTATTCGTTTTTGGGTGTGTTCGGTTAAGCCTATACTCTTAAGAAATGAGACATTAATATCTTTTGATTCACGCGATAAATCAAGTTCTTTTTAAATGGATTTTGAATCCTGCTGTGATTCTATTTGAAGGCATAAAGGCAATAGTGTCGCAAATCCTAGTAAATTTGATATTTTTCGCTACAATGCGGATTTCACTGCTAGATTCTGCGGTAATATAGCAAGGTCTGGAGCAAAAAAGAAAAGGGGCAAAATGCGAGCAATTACATTTTTTTGGCTTGTTTTTATTGTGAGTGCTTATAGTATGTATCACATCTATGCGGCATATCTTATGGATATTCTTATCGCACTTTTGCTCTATATTGTTACCTATGGTTTGTATGCCTCTCTTTTAAAACGCGTGAAATACCCCATTGTAAGTGCATCGCTTAGCATTTGTATTTTGGTTCTTTTGCTTGTTGTGCCTTTGTTTTTCTTATTTAAAACCATCATCACTTCCGCCGCAGAGCTTAATCCAACGGATTTTAGTGCATTTGTTGAAGGGAGTAAGGAGCAGATTCTATCCTTGCTTGTTTCATTCCCTGAGATTGAGGCAAAAGCAAGGGATATTTTAAGTAGTGTTTCAGCCTCTTCAATCTTAGGCTATGTGTTAAACTTCAGCTCACAGCTTGGTAAATCAAGCCTAGGCTTTATGGTAGATACGGGCTTTATTATCGTGTTTTTATTTTTTTATTTTCTCTATGGCAAGCAGGCGTATGATTATGTTATTGAGCTTATACCTTTTGAGAATATTCAAATCAGCAGCGTGCTTGATGAGGTAACAAATGTCATTAAAGTGGTGTTTTACACCTCGCTTGTGAATATCGTTTTGCAAGGGGCGGCGTTTGGAATCCTTATTATGTTTTTTGGCTATGATGGGGTGTTTTTTGGTATGCTTTATGGATTTTCATCAATCGTGCCAATAGTGGGTGGTGGGCTTGTGTGGCTGCCACTAGCGGGGTATGAATTTTATCTTGGAAATACACAAAATGCCATCATTATTGCTTTGTATGCGTTGATTGTGTGTGCGGTGCTTATAGATAATGTCATTAAGCCTATTTTGATTGGGCTTATTAATAAAAAGGTGCTAAAAACTTCCGTGCGTATTAATGAGCTTCTCATCTTTTTTGCCATTCTTGCTGGGCTTACAAGCATTGGATTCTGGGGGATTATCTTGGGACCGGCAATTACGGCACTTTTTATCTCGCTTTTAAGAATCTATCGCAAACAAACCGCTAAAGAATCGCTCACCCCCTCTCACGAAGAAAAGATAGGTTTGTAAGATTCTAGATTTTTACTTCTTTTTTGAGGGGGAGCTTAATCGCAAGGTTGCTTCCTCATTGTTCTTAGAATCTATGAAAAACGCAGTGAGTTATACTCTGTGGGGATAAAATAATCCTCCGCTTTAATGCACTCTTTGTAAAATCCAGCCTTATACCCTAGCTTAAAAAGCTTATCTACCGCTAGAATCTCCTTTTCCCCCATAGAGATAGAATCTGCATTGGCATAGAGATTCAAATACACTTCAAGTTCCTTAGCATTTACGCGGATAACGCCCCTTTCAAGGAGCATCTTGCTTAAAATCGCTTTGTTATGAACGGCTACTCGCACCGCCTTTGTAAGAATCTCTTCACATTCTATGGCAGTAGTAAGGGGCAAAGAGCGTCTAAGAGCCATTCCTCCTAGTGGCAGTGGTAACCCTCCACCGCTAAGCTCCTGCCATATATCCCATAGTTCGGCTTCTACCACGAGACTTTCATCAAAGTTTAAAATTGACTCGTGGATAAGCACTCCTGCATCAACCTCCCCGCTTAACACGCTAGATTCTATCTCTAAGAAGTTTTTATACACAATCTTTGCTTCCGGGTAGGCTAGAGAAAAAAGCAAAGCGTTGCTTGTATGCTCTCCACTTAAAGCGACTTTAAAATGCTTTTTTAGGGCTTTGTCTTTTTTTCTAATGAGTTTTGGTCCATAGCCATTGCCAAAGCTAACGCCTGTGCGTAAAAGGGCGTATTCTTGTGCGATAAGCGGATAGAGCGCAAAAGAAATAGCACTTATATCATATTCCCCGCTCAAAGTGGCGAGATTGAGCGTTTGAATGTCTTTTGCGATATTGCTAAAACGCAATTTTGTAGAATCTACCCACCCAAAAACAATAGCATAATACATAAACAAATCATCGGCATCAGGGCTATGAGCGACTTTTATCATTAAAAACTCCTTTGTATTTTTGCAAGAAATTATAAGAATAATTCAGTCAAACTTAGATAAAATCCGCTATTTTATTTTGATAAAGGATAGCTATGGTTGATGAAAGAAAGCAAAAAGCCATTGAACTTGCCTTAAAACAGATTGATAAAGCCTTTGGTAAAGGGGCGTTGGTGCGTTTGGGCGATAAGCAAGTAGAAAAGATAGATTCTATCTCAACAGGCTCACTAGGGCTTGATATGGCACTTGGGATTGGTGGTGTGCCTAAGGGGCGGATTATTGAAATATATGGTCCTGAATCTAGTGGGAAGACGACTTTAAGTTTGCAGATTGTCGCGGAATGTCAAAAAAATGGCGGAATTTGTGCTTTTATTGATGCAGAACACGCTCTTGATGTGTATTATGCTAAGAATCTAGGTGTAGATACGGAAAATCTACTTGTATCGCAACCTGACACAGGCGAACAAGCCTTAGAGATTCTAGAGACGCTTACACGCAGTGGAGCGGTGGATCTTGTGGTGATTGACTCTGTGGCAGCCCTTACGCCAAAAGCGGAGATTGAGGGCGATATGGGCGATCAGCACGTGGGGCTACAAGCAAGGCTTATGAGCCACGCTTTGCGTAAGATTACAGGAATCTTGCATAAGATGAATACGACTTTGATTTTTATCAATCAAATCCGTATGAAAATTGGCGTTATGGGTTATGGTAGCCCAGAGACAACAACAGGCGGAAATGCGTTAAAATTTTATGCAAGTGTGAGAATTGATGTCCGCCGTATTGCGACATTAAAGCAAAATGAGCAGCAGATTGGCAATCGCACAAAAGCAAAAGTTGTCAAAAATAAAGTTGCACCTCCATTTAGAGAAGCGGAGTTTGATATTATGTTTGGAGAGGGTATCAGTCGCGAAGGTGAGATTATTGATTATGGTATTAAGCTTGATATTATTGATAAAAGCGGTGCGTGGCTTAGCTATAATGATAAGAAGCTTGGGCAGGGGCGAGAGAACGCTAAATTGCTTTTAAAAGAAGATAAGGCATTGGCAGAAGAGATTACACTTAAGATTAAAGAGCAAATTGGGGCAAAAGATGAGATTATGCCTTTGCCAGATGAGCCAGAATCTGAGTAGATTTTACATTAATATAAAATAAGGGAGTAAAAAATGGTATATATTGAATGTATTGACGCACAAGAGGTTATGGATAGTCGCGGGAATCCAACGATTAAAGCAATGGTAAGACTAAGTGATGGCACTAAAGCTTCTGCTATTGTGCCAAGTGGTGCAAGCACGGGAAAAAGAGAAGCATTAGAATTGCGTGATAATGATAAGGAACGCTATCTTGGCAAAGGTGTGTTGAATGCGTGTGCAAATGTTAAAACAACAATTGCCACAGAGCTGCAAGGCGTGTCTCCCTATGATCAAAGCAAGATTGATTTGATTTTGAAAAAAATGGACGGCACGGAGAATTATTCCAAACTTGGGGCAAATGCGGTTTTGGGTGTGAGTATGGCAATAGCCAGGGCAAGTGCGCAATCTTTGCGTTTGCCTTTGTATCGCTATCTTGGCGGGAGTAATGCCCTCACTCTTCCAACGCCTATGTTAAATATCATTAATGGTGGCTCACACGCAGACAACACGGTTGATTTTCAAGAATATATGATTATGCCTTTGGGCTTTGATAGCTTTGCTGAAGCGTTGCGTGCATCTGCTGAAGTGTATCATCATCTCAAAGCCATTCTTAAAGAGAGTGGGCATATTACAAGTATTGGCGATGAGGGTGGTTTTGCTCCAAATCTTAAGAGCAATGAAGAGCCTATTGAGGTGATTTTAAAAGCTATTGAAAGAGCAAAATACAAGCCAATGGAGCAGATTGCCCTCGCCCTTGATGTGGCAAGTAGTGAGCTTGTAGGCAAAGATGGCAATTATCATTTGAGTGGGGAAGGTAAGGTGCTTGATAGTGCTGGGTTGATTGAATATTATGAGAATCTTGTAGCAAAATATCCCATTGTATCTATTGAAGATGGATTGAGTGAAGATGATTGGGAGGGCTGGAAGCTTTTGACACAAAAGCTTGGCGATAAGATTCAGCTTGTGGGAGATGACTTATTTGTAACAAACAAAAAGATTCTGCAAGAAGGTATTGATAAGGGTATTGCAAATGCCATTTTGATTAAACCAAATCAAATTGGAAGCGTGAGTGAAACAATGCAAAGTGTGCGTCTAGCTCAACGCAATAATTATAAATGTGTGATGAGTCATCGTAGCGGGGAAAGTGAAGATGCTTTTATTGCGGATTTTGCTGTGGCGTTAAATACAGGAGAGATTAAAACTGGCTCAACAGCTAGAAGTGAAAGAATTGCTAAATACAATCGCCTACTTGAGATTGAAAGGGAAGTGGGCGATACAGAATATATTGGCAAGACACTTTTTAAACGCTAGGGCAAAGCAGTGAGTGAAGCTCAAGAACTTTTAGAGAAGACATCAAGCCTATGGCGATTAGTTTATGTAAATCGTGTGTGGCTTGTTGTGTTTGGTGTTATACTAGGTGTTGGGCTTTATTTGGGATATTTGCTTTTTGGGAATAACTCTGTTGAAGTGCTTGTGCGATTAAAGGCACAAAAGAATGCCTTAGTCAATAATTCAAAAATGATAGAGGAGCAAAATGCCAATTTACAAAAACAAATCTTTGAAATAAGGGGGTTGAAGCCTTGAAGAGAGCGATAATATGCCAGATTCTATGGTGCGTATGTCTATGCAGTATGCTTAATGGACGAGAAGATCCGTTTCAGTCTGTCATTACCCCAAAGCGTGAAGAGCATAAGCCTCCTACATTACATCAAGATCCACTCTCAAGCGTGGAGTTTGTCCTGCCAAGCACGGCTAGGGTTTTAAAAAGTGTGCAGATAAGCTATCAAAATCTTGATGGTTCTATTGAGACAAAGATTATTCAGCTTGATGAAAGTATTGATTGGCATTATCCATTGATGATTGCCCAAAAAGCTCAAGGTGCGACATATTCTAGTGAAAATCGCTTTAAACTCGGTGAATTTGAGCTTGTCATCAATAAAAGCAGTATTTTTATCGCTACACGCAAAAAAATGCTACGAGATTTTGTCTTGCCCGAGCCTTATCGGCTTGTGCTTGATATTGAGGGTGTGAAGAGCAATGAAGCTCAAAAAATTAAACTTGATAAAAAATATTTTAGCGATGCGGAGATTTCCACACACGAGGGCTTTTATAGAATCTCCATTGGATTTGATGGACGCTACAAACATACCATTAAGCCACAACGCGATGGGTTTGTGATTACTTTAGAGTAGGACAGATATGGAAAATATTGTTTTAATCGGCTTTATGGGTAGTGGCAAGACAACAATTGGTAGAGAGATCGCTCTGCTTGGGGGGAGATTCTTGCTTGATACTGATGGACTGATTGAGCAAAATATGGGCAAGAGTGTGCGAGAGATTTTTGCTTCTGTTGGAGAAAAAGGGTTTAGAAAGATAGAATCTCAACTCATTTTATGGCTCTCAGCTAATGTTAAAAATGCTGTGATTGCCACAGGTGGAGGAATGCCAATTTACAATGATGTGCATTATTTGGGAAAAGTCTTTTGGCTTGATGTGGGATTTGAAAGTATTGTTAAAAGACTAGATTCTATTGAGAAAAAAAAGCGTCCTTTGTTTGATGATATGACAAAGGCACAGAGTTTGTTTAATGAACGCAAAACTATTTATGAAAAACAAGCACAATATGTTGTTGGTGGGAGTGCCTCGCCTGTTGAGATTGCAAAAAAAATCGTATCGCTTATGAATGAGCGTGTAATTTAAAAAAAGGAGCAAAAACAATGGAGTTTATCAATCTCAAAGCACAATACCAAGCCTATAAGTCAAGTATTGATAAAGCATTGCAAGATGTTTTAGATTCATCGCAGTTTATTATGGGAAGTGTGGTGGGTGAGCTAGAATCTGCGTTGGCTAAGTATGCTGGGGCAAAGCACGCCATTGCGTGTAGTAGTGGGACAGATGCGTTAATTCTTGCATTAATGGCACTTGATGTGAAAAGTGGTGATGAAGTGATTACCTCACCTTTTAGCTTCATTGCGAGTGTGGAGGCGATTATGCTGCTTGGGGCGAAGCCTGTTTTTGTGGATATTGATGAAAAAACTTATAATCTTGATAGTCAAAAACTAGAATCTAGCATTACGCCAAAGACAAAGGCGATTATTCCTGTGGCAATTTTTGGGCAAATGGCAGATATGCAAAAAATAAATGCGATTGCTTCAAAGCATAAAATCCCTGTGATTGAAGATGCTGCACAAAGCTTTGGTGCAGCTCAGATTCAAGGTGAAAATCAAGTAAAATCTTGTAATGCTTCTCTTTTGGCTACAACAAGCTTTTTTCCAAGCAAACCTTTGGGCTGTTATGGCGATGGTGGAGCGGTATTTACAAGCGATGATGCCTTGGCAGAAAAGCTACGATACTTGCTTAATCACGGACAGACAAGGCGATATGAGCATAGCTTCATAGGTTTAAATGCAAGGCTTGATAGCATTCAAGCAGCTGTGCTTTTAGCTAAACTTCCGCATTTAGATGCAGAGATTGTAAAGCGTCAAGAAATTGCCAAAATATATGATGAGAATCTTAAATCCGTCATCACGCCTTTTGTAGAATCTCACAATACAAGTGCCTATGCACAATATAGCATTCGCACTCAAGCCAGAAAAGCCTTGATGCAAAAATTAGAATCTGCTCATATTCCCTATGCGGTGCATTATCCTATCCCTTTGCATTTGCAGGAGGTAGTTACAAAGCTCTATCCTTACAAAAAAGGTGATTTTGCCATTAGTGAAATGGTGAGCGAGGAGATTCTCTCCTTGCCTTTTAGTCCATTTTTGACACAAGAAGAGCAAATGAGCGTAATAAAGGCGGTAAATGGGTAAGATAGTAAAAATAGCCCTTTTTGGCATTGGGAAAATGGGGCAAAACCACTTAAGAATCTTGAGTATGCTTAAAGATGTTGAGGTTGCGTTTTTGTATGATGTGAATCTTGAGTTGTGTGAGAGCTTGAGTAAAAGTTTTGGCATTAAAGTGTTAGAAAATCTTGATGAGGATTTAAAAGATTGCGATGGAGCGATTATCGTAACACCGACTTTCACGCATTTTGATTATGTCAATAAAGTGAGTGATTATGTCAAAAATATCTTTGTAGAAAAGCCCTTGACTGATACGCTTGATACGACACAGATTATCCTTGATTTGGCTAAGCAAAAATCACTCAATATCCAAGTAGGCTTTATTGAGCGGTATAATCCAGCTATTATTACACTTCAAAACATTTTGCGTGATACCAAGATTGTCAATATTGACTTTACCCGCACAAATAAGATGAGCTCTAGAATCACTGATGTAGATGTGGTGATTGATTTGATGATACACGATATTGATTTGGCGTTGCATTTTAATGGGGATATTGCAGATATTTATGCTCACGGCGTGGTAATGGAGGGAATGATAGAATATGCTAGGGCGTGTATTATCCATAAAAATGGAGCATTTTCTAATATCGTGGCAAGTCGCATTACAGAAAAGCGTATCCGTCAAATCAGCGTAACAACGCATAATGAATACATTGACTGCAATCTTTTGAGAAAGGAAGTTTTTGTCGATAAGCAAAGTGTGGAGCAAAGGTTAGATAGCGTATCAATCAGTGCTAATACCGAGACGATTGAAGTAAGGGGGCAGGAGTCGCTTTTTTCGGAACTGTTTGATTTTGTGAATCTGTGTAAAGATTCTGCGTCTAGTCCATCGCCCTCTACCCCTGCTAAAATCAACCGCCCAAATCAGCACGATGGTATGAAGGCTATGCAGGTGGCGTATAAGATTCAAAGTCTTATCCATAATGCCAATAAATCTTAAGGCTTAAAACTAAAAAAGGGGGAGATATGCTCAAGTTGTCGCATATACTTAGCGTGTTATTTTCCGTATTTGTGCTGTTTGCTCAGGGCTGTTATGAAGCCCCAACACCACCACCTGTTGATATGCAATTTGGCGATAAGCAAAAGTTTTACAAAGACCACCCCGGAGCGTGTGGCAGAGGGAGTTTTTATATCCGCGAATGCGGATTTTAGAATCTGCGTTTATCTTTAAGTGTAAAGGTGCTAAGGGCTTTCTCATCTCTCTTGTTGCGTAGCTTTTAGATTCAATGTGTCAAAAGTGTTGTTGCCCTAAAGGGCTTCATAGTAAAAGAATTACTATGAGTTTCCTACCCACAATGCTACTTTCAATGTTACTTTTATACCCACAAATTTTGCTTCATTTTTATTAAAAATATTAAAAAAGTAATATTTGCCTTTACTTTTTATACTTCCCTTGTCTTTGTGAAAGCAAAGATAAATTTTCCTAAAAAGGAGTGCGTATGCAGCAAAATGTATTAAACGCAAAGGTGTTAGATATGGCGTGTGAGATGATAATCTCTCAAGATGAGATTCTAACAATGTGTGTCAATGCTTTAAGATATGAGTTAGAGAAGCAAAATTGTTCACCTAAAATATGCCAAAATAGTGAAATGGCGGAATATTATGTGATATGTGAAGCACAGAAAAATCCTTGTTTTAGCGTAGTTATGGGCTATTTTGCTGGGGGATTTTGGAGCGGGGTAATGTATGTGGAGAGTGGTGTGGGGTATCTGAAAAATAACGCTCAAATGCTAGAGCCCTTGCAAGAGCATTTTAGGGCTAAAAATATCAATATTGATTTGAAAGCTGAAGAATGTGTGTTTGTAGAATCTAGTGTGGTTGAAAATCTAGGCTTTGTAGAGTTCAAACAAAAAAGCCTAGAATATTTGCCTGAAAATCTTGCCTTAAGCAAGAAACTGAATACAGCTCTAGGCGATTTTGCCCCAGAAAAAGTTAGCTTATAGGGCGTTGGTATAAGCTTTGATTGCGTGAGACTTTGGAGTGAGCCAAAGCATAGGTATGGCTTGTGGGTTTTGTGCTATAATGCCAACTTTACCAACTTTAATCACAATGGGCTACATTACAAGCCCATAAACAAGTGAAAATTACAAATAAAAGGAGTGCGTATGGTAACTTGGCAAACAAAATCTTTAGTGCAACGGATATTTTCTTCGCTCCCAAAAGGTGAGTATTGGAACTATCTTTGTCAGCGTTATATCACAAAAGGCTTACCAATCTCTTATGATAAGTTCGTTGCTGATGTAGGCTCAAAAGTGTATGAGCCATTAAAGGTTTTTATGGAGCGGGATAAGAATCTATCATCAAAGGTTTATTTTGAGTTTGGTGCGGGGTGGGATTTACTCGCACCTATTGGGGTAAGCCTTGCAGGTATGGGTGATATTCGCATTGTAGATATTCGCCCACTTGTGCGTCCAAACCTCATTCAACAAACACTGAGTTATTATGCTAAGTATTTAGCGGGGGGGGGGTATCGCTCCATTAGAATGCCAAAAACAGATTCAAGATTCAAGCAATAAGCTTTCAATAACAATTCCCTCCTCTTTTTCATCTATTCAGCAATGTTTAAAGAATACTTTTAATATTTCCTATCACATTAAAGATGCCGCACAAACGGGTTTTGCTGATAATGAAGTGGATTATATTTGCTCATATAGTGTGCTAGAGCATATTCCTTTAGATTCTATACGCAGGATTTTTAGCGAGTGTTATAGGGTATTAAAGCCAAATGGACGCATAGTGTTCCTGATTGATTATCAAGACCATTACAGCTATTTTGATTCAAATCTTAGCATTTATAACTTCTTGCGTTTTTCATCAAAAGAGTGGGAAAAATATAATTGTTCTTTGCATTATCAAAATCGTCTCCGCCATAGCGATTTTGTGCGACTTTTTGAGCAAAGTGGACTTAAGATTTTAGAATGCAATTCCTGTGGTGTTTCTATGGAGCAAGAGAACATACTAAAATCCATACCATTAGCAGATGAATTTAAGCAATATGATTTTGATGATTTGAAAATCCCCGGAGATATGTTTGTTTTGACCAAAGAGTGATGCAATGTGTGTAAATGAACTTTGCACACATTACAAATGCAAGTATTTTTGCCTAGATTCCAAATTTTCGCACTACGATTCTAAAAAGTGGTGGGAGAATAAGAAGTGTGAGCATTGAAGAGGTAACAAGCCCCCCTAGCACCACTACTGCTAAGGGCTTTTGCACTTCGCTTCCCACACCTGTGGATAAAAGCATAGGGATAAGCCCAAGCCCGGCGATAAATGCCGTCATCAAAACCGGACGCAATCGCCGTTTAGCTCCAATGACCACAACATCATCAAGATTATATCCTTCTTTTAAGAGTTGTAAAAAATAACCCACCATTACAACGCCATTAAGCACCGCAATGCCAAAAAGGGCGATAAAGCCCACAGATGCAGGGACGGAGATGTATTCACCTGAGATAAAAAGCGATATAAGCCCACCGGTAACAGCAAATGGGATATTGAGCAAAATCAGCAAAGACAAAGGAATGGATTTAAAAGTAAAAAAGAGAATAAAAAATATGGCTAAAATGCTCAATGGAATAACGGTTGAAAGTCTCTTGTTTGCACGCTGCTGGTTTTCAAACTGCCCACCATAAGTGATAGAATAACCCTCTGGTAACTGCACTTGAGCGGCGATTTTTTGTTTTGCCTCTTCTACAAATCCACCCAAATCTCGCCCAATCACATTGCTTCGCACAACGCTATATCGTTTGCTCTGCTCTCTTTGAATCTGCACAGGACCATCTACTTCTTTAATATTTGCCACAGAGCTAATAGGCACAGGGTTGCCATCAAGGGAACTCATTTGCAAACTTTTGAGCTTTGTAATATCAGTGGCAATATCAGAATCTTGGCGAATGATGACGGGGATTCTCGCAAAGCCTTGCGGGATATAAGTTACCATTATGCCTTCCAGACTTGAACGCATAAATTTTGTAAATTCATCGCTTGAGATTCCTGTATTTGCCATAACGGAATGTTGGGGCGTTACGTGGAGATAATTCACCCCCTTATTAAGTGTGGTGAAAACTTCCGCAGAGCCTTGAATACCCTTAAGAATATCAACAATTTGTGAGCTTAGCTCATTAAGCTTATCAATCTCTAGTCCAAATATCTTAATCGCCAAATCCCCACGCACACCTGTAAGCATTTCGGATATTCTCATATCAATGGGTTGCACAAGAGCGATATTCATACCCTTAAATTCACTGATGACAGAGCGGATTTTATCTTCTACCTCTTCCATAGAATCTGCTTTCCACTCATCTTTTGGCTTAAAGGATATAAAGGCATCACTTTGATTTGGTCCTGCTGGGTCAAGCCCCACTTCATCAGCTCCCGTTCTTGTAACGACACTTTTAATCTCTGGCACTTTTGAAAGCAACTCTTTTTGCATCAACAGCATTACATCACGGCTTTGCTCAAGCGAGATAGATGGACTAGATTCAATATTTAGCACAATATCGCCCTCTTGAAGTGTTGGCATAAATGCACTACCGATAAATGGAAAAAGCGAAAAACTAAAGACAAGAAAGCACACCGCACCAGCAAGTAGGAGTTTTGTTTTTGTGAGTGCAAAGTGAAGCATTGGCTCATACATTTTGTGAAAAAATTGTGTAACTTTTGTCTCGTGGTGCTGCGAGGCTTTTAATACAAATGAGCTAATCACAGGAATAACCGTCATTGATAGGATAAGTGAGCCAAGCAGGGCAAAGACAATGGTTTGCGCAAGAGGGACAAAGAATTTGCCCTCCAAGCCTTCAAGCGTGAGAATAGGCACAAAAAAGATGATGATGATTAAGATTCCACTAAAGACAGATACAGAGATTTCTTTACACGCACGATAAATGGTATGGAGCTTTGGCGAGTTTTTGGCTAGGCTTAGTTTTTCAAAGGCATTTTCCACGGTTACAACCGCCGAATCTACCAAGATACCAACCGCAATGGCAAGTCCGCCAAGACTCATAAGATTGGCTGAGATTCCATAATAGCTCATCATCACAAAAGCCACAGCAATAGCAAGGGGCAAAATCACGCTCACAGCCACTGCTGCACGCACATCGCCCAAAAATAAAAAGAGCAAGATGACAATAAGCACAACCGCTTCAGCAAGGGTTTTGATGACATTATTAACGGCTTTTTGCGTGAGCTGAGATCTATCATAAAATATGCGTAAATCTATGCTTTCAGGCAATTCAGCTTTGAGCTCTTCCATTTTTATTTTTATCTCTTTAATCGCATCGCGTGAATTTGCACCTTTGAGAGATAGCACTAAGCCTTGTGTGGTTTCTCCCTTGCCATCAATGGTTACAAGCCCAAGTCGTGTCATATGGCTTTCAATCACATCGCAAAAATTCCCCACACGCACGAATCCAAACTTTGTAATGATAGGGATACTTTTAATCTCTTCTATGTTTGTAGAGCCCGTTTGCACTTTGACTAAGAAGCTCTCTCCATCGCGAGATACGCGTCCTGCCCCATCATTTTTAAGATTAGCTTCAAGCACAGATTCTAAATCGCTAATGGTGATTCCAAGTCGTGCCATATCATCAAAATCCGGCACAATAGCAATGGCTTTAGCATAGCCTCCAAGGCGATTGACATCAGCTACACCTTTGATATTCCGCAGTGCAGGGCGGATTGTAAAATCAAGGAGTTGTCGCTTTTGCACTTCAGAGATTGAATCATCAGTGCTTTCAATCGTAAACATAAACATATCGCTCAAAGGCGTTACAATCGGTGCTAGTCCTCCACTCACACCTGAAGGCAAATCGCCCATAGCCATTGAGAGCTTTTCATTGACCATATTTCTAGCGAGGTAAATATCTGTGCCATCATTAAAATCAATGGTAATATCAGCGATTCCATATTTTGAAAGGCTACGCAAACTCTTTTGATTTGGCAAACCAAGCAACTCTAGCTCCAAAGGACGCACAACACGATTTTCTACTTCTTCAGGTGCCATACCCGGAGCTTTAAGAATAATTTTTACTTGTGTGGAGGAGACATCAGGGAAAGCATCAATGGGGATTGTCAAAAAGGAATATGTCCCAAAGATAAAAAGCATAATCGCACTAAGGATAACAATCATACGCTGACGCAGAGAAAATTCAATAATTTTTGCTAACATCTATTGTCTCCCAAGTCCGTCCATCATACCTTTGAGGCTTATAATATTGCCTGTGGCAATTTTCATTTGATTGTTTAGTCCTTTAGGGTTAATCACAAAGCTATTGTCGCGTTCTTCTACTTTTTCTATCTTTGTGGGTTTAAATCCCTTAGCAGTTTGAACAAAAATAAGATAGTCATTGCCATTTTTTATGACCGCTGATGAGGGGATAAGAATCGTGCCTTTTGGTAATAACCCATCAATATAGACTTCAATCATCTCGCCCACTTTGAGGTTGGTATCGCGGATATTTGCTGTGGCAAGAATAGTATTTGATACCTTATCAATCACAACGGATAGGGCTTCAATCTCGCCGATTTTATTACCATCATCATCAAAAAGTGGCGCACCCTTTTGAATATTATGCGATAGATGAAGTGGAATCTTAATGCGTCCAAGAAGACTATTGCTTGTTTTGTCGGTATTTTTTGAGATTCTCACATAAGGGGTGAAAGCTTCAATTTTCTCTCCACTTTGCTTTGGGGCAACTGATAAGATTCCAGAAGCTTTGGCAACGACAGGATAGCCATACTTGCCTTGAGCGCCTTTATTTATAAACTTAGGGTCAATACCTAGTAAATCAAGCTTTGATTTAATCTCATTGAGTTTAAGTCGCAGTTCATTCATTGCAAGATAGCTTAACTGATATTCTCGTTTAGAAATCACACCCGCCTTATACAAGGCTTTATCTTTGCGTTCATTTTCGGCAGCGATTTTGAGCCTTTCTTGCGTATTTGTCAGCTCAAAAAACAAAGCACTTAGCTCATTTGAGCTAATATCGCAAATCAAATCTCCTTCTTTTACACTCTCGCCCTCGCGTTTGTAAATATTCACTACAATCGTCTCAAAGCTTGAGCTTTGCGTGATTGAAGTTTTATCATCAAAGTCAATAAGCGCATTAAAAGGCACACCTTTTGTATTAAAGGCTTGATTTAGCGGAATGACTTTTATGCCATTTTTGGCAATTTCCTCTTGGGAGATTGTAATTTCTTCAAAGCTAAAAGCAAAATGTATAAGAATAGTTGGAAGTAGCAGATATTTTACAAGATTCATTTTTGCTCCTTGGGGGTTTTGTGTTGTATTCCTTGTGCTTGAGTAAGATTTAGCACTGAGCTTAGCGTCTCTTCTAGCTTGGCGAGTGTTTGGACATAGTCGCGTTTTGCTTGAGTGGTAGCAATCATAGAGTTAAGATGCTCATTTTTCACGCTTAGGTATTCAAACGCACTTGTTTTTCCCGCTTCATAGCCAATGCGTGCAATCTCACTTAGCTCCGCACGATTATTTTCATTGTCTTTGGCTAGAGCGATAATCTCTTTTTTATTACTGAGTTGCTCAAGATAAGAGTTGGCATTGGTAAATAGAGAATCTTTTAAAATCTCGCCCTCTCGTATAGAGCCACTTTGCAGGGCAAGATACATTGCCTTTTGGTTGCCATACTTTGTGGTAAGCGGAATTGGAATCTTAACTTTAGCGATAATACCATCACTAGATTCTGAATGTGCTATACCTCCGCCAATTTCAATATTATCAAATCTTGATTGAGAGGCTACGCTCGCACTATATTGATAATCTTTGACATCAAGGGCGATAATGTCAAGGTAGAGATTCTTGCTTAAGTGTTTTTCAAGATTGGCATTATCAAATTGCAAAAATGCAAATTGCAATCCTTCAACAACCACATCGCTATCTTGAGCGGTAATACCCAAAATCACTTTAAGTGCATTGAGCGCATTTATCATATCAGTATGTGAAGTTTTAAGGGCTACTTTTGTCGCTAAAAAGTCGCTTTTGAAGAAAAGATATTGCGATTTGCTTATGCGTCCGGCTTCATACTGCACTTGCGAGATTTGGAGCTGATTTTTAGCATTTTCATAGCGGTTTGTATAGATTTGATGTTGTTCTTTTAAAACAAGATAGTCCAAATATAAACGCTTAGCAGTGATAAGAGCTAGACGCTTAGTGAGTTCATAAGACTTCTCTTGTCTTAGAATCTTGTTTTGATAGCTTTGTGCTAGAGTGTAGGTTACCCACGGCAAACGCGGTGTAAGCATAAGCAAAATGGTATTTTCAAGCTCTTTGCCCCCGCTTGGAGATTTAACCTGATTTGCCTCCGCATCAACATAGCTTGCATTCCACGCACGCATTGCCTTGCCCTCATACAAAAGGCTTTGAGTTAAAGCACGAGATTTGGCAAGATTGATAGAATTTTTCTCAACGCGTTCAACAAATTCATCAAGATTCATAGTTTGCTTGTTTTTGGGTGTGTGGATATGGAATTCAGATTCAAGCTTATTAAAATCCACAAATTCAGAATCTGCATATATGAGGCTTACGCACAAGAGCAGAGCGTAAAGGTATTTCATTCACTTGTCCTTTTTTATTTTGGGGCTTTATTATAGGGTATTTTTCTATATTTTTGATAATTTTTTACATTGTTTTTACAATCAGTGTTTCAAACTCTTCTTAAAGTCGCGTAAAAGCGTGTTGAAACGATTGACATACACAGGATTTTTAGCATTTAAATATTCGCTAATCATTAGAATCTGCTTTTGATTAAGGCTTGTGATGATTTTCACACACACATCGCTAAATTCCTGCTCATCGCTTCCATACATAGATTCATCAAGCATTTGAGTGTATTGGGTGAAGATTTTTTGGTCGCGTTCGTCTTGTTTTTTATCCTCAATCAGCTTGTCTTTCATCTCTTCAAGCTCTTCTGTGGGGATATTTTTAAGATAATTTTTAGAATACATTCCCGTGAGTGAAAGCACTTCATCAACGAGCTTAAGCTTCTCGGGCGTATTGTTTAGGTATTCCTTATAAGTGTCATTAAATATATTTTTTGACATAAAGTTTTTGACAATACGCAATTTGAAATGTGCCATATCAAGAATCTGCTGCCTTTTTGTCTCATCGCTTAATTCTTGGATAGTGTTTTGTAGTCTGTGCGTGTCGTTGCGGATTTTTTCATAATGATTCATCATTACTTTATATTCTTCAATGGGCAATTCTTGAAGGTGTTTAGAAATCCTATCAAGTAAAATCTCTTGAAACTCACGATAGGCAATACGCAAGATTCTCTGCAATTTATGAGCGGAGACATTTTTGATACTAAGTGTTAAAATATCAGCAATATCCGCATAACTAAAATCATCAAATCCAGCTTTAATCACATCAATGAGTGCAAGAGTATCCTTGGCATTTTCACAAACTTTGAGTTTAAGCTCCCCAATGTCAGCCTCATCAAGTGTGCTTGTTACAATAAACTCATCTTCATTCATATAGTTAAGAAAGTTAATCGTATCTGTGCGAGTGTCTTTCTCATAGAGCTTTATAATGCCCTCTCTATCAAGCCTATCAATCTCCTCTTGTGTGTGTCCGTGGCGGAGCAAGAAGGCTTTGATTGGTTTTATATCGCTAAATTCATTCATAAGAGAGCCTTATACATTTTTATCATATCAATATGTGAATCTTCATCGTGCATACGCAAGATACTAGCACCATTTTGTAAAGCACATAAATGCAATGCCAAGCTCCCTGCTAGTCTATCTTGCGTATCTCTGCCTGTAACTTCGCCTATGGTGTTTTTGCGACTAGCTCCTACAAGTAGCGGGAATCCAAAGTGCAAAAAATGCGAAAGGTGCTTGATGAGAGCAAGATTCTGCTGGGTGGTCTTTGCAAAGCCAAAGCCAATATCAAGGATAATCTTTTCTATACCATAAGTCTTACATTTTTCTATTTTTTCTGCAAAAAAGCTATCAATCTCGGCAAAAATATCATCATACTGCGTGAGATTCTGCATTGTTTTTGGTGTGCCTTTGGAGTGCATAAGTATCACTTGGGCTTGATGTTTTTGTGCGACTTTAAACATCTGCTCATCTGCAAAACCGCTAATATCATTGATGATTGTAAAGCCTTTACTTAGGGCATAATCAGCTGTTTGTGGATTGTAGGTATCAATGCTAAATTGTGCTTGTTCATAAAGCTTGTGTGTGTGGATATGCTCAATAATAGGCTTAAGCCGCATAATCTCAATGTGTGAATCTAATAGCTCACTGCCCGGACGAGAGCTTGCCCCACCAATATCAATGATACCCACTTCCTTTTGTAAAAGAGCGTGGATTCTATCTTTTGCTCCTTGTGTGTCTTGGCGTGAGGAGGCATAAAAGCTATCAGGAGTAACATTGACAATCGCCATAACCATTGAGCTAACCAAATCTTGTCGCGTAGAATCTTGTGTAGCGTGAGCGTTTAGATGCTCTTTGAGCTTAAGTCTTAGCTCTTTTAAGCCAAAGGGTTGATAGGCAAGTTTATGAATAAGCCTTTCGAGCTGGGAAGGCGTTACAATAAGGATAGCTTTTTTCTCGCCCTGATGTTTGATGCAGCCTCTTGGTGTCGCACAATCCCCACCAACGCTTAAAGATTCTTGCTTTAAAATGTTTAAAGCCTCAAAGCTTAAATCCCTAATCTCAAAGCCTAGAATCTGGGACTTTTTACTCATAATCTTTTGCCCAACTAAATCCGCCCCTATGTGCTGTATGGCTTCTGTAATGGAATGAGTATTGATTTTTTGAATCTTCATTGCAAACTCTTTTGTCTTTGGTAGATTCTAAGTAGAAGTGGCAAGAATATGTAGTTATGTTTTTCTGTGGCGTCATTTTGATTAAGCATAATGGCTGTGTCAAATAGGCTAAGTTCTTTTTGTGTGAGTTTAATCTCTGCTTCTTTTAATGCAAAAAGCAAAGATTCTATTTGCAGTTTTGTCTCTTCCTTGCTAGGAGCTTTGCTATCGTTTTGTTTGCAAAAATGATAAATTTCTTGGAGACTAAGCCTTTTTACATTAAGTGCAAAAGGAGGGAGGTAAAAGCTGTGCTTATGTGTAATGATACGCATTCTTGAGCGGATTGTGGGTAATAGGGCATTTTTGTTTTTGGCTATAAGGATAAATTGAATCTTGCTCGGTGGCTCTTCAAGGATTTTAAGCAATGCGTTTTGTGCGGCGTGATTATATTTATTTGCCACTAGAATGATGAGACTTTCTTTTTCTCGTGTAAGGTAGCTTTGGGCGATGACTTCTTTAGCATCATCAATCTTAAAATCCTCCCTTTCAAACACTTCAACATACTGCTCTTCATAGCCCAAAATTAACTCTTCAATGAGTTGGGTGAAGTCCTGTGTAATATGAATGATACCTATCATATTAAGCTCAAATATCAAGCGAGATTTTATTAAGCATAGCTGCTAGCAAGGCTCTTTCAAAAAGCTTGAAAAGATTCAGCAATTTGTAGTCTAGCTTCTCATCAGTGGAGCTAAAAATATCATTTTCATCAAAAATCCAATGCCAACCTTGCTGACACCGATTATCTTTGACAAAATTTGCACGAGCATTGTTTTTGCCAATATACCAAAAACGATAGTTGCTATACATCATATCAAGCATATTGACAATTGGCATAAAGCTACCGCCATCTTTGCTGCTAGAATCTATCATATCGTGCAAGTGTTTGATTTGCACGATGGGGAAAAATGGACGCCCATTGTGGTGTTGATTGATATGAGTGATAATATAATCCCCAAACCATTCTCTTTGCTCATCTGTAAGGACTATGACACTCCCGCCTTCAAGGATATGTTTGAGTGTCCTTGACATATGCGGTAGCACTAAAAATCGCTTTTCTTCAAGCCAACCGCTTGTAATACCATTTTTTTCATCATTGCGAATCGTATTTAAAAGCCAATCGCTAATATTCTCCATAGATTCTAGCTTCCTTATTATTCTTCTAGGCGATATACGCTATGAATCTTCCGCACCGCTGTCTCGGCAAACTCTGCGTTAATAATCATTGAGATTTTGATTTCACTTGTGCTTATCATCATAATATTGATATTATCCTCTGCCAAAGCCTTAAAAGCCGTGCTAGCTACCCCTGAGTGAGATTTCATACCCACCCCTACAATAGAGACTTTAGCAATGTCATTATCATATTCTATGCTGCCAAAGTCATCTTTAAACTTTTCAAGCACTTGCTGTGTGAGAGCGACTTCAGTTTTTGGGATTGTAAAGTCAATATCTGTTTTACCATCTCGTCCTATGGTTTGAACAATCATATCTACATTAATATTATTATCAGCCAAAAGCCCAAAAATATCCGCAGCAATGCCCGGTCGGTCTAACACATCTGCAAGGCTTACCCGTGCTTGATTTTTATCTAACGCCACGCCACTAACAATTGGTTTTTCCATAATATC
Organism: uncultured Helicobacter sp.; assembly: GCA_963559865.1. Classification (GTDB taxonomy): domain Bacteria; phylum Campylobacterota; class Campylobacteria; order Campylobacterales; family Helicobacteraceae; genus Helicobacter_C. The sequence goes on from CAUWMC010000023.1 coordinate 22,008, forward strand.
CTCCTCTTTGGTGATGAGTGTGCCTTCACTTTGACTAAAAGAACTTGCCGAGATGAGTTTGACATTAAGCTTTTTGGCAAGCTCCACGGAGCGATTGAGTAGGACTTTTGCCCCCATAGAGGCGAGTTCTAGCATTTCATCATAGCTTATTTTTTCTAGCTTTCTTGCGTTTTTAACAATGCGTGGGTCGGTTGTGTAGATTCCATCTACATCGCTATAAATTTCACACACAGAGGCATTTAACGCACCTGCTATCGCCACTGCTGATAAATCACTCCCCCCTCGTCCAAGTGTCGTTACTTCCCCGTGTTGAGTGATCCCCTGAAATCCAGCCACTACCACGACATAATCTTGATTAAGCAAATGAAAAATTTTTGTTGTATCAATATATTCAATCCGTGCTTTTGTATGAAACTCATCAGTGATTATCCCAGCTCCTCGCCCACTTAGCGAAATAGCTTTAACCCCCATAGATTCTAGGGCAATGGCTAAAAGAGCGGCAGTTACTCGCTCCCCGGAGCTTAGCACCATATCTACTTCACGCGTATTTGGCAGCGGTGTAAAATGCTGTGTAAAATTAATAAGCCTATCTGTCTCCCCACTCATCGCACTCACCACGACAACAAGGCTATGTCCTTGTGCCTTGCTTTGCAAAACGCGTTTGGCAACATTGCTTATCCTATCGCAATCCCCCATACTTGTGCCACCATATTTTTGCACGATTAGCATAACAACCCTTGCATTATAATCCTTAGTGTGTAAAATTAGTCCGCAATCATAGAATCTTCTTGCTTAAAATTAAAGATAACCCTCTTTTTTAAAATACCCCAGCACTTGCTTATACACTTCTTTTTTAAAATGCGTTACTCGCTCAAACAAACCCTTTTGAGAAACAAATTCATATTTGTCAAATTCAGGCTGTTCTGTTTGGATATTTATCGCATTATCATTTTTAAGTCGCACGAGAAAGTATTTTTGAATCTGCCCTGCAAAGCCCACATACATTTTTTTTGCCATTGTTTTTGGAAAGTCGTATTGAATCCAGTGCGGACATTCACTTAGCACTTCTACCTCATCTGTGCCAATCTCTTCTCTCAATTCCCTAAAAAGAGCATCTCTAGGGCTTTCTCCCTCATCAATCCCACCTTGTGGGAATTGCCACGCTCCCTTAATATCACAGCGTTGGGCAATGAAAAAGCGACATTCTCTAGGATACACGCTTGAGAGAAGCACGGCAGCGACATTTGGGCGATATTTTTTTGTCTCACTACTTTGTGTTGTGTTTGAATCCATACTTATAACCTTTTGTTTTTGCACCCCATTATAAGATATAATGTCTAATCGTAGAGAATCTAAAGACAAGCAGGAAAGAGATGTTGTTGTATATTCATATACCTTTTTGTTCTAGCAAATGCGGCTATTGTGCGTTTAACTCTTTTGTGGATAAAGAGGGCGAGATAGAAGCGTATATCAAGGCATTATGTGAAGATATAAGCCATAGCCTTAAGCGTAATACTCAAACTATCACTTCTATTTTTTTTGGTGGTGGGACGCCAAATTTTTTAGATTCTAAGTATTATGATAGGATTTTTGAGGTGATCCATAAGAATGCGAGTGTATCTAAGGACTGCGAGATTAGCCTTGAATGTAATGTGAACCTGCTTAGTCTTGCGTGGTGCAAGGATTTGTTTGCACTTGGGGCAAATCGCCTGAGCATTGGGATTCAAAGCTTTGATGAAAACAAACTTGCCTTTTTGCAAAGGGAGCATAGGGCAAAAGATATTGCTTTAAATGTGGAGTGTGCGTTGAATGCGGGGTTTGAGAACTTGAGCTGTGATCTTATCATAAACACGCCATTAGATTCTAAAAGCATTATTGAAGCTGATATTGCAAATGCCCTGAAGCTCCCCATATCACACACTTCTGTCTATGCTTTAAGTATTGATGAAGGCTCACGCTTTGCCTTAGAATCTAAGCGGCTTGCAAAAGCACTTCAACCCAACGAGTTAGAATCTAAAGAGGATTTTTGCTTTTTTGCAAGGGAGTTGCTGGAGAATGCGGGATTTTATCAATATGAAGTATCAAACTATGCTAAAGATTCCAAACAAGGGGCAGATTCTACGCGGTGTAAGCATAATGTGGGCTATTGGCAGGGCAGGGAGTATATAGGCTGTGGAGCTGGAGCTGTTGGGAGGATAGGTAATAGGCGGGTGAGGGCGTATCCGCAGCTTGACAATTATATAAACACTCCTAGCAAAAGGCTTGTTGAAGCTTTAGACCAAAGGGATTTGTGTATGGAAAATATTATGCTTGGGCTAAGGTGTGCTATGGGCGTTGAAATGGGGGTAATGGAGAAGTTTTTTACAGACAAAGTGGTGATGGAAAGGCACATAGGATTCTTACTTAGCGGGGGTAAATGCCATATCCGCAAAGAAAATGGACAAGATTTTTTAGTAGCAAATGAGCTATTTTTAAGCGATGAGATAGCTTTGTGGCTATTTGCTAGAGAGTGAAGAAGCACAAGCTTTGTGATAGGTGGCAATGATGCGCTTCATATCATAGTTTGCACACACAAACTCCCTTGCATTTTGCCCCATAAGCTCTTTTGCCACAGAATCTAGTGCGATAAATGCCTGAAACGCCCCTGCTAGAGACTTTACATCTCGCACTTCACATAAAAAGCCATTAGAGTAGCCATTGTCAAACTCTCTTACTAAATGCTTGCAGCCACTTGTCTTGCTTGTGATGATAGGCTTACCCATACTCATCGCCTCTAGCAGAGATACACTCACCCCCTCTCTATAGCTTGGCAGCACCACGCAAGAGGCGGATTCTACAAAGGGGCGGACATCTTTTGTCTCGCCTAGATACTCTATAATCCCTTGCTTTTCCCACGCTAGAATCTGCTCTTTACTTATCGCACTAGGATTGTTACAATCACTTGAGCCTAGCAGTTGGAAGCGGATTGTAAAAGTAGGTATTGTAGATCTAGGCGGCATTGTATCCACCTAGATTTAAGTTTATAATGGAGGTAAAAGAGATAGCAAAGCTAGGGCTAGGCTTTGTATTTTTTACCCAATATAAGCAATATACAAGATAGAGCGAGCTAGATTCTAGTTCTGCCCCCCCCCCATTGCTTGTTAGCCCTAAAAGAGCTTGTGTAAGTAGCATTCCAGATTGTTCCCAGCTGTAATGTGTGGCAATCAGTTCTCGTGCGTTTTTGCCAATATGTGCGTAATTTTGTGGTGTGGTGTAAATGGCATTAATGGTGTTCGCCATAGAATCTGCACTATCACACACAAGCAAGTGGGTTGTGTCTTGTGCGTGTAAAATAGGCTTTGCACCTAAAGTGGTTGTGATGACAATCTGTCCCAAAGCCATTGCTTCTAAAATCTTATTTTGTATCCCCCCACCAGTTTGCATAGGGGCAATAGTCGCAAAGCACGAAGAAATAGGCGTATGCACATCATTAAGATAGCCTGTAACTTGAATGCGTTTATTTTGGAGCTTTAGGACTGCTTTTGTGGGATTTGTGCCGATGATAAGGAGCGTGATATTTGGGTGAAGCTTCGGCATTACGCTAGATACAAACCACTGCATTGCATCAATATTTGGTCTATAATCCATTTTGCCACAAAATGCTATGCAATGGCGATATTGTGGGAGTTTCTCTCGTGGAGCAAGGAGAGCAGAATCCACGCCATTTGGGATACAAAGCACATTGCCAAAATTTTTATAATAATGTGCTTCAAGATGATTGACAAAAAGTGTCAAATTATAATGCTTGACACATTGATACTCATACTTTTGTAAGCGTTTAGCTTCTAGGGTATAGTAGAGTCTAAAAAGCAGTGATGGGCTACTTTTGCGTGAGCGATTATAGTTAAGAAAGATAGAATCTACAATATCAAGGATTTTAATCTTATCTTGCAGAGATTCTACATAAGGTGCGGTGCGGACAAGGGTATTTAGCACAATATCACATTCTTTAGCGAGTGTTTTCACACTTCTTGCTACATCATTAAAATAATAATACTGCACTTGCAATGGCAGTGGAGAAAAAAGAGTTTTTAGCATAGAACAGAAGTGATTAAACTTGCTTTTTTGGAATATTTCATAATGTGTGAAGTGCTGCTTACAAAAAGCTAGGGCTTGTTTGTCAAGGGGATTTTGTGCGATACAAACAAGTTTAAGCTCAAAAGACTTACTTAGGATCTGGATAAGATGAAAGCTTTTAAGCTTATCGCCACCTATGGGGGGATATGGGAATCTTGGCAAGATAAGTAACATAGAGGGCTTAGGCATAGTAGTCCCCTATTGTGTGTGGAGTTATGGGATAGAGAGTTTTTAGAGTTTGATTGTGCCTAGGCTTAGGGTGTAAATCAGTGTGCGGATATAAGTAAGGCAGCGATTCCAATACTGCAATGACAATATGCAAGAGAGCAGATATTGTGAGCGGATTTTGCGTGTATAGGCTGGGATTTTTGGCGTTGGGATAAGCCCAGCTTCCACAAGGGGTATAAGCGGAGCTAAGGTTTTGGCAATAGAGTGTGAAGAATCGTGCAAGTTTTGCGAGGTAAGATTCTGCGAAGATTCTATTATATCCCCCCCCCCGTGTAATAGATTATGTCGTGATTCTAGGATAATGAGTGCGGCGAGATCTTTGCTCATTGTTTGGGCTATGCGTGGCATAAGCGGATTTATGGATTCTAAGCTGTGGCTTAGGGGGCGTAGAGCAGAGATGATATAGCACATATCGTTTATTTTTTTGAGCTTGGCTTGTGGGTTTTGCGTAATGGAATTATCATTTAGGCAATACACATAAAGTCTAGAATCCACGCTTACATAGCTTTTAGCAAATGCACTGATGACAAAAAATTTGAGCATATCCTCTGCCATTAAAAGTTTTTGGCTTGTAAATGATTCAAGGTAGGGCAATGTTTTTTTGACAAGAGAGGTTTTATAGCATTTATCCCATAGAGTAAATTTAGGAAACTGCCTAGAATCTAGGAAAAAATTATAGGCGATTTGCTCATTGTGCAGGGGAGTTTTGCAAAAACGCGTGGGCAAAATATAGCGGAGATAATGTGTGAGCTTTGCTAGGGGCTTAGTTTGTTTATTAGCTGTATAGTGGGATTTAAAGTGAATAATATCCGGGGCAGATTCTAAAGTGTTTGAATCTATAAGAGATTGGGTATTATGCGTGGGGGCTAAAGTGGAATTTGTGATGTGTTGAAGCATTTTTTCACAGGTATTTGGTTTTAAATAATCATCAGCATCTAAAAAGGCTACATATGCTCCCTTTGCTGCTTTTATTCCCTCAATGCGTGTGCCAAAAGTGCCGAGATTTTTTTCATTATGGATAATTTTGATTCTGCTATCTTGCTTTGCGTAGCTTTGAGCTATTTTTATAGAATCATCACTCCCGCAATCATCAACGATTAGAATCTCAATATCGCTAAAAGTTTGATTAATGCAAGATTCTAAACATCGCGCAATATATCGTCCTACATTGTAGGTTGGGATAATGATAGAGATGAAAGGGGACATCATATATCCCCCCCCCCATAGTCATAACTCTTTTGGTTATCTCGCTTGTGTGCAAAGAGTATAAGAGAATCTAAGGCGGAGGCTATGCTATAAGCTTTGCGATAGAGAGTTTTACAGGTAAATGGACTTATGTAATCATCAGCATCTAAGGGGAGAATATACGCTCCACGAGCCTCTTTTTCCCCCGATATACGAGCAGCAAACAAACCTAGATTATGCGGATTCTGGATTATGCGGATTCTGCTATCTCTATCCGCATAGCTTTGAGCTATTTTTATAGAATCATCATTTCCACAATCATCAACGACTAGAATTTCAATATCGCTAAAAGTTTGATTGATACAAGACTCCAAGCAGCGAGCAATGTAAGATTCTGCGTTGTAGGTTGGGATAATGATAGAGAATGTGCAAGTATGAGTTAGTTTCACCGCAGATGCCTTTCAATAGTTGCAAATGGGAGCATTCTAGCATATTTATGTTAAGCTGTGAATAATAGATGCTGCTTTATAATGGCGATGATGAAAGTTTGTTACAAGGGAGAAAAATGTCTAAAAATTTTCAACAAAGTATAAAAGGTGTCTGTGGTGTCATTTTGATTGCTCTTTTTGTTTTTAGCGACCAGCCAAGTGTGTATGCGAAGTTTGTGGATATTAATATTCAAACCTTTTTCTTATTGAAGAGTATAATGCTTTTTGTGGTGTATGGATTATTTGTTGTATCGCTTGTGCTTGTGGCAAGAAGTCATAATAGAATCTTAAAGCTCATCATTTTGGTGCTTGTGAGTATCTCAAGTGTTTATGCTGATGTGTTTTATTATGCTTCAGGAAAAGTGATGGAATATATTGATTTTGTGATTTTGTATCAATCAAAGGTGAATGTGCTTGATGCGTTGGCAATGTATAGTGATGAGATTATGGCAAGTCTTTTGCGATTGTGTGCGTTGTGGGGAGGCTTTTTGATTATGCCTAAGAGAGCAGATTCAAAATCACACATTATCGGGCGAATCTTAAGTGGCGGGGGGGGGATATTATTACTCCTTTTAGTTGTTTTTGTTATGCTTGTTTGCATATACCGACAAGGTGCAGCGACAAACAAGCTTCCAAGTCCGCTAAGCCCACCAGCTTTATTTTTGGCTTATGTTTATGATAATATTTTTAGCACACATCCTTCGTATAATTACACAACGACACAAATGCCTTCAAATCCTCGTAAATTTTCACATATTGTTTTGATTGTTGATGAGAGTGTGAGAGCGGACTACTCTTCATTTAAACGTTTAAGAATACCTAAGAATTGGCATATTATTGATTATGGCAATGCCACTTCGGCTGCAAATTGTTCGCATATAAGCAATATTATGCTTCGCAAGGGGGTAAGATACAATAGCGTAGCACAGGACTTTTATGAGAATCCGTTGATTTGGAGCTATGCTTTGAATGCTGGATATAGGACTTATCTTTATGATGCTCAAATGGGTGGGAGGGGACACGATTTTTTTGATGCAAAAGAATTAAAGCTCATTCATAACAATATCTCAAAGACAAATATCAAGCAAGATTTTGAGATTGTAGATTCTTTAACCTATCTTAATGATGAAACACCAAGCTTTACTTACATTATCAAAAAAGGCTCACATTTTCCATATGCTGCTCCGCAAGAGATTGTGGCTGAGGTGCAAGATTCTTACACGCAAGATAGTAAAGAAAGGGTAATGTATCTAAAAAATGTCATATATCAAAGTGATATGTTCTTTGAAGCTTTGTTGTCAAGGCAGTATCAGCAAGGTGTGTTATTTATCTATACTTCAGACCACGGACAGAATCTTAAAGATGTAGATGGGCTGACACATTGCTCAACCACAAACCCATATTTTGGAGAGGGGGAAGTGCCACTTGTTGTTATAAGCAATAGAATATTAGATGAGCTAAAAAACCATCAAAATGAGAATCTTAATAATGCCTCGCACTTTAATATTGTGCCTACTATCCTTGCGTATATGGGATATGATATAGAGCAGCTTGGCTATGCTAAGGGTGCAAGTTTATTTGACAGGGTGGATTTTGTTAATGGATTTTTCTATGGTATCCCCTTTGGATATTTTGGAAAACAACCAAACTTTGCAAAGAAAGCTGAAAAGTAATGCTACAATCGCACTTTGCCAAAGCTACCAAGAAAGCCAAGAAGGCGAATGAGATTCTGCCATCTAAAAGCATAACGCAATGAAAGCAGCGTAGATTTTACATAAGGTGGCAAGTCGCAGTTTTTGTATAAGCCGTGTTTGTGTAAGATTTGTATTGAAGTATAAAGTTCATTGTAAGTAAAATCTCTGCTTTCTATCATAAGCGTGGAGGCTACTTTATTGCGATATTTTGTGAGAAGAAGGGTGTGCTTTGGATAGATACGCAAAAGCTCTTGCGTTATAAAAAGGAGTTTGTCAAAGTGGTGTTGTTTGGTAATAAATGTATGAGTGTCTTTGCGTTTTGTAATTGAGCTTGGATTATTACAATAATGGTAAATACAGGTTTTTTGCCCAAAGTAGCTTGTAGATTCCATACTTGCTACAAGCACAAGCAGCCCATCTTCAAGCATATTGAGCGGTGGTGTGAAAAAATCAAGTTTATTAAGAGAAGTGAGTAAGATAGAGGTTTTGTAGATTTTATCCCATAAGCCTTGGGTGTTATTGCCTCCGCTTAAAAATAGACGCATTTTTTCACCCTCTAGTTTTCCTTGATGGATAATTGGTCTAATGCGTTTGAGGCTTTTTGGCTCGTATGTAATTGAAAAATGTGCCATATCAACTTGATGAGCAGTGATTGTTTCATAGGCGATTTGACAGGCTTGAAGTGTTAGGTAGTCATCAGGGTCAGCAAACATACAAAACTCCGCTTGAGCGTGGCGTATGCCATTAGCACGAGTATGGAAAGTGCCGAGATTTTTTTCATTATGGATAATGTGGATTCTGCGATCTCTATCTGCATAACCTTGAGCTATTTTTATAGAATCATCACTCCCACAATCATCAACTACAATAATTTCTATATCACTCAAAGTTTGATTGATACAAGATTCTAAACACCTTGTGATATATCGCTCTGCATTATAGACGGGGATAATAATGGAGATTTTTGGGCTTAGGCTGTTTGAATGACCTTTTGAATCTGTGCGGAAATGTTGTGCCATTTTAAACTTTCCGCCAAAAGAGTGAGGTCGTGGCTAAGGGTATTATAAAGGATTCTATCCTTTGCCAAATGTAAAATGCAAGAAGCAATGTCATTGGCATTAGGAAGGCAGATAATGGCACAGAGTTTGTCATTGCCCCCCCCCCATTGCTATTTGTTAAAACAAATTGCTCTTTTAAGCCGCCGACATCGGTGCAGATTGTAGGCATAGCATTAGCAATTCCCACAGCGGCTACGCCGCTTTGACTTGCCTCTATATAGGGCATAATGAGAATATGAGATTGATTAAAAAGTGTAACAATTTCTTTTTGCGATAAAAATGTGTCAATAATCTCTATTTTTTTTGCAATAGATTCTTTAAGATTGCTCATATCATAAGTGTAGCTACTCTTTCCAGCGATAATAAGTTTATGAAAAGAATCTTCAGGCAAGGTATTGAGTGCTTCTAAAAGCAGCTCTATGCCTTTATATTTGCTTACGCGTCCAAAAAATAATAAAGCCGGTTTGTTTGTGTAGCTTTTGGGCTTGGTATCTAGCCCATCAAAAGCAAAAATGCCGTGAGGAATGATTGAGATTGTTTTGTTTTTCAAAAGTTTTGGGGATACAAGGGACTTGACATAGTGGGTAAGAAAGATAATGTGTGTAGAGTATTTTAAGCACATATTTATGAGAAATTGTTGTAAGGGTAGCTCATCGCCTAAATGCACAATTCCATCGTGCTCTGTTAGCACAACAGGCTTATTATGAAGTCTAAAAGCAAAGATAAAGGCAATATTCCAAAAATGAAAATGTGGCAGGTAGAGCACATCATATCGCCTTGCTATGAAACAAAGCTTTAAAAAAATAAAGGGCAAAATGAAGAGGGAATTAAAAAGAAAGGTGAATCTATTTGTATAAGTAATCATTGCTTTGGCGTGGGCGATTTTTGCTTCAGGATTCACATATTTACTTTGATATATAGTGTAGGGTAGGCTAAAGTGCTTTAGGATAGAAGCAGTATAGTGTTCAAACCCTCCTCCTTTCCGCACAAGAGAGGCAATAAGGACATTTTTTTGTTTGGTATTACTTCGCATTATACACACTTTGAATCTTTAATCTTAGCTTACTAGGCAAGATGGATTTTATACTAAATTTTGTAACCATAGATAGATATTTGAAGCAAAAAGGTATAAGGTGTAAAATATTGTGCCTTGATATAATCCGCACTTCATCTTTGAAGTATTGCCAACTTGGCTTTGATGAAAGTCCATAGGCATCATATACGCTTACAATCATATCAATATAACAAAATCGCTCTCCTTGATTGTAGATTGTTGTAAAAAAGGCATTGTCCGCACAGATTTTAAAGCTTGTATCAAAATGGTGTTGCTTGAGCAGTGCTGTTTTGACAAAAACGCTTTGATGACAAAATGGCATACGATAAGACGGATTACTTTTTATGCGTGGAATCTTAGTGTGATTTTCACTCAAGCGAAACATCGTATCGCCATAAATGGCACTTGCAGGGAGATTTTTTTGCTGCATATTTTCTCTTACATTTGAAATTTATGAGGCAGAATTATAGCAATTCTCATTTAAAAGAAGCCTTATAGCTTCTTAAGCCATAAGCTTCCGCCGGTATTTTTCTGGCTTAGGGGCAGTGCGGCGGCAAACTCATCTTTGTAGAGATGATTTAAGCAGGTGTTGAAAAAGACAATTTCAAAGGCAGGATTAAAGCTTAAAAATGCACGCAAGAGATAAGCTTCATTCCACGAGTTTTTGTCCCTTAGCCAATCATTTGGGTAGCTAAAGGGATAAAAAATATCGTGGAAGTGGATATATACGCCGCGTTTAAGCCTAGGGAGAATCTCAAAAAAGATTCTATTGACATCGGAGTTGATTTTAGCAATGTGTGTAGAATCTATAAATAAAATGTCATTGGCTTCAAGCTCTTCAAAAAGCTTTTCATCTATCTCTTGTAGGCGGTGAGGCAAAATGCGTGTGAAAGGAGAATCTATGTCGCTTTGTTTTAAGAGAGAGTGGAGAAGGGCGGGGTATGGCTCAATGTGGGTAATGTGAAAAGGTGTTGTTTCATTTACCCCCCCCCCCGTTAGATTTCTTACCTGTGAAGAAAAGCTCTCTTACATCGTGCATAAGCGCGGAGCTAAAGCCAGAGCCTACTTCTATAATCCTTTGTGGTCGCAAGTGGCGTATCATCGCATAGAGGCAGATGCCATCGCTGTGGCAGTAGGCTTGATTGTCAAAATAGTAACGCAAATGCGGCTGCTTAGAATCTCTAAAAGGCATTTCTGCATAAAGCGTAGCAAATTCTTTCAGCAATGTCCTTTGGGATTCTAGCTTTAAGTCTATACCGATTAAATCGCGTGGATCATAGGAGCGATTGGCAATGCCTTCTTCTATCTCTTTGGCATTGGCAATGGGCGAGTAGAAATGCCCACTTGGGACAAA
>CAUWMC010000024.1:0-29276 GCA_963559865.1 uncultured Helicobacter sp.
ATCAAATGGGAGTGAAATAATACAGATTTAAAGCTTAATGGGGGCTTAAATAGAAGTGGGATCTATCAAAAACAGAGTAAATGAAAAATGTGTTAGAATGCAAATCTTAAAAATTAGCCAATATAGACAGCATTGTGGCAATTTAAATTAAAAATATATTTTGATGCTAAATCAAATTTATAGACAAAATAGGAGATGCTATGATAAAAGTAAGACTGCAAGGTGGGCTTGGAAATCAAATGCTACAATATGCATTCGCACGCAGTTTGACTCACAGGGGCTATCAAGTCGGACTTGATGCAAATTGGAATTATGTAAGCCTAAGTCACTTCAAAGCAGCAAGAAAAAAGCTTAAAAATGCTGCAAATAATGGGGGGGGGGGCAAACCGACAATCAAAACATTGTACGCTCTAACACCAACGCTTATGTTAGAAATCTTGAGTTGGCAAGACTAAATATAACACTGCCGATTTTCTGCAACAATCCCACACAACCATTAGCACGCTATCATTTTTTCTATCGCAGAATTATGCAACGCCTACCATTGCGATACACTTCATTACTTTATTTTTTTCTTAACATTCCTCATCTTGGAGCCTCCCCAAAACTTTTAGAAAAATTCACCTCACATTACACATTTCACCCCCGCACCTATTTCACAGGATTCTTTATGGATACCATCTACTTTAACGACATAAAATCTATCCTACATAAAGAATTTCGCCCAAAATCCACTTCTCACAAAACAGCACAGCTACAAAAGCAGATAGCCTCCACACAAGATTCCGTATTTTTGCATATACGCAGAGGCGATTTTCTTCTGTCACAAAATTGGAAATACACCAAGCTAGGAAGTGCATACTATAATGGCAGCTTACGGCTCATTATACAAAAACTTAAAAATCCAACTATATTTGTCTTTAGCGATGATTTAGCTTGGTGTAAAGCTTCGCTTCTCTCATATTTAGATGCCGATATTTCCTCTAAAGCAAAATTTATTTTTATCGGCAATGGCAATCAGGCAAATGCCATAGAAGATTTGCTCTTAATGTATTCTTGCCAACACGCCATTGTGGCCAATTCTACCTTTAGTTTTTGGGGAGCTTATCTTATCAACAATCCGCAAAAGATTATTTGTGCTCCTGCTCAATATGTTTGGAGCGGCGAAGGATCTGAATGGTATCCAAAATCTTGGCACAAAATAGATGTGCATTGGGGCTATGAACTCCCATAAATCCCCGTAAGAAATAGAATCTAATGAGTGTAAATTTCTTGATAGGCTGATTTGAAACGCTTATGAAACCAAAACCAATCCTGCGGCTTAGCCCTTATAGCCTCCTCAATCACATCGGCTTGTGCTTGTGTAGCGTGTAAAATATCCTGTGTGCTATCCTCACTTTTTTGGCAATAAATGGGTGGATAGAATCTCACTTCAAAAGATTTATAATTCTCCCCAATGCCTATCATCACCGGCACTATCCCCACATTAAAACGGCGTGAAAGCACCGAAGCGATAGTTGTATGCGTTGCTTTTTTACCAAAAAACTCAACCCACACACCCTCGCTTTGAGATATATTTTGATCCACTAAGATTCCCGCAAGAGCATTTTCCGCACCATAGAGTTTGAGCAAATGTTTAAACGCACCTTTTTTATCAATAAATTTGACATTTTGCATTTCACGCCGCTGAATAATAAGCTCATTTATCATCTCAAATTGTGTCAAACGCCCCAAAGAAGCCATATTGCACCAATAATACCGCGGAGGCAACACACTTGCCATTGCCTCCCAATAGCCATAATGTGCAGAAATGAGCACTGCACCCTTATCCTTGTGCAAAGTGTGCAAAATATACTCTTCATCAATGAATCTAAATCGCTTTGTATGCTTTTCTAACGGAATAAAAGGCACTCGTATCGTTTCTAGCAATACAAAGGCAAAGTTTGCATAGCAAGTCTTAATCAAAGCCTTTTTGTCCGCCTCACTCATCTGCTCCCCATAGACAAAATCCAAATTTGCCTTCGCATCTTTGTATCGGCGTCTATCCACAGCCCTCATCACAAACGCCAACGCCACAATATGCCACACAAAAAACCAATGCGGAATCTTTGCAAGATAAAAGCCCAAGCAACTTACAACAATATTCAATGTCTTTGCAAGAATCTTCATAGCTCTTTTCCACAAGCTAGGCTATGCTGTCTTTGTAAAATCGTATTAATCTCGGCTGCAACCGCACTAGGAGCAATATTTGCAATAGAAAAATCATTCTTTTGGTAGCTTGGATTCTCGCTCCCGCTTAAAAATACATTCACCTCACTTACAAGAGCAAAACGCGATGAAGGAGTATTGCCATAAAGTGTTACGGAAGGTTTTTGCATAGCCCAAGCTAAATGTGTAATGCCCGTATCTCCGCCCACTACAACACTTACTTGCCCCATCAATGCCTTTATCTCGCCCATACATAAACGCGGCAAAAGCACAACATCTTTATTTTCAAAACAAGCTTTAATCTCTTGAGCTTTATTTGTGCTATACCATAGCAAAAGCACCTGAATCTGCGGATTAGATAAAAGCATTTTAATCACTTCAACAAACAAATGCGGAGGATAAGTCTTAGATTCCAAAGAAGATTCAAGCACAAGTAGCACCAAATGCTTTTTGCTATCAATTGCACATTCTTGCATTATTGTAGCCACTTGCCCTTTTACCCTTTGGCTTATGTAAAATGCCTCTTTTCTCTTTGCATATACACTTTTTAGCTCCACATTTTCAAGTCCCAAAGCCTCACGCATAAGCACAAAATTCCGCTCTAAAATATGATTTTCGTATGGAATCTTTACCCTTTTTTTGTAAAGCAAACTTGCCGCCCTCTCCTTAATAGAATCTTTGTCAAATCCCCAAAACTCGCTAAATTTAAGAAATCTCCCGCATACAGCCGACTTAATAAGTCCCTGCATATCTATCACCTTATCGTAGTAGGGCAAAGCTCTTAGCTCCCTAATAATCCCTGCAATCGCTCCCATTCCACCTTTTTTTAAATTGACCTCAATCAGTTTATCCACACAAGGGCTATCTTGCAACACCTCTGCAAACACACTATCCACAATCCAAGTTATCTCCACTTGCTGTTGCAATCTCTCTTGCAATTGTTCCCGCACAAAAGGCAACACACAAGCCCCTACAATCACATCTCCTAACGAGCTTAGCCGAATGATTGCTATTCTAAGCCCCACATCACACCTTGATAAATTCAATCTGCAATGGCTCGGGTTTATGAAGTTTGCTTATATTCTCCCTAGCCAAATACAAATCCGCACTTGTATAGATTCTTAGAATCTTAGACTTCACATATTCATAGCGAATCTGCAAATTCCCCTCACTCCTGCAAAGCGTCTCGGCAAGAGCAAGCATAAAGCTTAACCATTGCAAACTCAAAAGCTTTGGCATCAAATCACTAATATGCTCTATGCTCCCATCTTGAGGGATTTTCTTGCCGCTATATTCTACAAGTAGGCAAATCCCCAATCGCTCACTATGTGAGAATCCATATTCCAAAGCATTAAGCAAAACATACGAGCCGTGAAGATTAGCATTATAAAAATTCAAAATCCGCCCAATGCTTGAAAGATATGAGGCGGTATTCAAAAGCTTTTTGCACTGCTCATCAAGCTTATGCAACGGAAACAAAGCATCAAAAATCTTTAAAGACTCTCGGCGTGTCATCTCCGCATAAGTCTTATCAAGCATAAATCTATCCTCAATCGCACTAATAGATGGATTAAAAGCTTTTGGAAAACTATTCTTATGCCCACGCAACAAATCGCTCAAATACACACCCTCACGCACCCCAACACCACTTGTTACAATCTGCTCCGCCCCAAAATGAGCCAAAAACATTTGCAAAATAAGACAACCACTGCGAATATTATCAATACGATCTTGAGGCACTCCCATAGATTCAAGCTTATCTTCATTAGCTTGAGAAATTTTTTCAAAAAACTTTAGATTCTGTGCGACATCTACTTCGTAGCCGTGAATCTCGGCAATAGGGTATTTTTTATACTTCATAATCATCTTTGATAATGCTCGTATAGTCCCACCAACACCAAAAATGCGATTATGTTTAAAATGCGATGGCACAGCTTTAAGCTGCTCTTGTATAAATCGCCTTGCCCCTTCAATATTGTTTTTCTTATCAAAAAATAGCTCTTTTAACCGAATAGTGCCAATATCAAGCGAGATAAGATCTACTATCTTACCATCTCTAATAAACGCACATTCCGTGCTTCCGCCACCTACATCCATCGTAATGCCATCTTTGTAATGCAAAAGATTAGCACAGGCTATTCCGCCATACAAGGCTTCTTTCTTGCCATCAATGATTTTTACAGATAATCCACATTCTTTTTTTACTCTATCTACAAACACCTTTGAGTTGGGTGCATCACGCAGAGCAGAGGTTGCTACACAAAACACTTTCCGTGCTTTATGTGCTTTTGAGATTTGTGCAAATTCTTTAAGCGCGGACACAGCACGATTCATAGGGGCTTGCCCCAAAACACCTCCAGATTCATAGCAGCCCTCTGAAATTCTCACCTTAGATTTAGTCTCATAAATGAGATGAAAGGCAAAACGCGAAGTCTTACGAAAAATCGCCATACGCACAGAATTTGAGCCGATGTCTATAACGGAGGTAATTTTTGCCATTATTCCCCTTTTTGCAGGGCTTCAAACTTGTATCGTAACTCTTCAATCGTCTCTACATTATCAGGGTCTGGCACAATAGCATCAACAGGGCAAACAGATAAGCAGCTTGGCTCATCATAGCTCCCCACGCATTCTGTGCAGACATCGGGGTCTATGCTATAAACCGGATCTCCCTCTTCAATTGCTCCATTTGGACATTCTTCAGCACACGCATCACACGCGATACATTCATTATTAATCATTAAAGCCATCTTTAATCACTCCCACTTTTTACAAATAAAAAACTTAGCCTTTTAGCTGAATATTCTTTAAAAAGAGATAAAATCCACCCCACTCTCATAAATCTGCACATCTACGCCGTAATCATTGTGGTGATTTGTAGCAATGATTTGGGAATTTGGCACAAGTGATAAAAGTGCCTCAAAAGAATCTTTATGTATAAACAACATACTTGCTCCACTAAAAATCGCTCTTTTTAGCTCATCTTTATTACATATTTCAACAAAAGGCTCAAAACCAAGTCTCCTAGCAAACTGCAACAAAACACTCAAAGACTTGCCAGAGTGCAACGCACAAGGGATAAGCATATTATCCGCACCAAATAAGGCTGCTTCTAGAATCTGATATTCATCAACAAACAAATCCGCATAAATGATAGGCAAGGTGCTATGGCGGCGAAGCAATGAGATAGATTCTAGTGCCAAATCTACCTCGTTTATATCGTGTTTTACATACCGCATTCTTAAATCAAGCAAAAACATATCATTATGCCCCTTTTGCTCCGCCTCACTTGCCACTTCCAAAAACGCCACCTCATCAAAATCACCCTGAATCTCAAACCTTATAGCCTTCTTAGGCGGATTTGGACTTACTCGTTTGCAATCTTCCCGCTCAAGTCTAGGCATAAAAGGACTATATGCCAATGTCCTGCCTAAAGCCTCAAAATCAATGATTGTCTTGCGTTTGGCTAAATGTGCTTGAAGATTTTGTTTGCACTCATTTGTGGCAATCACATTTGATTGTATAAAATTAGATTCTATAAAATTCACGCTTTTACTCCCCAACTTACAAAATATTAATCTCATCAAAATGCGGATTCTAGCACATTACGCATTTAAAAATACTTGCTACAATCCCAACTTTCATCTCACACAAAGGACATTACACTATGAATAATTCCGCTTTAATTATGCTCACAAGTGCGTGGAGCAATAAGATACCAAGTGAAGCAGCCTTTATGCTTCAAGGACGATTAGAAAAAATCCCCGAAGATAAGATTCAATCTCTTAGCTTTATCCCACTCAAAGACCCTATAATCGGGCTTATTTTGGGACTTTTCTTTGGTGCTCTTGGCATAGATAGATTCTACAAAGGCGATATTGGACTTGGAATCTTAAAGTTTCTATCCATTTTTATTGTTATCGGCATTTTTTGGGCGTTGGCGGATTTGTATTTTGTATGGCAAGGGATTAAAAAAGACAATCTCAACAAAATCAATCAACAGCTTATGATTCTAGGCGTATAGCTTAGAATTTTTAGGCTCAATCGCCTTAAAGCAAGGAGCTTTGCCCTTTGCTTTACTTAGAAGCTAAAATCTCAAAATAAATCACATTCTCAATCTTCCCACACATCTTTGCGTATTCTCCTATTTTTCCGCATTTTTGCTTGTGGATTTTTGTTTCAAGTATTTTTTGATTTTTTATCATTTTTTTAATTGTGAATCCGTTTTTTTTTTTTTTGTTTCAGCAGACATTAAGCGGGGGGGGGGGCATAATGCAAATTTTTATGCCTAAATCTGCATTCTTGAGTGTAAATTAAGTTTGCTTGAGCGTGGGTATAAAAAGTGGTAGATTCTTAAGAAGTTTTGTAATTGCTTAAAGTAAGAATCATCGTGGCGGTGGGGAGTTGCAACAACGACCTTAAAAAATAACAAAATGAGGGGTTCTAATGGATTCAAATATGTTGCTTATGAGTTTGCAAGACAAGCTTCCAAACGACCAAATGAAGCTTCACGCACTCAAAGAAAAGCTAGACAAAATGGACGAGAAAGGGCGAGAAGACTTTTTGCTTAAAACAAATATGCTTGGACTTTGTAATCCTAAAATGGTGTTTTGGGTAGGAGGGTTTCTGCTAGGGTTCTTTGGTGTAGCGTGGTTTATGCTGAAAAATATGCCTTTATTTATTGCTAAGCTTAGCGTATGGGCTTTATGGGTGCTTTTATGGATTATAGCTGCGGCAACAGATTCTGCTGGATTGGCTGGTTTTTCACTCGTGCCACAGATTGTTGTGTATATATGGTTTGTGGTAGATTTATTTATCGTTGGCAAGAGAGCACGCGAATTTAACTACCAAAAAATAATGCAAGCTTTGGTGTAAAAGGAAGCTTGTATGAATAATCAAACAGCAATGTTTCTTTCGCAATGGAATGATTCTATCCCTGAAGGCAGTGGCTTAATGCTTCAATCTCGCCTTGAAAAACTTGATGAAAGCAAAATCTCTTCACTTGCTATCATTGCTCTTAAAAGCCCTATTGTAGGACTTATTTTGGGACTTTTCTTAGGTGGATTTGGAGCGGATAGATTCTACAAAGGCGATATTGGCTTAGGCATACTCAAGCTTATTACTTTTGGTGGCTTGGGGATTTGGGTGATTATTGATTGGTTTATGGTGTGGAAAGGCATAAAGCAAGATAATCTTAATAAAATCTCGCAGCAATTAATGATGCTTGGCGTATAGTGGCACAGAGTGCTTGGAATCTTAAAATAATTAAAGGAGAAAAAAATGAAAAAAATACTTTTAGGAATTGGGAGTTTGTTTTTTGTAGGAATGTTGAGTGGTTGTTCAAGTATGCCTTCTTGCGATGATAAGGAAGTCAAAGATTTATTGACGGATATCATCAAAAGAAATTTCTCTGCTATTGGTATCAAGGTTGATAAGGCAAACTATTCGGACTTTATGACACAAAATGTCAATAAAGATGCCAAAAAGGTAACTTGCAAGGCTAAAGTTGAAGTCTTTTCAAATGACAGAAGTAAATCAGACTTTCTTGAATATACAGCACAACACACCGATGAAGGCAAACTTTATGTGGAAATACAAGATTAGCGACAATAGCGATTTGATGATTGAAGCTCAAATTGCAAAATAATTTGCCAATCATTTTTTGCAAAGGAGTAAAAAATGTTAAGAATGATGTTAATCACTGCTTTAGCCTTTAGCTTGACACTAGGTGCGGAAGTCATAATGCAAGATGATGAAGAGATGATTTATGGCGATACTCGCTTTATCTGCAAAAAGGATATTGTTGAAATACACAATGTCCTTAAAAGCACAAGTAGCTTTGAACATCAAAGACCCAACTACACAGAGATTGTCAAAGAGCTTAAGTTCAATGACCATCTCGGTGAAGCTAAGGCTCTTCAAATATGGAATCAAAAACAGCAAAAAAGAATAGATGAGTTAGAATCTAGTATGAAACAGGATTTAGAGCTTATCCAAAACTCTCTTTGTGCTAAGGTTTTAGAAGAATCTTATTCAAATGGCTATACAAAATACAAAACAGATAAGCCTGTGCCAAGCTTAGATAAAATTGCTGAAGTGCTGAAATAGTGAGCTTTAGATTCTTCATCGTTATGGAGAATCTAAATATATTTTTTCATATTTTCATTGCAAATTTTGGCGGATTTATCACAAATGATTATCGCCCATCTATCCACTCGGCATATTTAATAACTTTTCTTATAATTGCAGTTTTTACAGGATTCAACTTTCAAATCTATTAAAAGCTCTATTTCACTTCAAAAGGACAAAAATGCTCTCCAGCTTTATACGCAAACTTCAAGGCTTTTTAGAATCCACCTCGTGGAGTGTGTTTATCACAAGTGTGATTTTAATAAACTCCGCGTGTTTGGGGCTAGAGACGATTAAGTTTATCCATAAATATTTTGGGAATATTCTTAGCATTATTGATTATATCTGTCTTGGGATTTTTGTTGTAGAAATAGCCTTGCGTATTCTCGCGTATGGGCTAAAATTTTTCATCGGCAAGGATTGGGGTTGGAATTGGTTTGATTTTATCATCGTGGGTGTAAGTCTCTTTGCTGTTGGAGGACTAGCTGTGCTTAGGGCATTTAGGGTGATTAGAATCTTCCGTTTGCTCTCTGTCATTCCCACTATGCGTTTAGTTTCTGCGGCAATGCTGCATACTATCCCCTCAATGATAAGCATAATGGTGCTTTTAATCATCTTTTACTACATCTACGGGGTGCTGTGTGTCAATCTCTTTGGCGAGGCTTTCCCGCAGTGGTTTGGGGATTTGGGTGATAGCTTTTATACGCTCTTTCAAATTATGACTCTAGAATCTTGGTCTATGGGGATTGTGCGTCCTATTATGGAAGTGTATCCTTGGGCGTGGGCGGTGTTTGTGAGCTTTATTTGCATTGTAAGCTTTATTGTGCTTAATCTCATTGTAGGCGTTGTAGTAGAAAGCATAGCTGAAATGAAGCAAATGCGTGAAGAAAACACTCAAGCAAAGCAAGATGTGCAAGATTCTAAATCCAGCACAGAATCTTAACTCAAAGGCGATGTAATAAAATGTCAATACAAAGTGCGGTTATCGGCTATGGATATTGGGGGCGGAATGTCGCAAGGGCGATTCACAATAGCACAGAGTTTGCCCTCCACACCATTTATGATGAAAACCTAGCCGCACAGGCAAAAGCACAAGAGGATTATGAGATTGCACTCTACCCAAGCTATGAGGCGATTTTAGCAGATTCTAACATTCAGGCAGTCTTTATCATCACCCCACCGCAAACGCACTTTACCCTAGCAGAATCTGCGTTAAAACACAACAAACATACCTTTGTAGAAAAGCCCTTAACCACGCAATACACACAAGCTCAAGCACTCTATGCCCTAGCTAAAAAGCAAGATAGAATCCTATACTGCGACCATATTTTCCTGCATTCCCCAGCGGTGCAATATCTCAAAGAGCAGATAAAAAGTTTTGGCGAGATTGTCTATATCAACGCAAGACGCATTAATCTAGGGCTATTTCAAAGCAATGTAGATGTGATTTGGGATTTGGCAATACACGATTTAAGCATTATTGACTACCTTGTGGGACTACACATCAAAGAGGTTTCTACCTTTAAGACGCGGTATTTAGACTATCCCAACGATGCTCTAGCTAATATCAATCTACGATTAGAATCTGGTATTATTATTACCCTTAGCGTATCGTGGCTAAGTCCCATTAAGGTGCGTGAGATGATTATCGGTGGGAGTAAAAAGACTGCCATTTATGATGAAACCAAGCGGGATAAAATCGCCCTTTTTGATACAGGCGTTGTGATTAAAGATACTTTTGATACGCATAGCCTCTATCAAAAAATGGTAGAGTATAAGCTAGGCGAACAGCTAACGCCCACTCTGCCAAACACAATGGCACTTGATAATTCCATTGCCTACTTTGCTTCACTTATTCTTGGCGATAATCTTACACAATCTCAAAGCGTGGAATCTAAATGCGATGAAGGGCATATTTTACGCGTGATTAAGGCTATTGAGATGATACAAGATTCACAGGCTTAAGCCTTTCTTCTCACAGAACAAGATTTCGGCGAGCGAAATGGCTTCAAACTCCCTTGTGTATGGAAGTGTTTTTCTTTTTTTTTGAAAAATTTGGCATTTAAAAGTGGCAAAATGTAAAACAAACTAGAATCTAACAAGTATAAGAGACAAACTTTAAAGGCAAAGGCAGATTCTACTCCACTACGCTAAAACTAAGCTCTAAAATCTCTTTATGCGATTTAATGTAAGCATTTAGCTCCTCTAGCTTCAACTCCTTAATCTGCTCTAGTTCCCGCTTGTGATTATCCAAAGGCAAATCCCTAAAATAGTTTAAAAACTTCGCATTTAAGCGTTGTGATAAACTCTCTTCACGCAATGGCTCACTCCCTAGCAGAAACGCCTTAGCCGCATTTAGCTCCTCTTCGCTCACGCCATTATCCACAAACTCTTTTATCACTTCTTTGACAACCCTTATCGCTTCATCTTTATTCTCAAGCTTTGTTTGCAAATAGCCACTTGTATATTCCGCTGCACCGCCAACATTTACACGCATATACGCCGAGTAGGCTAAGCCCCGCTTCACACGCACTTCCTCCATCATACGCGAGCCAAAGCCGCTACCGCCTAGGATAAAGCTCATTACCCTTGCCATATAATTTTTGCTCTTATCTGCATTATCAAAGCGTGAGCCAAAATATACAAATGCCTGTTGCGTGGGCTTTTTGACACTTACACTATCAGGCTGCTTGGTCGCTTCAAACGAAAGCTTCTCTTTAGATTCTCCCACAGGTAGAGTGCTTAGGGCTTTTATCAAAGTAGCCTTAAACTCGCTCTCTTGCAAGTCCCCACCGGCCACGATGATAAGCCTTTTTAGCACGAGATTGCGTTGTAAAAACTGCTCTATATCCTGCAAACTTACAGATTCCACACTTTGCTTATCGCCAAGCAGTGGGATTGCCATAGCTGTGCCTTTGAATAGAATCTTATAAAGATTCTGCTCGGCAATAGTATCAAAGTCATCTTCTTGCTGGGCAAGTTTATTAAGGGTTAGCGTTTTAACTTTAGATAGGGCTTGTTGTGTGAGATTTGGCTGTTGTAAAAGCTCATTAAGTAGCGTAAAACTCTCATTTTGAAACTCTTTCAAATAAGAAAGCTCAAGATTCAAAGTCTGCAATCCCACACTCGCATACAAGCTAATTGCTTTGCTCTCTAACTTCTTAGCAAACTCCACACTGCCTAAATCTTTTGTGCCTTCATTGAGAATCTTAGCACTTAACGCACCCAGCCCAGCCTTAGCTCCATCGGCACTTCCACCGATAAACACAAGCTGCACACTCCCTACAGGAAGATTCTTACTTTGCTCAAAAAGCAATGGCACTGCCACGCCATTTATCTCCACACTTTGTATTTTTGTCTCCGCATTCATACTGCCTCCTATACACACAACCATAAAAATAAATATAGAAAAAATTTGAGAACATAGCCTATGCGTTAATTTTGGCATTAATAACGCTCCAAAATCTCATAGGCTGTATTGCGTTTTGCGGGATTTTCGCCTATATCTTTAATCAAAGCTATCATCTCCTCTGCATTCATAGAGTTACACACTCCAGCAGAAGAGACAACATTTTCTTCCATCATTGTGCTGCCTAAATCATTTGCCCCAAAGAGCAAAGCAAGCTGCCCGATATGTGAGCCTTGCGTAACCCAGCTACTTTGGATATTTTTAAAATTATCAAGGTAGATTCTGCTACACGCCAAAAGCCTTAGATAACGATTTGATGAAGCCTTTTGTAGGTTTGGAAACTCCTTTTGCAACGGCGTATTATGAGGCTGAAAACTCCACATAATAAATGCCCTAAAGCCTTGATATTCATCTTGCAAAGAGCGGATACAATCCCAATGTGCCACAATATCCTCATCATCTTCCACACTGCCAAACATCATCGTAGCCGTGCTTTTCATACCAATCTTGTGGGCTTGTCTATGCACTTCAAGCCATTCTTGTGTATCAAGCTTTTTTGGTGCGATAATATCTCGCACTCTATCACTTAGAATCTCCGCACCCGCACCCGGAATTGAGCTAAGTCCAGCATTTTGTAGTCTTTTTAACACTTCAGGGATAGAGAGTTTAGAGATTTTAGCAATGTAGTTTATCTCAATTGCAGAAAAGCCGTGAATAGTAATCATAGGATATTTTTTAGCAATATGCCCTACAAGCTCTTCATAATACTCAATTTTAAGCTTAGGATGTACGCCCCCTTGAAAGAGAATCTGCGTCCCGCCAATCTCTAGGAGTTCATCAATTTTCTTATCAATCTCTTCAAAGCTCAAAATATACACGCCCTCTTCGCCCAGCCGCCGCTTAAACGCACAAAATTTACAATCCACCCAGCAAATATTAGTGTAATTAATGTTTCTATCAACAACAAAAGTTGTAGTTTTACTTGGGTGAAGCCTAGCCTTAATCGCACTTGCCATCACTCCTAGCTCTCGCAAATCCCCATAGCGAATAAGATCTAAAATCTCGCTATTACTCACGCGTTTGTTTATGCTTTGTGTATCCGTGTTTGCCGCTTGAGCTGTCATTTGCTATCCTTTCTTGTAAAATTAGAATCTTAAAATCTCGTTCCCATAGTAAATTCAAAGGTTGATGTCCTATCGCCGGGCTGTGGGTTGATAGGCTGTGGGAATACAAGCACAATAGGACCCATAGGGCTTATCCACTCTACCGCAAGTCCCCACGAAGCACGGGTTGTCTCATTGAAGTTACTCACGCCTATCATACCATAATCCGCAAAAAGTGCTAAACGCATTTGGGCTTTTTCCAAGATTCCATAGCTAAGCTCCGCAGAATGCGTCATCATATAATTCCCCCCGATACGAATCGCCCCTGATGGATCTCGCGGGGTAAGAGAGCTTATTTGATACCCTCTCACACTTGAAATACCCCCCATATAGAATTTTGAAGTAATAGGCACATAGCCTTGCTCAAAAATCGCTCCCACTTGGGTTTTATACCTAGCAATTAAATCAACTCCAAAAAGTGATTTAAGATGATAATACAATGCCATTTTTCCATAAAGCTTAGTATATTTTTCATCTCCGCCAAGTCCGGCGTATTCTACATACGCGGAGATAATCGCACCATTTTTAGGGAAATAGTAGTCATCAGTATTGTCAAAATATAAGCTCGGGCTAATGGCTGATTTTAACGGGTTATCCATTGTTAAATATTGTTTATATAGCCCCTCTAGCTTTGAATCATAAAAGTCCAAAACGCGTGTGGTAGAAATCGTATAACCCAGTGAAGCACGAAGCGTGTTTGTCAGCAATCGCCCACCTGTGATAGAAGCTCCCGTTGTCTGCTCCCTATAATCCCAATTCCAATACAGCGAGTGAAACCCACTCAAAGATGCACTATATTTAGAATCTAGCACACGCGGATTACTTAAAGTAAGATTCACAAGCTGGCGGCGATAGCTCCAATCTGCATAGAGCTGCCCACTCTGCCCCGTGCCAAAGAGATTTCTCTCTCTAATTGAAGCATTCACCATAAGCTTATCATAGCTCCCATAGCCCAAACCAAACATCAGCTCACCCGTGCGAGTTTCCTCCACATCTACAAGCAAATCCATAGAATCTTCGCTCACACGCCGCTCTTCAATCTTTACCTTACCAAAATACCCAAGCCTTTTGAGTGCATTTTCAGATTCTCTTAAATCTGTAAGCTTGTAGGTATCGCCCGGAGCTAAAAGCAGCTCTCGGCGTATGATTCTATCCGCGGTGCGAGAATTACCAGAGATAATCACATCGTGAATCTTGACTTTTTGCCCCACTTGTATAAGATACACAACTTTAACCTCGGCATTATCTTGGTCCTTATCCAAATCCGGATTCACACGAGCAAAAGCATAGCCCAAATCCGCTATCTTTTGACGGATACTCTCTACATCAGCCCGGACATCTTCTATATTAAAATATTCACCATTTTTGACTTTAAGCCCTTTTCTTAGCTCGGATTCTTCAATCACAGGCACGTGCAGAATAATTTTTATGCCAGAAACCTTATACCGCTCTCCCTCTTTTATCTTATAATACAAATTCGCACTATAATCGCTAAAATTCGCATCTACAAAGGCTTGAGACACGCTCGCATCTAAATAACCCTTACGCATATACGCATCTTGCACCCTAGCCCCATCATATTCCAAATCAGCAAGTTTGAGTTTTCCATCATTGCGTCCCCACATCCAGCCCATAAACTGCCTTGCTCTATTGGCACTTAGCTCTTCTAAATCTTTAACTTTGAGTTTCTCTCGCCCATCATAAGTGGCATTTTTGATAATGATATTTTCCCCTTGATTGACATTAAAGGTAATCGCATACGCCCCATCATTACCCACTTCTTTTATGTCAGTCTCCACCACCGTGCCATAATAGCCCTGATATTCTAAAATCGTTTTTATCACAAGCTTCGCACGATTGAGCTTTGTCTCATCATAACTATCGCCCTTTTTGATACCAAGCTGCGAGGATAAAGTCTCTTTTTCCTGCTCACTCCCATAGCCTTTAATCTCCACACTTGCTACTTTTGGTTTTTGCTTAAAATAAAAACTTAGCACCCCACGCTCAAAGTCCGCATAAATATCTTCAAAATACCCTTGTGCATAGAGATTACGCACAGCTTTATCAACCTTTTCAACACTCAAAGTATCACCAACTTTAATGCCTATAATCTCATCGGCAAGCACATTTGAAATTGAGCTTAATCCCTCATATCTAATTTGATTAATCTCCTTTGAAAAAGCGACATTGCACAATAAAAGAGCAATAACATAGCAAATTTTTTTCATATATTCCTTTTCCTCATAACAAAAGCGTGATTATAGTAAAAAATCCTAACAAGCCCACAATAAGCGATAAATCACAAAAATTTTTGCAAAGTATTGGCATTTGCCATAAAAGATTCTAATCCATCAAAATCATCATTTTCTAGCAAGACTCGTGCCTTATCAAACTCGGCTTGAAAATGTGCCATAGCCTCTAATACATTATGCTTGTTTTGTTTAAACACATCTTTCCACATCAGCGGAGAGCTTTTGGAGATTCTGCTCATTGAGCGAAAGCCCCCGCCAACAAGGGCGAGAATAGTTTGGGGATTTTCTTGAGCGAGAGTAGCATTAGCTAGAGCATAGCTTATGATATGGGGCATATGCGAGATAAGGGCGATGTGTTTGTCGTGGGACTTTGAATCCATTTTTAGAATCTTCATTCCAAGGGCGATGAAAATATCTTTTGCTAATTCCGCTTGATATGCCCCACTTTGCTCTAAATCTGTCAAAATCACAATGGCATTTTCATACAGCTGCTCAAATGCTGCCTTTGGTCCAAAAAATTCTGTCCCACACATAGGGTGCGCACCCACAAAGTGAATCCTAAGCCATTGTGGCAAAGACTGCAATATCTTTACCTTTGCTCCACCCACATCAATAAGCGTAGTTTTTGCCCCAAGCTGCCCTTCTTTTAAACCTGTCATCAATGCGATAATCCCATCAACCGGCACACATAAAAACACAACATCACATTGCCATATCTCTGCCAATTCTACACATTCATCAACAAGCCCAAGATTGAGTGCTTGTTGAGAATGTAAAGGATTTTTATCATAGCCCATAATCCGCGTTATATGCCTATTTTGAATCTGCCCTACTTTTTTTAATGCTAGTCCCATAGAGCCACCCATTAGCCCAAGCCCGATAATGCCTATTTTCATTCCTTGCCCCTTCTTTATTTTTTCATTACCTTTAAGATTCTATATTGCATTTTGATTTAAGCTTAAGCGAGTTTTGCCAAACTTGCTAAAAACACACTCGCACTCTCACTTCGTAAAATAAGTGTATCATTTAAAGTTATGATTTTTGCAAATCTCTGCCTTTCCCTTTGGCTAAAGCCCCCTTCAGCCCCGACCATCACACGCACACTGCCATTTTCCAAGCTTTCATTATTCTCACGCTTAAAAGGATTATGACTTCTTATATCCTCTCCACCAAAATCAAAAGCATAAAAAGGTGTATATCGCTCACATACGCAATCAAAGTCCTTTAGCACTTCTAATTCCATCAAATCTATCCTGCCACATTGTTGGCAAGAAGAGATAAGAATCTTTTGCATTCTTTGCAGATTAAGGCTAAATTGCCGCTGTGAAAACTCCGCATAAAAAAAGCTGATACGCGAGATTCCAAGCTCATTTAAAAAAGGTAGGGTTTTTTCTATGACCTTTGGATCAATAATCGCCCACAGCAAGTGCAGAGGGCTAGAATAGCTAGGTTGTGAATCTTGCTCACCTATCTTTGTAAGCAGGGCGGATTTTTTCTTAATCTCAGCAATAGTGTAGGTATAAAGCTTCTTATCCTGTAAATTCCGCACTTTAATCACAGAATCTAGCTGCAAACGCCTTGCCTTAATGATATAGGTAAAATCATCATTAAATATTTCTATTTGAGAATCTCCAGCATTTTGCTGATATAAAAACTGCATAGCTAACTCACAAAATAAAACAGCAAGGCAAAAAAGGCTAAATCTAGTATGTATAGCATTTTGCAGAATCTCACATAGCTTTGCATTGCCTCTAGGTTTGTGCGTCTTGCTACTTTTAAAATCCGTATGCGAAAAATCTCGCCCACAAGCACAAACACACAAAATGTCATCATCGCAATAATCTCTAGGCTTAGGCTTAGATTCCCAAATACCCAAATATTTATACCGCTTAACACACTCACAGAGAGCAAAAAGAATATGATAGGAGCAATAAACCAAATCTTTTTATTCATTCTCACAAGATTTTTTGAGCCAAAAAATAGCACCAAAAGATTCAGCACAAAAGGCAGTGCAAAAAAAGCAGCAAAGATTTTATGATAGAGCATAAGACTCATATAAGTATCCTGCAAAACGCCAGAATCAAACTCCTGCATATTCTCTCCTTAATTCCTTAGATTAACTTTAATAGTTTATTATCACTAAAAATTTTTAACCTAAAGGATATGTTATCAAATCTCAAGCTGTTGTATTACTCAATATGGGCGCACCGGGCAGTCTTTTTGAAGTGGAAAATTTTTTGAAAAATATGTTTAATGACCCGTTGATCTTAGATATTAAAAACAACTTTGCTCGTAAAATGCTGGCAAGTTTTATCACGCACAAACGCCTAGAAGATACAAAAAAAAATTATCAAGCTATCGGTGGTAAATCCCCGCTCCTTGAACACACTGCAAATCTTGTCAAAACGCTTAATGCCCTAGATTCTAAGCGACTTTACACTTTTGCTATGCGTTATACGCCACCTTTTGCTTATGGAGTTTTAGATGAACTAAAAAGCCAAAACATAGAATCTGTGGTGCTTTTTAGTCTGTATCCGCAGTTTTGCACGGCAACCATTCATTCATCTTTGCTTGATGCTAAAGCTGCCCTGCAATCTTTAAACTTTACCCCAAAGCTTATTGAAATCTCGCATTATCACACGCACCCTTCCTACATTGCCTGCATTGTGGAGAAAATCAAACAAGCCTTAAAGGGCGAAGATTCTAAAGATTTTGTGCTGCTGCTCTCTGCTCATTCTCTCCCACAATCTCGCATAGAGCAGGGCGACCCCTATCAAAAACAATGTCAAGAGAACAAAGCCGCACTAGAATCTGCCTTGCAACAAGAAGGGCTTAGGTTTAAAAAAATCGCCCTTGCATATCAATCTAAGGTGGGCAAAATGAAGTGGCTTGAGCCTAGCACAAAAGATGCTATCACGCACTTTAAAGATGAAAAGCTTATTATCTTTCCGCTTTCTTTTACACTTGATAATTCCGAAACAGATTATGAGCTTAAGATTCTCTATGCCAATCACGCACAAAATCTAGGGATAAAAGATTATCGCGTGTGTGAATGCTTCAATGCTGATGTCAGCTTTGCACATACGATTATTGAACTCATACAAGGAGCCAAGAATGAAACAAACTAGACTTTATATGCCTAGATTCTATATGCTATGCGGATTTATTTGTGTATTTGCCCTCTTTTTAGGTTGCAATGATGATAATGAAGTCAAAATCTCACAAGGGAATAATAACGCCGCCATAGAACACGCTGAAAGCCTTGATCAACAAAGCTATGCTGGGCTAGAAGATACATTTTTAGACACAAAAAACATCACCACACAAGAAGATAAAGTTACACTACTTATCTTTGGTAAAAATAACTGCGTGTATTGCGATAAGATTAAAGATGATATAAAAGCAAATAGTGAGATTAAAAGCCTTTTGCAAGACCATTTTATCCCTTATTATGTGAATGTCAGCTACACCAAAATCCATAATCTAAATTTTATAGATTCTAAAAAGGAGCTAAGCACAAATGCCCTTATGGAATCTTATGTCAAATCCCCTATGCGTCCCACGCCCACACTCATCTTTTTAAATCCCAAGGGCGAGAGTATTTTTGAGCTACCCGGCTATATGAATGCAGATGCTATCGTGCATATTTTGCACTATATGCAAAGCAAACAATGGCAGGATAAGAGTCAAACACAAGTAGCAAATGAAATCAATACAATTCTAAACACGCTTTAAGGAGCAAATATGCAACTGCTTAAAACACTTTTTTGTTCTATGAAGATGGTTTTATTACTTATCGCTTTATACGCCACCGCTTGTGGAATTGCAACCTTTATTGAAAAGTTTGATGGCACACTTGCGGCACGATTTTGGGTATATGATGCTTTTTGGTTTGAGATTTTACATCTTTGGCTTGCGCTTTGCCTTATTGGCTGTTTTATCACTTCAAAAGCGTGGCAGAGAAAAAAGTATGCCTCCTTACTTTTACATAGCTCATTTATTGTTATTATCATAGGAGCTGGAATCACGCGATATTACGGCTTTGAGGGACTTATGAGTTTGCGAGAGGGAGAGAGTGCTAATACAATCACCACAAACACGCATTACATCTTTATACAAGTTAAAAATCCTCAAGGCGAGGTAGAGCACATTAGAATCCCAACCTACATTGATGATAAGATTAACCGCCCCATCAAACAAACCATTAGCTTTTTTGACAAGCCCCTATCATTTAGCACAGGTGAATTAAGCAGGGAAGATTCACCGATGGGACGCTATATCTTAAATGCCCATATTAATTTTTTAGGCAAAGACAGAGAAGTGCTTATCGTGCGTGATGGAGACAATACACCTAGCAAGGAAAGTATCACTTTGCTTAAAGAAGATGATTATACCATTCTTCTTGCGTGGGGGACAGATGCTATTGCCCTGCCTTTTTCACTTAAACTTACAGATTTTGAGCTTGAGCGTTATCCGGGCTCACACTCTCCTGCCTCATATGCCTCACAAGTAGAAGTGCTTGATGGAGATAAACCACCCTTTGCTTTTAGAATCTTTATGAATAATGTCCTTGATTATGGCGGTTATCGCTTTTTCCAAAGCTCTTATCACCCAGATGAGAAAGGCTCAATCTTATCCGTTAATAACGACCCGGGCAAAACACCCACTTACATAGGCTATACAATGCTTATTCTTGGCGTATTGTGGCTGCTTTTTGATAAAAATGGACGCTTTTTAAGTCTTGGCAGATTCTTAAAAACACAGCAATTTTTATCTATTGCCCTATTGTGTGGGCTTTGCTTTTTTGCTTTGCCAACACAAAGCTACGCTTCGCCCAAAACCTCAAATTCACAAGAGATGCAAACCCAAGATTCTAGCTTTAGCCCACAACAAGCACAAAATGAACCCTTGCAAGATATTCCCTCTATGATAAAATCGCTCAAAAATGCCGCAAATCTAGCAGGGCAGTTTGATAAAATTTTAGTCCAAGATTTTGGCGGACGCACAAAGCCAATCCACACTCTAGCCAATGAATATATCCATAAACTCACACAAAAAAGCACATTTTTAGATTTAAACCCCACACAAATTTTCTTAGGTATGATTTTCTATCCACAAGAGTGGCAGACTATCCAAATGATAGCGACCAAATCGCCAAAGCTTAGGCAGATTCTAGGTGTAGATGAGAATCAAAAATATATTGCCTATGTTGATGTCTTTAGTCCGCAAGGGCAATATATCCTGCAAAACTATGTAGAAGCGGCTAATCTTAAAAATCCCGCTTTGCGTGATACATTTGAAAAAGATGTGATTAGTGTAGATGAGCGGATTAACTATGCGTTTTTAATCTATACCGGGCAAGTGCTTAGAATCTTCCCTGATAGTCAATCTCCAAATAATCAATGGCTCTACCCACTTGAAGCCATTAGCTCCGCTGTGGCACAAGGCGATATGCAAAAGGCTAAAACGCTTATGCAGGTGTATAAGGGTTTTGCAGAGGGTATGCAAATGGGGCTAGATTCTAATCAATGGCAAGAAGCTCATAAAGCCCTAGAAGAGATTGGTAGAATCCAAAAAGAAAATGGCGGCTCAACACTCATTAGCGATGCAAAAATAGATTCTGAAATTTGGCTCAATACCTACAATCCTTTTCATCAGCTCACCTATCCTTACTTGCTTATAAGCATTGTGCTATTGTTTATCGTGCTGTATTCAATCCTAAAAAACGCTCCGCTCAAACCCCGCACACACAAAATTTTTTATACGCTTTTATTCCTACTTTTTGTGCTCCATACTTGTGGTTTGGCATTAAGGTGGTATGTGAGTGAGCACGCTCCGTGGAGCAATGCCTATGAATCTATGCTATATATCGCGTGGGCGGCTATTGCGTCTGGGGTGGTGTTTTTTAGACATTCTAATCTTGCTTTGAGTGCCTCAAGCTTTATGGCTGGAATCACACTTTTTGTCGCTCATCTTGGCTTTATGGACCCACAAATTGGCAATCTTGTGCCGGTTTTAAAATCCTATTGGCTCAATATCCACGTATCTGTCATTACCGCAAGTTATGGATTCTTGGGACTATGCTTTATGCTAGGACTTATCACACTCTTTATGTTTGTCCTAAGGAATGATAAATTTACACAAAAAAATAATATAAAAGAACGCATTGATAGCTCTATCCTATCTTTAAGTGCCTTAAATGAAATGGCAATGATTTTGGGATTGTTTCTCTTAAGTGTAGGGAACTTCCTAGGGGGTATTTGGGCAAATGAATCTTGGGGGCGATACTGGGGCTGGGATTCTAAAGAAACTTGGGCATTAATCAGCATTGGCGTGTATGCTATCATTTTGCATTTAAGATTTGTGGTGAAAACAAATCTCCCCTTTGTCTTTGCGAGTAGCTCTGTAATAGGATTTTTCTCCGTGCTGATGACATATTTTGGGGTGAATTTTTATCTTACCGGAATGCATAGCTATGCTGCTGGAGAGGCTATGCCTGTGCCATTGTGGGTAAAGATTATGGTGATTGGAATCTTTGTCTTTATTCTTGTAGCAAGCAGGAATAGAAAACTTGATATGCCAAAAATATAATGCCAAATAGCCTTAAATAGAGAATCTTAACGCTCATTGTATCATCACAAAAAAATTTAAGATTCTCTATACAAAGCAAAAACTTACCAAACTCATTGTAGAATCCGCACTTTGCAAATTATGCCTTAAGGAGCTGTGTATGAAAAAATTTATCCTTTGGACACTTGGAATTATCCTAGCCTTATTTGTGCTTATTTTTTGTGTGCTTTTCACACCACCGGGGAATGCCCTGCTTAAGCCCATTATTCAAGGGCAGATTGACAAATATGCACCCATTAAACTTGATTTAGAGACTTTCTCTCTTGGAATCTCAAGTGTTGAGCTTAAAATCGCACACAATGATGCAATCATCATCACACTTGGCGGAGATTTTTCACTCTTTTCCCAAACGCTTGATGTAGCTCTCAAAGTTGATGCAAGAGATATTGCCGTGCTAGGTGAGCTTGTAGATACACCTTTGCAAGGCTCGTTTGTGATTAATACGACAGCAAAAGGCTCGTTAGAACATCTTGAAGTCAATACCACAAGCGATATTGCCAAATCTTTTACTGATATTCGCATTACCTTGCAAGACTTCACGCCCACAGCGATTTTGGCAAATATCAAAGACGCACAAATTAAAGAGTTTCTTGCAATGGCTGGGATAAAGCCCTATGCGAGTGGCTCACTTAGCCTTGAGGCGGACATTAAAGGCGATAAGGATATGAATTTTAATGGCAATGCTCTCTTGCAAATCACTCAAGGCTTGGTGGATAGCACATTGATTAAAAAAGATTTTGAAATAGATGTGCCAAAGACGACTTTTGTTACCACACTTAATGCCCTTTTTGATATGGATAAGCTCAATCACGATTTTAGCTTTAATGGCAATATTGGCAATATTCACTCAAGCGGACAAACGCTCCTTAAAACACTTAGCACAAATACAAGCTATGCGGTAAATCTTAGCGACCTCTCTGCTTTTACACCGCTTGTGGGTATGCCTATACGCGGTAGTTTTGAAACAAAAGGCGAAGTGAAAGGCGGAATGGAATCTTTAGAGATTACAGGCAGCTCTAATCTTGCAAGTTCAAACACAAGCTATGAGGCGGTGCTAAAAAACCTAGCCCCAGATACAATCAAAGCTAAAGTGAGTAACCTTCAACTTGATACATTGCTTTGGATGATTTATATGCCACGATATGCGGATATGAGATTGCATCTTAATGCGGTTGTCAGTGAGCTTGATAAAGGCATAAGCACACAGACAGATATAAAACTCTCCGGGACAACAAATAATGCGGTGATGAAAAAGGAATTTGACCTTGATATGCCCAATACAAAATTCAATCTCACCTCAAATGTTTCACTCAACAAAGGTATAGGTGAAGCCAACTCAAAACTAGATTCAGATGTTGCCAATCTTGAGCTTTCTAAAACACAAATCAATCTTAAAGATTCTAGTTTTACTATCCCATATATTGCTACTATCCCCAATCTTAAAAAGCTTAAATTCATAACCGGTATGGAACTAGCAGGGGATTTTAAAGCTCAAGGCACAGCAAAGCTTAAAGACACGCTTTATGCGGACTTTAACACACAATCTCTTGGTGGAAGCATTGATGCTAAACTTGATGGCAATACACTTTTAGCTTCACTTAAAGATGTGAATACCCTCAAGCTTTTTAGTATCGCTCAACTTAAACCCGTATTTAGCTCAAGTATGAATGGGGATTTTAACTATAACACACTCACGGAAAAAGGCACACTCAAAGCGGTTTTAAGCAATGGCAAGCTTATGCCAAATGAGATTACACAGCTTGTAGAAAAATACCTTAAGACTGATATTACAAAAGAAGTGTATGAAGATGCTGGACTCAATGCCACAATTGATAAAAAACTCATCACCACAGATATTGGGCTAAAGAGTAATAACACCGCTATCTACGCGCAAGGAGCGAGTATTGATACACAAAAGGGCAAGATTAAAGCAGATTTAAAATTCCAAATTAAAGATAAATACATCTATCTCAAAGCAAGAGATAATCTAGAATCTCCAAATCTTAGCATTGATGCGAGTGATTTGATTAAGGCTGAAGCGAGTAAAGCCCTAAGCAAAGGAGCAGAACAAGCCATAGATAAATACATTAAAGATGACAAGATAAAAGAAGGTGCAGGGAAACTGCTTAATAATCTTTTCAAATAAGATTCTAAAGGGGCAAAAATGAAAAAGCATAGGCGATTTTTTAAGGCTTTTGTTTTTGCCTTCCTTATCTCTTTTGCTATAAGTGGTATGTATTTTATTTTTCAAAGAATACATACTATCTAATCGATACCAAAAAACCGATAAAAAGCCCCCATACAATTACGGAATATCTTTTGCTTTTTTCACTTTAGATTCTAAATAAAAGGCTAAAGTATGCAAAGTGGATATTACAACACCACCGGCGGTATGGTAACGCAATTTAATCGGCTTGATCTCATCTCAAACAATCTTGCTAATCTCAACACCACAGGATTCAAACGCGATGATGTAGTAATTGGCGATTATCTAAGACTATTTGAAACGCACAAAGAACAACTTCCCATTGAGGACCATACACGCAAAGCCGCTAAGTTTCTTAATAGAACGATGAATCGTGTGCCAATTATCAGTGAGGAATATACCGATAGAAGTGTAGGCAGCCTTGCTCAAACGGATAATCCACTTGATTTTGCCTTGCAAAGAGACAATGCCTTTTTTGTCATCAAAACACCCGATGGTATCCGCTATACACGCGATGGAAGTTTCAATATAGACAATGATGGACACTTGGTTAATAAAGATGGACACCCTGTGCTAAGTCGTGATGGGCTAGATTCACAAGAGGGTATTGTTATCCCCACAGGAATGCACCTAGAGAGCGATAATAATGGCAATCTCTATTTGCGAAATATCAATAATGACGCTATTGCCGAGCAAATCAATATCGGTGCATTAGCCGTAGTTGGCTTTGAAAATCCGCGTTATCTTAAAAAAGTTGGTAAAAATCTTTATGAATACCCACAAGATAGGCTTGATGAACGCGATATTATGCAAAATAGTGCTATGATTGCACAAGGATTTTTAGAAAAAAGCAATGTCAATGCCGTGCTAGAGATGAGCTCTCTCATAGAAACAAATCGCCTTGTAGATATGTATTCTAAAGTGATGAAAAGCCATATGGACGACCTTAATACTGAAGCCATTACTAAACTTGCCGTGCGTGCTTAGATTCTAAAAAATATCTTTATACTTCACAGGAGCATATATGCCGGATTCTCACGCATCAAAAGAGCTGTTAAATTGCTTTGAATACATCAAACGCTATCATACTGATATGCTAGATTCTATTGCTATTATGCTTGAGCTTTTTTGGTTAAAACGCCACTCCACCCCCCTTATAGAATCACTCATCATTCTTGCTAACAAACGCAAACCTATTTATGATACTTTTTCTCAAAGCTTACAAGAAGCCTTTGGGAGTGAGCTTTACACCCCCCTTAATCCAAATGCGAATCTTTTAAAGATTCTCAAAGTCATTCATACACAGACAATCACAAACCGCACTATTGAAGAGTTTTTACATATCATTACGCAAAAAAAGACAACCCATAGGCTTTTTTCCTACTCTACGCCACTAGAAATTAATGAATTGCTTGTAGGAATCCTAGACATCAAAGAGAGAGAAAGTGTGTATAATCCCTGCTATGGTATGGGGAGCTTATTTTTTGCTATCCACAATCACGCCAAGAATGTAGAGCTTTATGGCGAGGAGCTAGAATCTACTTTAGCAAAAATAGCCAAAATTACCTGCAAGATTCTACATCTCAATCCCCAACATCTCGTGCTAAATAATATCCTAACAAATGCTCAATTTAAGCATCACAAGTTTGATAAAATCATCTGCAACCCTCCGCTTGACAGCCACGTAGGCACGCAGTTTTTGAAAGAAGATGAGCGGTTTGCCTCTTATGAGACGCTTATTAAAACCTACCCTGAATTGCTCTTTCTTATCCACTCCCTTTCTCATCTCAAGGACAAAGGGGTGTTTATCCTCCGCACACAAACTTTGCTCAAATCCTCACTTGAAGGGCGTTTGCGTGAAAAACTTTGTGAAGATAGGCTGATTGAGGCTATTATTGAGCTGCCCAAAAATATCTTTCCTCATCAAACACACGATTTTTCAATCATTGTGCTTTCACAAAATAATGATTCTATTTTGCATATCAATGCCAACACTCCGCATTTTTACCAAAAAGATGGCAAATATAACCGCATTATTCATCTTGACGCACTCCTTGAACTCTATAAACAAAAAGCCACGAGTGAATATTCCTGCCTCACACCTATAGAGCAGATTAATCCGCACGATTTGAGCGTAGGGCAGTATCTACATAAACCAAAACAAGAGCTTGCCAATGGCTTATGCCTTAAAGATTTGCAAGTGAATATTTTCCGCGGACAGCGTGTCTATGGCAGCCCAAAAGATGAAAAAATTACCTTTTTTGATTTAGGTGTGGCGGATTTTGCTGAATTTGGATTCTGCGATGAGTTTTCTACCCAACGCTTTAAGGGTGATACAATAAAGATTAGCAAATATGCACTCAAGCCCTATGATATAGCCATTTCCATACGCGGTAATACGCCAAAATTTACCATTCTTAGCCCTAATGCTGCCAAGCATACTATCGTAGCAAACGCCGGTATTGTCATACTTCGCGCACCAAGCAAGGACATCGCCATAGGGATTTATTGCTATTTGTTTTCACATAATGGGCAAAGGGCATTGGGCAATATTTATGAGCGACTTGGTGGGCTTAGTCCCAATGACTTAGAGAATCTCCTCATTCCACGCGATTTCACCCAAAAAAGCCAAAAGACTTTTGATAAGATTCAAGACTACGCTCTAAAGCTCCGCGAGATAGAATCTCAACTCAAAAAGCTAAGGGATTAAATGCAAATTCTAGAATCTCAACTCAAAAATGTCATTTATGGCAAAAATGTTAAAGTCATTTGCCCAAGCAACCTCTATGAGTGTATTTTAGAAGATGATGTGTTTGTTGGACCATTTTGTGAGATTCAATCCCAAGTCAAAATCGGCAAGAGAACACGGATTCAATCTCATAGCTTTATTTGCTCACTTGTAGAGATAGGGCAAGATTGCTTTATAGGACACGGGGTTATGTTTATTAACGACAGATTTACAGAAGGCAAACCAGCATCAAGCAAAGCTTTATGGGAATCTACACGCATTGGCAATAATGTCAGCATTGGCTCAAATGCCACGATTTTGCCTGTAAGCATTTGTGATAATGTCATCATCGGTGCGGGAGCGGTTGTTACACGCTCTATCACACAAAGTGGAATCTATGTTGGCAATCCCGCCTCCTTGCTCCGCCACATTCCACAACAAACCACAAAAGGACAAAACGATGAATCTTAACAACGCCCTGCCTCAACATATCGCCATTATTATGGACGGCAATGGACGCTGGGCAAGCCAACAAGGCAAAAAACGCACACAAGGACACAAAGAGGGGGCAAAAGTCGTGCGGGAAATCACACAATGGTGTGCCAACCAAAAGATTCCATTTCTCACACTCTATGCGTTTTCCACAGAAAATTGGAAGCGTCCAAAAATGGAGATAAGCTATCTAATGAAATTATTAGAAAAATATCTCAAAGAAGAGAGGGCAACTTATCTCAAAAATAACATTAGATTCCGCGTCATTGGCGATATTAATGCCTTTAGCACATCGCTTCAAAATGCTATCCTTGAACTAGAACACTTAACGCAA
This sequence comes from uncultured Helicobacter sp., assembly GCA_963559865.1. GTDB lineage: Bacteria > Campylobacterota > Campylobacteria > Campylobacterales > Helicobacteraceae > Helicobacter_C. Next base: position 27,552 of record CAUWMC010000024.1, read on the forward strand.
AATCACACGAATCTAACACAGATTCTAGCCCTAAATTATGGCTCACATAATGAAATTGCACGCACTTTTATTAAACTCGCCAACTCTCAAAGCCAAAATAAACTCTCAAAACTCACAGCACAAGAAGTTGCAGAGCTTATTAATGCTAACCTTGATACTGCTACACTCCCAAATGTAGATATGCTTATCCGCACAGGTGGAGAGAAGAGAATCTCAAACTTTTTGCTTTGGCAGGCAAGTTATGCCGAGCTATTTTTCACGCCCACACTTTGGCCTAATTTCACTACTGATGAGCTAGATAAACTTATGGGCGAATTTTGTGAGCGACAAAGACGATTTGGCGGATTGTAAGTCATTTGCAAGCAAAAGCCCCAAAAATCACATAAACTTTATGTTTTATTTGTAAAAAAGTGCTAAAAATTGCTTTTTACATTGACATTCTTCACAAAGGATTCCTATGGATTTACAAACCCTTAAAGCAGCCTACCCAAAAGCCCTTCCCTACCATATCGGCGGTAAAGTTACCACTCAACCACGCAAACGCCTACGCTCTATTGATGAGCTAGGTCTTGCCTACACGCCCGGTGTTGCCGTGCCTTGCAAGCAAATAGAAGCAGAGCCTTTAAGCGCGTATGACTACACATCAAAGAGCAATCTTATAGCTGTTATTAGCAATGGCACAGCGGTGCTTGGGCTTGGCGATATAGGTGCAATGGCGAGTAAGCCCGTAATGGAAGGCAAAGCGATTTTGTTTAAAACTTTTGCCGGAGTTGATGCCTTTGATATTGAAGTAAATGAAAAAGATGTGGATAAATTTGTAAGTATTGTCAAGGCGATTTCTCCCACTTTTGGTGGTATTAACCTTGAAGATATTAAAGCCCCAGAATGCTTTGAGATTGAAAGGCGTTTGATTGAGGAGCTTGATATTCCTGTAATGCACGATGATCAACACGGCACAGCAATTATCTCAACTGCGGCAATCATCAACGCTTTGCATTTAGTGAATAAAAAGGTAGAAGATATTAAGGTTGTTGTCTTTGGTGCAGGAGCAGCTGCTGTGGCTTGTGCTAAAATGTATAAATCCCTTGGAGTTAAGAATCTTGTAATGTTTGATTCTAAAGGGGCAATTACTGAAGATAGAACTGATTTGAACGCGTTAAAAAGAGAATTCGCCTGTAAGGAACATTACAACTCCTATAAAGATGCACTCAATGGTGCAGATGTGATGCTAGGACTATCAAAGGGGGATTTGCTAAAGGCTGAAGACATTATGGGAATGAATGAATCTCCGCTTATTTTTGCCCTAAGCAACCCAACGCCCGAGATTATGCCCGATGTTGTAAAAAAAGCAAGACCTGATGCGATTGTTGCCACCGGACGCAGTGATTTCCCAAACCAAATTAATAATGTTTTAGGTTTCCCTTATATCTTTAAGGGTGCATTGAAAGTAAGGGCAAGTAAGATTAATGAAGAGATGAAGTTTGCCGCTGCTAGAGCGATAGCAAATCTTACAAGAGAGCCAATCACACAAAAACTTGAAGAGCTTTTAAAACAAAAAGTGAGCTTTGGTAAGGAATACATAATCCCTTCAGCCTTTGATGAGCGACTTGATGAAGTGGTAAGTAATGCCGTAGCAGATGCGGCAATCTCAAGTGGTGTAGCGAGAATCTAAATGCTCTTCAACTCCTATCTTTTCATCTTTTGCTTTTTGCCTGTTGTTTGGGC
>CAUWMC010000025.1:0-18959 GCA_963559865.1 uncultured Helicobacter sp.
GGATAGAGACATTGGCATCACAGCGGAAGCTCCCTTCTTGCATATTGGCATCACTTATGCCTAAAAAACGCACGATGGAATGCAGCTTTTTGAGATAGGCGATGGCTTCATCACTACTTCTCATATCTGGCTCGCTTACAATCTCCAAAAGCGGCGTGCAAGCACGATTTAAATCCACTTTAGAAAACTGCCCTTCGTGGATATTTTTGCCCGCATCTTCTTCTAGGTGAGCGCGTGTAACGCCGATAGTCTTTTTCTCTCCATTTGCTTCAATCTCAATCTCTCCACGCCCGACAATGGGAATCTCAAATTGGCTGATTTGATAGGCTTTGGGCAAATCGGGGTAGAAGTAGTTTTTGCGTGCAAAAATGGAGTTTTGGTTGATTGTGGCGTTAATTGCTGTGCCAAAGCTAATCGCCTTTTTCACCGCTTCACGATTGAGCACAGGCAATGCGCCGGGAAGACCCAAGCAAGTGGGGCAGACATTTTTATTAGGCTCTTGCCCAAAGCTTGTAGCACAAGAGCAGAAAATCTTTGTAGCGGTGTTGAGTTGGACATGGACTTCAAGACCGATGATGGTTTCGTAAGCTGACATAATATGACCTTTAGGGTGGAATCTATTGAATAAAAAGTGAAAGTATAGGCAAAAGCGTATAAAACATTTATAAATCCTTAAAAAGATTTGAGATAGAATATATTAAGCAGTGTTTTTTTAGGATAGCGATTCTAGCAAGTGGCATAAAAGCCGATTTAATGGGATAAGAGAAGACAAGACAGATGTAAGGGTGCGGAAGAGTGAAAAAGATAATGTGTTTATTGGGCTTTGTGCTTGTTGTTGGTGGAGCTGAAGAGCTTATGCTGCGACAAGAAAACATAGAATCTTCCACAAATCCACTTGCAAAACAGCTTGAAAAAAAAGAGAGCGAGGAGAAGTCAGGAGCAAGAGTTGGCAAGAATCTTTCCATAAAAGCTGATGCGTTTGTGAATGATGGATATTCCGAAATGGAGCTTGAAACGGGCAAAGCAAATCTTAACAAGCTTGATACGCCAATGTCTCGCTATGGAGCGGGAGTAGAGCTAAACTACTCTATAAAGCCAGATTCTCGTGTAGAGCTAGAGCTATTCTTTTCAAATGCTGTGGAGCTTAATACCCAAAGGCGAGGCGGTAAGATAAAGGCGTATGACACGGTGCAAAAGTATGAGGAGAATGCCTATAACTATGGCAATAAGGTTATGTATCCTGCGTGGGTGAATAGTATAGGTATGACTATTACAATTTTAAAGACACATCGCATAATGCTGACTTTAAAGCAAACACAACTTTCTACTAATGATGCACTTTTGGCGATGAGTGCTTCACAAGGTATGCCACAAAGTGGTGTGAGTGGAACGCCCATTGTAGGCAATGTCGCCTCAAACACTGCTGTTAATGCTAATCCGTATGTGCTAACAACGCAAGTATTTTTGACATATAGCTATGTATTTTGATAAGTGAAATAAGGGGAATATGATATGAATGTAAGTGTATTTGGCGGTGGAGCTTGGGGCAGGGCATTAGCCTTTGCATTGGCAGAAAAAAATGATGTGAAAATTGTCTCTCGGCGTGATATTAGCTCTCTTCTTGCACCTTTGAATGAGCGTTTGTTAAAGCAAGATTCTAAACCTATTGTGCAGGTAAGTCATAATGAAGCTCTAGATTCACAATATTTTGTGATGGCTATTGCTACAAGTGCTTTGAGGGAGTGGCTTATGAGCGTAAAGCTCCCAAAGGAGATAAAAATTTTATGTGCAAGTAAAGGTATAGAATCTGGGAGTGGGGCATTTGTGAGTGATATTATGGAAGAGGAGATTTGGCATAAGAATCTTGCATATTTGTGTGGTCCTAGCTTTGCTTCGGAAGTGGTGCAGTCTCTGCCTTGTGCATTGGTTATCCATTCGCGTAATCTTGCTTTGAGTCGTGAATTTGCCGCTTTAATGCCAAAATTTATTAAAGCCTATGTGAGTCCTGATGTGATAGGTGGAGAGATAGCTGGGGCGTATAAGAATGTCATTGCTATTGCCGCGGGAATCTGCGATGGATTAGAGTTTGGGGCAAATGCTAAGGCATCGTTGGTTGCTAGAGGATTGGTAGAGATGTGCCGTTTTGGAGAGCATTTTGGAGCAAAAATGGAGACATTTTTGGGGCTTTCTGGAGCTGGAGATTTATTTTTGACTTCAAGCTCTACGATGTCGCGTAACTATCGCGTTGGACTTGGACTAGCCGCCAAAAAACAAATTAGCGAGATATTGTGTGAGCTTGGTGAAGTGGCTGAGGGCGTTATTACAGCTAGGGCAATTACAGAGATTGGGGAAAGAGAAAATATTTACACGCCTATTGCAAAAGAGATTAGTCTAATACTTGGTGGAAAAAGTGTGAGTGAGAGTTTTAAGTCGTTGATGTCATAGCCTTTTAAAAAAGGCTATGAATGAGAATTTATTTCTTAGCTTTAGCCACTTGGTCTTTCAAACCTTTTCCTGGGCGGAATTTAGGCACAGCTTTTTCACTTGTTTTGTAAGTTTTGTTTGTTCCAGGAACTTTACCTGTTTTAGCTTTTTGAACAGCTGTTTCAAACTTACCAAAACCTACAAGCTCAACGCTTTGTTTTTTAGTAAGAGCTTGAGAAATAGCATCTACAAAAGAATTAACTGCTTTTTCAGCATCTTTTTTTGTGTCGTATTCGCCAACTTTCTTTACTAATTCTACGAATTCTGCCTTGTTCATTGCAACTCCTTGTTGTTAAAATTTTGAACGCGCCTATTCTATACGATTTTAGGCTTGAAGTCAAGGCATATGCGGATTTTTTGGGAAATTTGTCGCAAAAAACCCATCTAATAGGGAAAATACAAGTTTAAAGATGAGAATTTTGCTTGTTTGGTTTGTTAATTGGAGTTTTCAAGGAACTTTTTTGCCGCCTTGATTTGCTCCATATTAATTCTTACTTGAAGTTGTTTAGATTCTAAGAGAAGCTTGGTTTGAGAGATGAGCTCTAAAGCTTGAAGTTTCTCTTCAAGCGGTGCAGTGGCGAGATTTTCAGGGAGATTACTCACTAGAGTAAAGGCGGTTTTATCATCTTGATTAAGCAAGGCAACCTTTAGCTTATCGTGCCAATTCATCTTGGTTAATCTCTCTCCACGCTTCTAAAAGCCCTTTGGCAACATTAATAACAATATCAATCTTAGCTGTATCATTGGCGACATTGGCTTGAGTAAGGAGCTTGATTTGATGCGTGTAAAGCCCTGTAAGGTAAGTCGCCACCTCACCACCTTTTTCATAATCAAGTGTATTGAGCAACTCTGTGAAAATATCTGTTGTGCGGTTGATATAGTAGATTTTTTTCTCAATATCTTCTGCTTCCATATGTCGTTTGGCTTGAGCACAGAATCGTAAAATGCCCTCATAGAGCATTTCTATAAGTTTTACCGGAGATTCTACTGAAACTGAATTTTGTTGATAAAGATTATACGCGTTATTGCCATACATTGCCTACTCCTTAGAATTTATTTTTTCGCCACAGATTGGTCAATCATCAACTGAACACTACTAAAGGCATTATTGGTTTTTGAGATTTGAGAATCATAGGCTGCAAATCTCTGTGCCATAATGTCATAGCGTGTGTTGAGCTGCTCAACAGCCCTTTTTCTATCCTCACGCAACTTCTTGTCATCTTTAGTGAGACTTTCTTCAAGCAGCTTAAGCCTTGCATTGCCTCCATTAAGAAGTTTATCAAGCTCTTGGTCAAACTTTTTAAACACACCATCAGTTTGCACCTCCTTAAATTCTGTGGTTTTTATGCTCCCGTAGAAAAATTCCTGTGTCCCTTCCGGGTCAGTGCTTAAAGCCATTGAAAGCTTGCTTGTATCAAGGCTCATTTTCCCTTTTTCATCAAGGGCAAGTCCGTATTTGGCAAGGCTTTTAATCTCCGTTTCCGTTGGGATATTGGTAGAGAAGATTCTTGTGAGCGTGGGGCGTATCATACGAATATCGCTATTGCCATTAAAGATTCCAGCAATTTTAGAATCTTCATCATAACGCGTTACTTCATCAAGCTTGAGTGAAAGCTCATTGTAAGATTCTACAAATTTTTTCACACTCTCTGTTATTTCTTCATCATTGCGTGTAATGCTAATTACCGCCGGTTTGCCCGGCTCTGTTGTGGTAAGCAGCTCAATATTTACTCCACTCACAATATCATCAATATTATTTGTGGGGCGTTTCATAGCAATTCCATTATAGGAGAACTTTGCATCTTCAGCCATTTGCACTTTGCGTATTTTGAATAAATCTTCTTGTGTTTTGGCATAATCCATTGTTGTGCCTGATTTTAACCCCAAATCTTCTAATGCCTTTTTGCTTTCCGCGTCATTATTGGCATAAATATTAACTTCCCCTGTATCAGAGTTAATCACGAGTTTGCCCTCATCATTTACAGAGCCATAGATTCCAGCAATATTATTAATAGCATCGGCAATGGCTTGTGCATTTTGCTTGGCAGTGTTTTTCTTATCTGTCAAAGTTGAGAGATCAAGTGGCACACTGCCGATGTTGATTGTCCCTGTAAGTTTTCCCGCACCTACACTTTTGGTGGCTACCATAAGATCTTCTTTTTGCGTGGTTTTATTATCTTCGCCAAAACCTAATGCTTGGGATTTTGCACCTTCTATCTTTATGCCATAGCCCCGCCTATCGTTGATAGTCAGCATATCGCTATTAGCCCCACCTATGCCTATGTTTAAATCGCTATCAAGCAGTCCTTCAAAGTCTGCATTGTCCTTAATCGCAGCAATCACAGCTTCTTTTAAAGCTTGTGCATTATCTTGTGTTTTAGATTCAGTAGCAGTCTTTGGAAGCTTGATAGATAGGGTTTTATCAATGCCTTTTTTATCTTTAAGAGTAATGTTCAAATCCCCATCATTAAGCTCAAAAGCCCCACTTGGGACAACAGAGCCTGTGGCAGTTGAGCCAAAATACACCCTTGAGGCTTCACCCGTATCTTTGGAATTTATCATAAGTTGATAAGGGTTTGAGCCACCTGTTTTCATCACAATCCCCATAACCTCACCTTTTGTAGTGTCTGTGATGAGCTGTGCAACTTCAGCTAATTCCATACCTGCTTTAATTTCAATCTTGTAGTCTTGCCCTTTGTGATGAAACTTGAGTGTAGAATCTTTTTGACTAAATGCAGATTCTCTACTCTCATATTTTGAGCCTATCTCATTAATGTCTGAAGTCGCCACAGAATCTATATCAATCTTAATATCTTGGGTTGGCACACCAGAAGATATAGTAGCTTTGAGTGCATCGCCGATGACATTGCTTGATCGTCCCAAATAGGTTGAATAATCAGCAAGCTTGCTTGTGCTAGATTTCAAATCCCGCAAGGTAGAGGTGATGGCAACAAGCTCGGTTTGTTTTTCTACATTTTGTTCTATTTTTTTATCAATAGGATCAATATGTGTGCTTTCATCAGCTTTTCGTAATTTATCAATTACATCGTGATTTAAGACCTTGCTCCCAAGCCCAAGAGAGCTTAAACTACCAAGTGCCATACAACCTCCTTTCGCAAATTTAGATTCTAGAATCTTAAGCTTATTTAACCTCTCTTTTTAACCCTGCTTGTCAAAAATCACACCAATCACTTCACGCATTCTTTTCATAAGTTCAATAGCTTCTTTTGATGGAATTTCCCTTATGACCTTATCGCCATTAAATTCTTTGACCGTTACCATAAGTCCCGGAATATTCTCATTATATGAGAAGTTCAAATCTGTGCCGATTTTTTTCATCTCATCATTGAGTTTCTTGCTCAGTTCGCGTAGCTCACTTTCAAGCTGCTTTTTGTTTTCCTTATCGTGGTGCTGTGCTGTTTCTTGTTGCAAACGCACTTCAGTTGGGCGGGTATCTTCCGTGACTGCCCGACCACTCGCATTTACCATATTCACAAGCCGATTCTTAACAGCATCATTATTGTTGTCAATACTATTAACACTATTAATCATAGCTTCCTCCTTGAAGTTCTAAAATAAAGCAAAGGACATATCGGCTAAAAAAATTTTTTTTTAATTGAGTTTAATAAAATCTGCTGGATTAATATGTTTATCTTTTTGAGTGATTTCAAAGCTTAAACGCTCATTGACTTTGCCTATAATCGCACCTTTTTTAACGCTTGAGCCTACTTTGATGTTAGATTCTATTTTGTCTAAATATGCATAAATGGTGTGAATGGCGTTGCTATGCTCAATAATGATGACTTTTTTTAGCCCCGGAGCGTCTTTGGCATATACAATTTTTCCATCAAGCACACTTTTGACACTTGCATTAGCACTTCTAGGATTAAACATAATGGCGGCATTGAAGATTTTAAACTTATACACAGGATCAAAATAAGGTCCAAACTTTTTCTCAATCGTGTAGTTTTCAAGTGGCGGAATAGTTTTATTCCCTTTGTATGCGATTGTTGGCACATCGCGGTATGAAGTGCCAAATTGTTTTGGGGCTTTTATACTATCTGGCTTCTTTTGATTATCGATAAAGGCTTGTTGGTTCTTGCTCTGTGATTTTTGCTCTTTTACAATGTTAAGACGAGAGAGAATCTCATCAAGGCTTTTTCGCTCTTTGACAATGGCTTTAAGCTGTTCATCATAGCTTTTAAGTTCAGTTTGCATTTTGCTCAAAGTGGCTTTTTGCTGCTCTTTGGCAGATTGCAAGTTGTCTTTTTTGTTTGTTTGAATCTTGATTGAGCTTTGAAGTTGTGAGATTGTATTTGTGATTTTTTCAATCTCATTATTTAAAATGCTTTGCCTAGCATTGAGTGTTTTTATAGAATCTTTTGTATTTTTATGCAAGATTCTATAAACTTCATATTCCACCACACCATCAACAGAATCAATACTTCCTTCACGCTCCATAATCATACTAAATGCAATGTTTTGTGTAAGCAATTTAATCATTTGAGATTCAATCTCACGCTTTTGTTCAAGCAAAATATTTTGTTGGCGTTGTGAGTTTTTAAGCGTTTTCTCTTGGCTTTGGGATTTACCTTGATTTTGGCTTATATCTTGTGAGAGTGTTTCTATTTGTTTGCCTAGCCTTGTAAGCTCGGCATTTTTAGCATTAATTGCCTTGCCTAACTCATCAAGCTTTTTGCTTATGGCTCGCTCTTGATTTTGTGCGTTAGCAAGTTTATCTTTATTTGTTGCAATATCTTTGTCAATATTTGCCAAAGATATTGCAACAATAGCACATAATGCAAGAGAGGCAAAGCCTTGTTTCATTAGAGGTCTTTTTGCTTAATGATAACAAACACAACTGATACGATCGATACAAGTATAGATGTGAAAAGCAAAATGATAAAATCACTTCCCATACGGAAAATATCGCTTGTTACTTCAAGTGTGCTAAGCACCCCTTGCATTTTGCTACTATTAATGAGATAGGTCATACCCGCGATAATAGCAATCGTTGAGATAAGTGAATCTATCAATGCAAGGCGGAATAAAATACCATTTTTCATCCACGCTGGAGCACCTAAAAATGCCATAATCTCCATTCTATCGCTATGCTCAAATTTCCATATTTCAATTTGTTTAACCATAAGAATATAGCTCAAAATTGCAATGAGTGAAGCAAATACAACAATAGAGCTTTTGATGATAAGAAGCAATTTATAGACTTGTGAATGACTTTTACTAAAAGATTCTACTTTTGTTACACCATTAAGCTTTGAGAGTGTGGCATTTATCTTTTGCAGACGCTCTTCATCAGGGAATACGGAAAGTTTCAATGAATAGAAAAAAGGCAATTCTCTTTGCAATGTTTCTAAACTCTCTCGGCTAAGGTCCTTTTTTAGCTCATTCATCATATAATCAGGCGTAATTGCCTTAAGCTCCTTTGCTTCACGGATAAAGTTTTCTACCTTATCAAGTGTGAGAGCATTTTTTGATGCGATGACAATGGAATAATTATCCGAGAGTTTGTTTTCGTGCTTTGCCACCGCACGATTAACAAGCATAATGCTCTCCAAACTAAAAAGCAATGCAAGAAGAGGAACAATAAGTGCCAAGTGTCTTTTAAGCAAATTCATATACCACTCCTTCTTCAATATGTAGTCGTCTATAAGGGATATTGAGCCTATCTGGCATTCTGTGTGTTACGACAACAACGGTGATTCCAAGCTGTTCATTCACGCCTTTAAGTAGATTCCAAATAAGCTCACTTGAGTAGTCATCAAGGTTACCTGTTGGCTCATCGGCTAGGATTATGGTTGGATTATGAGCTAAGGCTCTTGCCATTGCTACGCGTTGCTGCTCCCCACCGCTTAACTCTAAAGGAAATTTATTTGCCTTGTGGGATAGCTTAATATGCACCAAAAGCTTTTCTACTTGAGATTTACACACTTCTTTTTTATATCCATTAATCACCATAGGCAGCATTACATTGCGTTCTATATTCCACTCTTTAATAAGTTTATAATCTTGAAAAACAATGCCAATATTTCTACGAAGATGATTGATGCGGTTTTTTGATGCTTTTTGCATACTTACACCAAAAACATTCAAATGCCCACTCTTCACACCTAAATGCCCAAAAAACGAGCTTAGAATCGTGCTTTTACCACTTCCTGAAGCCCCGGTAATAAACACAAACTCTTTAGCATTGATATTAAAGGTTGCATCTTTGATGACAAGCTCGTCATTGTAGCCTAGATTCAGATTTTTTGCTTCTATGATTGGGCTCAAACTTCACTCCTTACTTTAGTAGAATCTGCTAAGTTTAAAAACTCTATTAAATGCTTATGTGCTAGGTATGCTGCCTTTGTTGGGATAGGATCGCCACCGATATAATGTGTCGTATAAGCTGCACAAAAAGAGATTTGCAAAAACTTGTTTTGTGGCTGATTGAAGTCCCCAAAACACAACGCCAACACATACACATCTCCAGCACAATATACATTATCAATATGTAAGAACCAATCCTTAGCGATTTTCTTGTATGGAAAATTTGTGTAATTATCCAAATTTTTTCTTAGAATCTTATCAAAATTAAAGTTTTTTTCTGCATTTTGTGCGTTTTTTGCTGATTTGATATGAGAATCTTGACTTTCGCTTGAGGTTTTAAAAATTTTTAAGTCAAAAATATCTTTATTTTGTCGTTCCCACCTTGCTTCGTATTTGCTGACAATGGCATTTTTATGATTTTTTTGCACTTGCAAATTAATGTGCTTGTAAGAAAGGGCGAGATTTAGCGCATCGCGGAAGTATATCTCATCATCGCTCCTTAAATGCAATAGCCCATTGTTATCTAGCACACGCAAAGATTCTTGTAAGAAAGCCTTACAAAACACACGCCTATGGGGTTTTTTGTTCCAAGGAACAGGAAAATGCACATAAATACCCTCCGCAATACAAGAAGGCAAAATTTCAAGCAAGATTCTCGCATCAGTGTGGATAATATAGAGATTTTTAAGCCCTAAAAGCTCAATCTGCCTTAGAATCTGCTCAATAGAGGGGCTATGAATCTCAATGCCAATACACATAAGATGCGGATTGCTTTTAGCTAAGTGTAAGAGATGTCGCCCCGAGCCAAAGCCCACTTCAATAAGGCATTTTTGAGAAAAATCTAAAAAATACTTTACGGATTTAAAAAATGGCGATTGCAGATTTTGCCTTGGGGAATTGTTGTTGAGATTGTGCGTGATGAGATGTTGATTGCTTTGTTGTTCCATAAGAGTTTTGATTGCATTTTTGATAATACCCGTTGGCTGGGCTTTACTGCTTTTTTCACATTTGATAATGCTGTTATTTTTGCTTGGTCGCTCTACTTTACGCAAAAAGAATTCATCGGGCAAAGATTCATTATGTGAGGTGTCATTTTGCCAAAACCGCACTAAAATAAGGCTTTGATGAGAATCTGCCCTGCATTGAGCCTCATAGGCAAACTCATACTCCCCACTTTTAAAAGGTAGGTTTGGCAGAGTAATGGTTGGAGAGAGAAAATGCGGCACATATAATCCTTACTCAAGTATCAGCTCAATTTCTTGGCTAGGTTTAGATTCTATCCCGTGTTTATCCACGCTCACTACGCTATAACTATATTTTTTACCTTTTTGCATTTCTTTATCAATAAAGCCATTGTTGTGAATGTCAATAAACTTCGCACTTTGTGTCCATAACGCACCCTCTTTGCGATAGACAATATAACTCACAATGCGATCATCGCTTGGTGTTTGCCAAGAAAGTGTTGCCTTGCCTTCTACCATTTTGCCTTCAAATTGTGTAGGTGTGCTAGGTGGTGGGAGAGAAGAGCCTTTGGCAGGGTTGCTGCTCATTATTCCTTCCAAGCCATTGTCTCCTAAAAGCACAACCTGATAGGAGTAAGTTATACCATCATCTTTAGCTTGAAGTTTATGCGTGTAGTTTGTTTGGTTTGTGGTGGCTATGCTTTTGTAATCTTTGTCATTTGATGAGACAAGAATCTTGTAGTATTTTTTACTCACCCCTGCTGAATCTGGTGCAGCTTCCCAAGTGATATGAATGCTACGGGGCAAATCATTTGAAGCTTGTATGTTTTCAATCGGTGCGGGTTGTGGAATCGTGCTGACACTAATGCCTTGAGTGGGCTTAGATTCTACGCCTTCGTGGTTTTTTGCGATAATGCGATAAGTGTAAGTCTCCCCATCTTTTAAATCTTCATCAAAATATTCCACGCTTAAGCGATGAGGGATTGTTTTAATTGTTTTAAACTCTCCGGCTTTATTGAGGCGTTGGATAAGATAAGAATCTACGCTAGGATTTGGGTGGGGCGACCATATAAGCTTAATGCTACGAGGCTGATTATTGATAGCAAAGACACTCTCCACCGGGTCTATAAAGGAGGTTTGAATGTGTATAGGCTCACTTTTTGGCGAGATTGTGTCATTCTCCCCAAGGACAGCAAAGGCATAGATATATTTTGTTTGAGGTGAAAGATTGATGTCATAAAAATGTGTTGCGAAGCGATTTTTGATTGTAGCAATGCGTTGCAAACCTTTGCCTTCACCAGATTCAGAGCGGTAAATGACATAACCTTTGACCTTTTCATTATTGATGAGCTTCCACTCAAAGCCCACAGATGAGACATCAACGAGCGTATTGACAGAATCTAATCGTGGGAGCGAAGAATCTTCTTGTAAATTTGCATTAAAAAATGAAAAGCACGCACTAAGAAAAACACTCAAAAGCACGGGTAATGTTATCAACCTCAAGTAGTTCCATAACATTCTTGCAACCATTTGGCAGCTCCTTTGTAAAGTGATTTTGCATAAATTCTAGCATATCTAATAAAATGGGGGCTTTAAAAGTGTAGTTTTGCCCATTTTTAGGGTGGGTAAGGTAGAGAATATAAGCGTGAAGCAAGATTCTGCCTTCATAAAATACGCTCTTTGCACTTGGCTTATAGCCATAGAGTGTATCGCCTAAGATATGGCGTGAAAGGCTCTCAAGATGTGTGCGGATTTGATGAGTTCTGCCGGTATGGAGCTTTATGGCAATCAGCTCAAGTGTGCCATCATTTGAGGTGGCGAGTTTAATAAAAGAGCTTTTAGAATCTCGCACGCCCTGTGGTGGATTCTCATTTTGACGGATATGAATCTTGCTCATTTTCAAGCGATTTGTAGGACACCGCCCCATAAAGCATTGCACCTGCAGATTCTGCTTTAATGGAGCATCAATAACAGCTAGATAGTAGCGACCCATTTGGCGGGATTTTAGTTGAGCGGGTAGAATCTCATAGGCAAGGAGAGACTTGGCAATGCAAAGCACACCGCTTGTTTGCTTATCAAGGCGGTGGATAATCCCGTATCGTTCCTCTCCACTAAGTGTATGCAGTGTGTGGGAGTGGAGTTTGAGCCATTGGGTTAGGGTTGGGTCTTTTACACTTGGGGCATCGTGAATAACGAGATTTGGCGGTTTGTTAAGGATAAGAATATCATCATCTTCATACAAAATATCAATACTAAGATTTTTGTAGAGATTCTGCAAAGATAGGCTCATATCTTGAGTGTTAGAATCTAGGCTATGAGGTTTTGGGAGATTAATATGAATCTTATCATTTGGCTTTAATAAAGTGCCATTTTTGATACAAGGCAGTCCATTGAGCGTGATATTGTTGGCTTGGATAAGGAGCTGAATCTGATTTTTGCTCATCTGCAATTGTGCGGAGAGAAAAGAATCAAGTCGCAATTTACCATTATTGCTATTATTGCTATTATTTAAGTCAAGTTCTGTTACAATGAGTTCTCGCATTTGTTCCGCCATATTTTAAAGTTGAATTGGATTTTAGGAGTTTTTTGTGATTGATAGACGGATTCTAGCACATTTTGATTATATTTTATTACTTCTTATTTTGCCTTTGATTGGGCTATCATTATTTTTGATTAATGAGCTAGATTCTATGCTTTTTTCTAAGCAAATCAAGTATATTGCCTTAAGCTGTGGGCTTGTTTTTTTTCTCTTTTTTGTGCCTTTTAGGAAGCTAAAAAGTTTTATCGTAGTGTCCTATGTGATTTGTCTTATTTTGTTGGTTTTGGTGCATTTTATCGGCACACAGAAGCTTGGCGCACAACGCTGGGTGGATATTCCTTTTACGAGCTTTTCAATCCAGCCAAGTGAGATTATGAAGATTTTTTTAATGTTGCTTTTAGCCTCATATATTGCAACGAATCCTCCGCCAAAAGATGGCTATGGGGTAAAGCAGTTTTGTATTATTAGCTCTTTTATTCTTATTCCTTTTGTGATTATTCTTAAAGAGCCGGATTTGGGGACGGCTATGGTGATTTTACTAACTGGGTTTGGCACACTTTTTCTCATTGGGGTGAATAAAAAGATTTGGATAAGTCTGGGGCTTGTTGTTGTCTTTCTAGCACCTGTTGCCTATGTCGTAGATCCTTTGAAAGACTATCAAAAAAAGCGTATTATGGACTTTGTGTCTGATAAATATCCATATCAAGTGAATCAAGCTCTTATCGCCATTGGTGCAAGTGGGATTGTGGGGAAGTCAAAAGAGGAAGCGACACAATCTCAGCTTAAATTTTTGCCATATGCAAATACGGATTTTATCTTTGCTTATTTTGTGGAGCGGTTTGGATTGCTTGGGGCTTTTGGGCTTTTGGCATTGTTTTTTTGCTTGATCGTGTATGTGCTAAGTCTTGGATTTGTGTATGAGAGAGATTATTTCCTGCGTGCAGTAACAGGCTATATCGCTATTTTGATTTTCTTGTATGTGGGGATTAATGTGTGTATGGTGATAGGATTAGCCCCTGTGGTTGGGATTCCCCTGCCGCTAATGAGTTATGGAGGCACGAGCTTTGTTACATTTATGACACTTTTTGCGATTCTTGAAAACATTCTTGCCTTTAAGTTTATTTTTGAGTATAATTCCAGCCCTAACGCTCGGGGACCTTTAGCTCAGCTGGTCAGAGCACTCGGCTCATAACCGATTGGTCGCAGGTTCGAATCCTGCAAGGTCCACCACTGTTACTCTATTCTTTTGTAAATAAATACTGCAAAATTGTGAGCTAAAATCATTTCAATTATTCAATTATTTATGTTTAGTTTGTTAGACAAATCAGTATTTTGTTGGAAGATTCCTATATATCGGCTGATTAAGGGAAAATTTGATAAAATTAAGCTTATTTAGCTTGTTTTTAGCAAGTTTTGTGCTACAATAGGCGTTTTTAAAACACTCACTTAGATTTTTACATACATAAATTAAAGGTTGTTGGTTTAATGATTACTTGGATGCAGAAGCATAAGAAATGGCTTGTTGTTACTATTTGGATTAGTGCCATTGCGTTTATCGGTGCTGGAATGGTGAATTGGGGTTCTTATGGCTTTGGGTCAAGCAATGATAAAGTTGCTCGTGTTGGGAATATTGACATTCATCTTGCTGAGTTTCAAAGAGAGTATGCAAGGATTCTTAATGAATTTAGTCAAATCTCGCAATTTGGCGGAATGCTTGATGAGGCTCAAGCAAAGCAGTTTGGCATACCACAAATGGCATTGCAAAGGCTCATTCAACAAGCCCAGATTCTTAATCTTGCTTATGACTTGGGGATTGTTGTGAGTGATGAGGAAGTGGGCAAAGAGATAGTGAATGCTAAAGTATATGTAGATGATAAGGGTGAGTTTAGCCAAGAGGTGTATCGCCAAACTTTAAAAGAGCAAGGTATGAGCCCGAGTGATTTTGAGGAGATGTTGCGTAGGATTCTTGTTACACAAAAGATTTTTAGCGTGATGAATATTACTCAAGCAGCACCTATGTTTCCCATTTCATCAAGTGAGATTGCGGCATTGGAGATGGCAAATGCAGTAAGAGACAGGCTAAGGGTGGAGATTCTGCCTATGAGTCAGGTGAGTATTGAGAGCAAAGATGATGAGTTAAAGGCGTTTTGGGAGAAAAATGCGCAAAATTGGAAAACTCCTATGGAGTTTGACATAGAGTATATCCTAGTCCCTTTTGCCTCGCAGAATCCAACAGATGAAGATTTGAGGAAGCATTACGAAGATTTTAAGAGTGATTATTTAGATGAAGATGGAGGTTTATTGAGCTTTGAAGAAAGTAAGGAGAGGCTCATAAAAGATGTGCAGAAGATTCAGGCTGAGAGTGCGGCAAAGCGTGAATATCGTGATTTAAAAAATGAAAGCAAAAAGGGTAAGATCCTAGCCCTCAAAGAGAATGAGCGGTTTTTTATTAAAAATGGGGTGGATTTGGTTATTGAAGATATGAAAGTAGCTCAAGTAGGGCAGGTGCTAAAACCTATTGAAGCTGATGAAGGGTTTGTAACGCTAAAGATTCTTGATAAAAAGCCAAGTGTGCAAAAAAGCTTTGAAGAGGCAAAGGCTGAAGCTAGAGTGCTTTTTGAAAATACTAAGAAAAAGGAAAAGCTCTTAGTGCTTGCTCAAGAAAAAGTGAAAAATTTTAAAGGCACAGATATAGGGTTTGTTGATAGATTCTATAATGGTGCTATACTCACGCTAGATGATAGGCAGAAAATGAGCTTTCTCTCTCATTTATTCTCTTCTCAACAAAAGGAAGGATATGTGATGCTTGATGATAAGGCTGTGCTGTATCGTATAATGGAGCAATCAGCTTCACCGATAACGCAAGGCGATAATGCAATGGCGTTTAAGAATATGAAGTCTGAAGCAGTGCTTGATGCGTTGGCGGAGTATCTCAATGAGACTTATAAGACGACAATCTATATTGATGTGAGTAAGTGAGGGCTAGGGTGAATCGGGTTATATTAGGTATTGATATTGGTTCTAGTGAAATTTGTGCGATTGTCGCTGAAGTAAAGGACGATGGTTCGCCCTATATTATTGGCACAGGTATTCATAAGGCT
The DNA here is from genome assembly GCA_963559865.1 of uncultured Helicobacter sp. Classification (GTDB taxonomy): domain Bacteria; phylum Campylobacterota; class Campylobacteria; order Campylobacterales; family Helicobacteraceae; genus Helicobacter_C. The sequence continues at coordinate 15,417 of CAUWMC010000025.1, forward strand.
GATGGCATTAAGAAGGGTTCGGTTACAAATATTGAACTTGCCTCAAGAGCAATAAGAAGTGCCGTCAATGATGCAGCAAGGGTGTCGGGTGAAAAAGTTGATAAGGCTATCATTTCTCTATCTGGTGCTTATACAAAAAGTATTAGAGAATCTGCGGTAGTTAATGTGCCAAATAGTGAGATTGGGCTAAAAGAGATTAATCGTGTAATGCAAACAGCCATCTATAATGCTGTGATTCCAGAAGATCACGTGCTTATCCACGCCTTGCCTTATGAGTTTAGATTAGATGATCAAAATTTTGCTGAAGACCCTATGGGTATGAGTGCATCGCGGTTAGAAGCATTTGTTCATATTGTAACAGCCAAGAAAACGGCACTTGAGAATCTAAAACGAGCGGTGCGTGAAAGTGGCGTGGAGATTGAAAATATTGTGTTAAGTGCGTATGCTTCATCTATTGCGGTGCTAAGCAATGAGGAAAAAGAGCTTGGTGTAGCGTGCATTGATATGGGAGGGCAGACTTGCGATTTGATGATTTATAGCGGATACTCTATGCGTTATAGTGATTTTTTAAGTGTTGGGTCGCATAATATCACGATTGATTTAGCCACAGCACTTAATGCTCACCCAAGCACAGCGGAGCAGATTAAAACTGAATATGGAAAACTTATTCTTACAGATGAGGACAAGGAGAAATCCATAAAAGTGCCCGTAATGGCAGGTGAGAATGCAACGACTAATGTGAGCTTAGAGATTGTCCACGCAGTTATATCTGCTCGTGTGGAGGAGACTTTGCAGCTTTTGGCAAAAAGTATTGAACAAAGTGGGCTGAAAGATAAAATTGGTGCAGGTATCACGCTCACAGGCGGTATGGCAAATCTTGATGGAATGCAAGAATTTGCCTCAAGTATATTTTTTAGAAAGCCGGTGAGAATCTCTAAGCCTATGTCTGTGGGTGGGCTTTTTGATGGATTGAAAGGCACGCAGAGTGCTACTGCAGTTGGGTTGATTTTGCACGGAGCAGGGCAGCATACAAACTATGAGATGGACTTTGATAAGAAGATTCTCTACAAACGAAGCAGTGTTGTTGAAAGCAATGATGTGGGTAGTATTGGATTGCCTCAAGATGCTTCGCAGGATTTGAGTGGTTTGAAAATCACTCAAAATACAGGTGATTTATCAGGGATTCAAACCACAGAAAAGGATAGACACGATAATGTCTTTATGAGATTCTACAAGTGGGTTAGCCAATTATTTTAAGGGAGTGATGATGGAAAATATTGAACTAGACATTCAGGAAATACGACAAGAAGGTGCAGTGATTACGGCTGTTGGTGTTGGTGGTGGTGGCTCAAATATGATTAGCCATCTTGTGAAAACAAATCCACACAAGGCTATCAAACTTATTGCGACAAATACAGACATTCAACATTTAGAAACTGCTAGTGCAAGTATTAAAATGAAGCTTGGTGAGAAGCTCACAAAAGGTTTGGGTGCGGGTATGCAACCAGATGTGGGTGAAAGGGCAGCACTAGAGACTTATGAAGAGTTAAAAGCTGTGCTAAGTGGCTCGGATATTGTATTTATCTCTGCAGGTCTTGGTGGTGGCACAGGCACAGGTGCAGCTCCTGTTGTAGCTAAAGCTGCAAAAGAGGTAGGTGCTCTTACTGTTTCAATTGTTACCAAACCATTTAAATGGGAGGGAGGTAAGCGTGCGAGACTTGCAGAAGAGGGGCTACGCAATTTAAAGGCTGAGAGCGATTGTATTGTTGTGATTCCAAATGATAGATTGTTGTCCATTATCCCTAAAAATTATAGTTTTCAAGAGAGTTTTAAGGTCGTCAATGATGTGTTGGCTCGTGCCGTAAATGGTATTTCAGGTGTTATATTGAACCACGGACCAAATGATATTAATGTAGATTTCGCAGATGCAAGGACTGTGATGAGTCATAAGGGCTTGGCACTTATGGGTATTGGTGAGGCAACAGGAGATAGTGCAGCAGGCGATGCTATGCGTATGGCAATAGAATCTCCATTGCTTGATAATATTTCTATCAAAGGTGCAATGGGCGTGCTTGTGAATTTTGAAATGCATAGAGATTATCCGTTGGCTGAAATCAGTGAAGCGATGAATATTATAGAATCGATTGCTGATGAGGAAGCACATGTTGTATTTGGGACACGCACACTTACAGATGTGGCAGAGAATTATGTCAAGGTAACCGTGATTGCTACGGGCTTTGAAAGAGAAGTTGTAAGCACAGAAGCGCAACCGCAAATGTGTGAAAAACAAGGCTTGGAGCAGTCTCGCCAAAGTTTGCAACTTGCTGCACGGAAAGTATCAGGCGAGGATTATAGTTTGTTTGATCATAATGATGAAAGCCTTGAAGTCCCAACTTATCTCCGCAATCAAAAAGACTAATTGTCTTTTACGATGGAGGGATTGTAAAACTTTCTCTCCGTGTCTATTTGCTAAGACTTCTTTGCTCCAACCATTCTTTTGTATTAAAAGAACTTTCTTTATGAAAAGTAAGGATATCGTAGTAGTAAATATTTTGCCGAGATTCTTGTGTATAGTTCATAAGAAGTGCTAGGTTTGTAAGATCGCTTGTTGGAAGTGAGCAGAGTAATACGCCAAAGTTATCAAAAACAAAGAGTTGTTCATACCCCATTTTGTTGAGTTGTGGAAAAATGGAGAGAAAATCTTCATTTTGTGCTTGGAGATGTATCTTATCCCACTCAAAAAATATAACAGGTTTATATGTTTTGAGCGTATTGTTTGCTCCACGCAATACTTTAAAATCAAAACCATCTGTATCTATTTTGATAAAGTTGGGAGAGAAGTTAGCTTGTTTTACCACAGAATCAAGTGTTTGGATTTGAATATTTGTATTAATATTCTTAGAATCTACTAATTTGCCACTTCCATCTTGTAGGGATATGGAGTAGTTGTTTTGCTTTTCATCATCACCCAAGAATGTATTAGCAATGATATATAACGGAAGTTTGTTGTTATGCCCCCCCCCCCATACTTATATCTCTAATAGTCGCTCCTTGAAAATTATAGGAGATGTTGGTAGGTATAAGATTGGCATAACTTTTTTCGCCCTCTATCAACAAGTAGGAAGCATTCTGTATATTTGTCAAAATAGCAGTATCACCTATATTTGCCCCCACATCAATCATATTTAAAAAGCCATCTTTATTGTAGATATGCTTAGCTATTGAATGAAGTTGCATATCGTATGTTGGATATAATTTTTGGTAGAGTGGTAAGGAATGAGAAAAAGGCATTTTCAATTTGATATTGTTATACGATAAAGTAATAAGAGGATTTGATATTTTGAGCAAAGCATTATAGAGTATGGAGAGCATTTTTACCCAAATTTTGTTTTGTGCATTAAGATATGCTTTATAAACAAGTTGTGCTAAGAATTTCATTGAGTTCTCCTAAAAAGGTGGTGAAAGTTGCAGTGTGAATCTAAAATGGCGTGCTCGGAGGGATTCAAACCCCCGACCTACAGGACCGCAACCTGTTGCTCTATT
>CAUWMC010000026.1:0-17821 GCA_963559865.1 uncultured Helicobacter sp.
CCCCTAACCCCCAGATCCGAAGTCTGGTGCTCTATCCAATTGAGCTACGAACGCAAAGTCTAAGAATTTATGGGGTGGGTGATGGGGATCGAACCCACGACCCTCAGAGCCACAACCTGATGCTCTAACCAACTGAGCTACACCCACCATAAAAAGATTTAAGAAGTGGTCGGGGCGAAAGGATTCGAACCTTCGACCCCTTGGTCCCAAACCAAGTGCGCTAACCAGACTGCGCTACGCCCCGACACGAAGTTAAAAGGGCGTAATTATAGTATAACATCGCTTTTTTGTCAAGAAAAACACATTGCTTCTACACAGATTCAATGCTCCAATTCCACATATACTACCCAACAATCAACTGCGTAATCTTATATCCCGCAAGTGCAAAGACATATGACACCACACTTGTAAAAATAAACAAATATGCGATAAACCGCTTTCCACCTGCTTCCTTGCCAAACACAATACTCGCTGCAAAACAAGGGTTATAAAACATAATAAACAAAATAAAAGCAATGGCACTAGGCAAACTAACATTCTCTTGAAGAATCTCACGCAAAGGCATATCGTTATCCTCATCAATACCCTCACCCAACGCATACAAAACACCCATACTTGAGATTATCGTCTCCTTTGCCAAAAGCCCATTGACAAGAGAAATAGACAACTTCCAGTCAAAATCCATAGGCGTGAAAAGTGGCTCTATAAACTTCCCTATCTGCCCCAAATAGCTTTGCTCCACCTTGTTTGATTGATAGGTATGCTGAAGATTTTCTATCTCTTCTTGTATAGACTTTATACTTCTATCTATATATCTATCTTCACATATTACAATAGAAGCACCCCGCTTTGCACTACTATCAGCATTCCTATGTTCCCACTCCTGCACACACTCTTTCTTACCCCTTTGCTGCTCCAATTCCGCAATTCTAGATTCTAAAGCACTCACCGCCTCATCTGTTTGAATCTCTAAGCCTTCATTGTGTGGAAACTGCGTCCCCACCCAAATAATCACAGAAGCAAGGAGTATAAAACTTCCCGCCTTTTTCACATAGCTCACTGCCTTTTGCCACACACTAAAAGCAATTAAACGCATACTTGGCAGCCGATATTTTGGCATCTCCATTACAAATGGCTCATCTTCACCCCTAAAAGCAGTAAGCTTTAGAATCTTAGCCATACACAACCCCACCAATGCTCCAAAGATGTAGATTCCATACAGCACATTCCCAGCCACATTTGGAGTGAAAAATGCCCCTATAAAAAGTGTATAAACAGGTAGCCTCGCACCACAACTCATAAAATTAATAATAAAAAGTGTCAGCATTCTATCATTGCGATTTTTCAGCATTCTCGCACTCATATACGCCGGAACAGAACAACCAAACCCCGTAACAAGTGGAATAAAACTCTTGCCGTGCAAACCAAACTTATGAAAAAACCCATCAAGCAAGAATGCTACCCTCGCCATATACCCCGTGCCTTCAAGCAGCACAATACCGCAAAAAAGTATCAAAATATGAGGCAAAAAACTAAGCACCGCCCCAACACCAGCAATAATCCCACCCGAAAGCAAAGACGCTAAAAATTCATTACCTATATGCTCCTCCACAAAAGAGCCAAAAGACGCCATACCCTCCTCAATCCACACTTTAGGAAACTCTCCAAGATAAAAAGTAAGCTGAAACAAAAGCCACATCAACAATAAAAAAATAGGAATCCCAAGATAAGTATTAAGTAAAATTGCATCAAGCCTTTGGGTTGTGGAGAGCTGCTTTTTAGCGTGAGTGCGACTAGATTCCATACTTGCACCCCTCGCAAAACTAATACTATCATCATTAAAAATATCACGCACATTTTGGCTTTGGGATTGTTTATAAAGCTGCTGTATGCATTTATTGACAAACTCGCTAAGTTCCGCCCAGCAGCCCTTATCGTGCAAACTCTTAGCAAGAAAATTATCCTGCATAAGCAGCCTAATTGCAATATCTCTTAGGCTCACAAGCCCCTTATGATTTTCAGCCAAAAGCCGCTCAATCTCATCATAACGCTTTTGTGTCAAAAAACTCTGAATCTTAGCTATCTCATTTTCTAAAAAATCAGCATACACTCGCTTGTTTGACTTGAGTGGCTCATTTGCAATAAAAATTATCTTATCAAGCAAAACCTCAAGATTCTCCCCGTGCAACGCAGACACGCTCACACACTCCACACCTAGAATCTCGCCAAGCAACGCATTATTAATCTCAATCCCCTCTTTTTTTGCCTCATCACTCATATTGAGTGCAAGACACATTTTACTTTGAAGCTCCATAAGCTGCGTGGTGAGCAACAAACAACGCTCCAAATTTGTAGAATCTAGCACATTTAAAATCACATCATATTCTTGAGATTCTAAGAATTGCTTTGTTACTTGCTCCTCAAAAGAGTAGTCATTCAAGGAATATGTGCCGGGCAAATCAATAATACGCAAAGTGTAGCCCTTGTATTCAATCTTTGCTTCTGATTTCTCAATCGTAACACCTGTAAAATTCCCCACTTTCAAATGCACACCGCAAATCTTATTCACAAGCGAACTTTTGCCAACATTTGGCTGTCCAACGCATACTATGGTAATTTGTTTCATTATAATTCCTTGTTTGATAATGTGAGATAGTGTTGATTTTTTGGGATTGTAGCTAGATTCAAAATGCAGAGTCAATAAAATTAGTATTTATTCTTACTTGTACTTAAATGGTTTATGCCACAATAAAAATGATAATAGATGAGTTCTCACTACAAAGTGATATTTTCTATAAGCTCAATGTGTTCGCCTTTGATGATTAACGCATCAAGGCAATATTCTTGTGTGAGATTTTGTGCTGAAAGATAGAATCCTATCGTAGATATAAGCTTGTCAATCTTGCTTGGCGTGATGTTATAAATCGGCTCAAAGCCACTCTTAACCCCGATACTCGCACTTTTAACTTCAATAAAATGCAAGATTCCATTCTTTTGAGCAATGATGTCAATCTCCCCATATCGTGCAAAAAAGTTTCGCTCCAAAATCTCAAAGCCATTTTGAGATAAAAACGCACACGCCCTGTCTTCTGCTTGCTTACCCTTTGCCCTACTCATATTCATCTTCAAGCCGCATTTTGAAGGGTTTTTGCGTGATAGAATCTATCTGTTCCAACTCACATAAAGCGTGATTAATCTCCCTTTCATAGCAATGATGCGTAGAAAATAGCATTGTGGCGATATCTTTCCTATCCGTTTCTTTTTGCAAAAATGCACCAATAGAAATATTATGCCTCCCTAGAATCTGCGACACTTGCCCTAGCACTCCGGGTTTATCCCATACATAAAGCCGTATATAATAGCGTGAATAAATCTCTTCTTGATTTTTTAGCCGTAATTTACCCTCTTCCAAAGGTCGGCTAAAGCCAAGCATTGCCGCACTTTCTCCCCTAGCAATAGCGATAATATCACTTATCACCGAACTTGCTGTGGCTTCTCCTCCAGCTCCCGCTCCATAATACATACTTTCCCCTACATAATCGCCTATCACACTAATGCCATTCATCACGCCATCAACTTTGCTAATCATAGATTCTTTTTTAATCATACTTGGATGAACGCGTAGCTCTACTTCATCATTTTGCTTTTTGGCAATGCCTAGAAGCTTAATCACATAGCCAAACTCATTGGCAAACTCCATATCATCAGGTGTTATATCAGTAATACCCTCAATCAGTATATCTTCGGGCATAGCGTGGATTCCATACGCAAGAGAAGCAAGGATTAAAAGTTTATGCCCAGCATCGCCACCATTAATATCAAGGCTTGGGTCAGCTTCAGCATAGCCAAGATTCTGTGCTTCTTGCAACGCGGTGGAAAAGTCTTTGCCATATTGTTGCATTTGGGTTAAGATATAATTACTCGTGCCATTTAGAATCCCGCGGATTGCTAAAATATGATTAGCACTCAAGCCATCTTTTAAAACGCGTATAATAGGTATGCCACCGCATACACTCGCTTCAAATCCCACAGGCAAACCATTTGCAAGTGGTGCAATATCGCTTCTATGATAAGCAAGCATTGCCTTATTAGCGGTGATAAAAGCTTTTTTTGCTTTCAATGCTCTTTGTGCTATTGTGTATGCAAACTCCACACCACCCATAAGCTCAATGACAACATCAATCTCACTATCTTGTAAAATATCATCTACATTTGTGCTAAGGGTTATATTTGTATTCATATCTATGGCATTCAACTCTGCAAGCTTTTTTTCTGCCTTTTTCTTATCACGCACGACAATGCTTTTTAAGACTATCTGTTTTCCCGCCCTTGCATTAATAATCTCACCATTAGCCAATATCGCCTTTAACACACTAGAGCCAACAACTCCAAAGCCAACCATACCCAACACAAGCTTTGACATACAAATCCTTATAAAATCTTATGAAAATTGCTTCAAAAATACCTTAAGATTCCTAGCGGCTTGACGGATACGCTTTTCATTTTCAATTAACGCAATTCTCACATATCCTTCTCCATAATCCCCAAAGCCAACACCCGGGCTAACAGCGATTTTCGCCTCTTTTAAAAGCCTTTTTGAAAATTCCAAGCTCCCCATATCACCTACGCATTCAGGTAATTTTGCCCAAATAAACATACTCGCTTTTGGCTTTTTCATCTCCCAACCAGCTTCTTTAAAACTCTTAATCAGCACTTCCATACGCTTTTCATATTTATTGCGTATCTCTTCCACGCAGCTTTGGTCTCCATCAAGTGCAATGGTAGAGGCAATTTGCAAGGGCGTGTAGATTCCATAATCAATCCAACTTTTAATCTTTTGCAAAGCTTGAATGATTTTCTTATTGCCCACCACAAAGCCAACTCGCCAACCTGCCATATTGTAAGTTTTACTCAATGTATAGCTTTCAACCGCTACATCTTTGGCTCCGGGGATTTCTAAAATACTTGGCGTTTTAAAGCCATCAAAACAAAGCTCGGCATACGCAATATCAGAAATAATATAAAATCGCTCTTGTTTTGCCATAGCCACTAAACGCTCATAAAATTCCTTATATACAATAATGGTCGTTGGGTTATGCGGAAAATTCACAACAACAAATTTTGGACGAGGCATTACCTCCTTTAGCACCCTTTTGATATTTGCAAAAAAATCCTCTACATCAAGCTCCATTTCATCATTCCACTTTAACCCAAAAGTGGAGACATTCGCTCCATTAAGAATAAAGGCATAATAATGAATAGGATAGGCGGGTTCAGCTACAATGGCGTTATCACCCGGATTTGCAATGGCTTGAACCAAATGCACATAGCCTTCTTTACTCCCCATTGTTACACACGCTTCAGATTCTGGGTCTAAATCCACGCCATAAGTTCGCTTATACCAATTACAAATGGCTAAACGCAACTTGTAGATTCCGCGACTTACAGAGTAGCCCTGATTTTTATCTTTTTGTGCAGCTTCACATAGCTTTTGGATAATATGTTCAGGTGTCTTACCATCTGGATTTCCCATAGAGAAGTCAATAACATCTTCATTATTACGACGCATCTCAAGCTTAATCTCATTAATAGCAGCAAACACATACTTTGGCAAACGCTTTATCTTATCAAACTCAATCTCATCAAACATACTTCTCTCCTTATCGCTAGATTCAGAATCTACTTCAAACTCGCAGTAATTCCGCCCTTAAGATTCTCCGCTCCATCATAATCTGTAATCATCACAAACTTCACGCCCTGTGGAATCTTAACCTTCACACTATCATTGCTGCCTGTATTGCTTAGCATATCTATTATGCTTAGATTCTTATCATACAGCACAATGTGTGGATTCCATTTTGGAAAATCACTAGCTTGGATATACAAATCTCCGCTCGTATTCACACTCACCCAATACTCTCCTGATGCATCACGCCATTTGAGTGTTGCCGATTTTGCAAGAAACTTTGTATTTGGGAGTCGTGGCTCATTAACCTCAAGCATATAATCCCATTTTTGTGCATTGACACGATTTATATCAAGGCAAACAAAACCCCTCTTTCCTAGCTCATCAATAATAATTCCCATATCGGGGCTATGCTCGGTGTTAAAAGAAAACTCTACGCTTGAGAGACCACCGCTTAATTCTGCTCTACTTACGACAAAATATGAATAACCCATTGTGCTTAAAATATTATTCCCAACCTTTGTGAGTAAAACAGGACTAGTCCTTGCACTAAAACTTAACTTCACCTCACTTGGCTGTCCAAAACGCGACTTAAGCAGACCATTACTTTTAAGCGCATAAACAATCTTAGCAATATCAAGTCGTCCGCCAGTGTAGTAGAGATTCCTATTAGCAAAGATTCTATTAATGAAATTTGCATTTGTTTGATAGCTCTGTTCCCCCATAAGATTCTTTATCTTATCATCAAACGCATCAGCCCAAGCACTCGCTATAATACAAGCAAGAATAAAAACAAACCTTACCATTCAAGACCGCCATTAAGCTGCTTAAAACGCGTATAATTCACATCTACAAGGCTTGAACCATCAAAATACATTCTTACAGGATGTTTATTGCCGTGAGACACTTCCTCGCCATTAAGTGTAAGCTTAAATACACTATGCCCCATAACAAAAAGCATTTTATTATTCAAAGGTATATCATACTCCTTTTTATATGAAAACTGCTCCTTGCTTCCAGTCTCAAGGTTAATCACACCAAGCCACAAATCCTGCTCGGCTTGAATATGCAAGATATTATCACTGACTTGCTTTTTCTCTTGGGCATTTGCTTGAGAATCTACTTGAGCAGATTTAGGATTAAAGAAGAAGCTTTGCTCTGGATGGCTTAATTGCTGATTGTCTTGAGGTTGCGTTGGTTTGTCTTGTTGGGTTTGCAAAGCAGAATCTTGAGCCTGTGTATCCGTTAAAACATCTTGAGAATGCATCTCTTGTGTTTGTAGATTTGGCTGTTTTGTCTCTTCTAACGGTTTTGTCGCATCAAAAAATACACCATCATAACCCTCATTATCAACCTCTTGATTTTTTTGGGATACTGCACTTGATTTTGAATCTTGTGTTGCCCCATCATTGTCTTGCAAAAAAGCCTTGTATGCAAAATAACCCATAAGTGCAAGAAAAACAAGTCCCAAAATCACATAAACCCAAGAATAAGATTCTGCGTGAGATTTAGTCGTAGGTTCATTTTTAAGTGCAAGTTCAATCACATAATGCTCACGATCTTTTTGTAAATATTTCTTTTTTTCTTCTTCTTTTTCTTTTACAATAGCTATATTCTCAATTAATTTTTGGGAGCGTTCCTCCTCGTCTTGTTTGCTTATCACCTCTGCTACACTATTTATATCAGGCTTTTGCAACTGCTCTTTAGAGAGAATCCAATCACGCAAATCAACGCCGTATTCACGCTCCAAAATTGCAATAAAACCCTTTGCCCGCACATTGTCAATTTTATCAAAACGCTTCTCTAGCATATCTTCAATCTTTGAGCTTGCAAGCTTTGTTGTTTTGCTTAGCTCCTTTAAGCCAATAGCCTTAAGTTTTCCTAGCTCCTCATCAAGTAATTGTGTATTAATGTTTCCCTGCATAATTAATCCTATCTATTAAAATTCCCGTAGCTACCGCTACATTGAGCGAATCAAAGTGATGTTCCATCTTGATGGAAAGTATTGTATCAAGTTTGTGCTTCAGCCGTGCTGATAAACCCACAGATTCACTGCCTAAAAATAATGCCCATTTTTGTGAATATTCCATTCTCTCTTGCCCTTGCATATCTGCACCAATGAGTGTAAAATCCGCATTTTTAAGCTCATTTAACACATCAAAGACTTGCGTAAAAACCCCATAGGGCATATGCAAAAACGCTCCGCTTGAAAGACGCACTATACTTTCTATCGCTTTTTGACTAAGGCTTGGCAAACAAATCACGATTCCACCAACCCCCAACGCATAAGCTGTGCGAAAAATTGAGCCAATATTCCCCACATCGCTAATCTCACATAGCACCAAAAGTGAATCTTTCTCTTTTAATTCCTTAAGACTTAAAGGCTGTGGAGGGGTGATTTGTGCGAGAATCCCTTGATGATTGCCGCCACGAGAGAGGGCTTGAGCTTTTTTGTTATCCACACGCTTTATAGGCTTATCCAACTTACTTAGTTGAGAAAACAGCTCTTTTGGCAACTCTTTTGCGAGATAAAATTCCTCTATGCTCCAAGGACAAGTTTTTATGGCATACAAAATAGGCTGCTTACCATAAACAATCACCGCTTACTCCACGCTTAGGATTTCTTCATAGCATTGCTTGATACTTTTGCCACTCATCTTGCTTAAAATCTTTGCCTTAATTTTTGGCGGAATATCAAGCATAAGTGCCTCTTCATAATCAAGTGTATTCTCACTATGCTTCAAAGCGTGTGAAAAATCAAGTATCAGCACCCACTCCCCGCGTATTACAGAATCTTCTAGCATATCGCCAACCTCTTGTGCTGTGCCATAATATCGCTGCTGATGAAGCTTTGTTAGCTCCTTTTGCACGGCAATACGAGTATGTGGCAGCAAGAGTGCAATATCCTGCAAGGTTTCTAAGATTCTATGTGGGCTTTCATAGCAAATCGCACTATACGCCCCGCCCATATTAAGCCTAGCAATTTGCACAAGCTTAGCTTGTCGCTCTAGCTTTTTATGTGGTAGAAATCCTACAAAAACAAATGGTGTGGATTCTACACCACTCCCACAAAATGCCACATTTAACGCACACGCACCGGGCAAAACATCAAATGCAATATGATGTTCTATCGCATACGATACAAGCTTTGCACCCGGATCACTAATACAAGGCATTCCCGCATCGCTAAGATACACGACATTTGCATTGAAAAAATCCTGCGACAAGGTGGAGAGAAACTCATCTTGATTATGTGAGTGAAAGGATTTGATTTGCTTAGAATCCACAAATTCCTTAAGATTCTGTTCATTTGGAAGTTCAAGGATATCGCGTGAAATGAGTAGCTCTAAAAGCTTTTTGGCTACTCTTGTATCTTCACACAAAATTACATCAGCTGACTTTATTGCCTCCAACGCCCGCAAAGTAATGTCCTCAAGATTCCCAATGGGGGTTGGCACAAGTGTTAGCATAGACTTATTTCATATTGTATTTTTGGCGGAATTTCTCAACGCGTCCAGTGATGTCAGTGATTTTATCACTTCCTGTATAAAATGGGTGGCAAAAACTTGAGATGTCAATACGCAATTCACTCTTATTACTCAAAACCTCAATTTGCTTTCCGCTTGTTACGCAAGTTACCTTACAAGGGATATACTCTGGGTGGATTCCTTTTTTCATTATGTGTCCTTTTTTTGTGTGATAGTGTAAAAAAGCGTGGATTATAGTAGAAAATGGTTTAATTCCTGCTTTAATTACAATAAATTTAAGCAAAAATCTTTCAAGTAGCAAGAGGGCTAGGACTACAAGGCTAGAATCCTAGCCTTGCTTAAACCTTTAATCAGATTCTTAGAATCCAAATTTAGCAAATGCAAGGGCAGAGTTTTGCCATTTGCCATTCCAAATACCACCAAGTGCGTTTCCAATCGTTGAATCTACACTCGCTTGTTTACCTGTCCCCACATATCCGGCACCGACTTTAAAATACATTTTATCACTTCCCTGCCAAAGCACAATAGAGCCAACTGCAGAGATTTCCTCATAATCGCCACCAGAGTAAAGCACATCAAGGGCTAGACGCTTAGATTCAACACCACCGAAGATATACCAAGTATCACCATAGCCTAAGAAACTACCTACTCCAGCTCCATTCATACCACCACGATAGCCGTAGAATCTCGCTCTATCACCATAGTTAAGCAAATGCGAGTTTTTGCCATTTGAGATATACCCTGCACCAAGCTTTAGCCACTCATTAAATCGCAATTCTTCATCAAGCCAAAAAGTCATACCATTTGTGCTTTTGCCATCACCTACGAGATTATCCATACCATATACAGCACGCAAAATTGTTTTTGACTGCACACTTCCAGAGCCAATATCAAGCTGTGCTTTTGCACCTGCATTCAACACATCGTGTGTGCCAACCTGCGTATTTGTATCTGTAAGATAGCTCACAAATGGAGAGATTTTAAACATTTCGCCAAATTTAATATCCACACCACCGCTTGCAAGCTCACCAACCTTGCCTTTTTGATGTTGATAAGTATCAAAGCTTGAAAGCTCATAGCCCATTCTATTATAAGCCTGTCCTGCTCCAAGTTGAGAGTTTCTCCAATATGCCCATAAACTCACAGCTCCACCATCTACATTTAACGCACCACCTTGCACATTACCATAGATCCAATCCACACCCGTATAGTTTTTGCCATCAATACCTAGGAAAAACTGCCCTATGTCAAAGCGTCCAAGCACAAAGCTTAATCTCCCACCATCATATCTAAAATATGCATCAGATACATCAGCATAATTTGGGAATGCACCCTTAGTGATAGAATCATTCTGTGAAATATCATAGAATGGGTAAGCACCCCAGCCACCAAGACCAATGCTCATATTTTTACCCAACCCTAGATCAATCCCTACGCGTGCAGAAACATTTCCATAGGCTTTTTGCACTTCTTTACCTTTATCATTAGATATGCCTAAACCACCAAATCCCTGATGATAAAATGCTCCTAAATGTCCAAAAGGATTTACCTCTACCGCATTTGCACCTACCGCCATAGCAGAAGCTAAAGCAAGTGAAACATACACTTTTTTCATTAAAACTCCTTAAAAAGATTAAAAACTAACTTGTGCAAAAACACGAGTTAGCAGATAATTCTTACCATCATTGGCAAAAATTGAATTATCAAGCGTAAAATCGGCATTATTTATCATTCCTATAATTTTTGCACCCAACTTGATATTATGCTGTGGTTCGGAAACAAGTCCCACTTCCCAGTTAAATATATTTTTTCTCCCTATGCTTGTATGCCTAATAGCCGCATCAAGCTGCACATATTGCCTTAAGTCATATTCTAAGAATCCATAAAGTGATGTGGCATTATTGTAAAAAAGCCCCTCTCGTCTCTCAAAATAGCTACTCTGCCCAAATGAATCAATCCCCCTAGCTCCATTTTCAGCCACAGAGAGAACACCGCCTCCAATATTCATACCTAGCCACTTCGCTCCACCCTCCAGCCACACAAACCCTCCATCACCCTTTGTGCTTGAATGATCAATAATCTTATCATTCCTAGCACTAAAAGATAAAAAGTGCATTTTTCCATACAAAAGTGCAGTATTCACCGGCACAGCCACAAGCACTTTAGCACCAAAAGCAGTAAAATCATTAGGAGCAGCATAAATATATGGGGTAATTTGCAAAGGAGATTCAGGGAGCGTGATAGTTGCCCCTAGATATAATGCCCCCACACTGCCAAAAGGATTTGTAAAATTATCCATTCTATAATTCGTTACATACGCATTCTTATATGCCCAAATAAAATCAAGCTTTAAATTTTCTATATCTTCATAAGTCGCTGACACACCTTGCGTGTAATGCTTAATCCACTCGCTATCGGTTTGAAATCGCCCTGCATACACACTCAAACGATTGGGATTTACAAAACTCGCATAAAGCTCTGTAAGAACAAAATTATCTTTTACTTGCGAAAAATCTCCGCCGTGTGCTTGATATAGCTTCGTAGCAGCCCACATAGAGCCACCAAGTGCTACACCTTGAAATCGTTGCGTTTGATAGGCTAAAGACACATTGGCATCAGCAAAACTTGGCGCACCACCTGTCATACCTTGATAATATATCCCCATATGTCCGCTTGGACGCCCGGTTAAAAGCAATTGTGCGATATTGTTTGCATTTGCAGCTTCGTAGATTCCACACATACATAATAGAACTGCGAGTATTCTTTTCATAAAATCCCTTTAATCCAATCCCTAAATCCTTTTAGAGACCAAGCTTTACTTTTTGTAAGGGGTTGTTAGCAAAAATAATTCCATTTCTTTCTTCTAGCTACAAAATAAGCCTATATCCACATTTTTGACATAACTCACAAGGGGCATTCCCACGCTCCAGCTCTAACACAAATCTTTTAAACCCATCACTTTGTAGAATCTCCTCTATACTCTGCATTTTTACATTGCCAAAACTCGCCCTTCCAGCATAATCAATACAACAAGGCACCATCTCGCCATTACTTAAGATTCCAAACTGCTTTATCGCTCCATAGCAAAATACTTGAAGGGAATTATTACTTGCTTGATTGTCCTTATACCTACTTTGCTCCCATTCAAAAGAAGTCTTAGGATTAGCAAATACCTTTGCCCCAAGCCTCACTCGCCCACTTTTAAGACTTTCTATAAATACACTAGAATCTAGCCCAAAAAATCTAGCCACGAAGCCACACAGCTCCATAAACTCCACGCTCTGCCCTGCAATATCATTACTATGCAGACGCAGATTCACAAAAATGGGCGAATTTTGAGAGAGATTAAACGCACAAAATTTGAGAATCTGCTCCAAATGTCGTTCCTTTAAAAGATGTTTATTTGCCAAAAACGCACTCAAAGAAAACGCCACCTGTACAAATGGCTCTTGTGTAAGTAGCTCAAAATGCCACTCCTGCAAAAAAAGCCCTGTGCTAACAAGCTCCACTGCCAAATGGTATTTTTTTAAAATCTCCACATAAGAGATAAAATCTTTTACCCCCAAAGGATCACCTAGAATATGCAAACACACTCGCTTTGCCCTAGATTCAATCTGTTGGCATATATTTTCAAACAGCTCCAAATCCATAATGCCGCGTCTTTGCTCCATACTTGCACTTGGGCAAAATCCACACTTTAACCCACAATAATCGCTTATTTCAATATAAATCTTTTCAAATTTTGGCTTAGATTCTAGTTTGCATTGTGGGGTAAATTTTGCTTGAAACTGCGGATTGAATCCTTTCTTGCACAAGCTTTTCACACTCCGCTACCTTGCAGCTCAAAACAAAAGAGATGAAAAAACGCCCCTATAATCTTTTCATCGCTTTGATAAACATTTGACAGATTCAAAGCTTGAAAAAACTCCGTCCCTTCCTGCCTTTGCGTATTTTTAGCCCTTATCTCATCTATCATCTCATTAAGATGATACACCCTTTTACGCTCATAGTCATACTGCCCCATCATTAATTCCACAAGGCAAAGCACCATAGTAGCAAGTTTTGATTGATTAAAAATCATTTGAGATTTTTCATTGTGAATCTCGCCTAGATTCACACTCATCATTTCATTATGAGATAAAAGCTCTAAAATCCGCTTGGATTCTAAAGGCATAATAAATTCCAAAGCTTTATGCAAAGCAAAAGGCAATTCCTTTGTATTATGTAATTCTTTTTGCATTACAATGCTTAATGCCCTACTCATCGCCATAAGATAATGTGGCATATCTTTAGTGTTAGGATAAAAGCTGTATGTAAAGCCCTGTAATTTACCAAAAGCCTTGAGCGTGTCAAAATAGCCAAGCTCCAAGTTCTCTTCAATGCTCATTTTGTCAAAATCAAGCATACCACCAAGTGGCTTAAGGGGATAAATATTTTTCACAAGCGGGTGATGACTAAAGGGGTGAGATTCTGGATTAAGTGCTATGGCGATAACCTGCTCTGCACCTAGCTCAAAAGCAAGATTAATAGGGAGATTATCATAATATCCTCCATCTATATAGCCCTCCCCATCAATCTCACATACAGGAAAAGCCGGAAAGCACGAAGCTGAAGCCAGAATCCACGAAGCGAGATTCTCCATTGAAAGCTCATTTTTGTATTTTTTTACAGGCACAAAACTAGGGAATTTCACACTCATCAACGCATAATCCACACTAGAGCTAAAAAACCGCTCATCAACGCATTTTTGGATAATCTTTTTAAGCGGAGCAATATCCATACCCTTATTATCCTTGTAGCTTTTGATAAAAGGCAAAAGTTTCTCACTATTCTCATAATAATACTGCAAGTCCGTGCGGAGATTTAGCCCATTTAGCACCACCTTATCTATATCTATCTCCCGCCACAGCCCTAAAGCTTTTTCATAGTCTCCAAGCACCATTAGCACACCATTTAAAGCACCTATGCTTGTGCCTGTAACTATATCATATTCTATACCAAGCTCTTTTAACGCCCTCCACGCTCCAACTTGATACGCCCCCTTAGAGCCTCCACCTCCCAGCACAATAGCTACTTTCACTTTTTCTCCTTTATGTTTTTTTATATTATGTTTATCCTAGAATCTCGGCTTAAATTCTATGAATTTATAGAATCTACTCACAATCCCAAGATTCTAGCTTGTCATTACTTACAACTCGGCTTGTATAATACATATTCTTAAAATCTTGCCTTATCATCTCAAATCTTAAATAAAAAACTTAGTTTTTGTTATATAGACTCACTCATTAAAGTTTATATAATCATTATAAACTTTATACACAATTTAACATTTTCTGCTATGATTGCCATTTTAATTTAAATTTTAAGGAGAAAAAATGGCGACAAAACATCAATTTCAAACAGAGATTACACAACTTTTAGACCTTATGATACATTCTTTGTATTCTAATAAAGAAATATTTTTACGAGAGCTTGTAAGTAATGCATCTGACGCACTTGATAAGCTCTCATATCTCACGCTTACACAGGATAATCTTAAATCCCTAAGCTTTGAGCCACGCATTGATATATCCTTTG
This sequence comes from uncultured Helicobacter sp., assembly GCA_963559865.1. Classification (GTDB taxonomy): domain Bacteria; phylum Campylobacterota; class Campylobacteria; order Campylobacterales; family Helicobacteraceae; genus Helicobacter_C. The sequence goes on from CAUWMC010000026.1 coordinate 14,752, forward strand.
ATGAGGAGAAAAAAACGCTCACCATAGAGGATAATGGCATTGGTATGAGTGAAGCCGATATGAAAGAGCATTTAGGCATTATCGCAAAGTCTGGCACAAAGAGCTTCCTTAGCCAACTTAGTGGGGACAAAAAGAAAGATTCAGCTCTTATTGGGCAGTTTGGCGTGGGCTTTTACTCGGCGTTTATGGTGGCTCATCGTGTAGTGGTGCAAAGTAAGAAAGCAGGGGAAGAAAAAGCCTATGCGTGGGTAAGCGAAGGCAAGGGAGAATATGAGATTGGCGAATGCATTAAAGAGAATCAAGGCACACAAATCACGCTGTATTTGCGAGATGAAGACACACACTTTGCGTCTCGTTGGGAGATTGAAAACATTATCCATAAATATTCTGAGCATATCGCATTCCCTATCTATCTGCATTACACTGAAACAAAAAATGAAGGCGAAGGGGATTCCAAAAAAGAAACCAAAGAAGACAAGCAATCCCAAATTAACACAGCAAAAGCCTTATGGAAGATTCCAAAATCTGAGCTTAAAGACAAGGATTATAAGGAGTTTTACGCCACGCTTTCACACGATAATAATGAGCCTTTGAAGTGGATTCACACAAAGGTTGAAGGCAATTTAGAATACACCACACTTTTTTATATCCCTAGCAAAGCCCCATTTGACTTATTCCGCGTGGATTATCAATCGGGCGTGGAGCTCTATGTCAAACGAGTATTTATCACTGATGATGATAAGGAATTATTGCCACCATATTTACGCTTTGTGCGTGGGGTGATTGACAGCGAAGATTTACCTTTGAATGTTAGTCGCGAGATTTTGCAGCAAAACAAGATTCTAGCCAACATCAAATCCGCCTCTACAAAGAAGATTCTGGGTGAAATTGCTAATATCGCAAAAAATGATGAGGATTATAAAAAATTCTACGAGCAATTTGGCAAAGTGCTCAAAGAAGGCTTATATGGGGACTATGAAAACAAAGAAAAGATTCTAGAACTTTTGCGATTTGAGAGCGTAAAGACTGAATCTACTTCACTCAAAGCCTATAAAGAAGCGATGAGTAGCGAGCAAAAGAGTATTTATTATATGCTGGGCGAAAATAAAGAGGCAATTAAAAACGCACCATTACTTGAAAAATACACACAAAAGGGCTTTGATGTCTTACTTTTGAGCGATGAGATTGACGCGGTTGTTATGCCGATGGTGGGAGAGTATGACAAAACGCCGCTAAAAAGTATTAACAGCAAAGAAGCACTAGAAGAGCTTGGTGAGCAAAGTATTGATGAAGCGACACAAAAAGCATACGAGCCACTTATGAAAGCCTTTAAAGAAGCGTTGGGAGAGCAAATTGCTGAAATCAAACTCTCACAACTAGGCGATTCTCCAATCACACTCATCAAGGAAGATTCTAATCCAATGATGGCAAATCTTATGGCACAAATGGGGCAGAAACTCCCAGAATCTAAGCCTATCTTAGAGCTTAACATCACCCACCCGCTTTTTGAAAAACTCAAAAATGCAAGTGCGGAAAAAATCGCTCAAAGTGCTACTTTGCTTTTTGGTGCAGCTGTGGTGCTTGAAGGCAATAACCTTGAAAACGCTAAAGCTTTCAATACTGAACTCCACTCCCTTTTACTCCAAAGCCTTTAAGGCTTTGGGGGACACATATTGCATTTTATCAACTCCTCTTATCACCTCCAATCGCTTTACCAAACTACATCTAGCACATTTTCAGCCATATGTCACTTTATGAAAATTAACATCAAGCCTAGATTCTAACCTGCTCACACTTCATACAACTGAGTATTTAAGTAACAAAAAAAGCTAAAGGCTTTATAAAAAAATAACAAAATATTTTGTTCAAAAAAGACTTTAACTAGAATATCGGAATTATTGCTTTAAATATTTGAATAAGTTGGAGGGACTTTAAAATGTTTGTATCGCTAAAAAAACTCAAATTTGGCACTAAGATGAATCTTATTGTTGCCATTGTCGTTTTAGTTTGTATTGGGATTATGGCTCTTATCATTCTTATGCAATCTCGCTCCACGCTTGATAAGGAAGCAAAAACTATGCTCTACAATGTCGCTCAGCGACACGCAAACAAGATTGCTCCAATCTTTGATGAAAGCTTCGCGCTTTTAGAGAATACACAAGGTGTAATCAATAACTTTCTTAAAATTGGCATCACGCTTGATAATAAAACTATTGATGAAAGCGTCTCTAGTTTGCTAGATACATCAAATTGGGCAAAATATGCCTATGTATTTTTGTTTGAGCCTTATGCTCACAATGGTTCGCAAAAAGATTTTGTTTCCAAAAACGGCAAAAGTGGATATTTAATGATTTATCGTGATGATGATCCTACGCGTATTGGTGGTGTGCATCGTATCAATACAGAATCTAAAGTGCTTGATTTTCCAGCTGTGCAAAATGCAATTCAAGAAAAACGCTCTATATTTGGTGTGCCTGTTGAAATTACCCTTGAGAGCGAGAGTTTTCACGCAGTTAATGCCGTTGTGCCACTTTTTAGCGGTAATCAACTCATTGGTGTGCTTGGTATGTCAATCAACCTTGATACGATTGTTCAACAAATCGTGTTAAACAAAGAAAATAGTGTGTATGAGAATGACTTTATCTCAATTCTTTCAACCGGTGGCGTATATGCGGCAAGTGATGATATCAGCTTATTTGGTAAAAAAATTGCCGAAGTCAATACCCACCCATCACTTAAACAAATCACAGATGCTCAAGCCGCACATACAAGTGGCGTATATGAATACATAAACCGCCACGGCAAAGAAGCAATTGGAGGAGTTTCCACTTTTGAAGTATGGCGTAATACTGGATCATTTTGGAGCGTGCTTGTCTCTGCACCGCAAACTTCAGTCTATGCACCACTACGAAAAATCACAATAAGTATGCTCGTATCTGTTTTGGCGAGTTTTATAAGTATTGTATTTATCATTTCACTTTTTATTAAATTTACCCTTGTAAAGCGTCTATCTGGCATCTCCCACACCCTCTTTGAATTCTTCAAATACCTTAATCATCAAAGAAAAGAT
>CAUWMC010000027.1:0-7341 GCA_963559865.1 uncultured Helicobacter sp.
GTTTGTGCTTGAAAAAGTCATATTTGAGTGGAATCTTATAAGCAAAAAGCGTGATAATCCCACACAGCAAAGCAGCCAAAATCCCCCATACAATGGGATAATCCTGCCACATAATGGATAAAACTGCCAAAGTGTCATCATCTTTTAACCCAAAGATGAAAATATCAATCTTGCTTCCATAAGTGCGGAAGTAGTAGAAATTCACAATAGCAGCTATCATAAATACAAAGCCTAGCAAAAACGCATAACACAAAAAGAAAAAGGAAAAGAAGCGGGAGAAAAATGAAGTTATAAAACCTAGAATCTTAGAATCTTGTTTTGCCCCCCCCCCCCCGTTAGCTAAAAAGCAAAGCATTTTAAGCACAGATTCTATGATATAAGCAATGAGCTTTAACCCCACAAAAATCAGCATCGCAATGCCAATGCTACGCATATCAAGTTTAAAACCCATAAACCACATTGCATAAAAATCTTTGTGTTCCCATAATTCTTGTGGAACAAAATGTGCCACCATAATGCCCCTAGCACAAGTGCAAAGCAAAAGTAAAAGAACGATAAAAGTGAGTGTTTGAAAAAGTGTCGTGTAGCTTAGCATATTTGCAAAAGCTTTATTTGTGCGTGTTTGTGAGATTGACATAAAAATCCTTTGGGCTAAATGTGCAAAATTATAGCGTATTTTATGCTACAATTTTGCGAAAAAAGAGCCAAAAAAGTTTTGTAAAATCGTTTCAAAAGCCTTGGCATTAGGGATATTGTAGAATGGAAGTTGTGCGGATTATATTAGATTCTGTATTAAAATTTTGTCAAATTCACAAAAAGCAAAACATCATTCAAGCTCCTCACCTTATAACAAATCCTTTTCAAACCCCCACTTTTTTAGCTAGTCCCTTAAGTCCTATCCCAAATCTAGCACATACAGAATCTAGCTCCACAGATTCCAAAGTATTAAAAATCCAAACCCTAGAATCTAGCCCAAAAAATAAGCCCCAAAACATCAAAAAATTCCCTAAGCTCACAAAGCTCCCGCAAAGCCCTAGCTTTTTTATTATCCTTGCTGTGTTGGCAGAAAGCTTTATCATCTATGCGAGTGTGCTTGTAAAGCTTACAGATATGTCGCCTATCAATTTGGGATTCTACCGCATAGCCTTGGCATTGCCGATTTTTTGGCTTATGGCAAATACGCGTAGGAATGTGTTTAAGATTCCATTAAAAGACATTGCTTTTATGATGTTGGCAGGAATCTTTTTTGCCTTTGATTTATTGTTTTTTAATCTCGCATTGCGTCATACAAGTGTGGCAAATGTGAATCTCTTTGCTTCTTTGGCGTGTTTTATCCTTATGCCTATTGGCATTTTTTTCTTTAAGGAAAGATTCAAAAAAAATCTTTTAATCGGGGCTATTGTCGCACTTGTTGGGATTTTTATCTTAGTTGGGGGCAAGGGGGAGCTAAGTGTAGCAACGCCATTTGGGGACTTTATGGCATTTTTAAGTGTGCTGTGTTATAGCTGCTTTTTAGCTGTGATTTACTCACTGCGAAAGCGGTATGGGACTTTAGAGATTATGTTTTTTGCTTGCATTGGTTCAAGCCTTATGCTTTTAGCCCTTGCTTTGATTTTTGAGGGCTTTGAAGTGCCAAAGGATATGAGAGATTTTGGGATAATCGCCCTTATTGCCCTATGCGGACAGGTGATTGGACAGGGATTTTTTAACTATATTTTAGGCAAAGTCAATACGCAAACCTCTTCGCTCTTATTGCTTTTTTCACCTATAATCGCCGCTTTAATGGGCTTTTTTATTCTCGGTGAAAAGCTTGGAATGTTTGAGATTCTGGGTATTTTTGTAATTATCTTTGGTGTTTTTGTGGCAAAAAGAGAGAATTACTAGGAGCGTTTTTTTTTTTTTTATAATGGAGCTACCCACTAAATTTATAAAGTGTGGAATTTTCCTTAAGGAGTTTGTATGAGAAAGCTTATTTTGGCTTTAGGTTTAGGTGGCTCTATGGCGTTCTTTGCAGGTTGTTCTGTAGCTGGAACAGCACCGGGTATGCTTTATACAGGTAATAGCACACCGGGGACTGCTACTTCAGCAAGTGGAGCTTCAAAAGAAGGAAGTGCAACTTGCAGCAATATCCTTGGTCTTGTAGCTATTGGTGATTGCTCTGTTGATACTGCGGCAAAAGCTGGTGGTATTTCTCAAATCAAAAGCGTAGATTCTAAGAATTTTGGTATCCTTGGACTTTACTCTACTTCAACAACAATTGTTAAAGGAAACTAATCTCCTTTGGCAAACACTCCCTTCTTTTGGGAGTGTAGATTCTATACAAAACTCTTTTTTAATCATTCTAACTTTTTAAAACTAAATCCTTTTTGTTGCAAAAGTGGCACGACTTCTTTAAGTCCAGCTAATGTTTCACTTTTTGGTTTATTAAAATGATAGATGAGAATTGAGCCATTTTTGACTTTTTTGACTTGCTTTATAATTTTCTCTTTTGAAAAAGTCGCCCCACCATCGCCTAGCACATCAAATCCGCCGATTTCATAGCCTAAATCTTTGGCGATACTTACTGCCACTTCATCATAATACGCCGTGCCAGAGCGGAAGTATCTAGGGTGTTTGCCGGTGAGTTTAAAAATGCGTCTATCATTGCCCATTATCTCGTTATAGACACCTTGGATAGAATCTGTGCCTTTGATATTGTAGATTGACTTGCCATTGACACTTAGTGGGCGGTGAAGTGTGCCGTGATTTTGGATTGAAAAAAGCGGATTATGAGCCAAAGCTAAAAAATCCTGCTCGTGCTTGTCAATCCAGCGTGAGTTGATAAACAATGTCGCTTCAATCTTATTTTCACTCAAATAATCAATCAAAGCCTTATCATACGCCCCGCTACACGCATCAAAGGTGAGATAAACCACAGGTGAAGATTCGCTGGGTAGAAGTGAAGTGATGCCCTCCATTTTTTCTCCCCAAAGTTTTGGCGTGATACTAGCATATTTAACTTGCAAAGATTCTAGGCTTGGAGGCTCTTTTGCGATTTGCTCCTTTTGCTTTGCTTGTATGGTAAAAAGCAAGATTCCTATACAAAGTAAGATTGCAGCACTTAAGCTAAAAATAATGAGCTTTTTATTCACTAACACTTCCATCATTGATATTATCTTCCAGTTCGTTTTGAGTGTCATCAAGCTCAAGCCGTGTTTTTTGAATCTGTATCATCGCATTGGCAAGTTCTTTGGCGATATTATGGCTAAAGCCTACAGCATTAAGGAGTGAAGTCCCACTTGGCACACTAATATCCTTTTTGCTTAGCATAGATTCTATATGCACGATTGAATCTTTATCAATCTTTTTAAAAGCTTTTTTTTGAGCTTTAAGCTTGACAATGGCGACTTGTGGGTGCAACTCTTCATCGGTATTAATCTCTTCAATACTCCGCAAAAGCAAGGCAAGGTGTGTTCTTAGGGCGTTGTATTCGTTAGATAGAATTTGATTTTTAGAGAGACTATTTTTTTTGAGATTGGGTTGTAAAAGCTCCATATTTTTAATGGCTTCAACAATGTGGCGTGAAGCAGAAGTCAGCATAGCAAACTTGTAGATATAGACTTTATCTTGTGTATGGGCTTGCACTTCTGTGGAAAAATCAAGTATGGCATTAAAAAGCACCTTGATTTTTTTAATATAGAAAATCTCAATATCCACATCTTCTTTTGCCCATATACGAGCTTTTAGCACATCATCTATTTTATCTTGGCTTCGTATATCTTGGCGTGAGAATCCAAGTGCGTGAGAGATAAGCTCAAAGGCATTTTCATACAGATGATACACCTCTCGTGTGAGAGCTATGAATGCAGTATCTTGGTATTGCACAATAGTATCATTGACATATAGGGGTTTATCCACTTGTGAATCTTTATCTTTCATTATAGATTCTAAAAGCGTGGCGATTTTGGGTATAAGAGGTAGCATCAGCACCACGCCTACAAGATTGAAAAGCGTGTGAAAAACAGCGATACGCAAAACACTATTTTCTTCCAAGCCCAAAAGTGTGGAGATACTACTATTAATCAGCACAAAATAATCAAATGTCGCAATCACAAGTAGAGCAATGCTAAAGTTAAAAATACAATTTGCCACAGCTAGTCGTTTGCCATCAATATTTGTGCTAAGCGAGGCAATAACAGCAGTCATCACACCCCCTACACTTGTGCCAAGTGTCGCTGCAAGGGCATTTTCATAGCTCATACTTCCAGCGGCAAAAGCGGAGATAATGATGGTAAGTGTGGCGTGAGAGCTTTGCACGATAGCTGTCATTAATGCACCTAATCCCACAAAGAGCAAAACCCCATATAGCCCCTCCATAGAGTATTGCGAAAAATCAACAACTTCTTTATACTCCTCAAAACCATCTTTGATATACCCCACACCCAAAAAGAAAAAACCAATACCGATGAGAATCTGCCCTATGCCCTTACTTGCCTTTGAGCTTTGAAAATTAAATAGCACTCCTCCAACAATAAGCGGCAGTGCGAGGGCTGAGATTTTCATACCACTTACCCCAGCAATAAGCCAAGATCCAGCACTATTGCCGAGATTTGCCCCAAAAATCACGCCTATACCTTGAGCAAGGCTAAGTAATGCGGCTGAAACAAAAGAGATTGAAAGCACGGAGACTAAAGATGAGCTTTGCATAACCGCAGTAGCGATAGTCCCAAAAGTGATACTTTTTACAGCGGTGCTTGTGGAGCTTGTAAGGAGATTTTCCAAAAAGCCACCATTAAAAACGCGAAAACCACTCCCAAGACTTAGCATACCAAAGAGCAAAATCGCAAGCCCGGCACTGACATTTGTTAAAGCATCGCTTGTGGATACAAGATAGATAATCGCCACGATACACAAAGGAATAAGGTATTTTTGAAACATAATCGCCCCCCAAATTTTGCCATTATTTTATTTGCTATCAAAGTTTCTATTACATTGTAGCCTTAAACACTAAATGTTTAACTGCTCCACTGAATGTAAAATGCCAAATTATGCGAAAAATAACCACAAAGGCACACTGATAAAGCTAAGCAAGATTCCAAAAGCAATAGCACTCACTGCAAGTTTGGCATTTAGCCCAGCTTTAATAACAATCGCCCCAGCACTCACAACAGGAGGCATTGCCACCTCAATAAGTGCCATACGCCATAAATCGTTAAACCCTCCAAACCCCACAACCACAAAGATAAAAAGCAAAAGCGGAGCGATACACATTTTGCCAAAAAGTAAAAGAGCGGTGAGTTTCCACTCTTGCTTGATAGCTTTAAAACTCATCTGCACTCCAATGGCAAAAAGTGCCACGGGCGTAGCCGTTTGAGCAAGACTTTTAAGAGGTAAAAATAGTTCATCAGGAATCTGCAAGGGCAGGGCTTTGAGTGCTAGTCCAAAGAGCAGGGCAAGAAAAAGTGGGCTTTGAAAGAGCCTTGAAGCCACCGCCTTAAACCCAAAGCCACCTTTTCCATTAAGACTTAAGATAAAAGGGGCAAAGAATGCGATGGGAATGCCTGTAACGATTTGGTCATAAATGATGACTTTATTAGCATAAGATTCACCTAACGCCCCATTGACAATAGGCAATCCCAAAAAGAGTGTATTGCCAAATGCTCCCATAAAGCTTAATGCAATAAGAGAGTTTCTATCTAGTTTGAGAATCTTACCAATGCCAAAAAGTGCCAACCCACCACTGATAGAGCAGGCAAAGCTCACAATACACACAAGGAAAAAGTCCATATCCAAGGTAGCGTGATATGTGCCATTAAAAATCTGTGCAGGAAGTGCGAAGTTGAGCAAGAATCCAAGCAAGATTCCACTCTGTTTATTTCCAACAAGTCGCAAAAGCTTTGCTATGTAGCCGATAAAAATAAAGACACATACACTATAAATCGCAAGAAGCATTGTGGAAAAATCCTTGAGAATCCTTAAAGGTAAGTTGAGCTAGATTCTAGCGTAGATTCAATAATCTTTTGTCTGTTTTTTAAGAAAAATTGTTTAATGAGAAGTTAAATTTTATTTGTATAATCCACCGCCTTGTCCCATTAAGGATTCCCCAAAAAGTCCTTGATGATAAGGAATACAACTTAAAAGGATTGAATATGCTAACTCAAGAACAAATCACACAGAATCTAAAAAATGTGATTTATCCAAATTTTTCAAAAGACATTGTAAGTTTTGGTTTTCTCAAAGAAGTGAAAGTAAGTGATGAGGGCGTGTATATCCGCATAGATATACCCTCAAGCGCACAAGAAGTGATTGATAAGCTTAGGGCTGAAGTGCAAAAGCAACTAGATTCTATTTTGCAAGGACAGAATCTAAACTTGGAGATTAACCCTCCAAAACCTGCCCCAAAACCAGAGCCAAAGACAAAGAATCTTGCTCCACATATCAAGCATTTTGTAATGGTAAGCTCGGGTAAAGGCGGGGTTGGTAAATCAACAAGTAGTGTGAATCTTGCTATTGCTCTAGCACAGCAGGGCAAAAGAGTAGGGCTACTTGATGCGGATATTTATGGTCCAAATATTCCGCGAATGCTAGGGCTTAATGCGACAAAAGCAGAAGTCAATGAAGAGCAAAAAAAGCTTATCCCTCTTAAAGCCTTTGGCGTGGAAATGATGAGTATGGGTGTGCTGTATGATGAGGGGCAAAGCCTTATTTGGCGTGGTCCTATGATTATGCGAGCCATTGAGCAAATGCTAACAGATGTGTTGTGGAGTGAGCTTGATGTGCTTGTGATTGATATGCCACCGGGCACGGGCGATGCACAGCTTACACTCGCACAAAGTGTGCCGGTGAGTGCGGGGGTTATTGTAACTACTCCGCAAAAAGTCAGCCTTGATGATAGTGCGAGAAGCCTTGATATGTTTGATAAGCTTAAAGTGCCAATCGCGGGACTTATTGAAAATATGAGCGGATTTATCTGCCCTGATTGTGGGAAAGAATATGATATTTTTGGCAAAGGCACAAGTGAAGATTTAGCCAATCAGTATGGCACAAGCACACTTGCTCAAGTTCCGCTAGAACCTAAAGTGCGTGAGGGTGGAGATAGTGGGAAGCCTATTGCGTTTTTTGAGCCAGATTCAAAAAGTGCTAAGGCGTATATGCAAGCCGCAGTAAAACTTCTCAGCTTTTTAGATAAAGTCTCATCGCAGAATCTTGCGGATAATAAGGACATTCAGCCTACACAGCACAAGCATTAAGCTAAGTTTTAATGAGAATAAATCTAGCATAGAATCTATGCTAGATTTTGTATTTTATATTGTGTGAGCTTTAGATTCTAATTAAAAAGGGCAAAAATGAAAAATACAATAC
>CAUWMC010000028.1:0-2646 GCA_963559865.1 uncultured Helicobacter sp.
TGATTATCCCCTATGAGACGAGTGAATTTATCGGTGGGCTTAGCGTGATAAGTGAATTTCTAGGCAAGGGTAAAAAGGCGTAGAAACTAGGTTTGTGGATTCTAGGGTTGAGCAGTCAAACAAAACTCTAGAATCTGAATCCCTTGCGGTAGTTTTGCTAAAAAGCAGCACAAAATATAAGGAAGTAAGATGTCGGCACTTATGCTTTTGGGGTTGGGGTTTGGCTTTATTGTGGCGGAGATATTTTTTGGCTCATTTTTCTTGCTTTTTATCGGTATGGGGCTATGTATCACAGCTGGGATTGAAGCATTCATAGGCTTTGGCAACATTGTAGGTGGTAGTGTGGAAAGTGTGTATGTGTGGCAGGCATTAAGTATTTGTCTTTTTTCTCTACTCTGCCTTGTTTTGCTAAGAAAGCCCATAAAATCGTGGTTTAAAGGCTCTCAAGTATATGAAGACTCTTTACAAAATGGCGGTGGTGTGGGGGAGATCCAGCAAGGAATGGTGTATTTCAAAGGCACATTGTGGGCGTATGAGACAGATTCTAGCACATTAGATTCTAATGGATTAGAATCTCCTGCAACAGATTCTAGTATGCCACTGCAAGAGGGCGATAAAGTGCAGGTGCTAGAGATTAGAGGCAATAAGGCGATTATAAAAGTTTAGAGATTTACTCCACGGTTACGCTTTTTGCAAGATTCCTTGGCATATCCACATCATTACCTAGCCGAATGGCAACCTCAAGGGCAAAGATTTGCAGCACCACCATCATAGAGAAAAACTCTTCCATATAGCTTTGACAAGGCGGGATAAGCAGCATATCATCAACACCTTGAATCTGCTCTGTGCTCACTGCACAAATAGTCGCATCTCGCGCACTTAGCTCCTCTACATTGCTTTTAATCTTATCAAAAAGCAAATGTGTAGGCATAAGCGCTAGGGTGAAAAGCTCCGCATCGGCTAATGCTATGGGTCCGTGCTTCATCTCTCCACTTGGGTAGCCCTCTGCGTGAAGGTAGCTAATCTCTTTAAGCTTTAATGCCCCCTCCAATGCCAAAGGATAGAAAATATCTCGTCCAATGAAGAAAAAGCCGTGTCCGTGCAAATACCGCTTTGAAAGGCGTTTGATATGCTCGTGCATAGCAGAATCTACCTTTGTAGCCTTAGCAGATTCTACCATTTGAGTGATATGGGTTTTTAGCTCATCTTGCCTGATATGTCCGCGGAGTTTGCCTATATGCACACTTAGAATCCACAGCAGCATCATTTGTGTCGCAAAGGCTTTTGTGCTAGCCACGCCCTTTTCAATTCCTGCACGAGTGAGTAAAGATACATCAGATTCACGCACGATAGAGCTATTATCCACATTGCAAATAGCTAGACTTTTTAAGCCATTTTTCTTGGCAAGTTTGAGTGCTTCAAGCGTGTCGGCAGTCTCGCCACTTTGGGAGATGACAATAAAAAGCTCATTTTTATCCATAACAGGTTGAGCGTAGCGGAACTCACTTGCAATTAGCACATTTGTTTTAATTTTGGCTAGTCGTTCAAAGAGATATTTTGCACTTAGCCCTGCGTGATAGCTTGTCCCACAGGCACAAATGCTAATGCTTTGTATATCATCAAAAAAGCCAGATTCTATTTCGCTTAGTGTGATGTCTCCCTCGCTCACACGCCCCATCATTGTTTCTAGCAGGACTTTGTGTTGCTCATAAATTTCTTTTTCCATAAAATAGCGGAAGCCCTCTTTTTGAGCATAACCTTTAGTGCTATCAAGTTTTTTAGAATCTTTTAGTTGTGAAAAAGAGCCAAGCTTCATTACCCCCATATCACCATCATTGAGATACACCACGCTATCCACAAAGCCAATGAGTGGTGCATCAGAACTTGCAAAGTAAATTTCATCTTCTTGCGAGGCACTTTTGCCAATGATGAGTGGAGAGCCATTTTTGGCATAAAAGATAGAATCTGGAGCAAGTTTTGTAATAAGCAAAATGGCAAAAGCCCCCTTAAGCTCGGCTATGGTGGAAGTAAAAGCAGCGTAGCAATCTTGCGTGTTTTTGAGCTTTTCTTCAAATAAATGCACGATGACTTCGGTATCGGTTTGGGAGATAAAGCTATGCCCTTTGCTTTCAAGCATAGATTTTAGCTCTTGATAGTTTTCAATAATCCCATTATGCACGACATTGCTAAAATCAGCGATGTGTGGGTGGGCGTTTGCTTCAGTAGGTTTGCCGTGTGTCGCCCAACGCGTATGCCCAATACTCACGCCAAAGCCTTTGGAGCTAAAATCCTTGCATTTAGATTCTAGATTTTCTAGCTTCCCCACAGCTTTAAAGGTTTGCAGCTCATCTTCACTAAGCACGGCTATCCCCGCACTATCATATCCACGATATTCCAGCTCTTTTAAGCCATTGAGTAGAATCTGCTTTTTTTCATCTTTGCCAATATAGCCTACAATACCACACATAAAAACTCCTTACTAAGATTTAAACTAAGATTCTAGCATTTTTGCAGTATATTCATTTCATTTTGTCTCTCAAATATAGCATAATATGGTGGATTTATCGTTAATGTAAGATAAGTAAATAAGGGAATTTGAAGTTGAGAAAAGTGAGAATTTACCTCAAGGGGCGTTCGCAGATATAC
>CAUWMC010000029.1:0-1746 GCA_963559865.1 uncultured Helicobacter sp.
TTGCTCTAAAATCACCTGCTTCTATTGTTTTAGCTGTTTGCACTGATTGAGCTACAGCTTTAGAATCTTGTTCTAAGCCTAGTTTTGTTTTTTCTATGTTTTCGTTAATCTTATTACCCATTTCTCCTAATTCATCTTGAGCTACAATTTTCAAAGGATGTGGAGCATCTTTTCTTTGATGATTAAGGTATTTGAAGAATTCAAAGAGAGTGTGGGAGATGTGCTGAATCCGAGCTGCGATTGTCATTCTCACATAGATAAACACAAACAATGCTACAATCACCACACAAGCCAAAACCCCCATAATATTTACATTTCTCATATAGCCCACAGACTCATACACTGATGATTTAGGTGCAATGGTAACGCTCCCCCACCACTGCCCAGTGCTACCTCGCCCCACTTCAAATGAAGCCACACCCATAATACTCGCCTCCCCTCGTGTGTTTGTTACCTCATACACACCAGATTCGTGGGATTTGAGTGCGTTGATTACAGCTTGCATACTAGGATTATCCTTACTTACATCGGCAAGATTCTTTCCTATGAACTCACCATTTGGGTGAAGCACAAATAGCCCCTCGCTTGTTGCAAGCACACGATAATCATTTTTAAAAATACTCCTACGCTCTGCAAAAAGAGAGTCTCCAATCAAACCAAGATGAAGTGTGCTTCCAACAACACCCACTACATTCCCTCTCTCATCTTTAATGGGATAATTAAGCGTTGCGCGTATTGTCTGTTTATCTCCCATTTGCACTTTCATTGGGTTGCCAACGCTAGGCTTACCGCTATTTAGTGCTTTTTGCAAACCATCATCTTCTAAAAACGACACATCAGCAGGTAAAATCGCTACCCCACCAATCTCTTTTGGGCTATCATCGTGCCCAAGTATCATTACCCCACCATTACTTAGCCTATGATCACTTCTCGCATCAGGTATCAATGCAGAATCTTTAAGATAGATATAGCCATAATCCACCCATTGATTAGAATCCAAAAGTGCTGTTCAAATATTTTTGCTTGTATGCTCCCTTAGATTCCCATTATTGAGATATTGCGTAAGATTCTGCTGTGAATAGCTCAAAGCTACAAAGCTTTCATTAATATATCCCTCTATGGCATTGCCTGTCCGCTTTGCTACATTTAGCACAAGCTTATTAGCATCACTAGTTTGGATATTTTGTGAAACCCTCACCAAAACAACACCCAAAATCCCCATACACAAAAGCAGAATCAAACCCACCGCAACAACAATCTTACTTCCTATGCTTAACCTGTTAAACATTGCCTCTTTCTCCTTATAATCCGTTTTTTAAGCCCGAAATTTTTTAGAAAAAAGGCTAAAAAATTAACAAAGGAAAAAATACTTTTAACTTATTAAGAAATTGTATTATTTCCTTTGTTAAAATTTATGCTGAAAAAACATAGGATTTTGTCTTTCAATCCACTACCTTAAAAGGAGATTCAGATGAAAAATAACCCCTTCTCCCTCAAGCTTACACAACGCGACATTGCAGGTATCTTAAACATAGACACAAAAACGCTTTATAATTGGCGGAAAAATAAAAAGGAGCTATATGCGGTTGTTATGCTTGGCTTTAAGTTTAAAGAGATTTTAAACGCACAGCAACACTTTACCCAAGAATTAGAATCTATAGAATCCCAAGTGTTATCTCAAACACGACTAAATTCTAGGGGGGGGGCGCCCCCCCCCCCCCCCACCCACCACAAAAAAAAAAAAAA
>CAUWMC010000030.1:0-1529 GCA_963559865.1 uncultured Helicobacter sp.
GTGGCAGCCGCCTGTGTAGGGGTTGGCACTCGTTGTAAAAGCTGCCCCTTGCTTAAATCTACCTATCCGTTTGACATAAGCTTTTGGACATTTAAGCGTAAAGCAAAGACCTATGCCAAGCTAAAAAATCTTACCATCAATGGCTTATCTCGCTGGATAGCACAAAGTGCGAAAGACTCTAGCCTATTAAGCTCTAAACCTATTATCAATCTGCCAAATCCCATTGACACACACATTTATCGCCCGATACAAAAATCCCTAGCACGAGAAATGCTGCATATCCACACGCCTAAAAAAATCATAAGCTTTGGTGCCATTGGTGCGACTTCAACGCCACGCAAAGGCTTTAATGAGCTAAAAGCCGCGCTAGATTGTCTCCCGCAAAATCTTAAAGATAAGTGTGAATTGCTCGTCTTTGGCTCTAGTGAAGGGCAAAATCTACAAGATATACCCACACATTATGTAGGCACACTGCACGATGATATTGCCTTGGCTTTGTTGTATAGTGCAAGTGATGTGTTTATTATGCCAAGCCATTTAGAATCCTTTGGGCAAACCGCCCTTGAAGCCCTAGCCTGTGGCACACCAGTAGTAGCATTTAATACAAGTGGGCTAAAAGATATTATCACTCATAAACACAATGGCTATCTTGCCAAATGCTATGACACAAACGATTTAGCAAGGGGTATAGAGTGGATTCTAAGCCTTGAAACAGCTAAGTATGAAGCTCTCGCTCACAATGCTCGCTCTTCTGCGATAAAAGCTTTTGAATCTTCAAAAGTCGCCCACGCTTATATTGACACTTACGCACAATTAGCTGGGGGGGGGGCAGTAGATAAAACTTGGCTTATCTCCATTGCCAAGCATACTTTACATACGCTATTCCCCCATATTTTTGCACAGCCTACTTACTATATCGGCTTTGGTGCGATTGGTGGGGCTAGTGTTGAAAGAAAGGGCTTTAACGAGTTAAAAATTGCCCTAGAAAATCTCCCTTCTAACCTTAAATCACAATGTGAGCTACTTGTCTTTGGCGGAGAAGCCCCACAGATTCAAGGGATAAAATCCCACACACTAGGCTTTCTCCACGATGACTACACTCTAGCCTTTGCCTTTAATGCCTGTGATATATTTGTCGCTCCAAGTTTGGCAGAAAATCTAAGCAATGTCATTATGGAATCTTTAGCTTGTGGCACACCTGTTGTGGCATTTGATATTGGTGGTAATGGTGATATGATTACCCACAAGCATAATGGCTACCTAGCACCGCTTGCAAACGACTCTAACACACTAGGAGAGGGTATAGAGTGGATTTTAAGCCAAGATGCAAAAGCCTATGCCACACTTGCCCACAATGCTAGAGTCTCTTCTTTGAGATTTGAATCTGCAAAAATAGCACATACCTATATCAATACTTATGTATTTTTAATGGGGGGGGGGGGGGAGCAAACATAGAATCTTAAGTAATTTTTTAAAATTCTCATATTTTCAAGATTAAAAAATTTTATTAGTTTAAAATGTATTTTTCG